>JBAYVD010000009.1:0-140752 GCA_041674745.1 Crocinitomicaceae bacterium
AGCGTTGAACTTCAACGGCATCGATACAATCGTTTACTCCGTATGTGACAATGGAACACCGCTTCCAGCCATCTGTGTGAATGACACTTTATTTGTGACGGTAACAGCTGTGAACGATGCGCCCGTTATTGACAATGAATATCATGTTGCCCCACTCAACAATCAAGTTACAGGTGATTTGACAGATGCTGGCGATAGCGATGTTGATGGTAATTTGGTCGTGAATACGACTCCATTGTCTGGTCCTATTAATGGATCGATTGTTATAAATTCGAACGGTACGTATACATATACACCTTTCACGGATATTTATGGCTTCGATGCGGTTGTTGTTCAAATTTGCGATGATGGTTTCCCAACACCTGTTATTTGTACAACTGATACTATTTTCGTTACCGTCAATCCATGTGATTTGAATGACCCATTGGTAGATTGTGATAATGATGGAGTAACCAATGGTCAAGAAATCTTGGATGGTACCAACCCATCTGATTCTTGTGATTTAGTGATTGCTCATCAATCTTTGACACCAAATGGAGCTTGGTTTGCAAGTGATTGTGACAATGATGGATTAACGAACAGTGAAGAGTTAACCGGTATTGACGATCCAATTACACCTTTAAATCCAAATGGAAATATAACGAATCCTTTGAATCCAGATACGGACGGTGATGGTGTCTCAGATAGTCAAGAAGCGATTGATGGTACTGATCCAACGAATCCATGTGAGTTTATTCTAGGCAATCAATCGATAGCAACTACTGTAACATGGAATGCCTTGGATTGTGACAACGACGGCGTGACAAATGCCGATGAATTGACCAATGGAACAGGTCCATTGAATCCAGATACAGACGGCGACGGTGTTATTGACGGAACAGAAATTACCGACGGAACAGTAGGAACCGACCCATGCGATTTTGTTTTGGCAAATCAAACGGTTGCACCAAGTGCTGCTTGGTTGGCCTTGGATTGTGATAACGATGGTGTTACGAATGGCGATGAATTGACCAACGGAACCGATCCATTGAATCCAGATACAGACGGAGACGGCGTAATTGACGGAACAGAAATTGCTGACGGAACCGTTGGAACCGATCCATGTGATTTTGTTTTAGCAAATCAAACGGTTGCACCGAGTGCAGCTTGGTTGGCCTTGGATTGTGATAACGATGGCGTGACGAATGGCGACGAATTAACCAACGGAACCGATCCATTGAATCCAGATACAGACGGAGACGGCGTAATTGACGGAACAGAAATTGCTGACGGAACCGTAGGAACCGATCCATGTGATTTTGTTTTGGCAAATCAAACGGTTGCACCGAGTGCTGCTTGGTTGGCCTTGGATTGTGATAACGATGGTGTTACGAATGGCGATGAATTGACCAACGGAACGGATCCATTGAATCCAGATACAGATGGAGACGGCGTTATTGACGGAACAGAAATTGCTGACGGAACCGTTGGAACTGATCCATGTGATTTTGTTTTAGCAAATCAAACGGTTACACCGAGTGCAGCATGGTTGGCCTTGGATTGTGATAACGATGGCGTGACGAATGGCGATGAATTGACCAACGGAACGGATCCATTGAATCCAGATACGGATGGCGACGGCGTAATTGACGGAACAGAAATTGCTGACGGAACCGTTGGAACCGATCCTTGTGATTTTGTTTTGGCAAATCAAACGGTTGCACCGAGTGCAGCATGGTTGGCCTTGGATTGTGATAACGATGGCGTGACGAATGGCGATGAATTGACCAACGGAACCGATCCATTGAATCCAGATACAGACGGAGACGGCGTAATCGACGGAACAGAAATTGCTGACGGAACCGTTGGAACTGATCCATGTGATTTAGTTATCGCCAGTCAAACGGTTTCACCAAGTGCGGCTTGGTTGGCCTTGGATTGTGATAACGATGGTGTTACCAATGGTGACGAAGTGGCCGATGGAAGTGATCCATTTGACGAATGTAGCCCAGTACCTTGTGATTTAATTGTACCGCAGGCTTTCACACCAGACGGAGATGGAATCAATGATTTCTTTGTTATCGACGGAATCACAAAATATCCAGGAAGTAATCTTGTCATCATGAATAGATGGGGTAACGTGGTGTATGAAACAGAAAATTACCAAAATGATTGGGCTGGAACATCCAATGTTAGTTTGGTCGTTGGAGGCGAAGACTTACCATCAGGAACGTATTATTATGTACTTGACACCAAGGTTTCAAAATTGGGAGATAACGGAATTTTCAAAGGGTACATATACATTCAACGATAAAATTGATTTTCCTCCGGTTGCAAAATCGGAGGAAACAAAAATAAAGAGATATGAAAAATATAATTCAAGTTTTAGTAGCGGTGGTTTTGGGATCCATGTTTTCCATTACATATGCCCAACAAGACCCGCATTTTACACAGTATTTTGATAATACTTTGTTTGTAAATCCAGCCTATGCAGGAAGCAATGAAGTGTTGAACTTCACCGCATTACACCGCCAACAATGGGTTGGTTTCGATGGTCGACCGGTATCTTCTTCTTTTAGTTTACATTCTCCACTGTCATATGAATCCGTTGGGGTTGGACTTACGTTTGTAAACGATCAATTAGGTCCATTGAAACAAAACATGGTGTACGGAGATTTCTCCTATACTTTGAAGTTTAAGAACCCGAAAAACAAGTTGTCTTTTGGATTGAAAGCAGGGATGAATGTCATTAGCATGGGAACTTCTAGTTTAGTAACCACGGAAGCAAGTGATCCTAAATTGATTTCTAACGTAGTGAATCACATCAATCCAAATTTGGGTGCAGGAATTTATTACCACACACCTAAATTCTTTATTGGAGCTAGCTCTCCAAAGGTTTTGGAAAGAAGTTATGATGGAATAAATGACCGAAATTTAGAACAAAGACACTATTTCGGAATTATTGGAGGGGTCATTAAGTTAAACACAACCTGGAAATTACGTCCAACAGCACAAGTGAAATTAACCAACAATGCGCCGATGAGTATTGACATGAGCTTGGCAGGTGTGTACATGGATAAATTTTGGATTGGTGGTATGTACCGATGGAATGCGGCTTTTGGAGCATTCATTCAATACCAATTGACGGATCAATTGAAAGCAGGTTTTGCAACCGACTTTGGTACGCAGGCAATTAAAAATTACAACAGCGGAACGTTTGAAATCATGCTTTCTTATGATTTCAGATTCAAGAAGGAAGGCGTTCGTTCACCAAGATATTTTTAATTAACCGAATTAAACAAAGAACATGAAAAAAGCATTATTACTTAGTTTTATATGGATTGGATTCTTTTCTTTCAGTCAAGGAGGAAAATTAAAGAAAGCGGACAGATACTATGAAAAGCTATCTTACGCATATGCCGCCGAGCTGTATGAACAATTGATTGGGTCAGAAGTTGAAACACCCATGATGAATGCAAATTTGGCGAGAAGCTATTATTTTATCGGTGATATGGCCAAAGCAGAACCGGCATTTGCAAAAATTGTCAATTCTGCAGTTGCCAAAAAAGACGACATTTTTTACTATGCCCAAGCCCTAAAACAAAACGGGAAAATTGAGCAAAGTGATGAATGGATGAACAAATTCCGAAACAAAGCACCCAATGATTTAAGAGGAATGTCGTACTCTGAAAACGCAGATTATTTCGCACGAATCATGGCGCAAGGCAAGAAGTTTGAAATTAAAAACTTAGCAATAAACACTTCCTCAGCTGATTTTGGCGGATACCCAACCTTGGACGGAAAAGGTGTATATTTTGTTTCCAATAGAAAAAAAAGAGCTTTTGTTAAAAACGAATGGTCTTGGAACAAAGGACGATTCTTGGATTTGTATGCAGCTGAAATTGGTGCGAACAACGAATTGGACAATGCCGATCGCATGACGCGCAAAACCAATTCAATTTACCACGAAGGACCCTTGGCATTTTCTCCAGATGGAAAAACGGTTTATTTCACCAGAAATAATGTGGACAAAGGAAAACAACGAAGAGATCAAAACGGAATTCAAAACTTGAAATTGTACCGTGCGGAGGTGGATAGTTTGGGTAAATGGATGAACGAAGAGGTTTTGTCATTCAATTCAAAAGAGTATTCTGTGGGTCATCCAGCGATTTCAGCGGATGGAAAAACAATGTATTTTGCTTCCGACATGCCTGGTGGATTTGGCGGTGCGGATTTGTACCAAGTGGAAATCAAAGCCGACGGGACTTTTGGAATGCTGATGAATTTGGGAAAAGAGGTAAATACCGAAGGGCAAGATATGTTTCCTTGGATTTCAAGCGATGGCAATCTTTTCTTTTCTTCCAATGGAAGAATCGGTTTGGGTGGACTGGATGTTTTCGTTGTATTTCCGACTGGAAATGGATTTGGAAACATGATGAATTTGGGCTTGCCTATCAACGGTGAACACGATGATTTTGCGTTTACAATGAATCCAAACACGAAAACGGGTTATTTCTCCTCCAATCGAGCAGGAGGAAAAGGCGATGACGATATTTATTCCTATACCTTGATTGTACCGTTGCGTTTAAAATTGAATTTGGAAGGTGTGGTGACGGATAAAGTGACGAAACTGATCATACCAAATGCGTTGGTGGAACTTTTGGATGGTTCTGGAAATGTCATTTCAAGTACGATTGCAGATAATTCAGGCAATTATAAGTTTGGTTTGGAACCAGAATTAAACTACCAAGTGAAAGCCACCAAAGAGAAATACTTTGAAAGCAAGACGGCGTTTTCAACCAGTAATTTGGCAGCTGGAACCGACTTGATCACGAAAAACTTACTCTTGGAACAAGATCCTGGTTTTGGTTTGTACACCTTGGTGACAGATGCCAAAACGGCTGAACCGTTAAATGGTGTTCGTATGAAAATTACAGATTTGTTGACAGGTAAAACACTGGTTGAAATCGTAACGGCTGAAACTGGCGATCATCTAAATTCTATTTTAGATCACGTTGTAGGCGACAAAATTTCGTACAAGATTGAGTTGATGAAAAAAGGATACTTTCCAAAATCATTCACGTTTAACAATGAAATTTCAAAACCAGGAATCATCAATGTACATGAATTGATGGGGGGAAGTTTGGCGATGGACAAAGTCGTAACGGATTTGACTGAAATGATTAAAATAAACCCAATCAATTTTGATTTGAACAAATTCAATATCCGTCCGGATGCCAAAGTAGAATTGGACAAAATTGTTGAAGTCATGAACAAATATCCAGAAATGGAAGTAGAATTGGGCTCACACACCGATTGTCGAGCAAGCATTGCTTACAACGAAAAATTGTCGGATAAACGTGCCAAAGCTTCAGCAGCCTACATCAAAAGTAAAATCACCAATCCAGACCGTATTTACGGAAAAGGATATGGAGAATCTAAACTTTTGAATGATTGCGGTTGTGAAGGAAACGTGAAATCAGATTGTTCAGAAGAAGAGCACGAGAAAAATCGTAGAACGGAGTTCAAAGTGATTAAAACAGGTGCGGAAAATTTGAAAGTAATTAATTCTTCTGACGATTCATTCGGAAATTAAGATTTAAAATAAATTTAGCAGAAGGTCTTGCATCAAGTGATGTGAGACCTTTTTTATTTAATTCCGTTGTTGCAATTTGAGCAAATATTGTAAAACCGTCGTATTGAAAAAATCTGGTTGTTCTACGTTGACAACGTGTCCGCAAGCTGGAACAATCACCAATTGAGAAGTAAGATGCGAACCCACCAATTTGGAAATGGTCGGTAGAAACATATGGTCTTCTTGCCCCATTACATACAAGGTGGGAATACCAGAATCCTTGATTCGGAAAAAAGCCAACAAGGGATTCACTTGCGAAATCAAAGTAAACCATCGTTTAAATTCGTTCTGCCGCAATTTCTTCGCTTCATTGATAAATAGTAAGCGCGACTCACGATGTTTCTTCTTCGGCATGATAATGACAGCAAAAAGACGATACAGAATCAAATACGGAATGATAGATTTGAAAAGGGCGCCGAAACGCATCAAAACTTGTCCGCGTAAATTCAATTTCATAACCGCCCCCGCCATGATCAAACTACTCGTTCGTTCGGGATATCGCTCCGAAATTTCGCGAATCAGTATGGTTCCCAAGGAAATTCCAACAAAATGGGAAGTTTGGATTTTCAAATGATCCAATACTTCAATGATTTCATCACTGATGGAATCAAACGTGTACTTTTTGAATTTTTTATAAATCGGTTCTTTGGATTTGCCATGACCACGCAAATCAATCAAAAGTATGTTGAATTCTTGCTTGAAGGCTTTGATTTGTTTGTACCAAATAGCACTGCTGCCACCTGCGCCATGCACGAAAGTGACCCATTTTTTATCCGGTGAATGGAGATAAGTTGTGTAATGCAGCATGTTAGAGAAACAATTGAAAAATAGTTTTGTTTTGGTTGTTAAATGAGAATTAAATGCAAAAAAAAAGCCCGCTTGCAAAAACAAACGGGCTATTTCATTTTGAAATTCTTAAAAGTATATTAGATAACTTTAACGTTTACCGCGTTCAAGCCTTTTTTACCTTCTTCTAATTCAAACTCAACAACGTCACCTTCGCGTACTTCGTCGATTAATCCTGATACGTGTACAAAGTGATCTTTGTTTGCGCCTTCTTCTGTAATGAAACCAAATCCTTTAGTCTCGTTGAAGAATTTTACTGTGCCTTTATTCATTGTAATTTTTTAAAATATTTAAGCAAATGTAAACTAATTAATTGAATATCTGACATTTTTACGCTAAGTAAATTTTATTTCCGTGAAATTCACAAGGTTAGACTACCAAGAACAGCTGTTTTATCCAATTGAAATGAACCCCATTTTGAAGTTTTTTTCGGGTGACGGATGGCCCAAATATCAATTTTAAAAGCAGGGAATGCGTGTTTATTTTTTAATTCAGAAACCAAAAGTTGTTTCCCAGCGTAAATGTGTACGAATTGAATCGAAAGTAAAAGGAGAACGTGTGTTGAAATCATTGCTAAGCATTTACATGACATTTTGGGCCTTTGTCGGCTTGGCAATTGAACTGCCCCAAGATTTTAAAGAAATAAAAGTTCAAGGGGAAGCGATTGACTATTTGGTAGATCCAGCTCGAAAGTTCACCGCAGAAGACGTAACGTTTCAAAAATTCGAATCCTACGGAAAATTAACACCCAATTTTGGTTTTTTCAATGGCAACTTGTGGCTTCGTATAAAATTGAACTATTCTGCGAATCAGCCCATTTTCTTAGAGCTAAAAAACCCGAACTTGGACGAAATTGTCTTTTTTGTTAGAACAAAAGATGGTTTTAAGCGTAAATCAATGACGGGTGATGAATACTCGTTTCGGCACCGCAACCGCGACCACCGATTTTACCAATTTCAAATAAACGGTGAACGTGAAATATTATTAAAAATCAACAACAAAGGCGATCAATTGTACATCCCAATTTCGATTTTGAGTGAACGCGCCATTAGCAAACGAGATTACAAAGAACAATACATCATCGGAATTTATTACGGAATCATCCTCTTTGTCTTTATTCTCAACTTGTTCATTTTTATCGTGATTAAGGAGCGAGCCAACTTGTATTATCTTTTGTATCTATTGGGATTGATTTTCCTGCAATTGGCACTTGGCGGTTTTGGTTTCGAATACATTTGGCCAAATAATCCGTATATCGCCAACCATTCTTTACCATTTTTAGCAACGATTTCCGTTTTATTCTTGCTGTTTTTTGTTCAGAATTTCCTGTCTACCAAAACAAACCTGCCCAAGTTCAACCGAATCTTCCATGTGTTTTCAGTATTGTTGACGATCAATCTAGTCTTATCTGTCGTACCATCCGAAACAGCCTATCGAATTTCTATATTAGTCGTTAACGGGTTGACCTTGATTCTAAACATTTTGATTTTGCCGGTAGCCTATTTTCTAATCCGCCAAAACTACAAGCCCGCCCGTTTTTTCTTTGCTGCTTTTGTGGTGTTGATTTTCTCTGTTTTCGGTTTTGTGTTGCGCAATTTTGGTATTGCACCGAGCAATTTCTTGACGGATTACAGTTTGCAAATTGGTTCGGCCATCGAGGTCATTTTACTGACCTTTGCTGTGGTGGACCGGTTCAAAATGTTCAAAGAAGAAGCCTTTTCTCGTTTGGAGGAAATGAACGAATTGAAAAGTCGCCAAAACGAGCAGTTGGAAATTCAAGTGCGCGATCGAACCAAAGAAGTCATCGACCAAAAAGAATTGGTGGAACACAAAAACCGCGAGATCATAGATTCCATCAATTATTCCAAGCGAATTCAAAATGCCATCATACCATCCTCGGAGAGTTTTAAAAACAAATTCAAAGATGCATTTGTAGTGTTTCAACCAAAAGACATCGTAAGTGGCGATTTTTATTGGTGTGGTGAATCCAAAATGATCGATAAAAATGGAGAAGAAAATGAATGCACGGTTTTTTCAGTTGGTGATTGTACCGGGCATGGTGTTCCTGGCGCCATAATCAGTGTTTTAGGATTGCGGATTCTGATGGCGACCAACAATCATCCTGAAATCCATAATACAGGGGATGTTTTGAATTATTTGAACCGTGAAATGAGTCAATTGTTCAATTCTGAAATCGGTGAAATTCAGATTCGCGACGGCATGGACATTGCGCTTTGTGCTTACGACAAAAAAAATCAACGGGTTTTCTTTTCAGGGGCCAAAAATGGAATGTTCCTGGTTCGCAAAGGCGAAATCATGGAATACAAAGGCGACAAACGCGGAATTGGATCGGAAGACGGCGACTATTCCTTTTCATTTGAAACCATCGACGTAGAAAAAGGCGATCGAATCATTTTGACATCGGATGGATACGCCGATCAATTTGGTGGACCGCTGGGTAAAAAGATGAAACCACGTTTGTTTCGTGAAGAAATAGAAAAAACATTCCATTTGCCCATTGTTGAACAAGGTCAACAGCTGCACAACTTTTTAAATGAGTGGATGGGAACCGAGTACGAGCAAACGGATGATGTTTGCGTAGTGGGAATTGAAATTTAATTGTAGAAATAGGATTGTTTGATCCATTTTAACCACTTCTTAATTAGGCTCTCATTTTTTTTGAGTCGAGTAAAATTCCCTCTTTCCCAATCATAGAGGTTATCGTGAATGTGATGGATGGCCTTTAAATGGTGATGGCTAGTTGGAATTTTTAGCATCTCAATTGGTACATTCATCTCTATCATTTCCACAGAGGAACCCTTTGATTTTTGTCGTAACTCGGCAAAAAATTGAGTATTTTGAAAGTAGTTTTTTTGTCCAAACACTTTCTCTTTTTGTGTGTCGATGAATGTAAAAACCATAGCGCTTTCCGGCTTGTTGGCAAAAATGGGTAAAAGTCGTAATGATAACTTTTTCGCTTCTTTGATGGAACCTGCGATTTCAACGTGCGATTTTTTAGAATAAATTAACTCTCTGTGGTAGTTATGATGAATGACATTGTCTAAAAAAGGATAGACATTCATACATCGTGCCACCAAAGCATCAAGATCTTCTTCTTTTTCTACGTCACACACGATCCGATCGATTTTTGGAAATTCTTTTTTAAGTTGATTCAAATGCGTTTCGCATTTGCTGACAACCACCAAGTGATTTTGCAGCTTATACAATTCTCCAATTAATAGAAAACCAAAATCAGAATTGTTTAGGTGAATTAAAATAAAATTGTGTCGAATGTCCATTGTAGTTTGTCCCCTTTGTTGATCTGAATTCTACAAAATAACCGAGAAAAATTAAGCTACACAATGAACATGAGTTAAGAAATTCGCTTACGAATTTTACTCAAAGTTTGGGGTGTGACACCGATATAAGAGGCAATATATTGCAACGGAATTTGTTTCAGAAAATACGGTTGTTTGGTGATCAATTGTTCGTATCGGTCTGTAGCAGATTCATGTTGGTTGCTCATTTCTCTCGAGAATTTGTACAAATACAATTCTTCGGCCAATGCTCGTCCGATCGCATTTCCATTTTCTGTCATTGCATAGGCGTTTTGCAAATCTTCAAAAGTAATGCGGTACAATTCTACCTCTGTTAAGGCTTCCACATAATAACGGGAAGGAGTTTGGGTTAAAAAGGAATCATAGGCACTGGCAAACTCTTGCTCAAAAGCAAAACCAAACGTGTATTGCGATTCCTTTTTATCAATGTAGTAGCGCACAATTCCCTTGTTTACAAAAGAAAGATGACTTTCCACCTCTCCTTTTAACAACAAAAGCGATTTTTTCGGAAGTTTTTCTTTTATCAATTTAGAAGAAAATATTTCCCATTCTTCATCTGTTAGTTTCACATATTGATCCAAGTACTGGCGAATATTAATCATAGCCTATTCTGTTTAGCGAAACAAAAATACACTATTTGAAAAGGGAGGAAATGAACCTAGATTAAGAATTCGGGAAGTGAAATTTTTGTTCAAAGAATATTTATTTCAATTATCTGACTATCAATTTATTGAAAAAAATAGTTTTTTCACGATCATGGGTTTGATCATTTTATTTATGATTTTTTTAACAAAACACGGTCCGTTATCCCATGATTATAAAGCGATTGCCCTCAACAAGATACTAGTTAGCCAAGTCGCGATAAGCATCAAAGTCGAAGCCTACGCCAATTCCACAAACAATCCTTCGTCCGTTTTCTCTACTTTCGTCAAACCGTGTTTTGCCAAACTTTTCATCGCGACATCCCATTGTTTGCCACTCAAACCGGTTTGCGATTTCAATAAATTCAGGTCGGTTCTGCCTGATTTTTCTATAAGAGCAACGATTGTTTTTTCATTGTCCGTTAATTCTGGACCTTTGAAATCAAATTTCTCCGGGCGCATTTGCGGGAAGAACAACACTTCTTGGATTGAAGAATTGTTGGTCAACAACATCACCAATCGGTCGATGCCAATGCCCATCCCAGATGTTGGCGGCATTCCGTATTCCAACGCACGCAAGAAATCTTGGTCGATAAACATGGCTTCGTCGTCGCCTTTTTCAGAAAGCGCCATTTGTACTTCAAAACGCTCGCGTTGGTCGATTGGGTCGTTCAACTCGGAATAGGCATTCGCAATTTCTTTTCCGTTCACCATCAACTCAAAACGCTCGGTATATTCGGGGTTGTCGCGGTGTTTTTTACACAATGGCGACATGTCAATTGGGTAATCCGTGATGAACGTCGGTTGGATGTAATTTCCTTCACATTTTTCCCCGAAAATTTCATCGATCAATTTCCCTTTCCCCATGCTCGGATCGGTGTCGATGCCCATGCTTTTGCATGCAGCATGGAGTTCTTCTTCGGTTTTCCCGTCTATGTCAAATCCAGTGAAGTCAATAATCGATTGACGCATTGTTACGCGTTTGTAGGGCGCTTTCAACGAAATTTTATTGTCTCCTACTTGAACTTCCGTGGTTCCGCAAACCGCAATTGCCACGTGTTCCAACATTTTTTCCGTGAAATCCATCATCCAGAAATAGTCTTTGTAGGCCACGTAAATTTCCATTACGGTAAATTCTGGATTGTGCGTACGGTCCATTCCTTCGTTTCGGAAATCTTTCGCAAACTCATAAACGCCTTCAAATCCACCAACAATCAATCGTTTCAAATACAATTCATTCGCGATACGCAAATACAAAGGAATGTCCAAGGCATTATGATGCGTCATAAACGGACGAGCACTCGCGCCACCAGGAATCGGTTGCAAAATCGGCGTTTCTACTTCCATATAGCCTTTGTCATTGAAGAAAGAACGCATCGCATTCATGGCTTTGGAACGACGAATAAACGTTTCTTTCACGTGTGAATTCACGACCAAATCCACATACCGTTGACGGTAACGCAATTCCGGATCGGTAAATGCATCGTGTACTTTTCCATCGGCATCCGTTTTCGCCATTGGAAGCGGTTTCAACGCTTTGCTCAACAAGGTAAATTCTTCCACGTGAATGGAAATTTCACCTACTTGCGTTTTGAATAGATATCCTTTAATTCCCAAGAAATCGCCTAAATCGAGCAATTTTTTGAAAACTTCGTTGTACAAAGTTTTGTCTTCACCCGGACACAATTCGTCGCGGTTGATGTAAACTTGAATACGACCTGTAGAGTCCAAAATTTCAGCAAAAGAAGCTTTTCCCATGATGCGTTGCGACATCATTCGCCCGGCGATCGTCACCTTCTTGCCCTCTACAAAAGAATCTGTTATTTCCTTCGCATAATCCGTTACGTCATACAACGCCGCCGGATAAGGTTCGATACCAAGGTCGCGCAATTTGTCAAGCGACTCTCTTCTTTGTACTTCTAAACTGGACAATTCCATCTTTTACTGAATTTTGAGGGGGCAAAGATAAGGAAAATGTGTGGGCTTGCAAACGACTGGATACAAAGGATTTTGGTGTGTTGGAAGATTTACGAAAGTGATGAATTTTGTGAAAGAAAAAACCTTTAAAGAAATATCCCACCACTTGCCTCAATTCGTTGCCCATTGATCCAGCGCGCTTCTTCTGTGCAAAGGAAAGCAACAATGCCGCCAATATCTTCGGCTACGCCCACGCGACCCAAAGCCGTAACGCCAGAAATGAGATTTTGCTTCATTTCACTTCTGTTTTCCCCATCGCCAAAATCGGTAGCAATGGCTCCGGGTGCAACGGAAACGGCTGTGATTTTTCGGGATGCCAATTCTTTGGCAAGAAAGCGGGTAAACACATCCACGCCTCCTTTCATACTGGCGTAAGCGGAAGAACCAGGAATACTAAAACGCGCCAAGCCAGATGAAAGATTGATAATCCGGGCGCCATCTTTTAGAAACGGCACGGCTTTTTGCGTGAGAAAATAGACACCTTTCAAATGTACGTTCATCATTTCGTCAAAATCCGCTTCGGTGGTTTCTAAAAAGGGTTTGTAGATGCCCGTTCCTGCGTTGTTGATCAGAAAATCGATTTTGTCGGTACCGCGTTCGGCTTGCAAGGTGGTGGAAAGTTGTGTCAAAAATGCGTCAAATCCACCGGTAAATCGTGTGTCCAATTGAAAGGCATACGCTTTTTGCCCCATGGCTTGTATTTCAGCTACCACCGCTTCCGCTTTTTCTTTGCTGGACAAATACGTGATCGCCACATCGATTCCTTTTTCTGCCAACTTCAATGCCATTTCTCGACCCAAACCTCGACTTCCACCTGTTAACAACGCAATTTTACTCACTGACATTTTTTCTATTTAGTGCAAATTTTTACTTTGTCAAACGTAGTTATTTCCATGGAATTAAATTGGATAAGGGAAACGTAGAAACTTCACTTTTAACGGATTTTGGCGGATGATACATTGACTCAGTTTCCGGCTAATTCTTTTCAATTACTCCAATCACGGCTTTTTTCAAATCATTGTAATCAAAACCATCGTCGAATCCTATTTGGAAAGTCGTGTGTGTTTCATTTTTGTCTAGGCTGAGCAAATATTTGGTGCCACCGACAGCTACCGATTGGGGAGAAAATTCGGTTTGAATTTGGTATTCAATCGTTCCATTTGCATTCAATACCTGAAAAAGGTGTTTGTAGTAGGGGACTTTCGAACCTTCATCATAGCTTTCAAATGCCAAAATGGTGTGCCCGTTGTAGACAAATTGATCGAAGCAAAAACTGTTTTTCAAGCTTCCTTCTAAAAAGTTTTTTTCCCGTGCATCGTGCAACATTTTACGATAGGGAATAGCAGATTCATATTCCTTTTTACCATAATACGATTGAATTAATAAGGGAATGGCTTCATAATTAGTTGGTTTTAAACGGCGCAATTCATTTAAAGCTACGATGGCTTGATCGTAATGACCACCTAGATTCTCCAACTCACCAATGTTCAGTAAAACATTTTGGTAGGCATCACTTGTTTTCGAAAATTTGGTTTTTGCCACGTAATACGCTTCCAGCGCCTTATCAGATTGATGCATCTTAAGGTATACTTTTGGGATCATTTTATACGGCCAAACAATGGGATTTTCTTTTGTTGTAGCCGTTTGGTAAGCCTTTAGGGCTTCGTCATATTTGTTCATTCCAAAGTAAGCGTCCCCCAATCCAGCAAAATACTTGGAGGGAGATGGATCCAATTGGATGGCCTGCTCAAAATCAGGAACAGCGCTGGAAAATTGATTGAAATAATTGAAAGTCATTGCCTTCGTATAAAAAGGTTCTGGGTCGCGATTGTCTTTGTTAATCGAAAGGATCATATAACGCAAACAATTCATATCATCTCCCTTCATGCGGTATGCCATTCCGATGTAATAAATTGCTTTGGCTGGAAGTGTATCCGCTTGGCGTCCAAATTCTGTGATGATTTCGGAATACTGTTCGGCTTCATATTTCGTTTGAATTGCCTGGGTCATGGTGATTTGTGCCATGCCAATAGAACTTATCAGCAGAAGAAAAAGGGCAGCGTAAATTTTCAACATAGTGCCTCGTTTTTAGTTTCGTTGCAATTTTTAAAAAATCACTTGAAAAAAGTAGTTTTTAAGTACACACCAAATCCGTATTGGAAGGTGGGTAGTTCAAATATACTAAAAAAACCAATTGTGATTTAAGTACAATTATTCTGTTGTTTTCAAATCCTTTTTAGCTTGGTTGAAGTTAGTGGAAACGATACCGCAAAGAAAATCGATTGATTAAATAGATTGGCGTGACGAGGTTGGGCCCTTTATTATTATTTTCTTATCGATCTGTATATTATCACTTTATCGTCAATAATCGGGAAGAACGAATGCCATTTTTGCTTACGCTTACCAGAAAGGTTCCACCAATTAAATGACTTTTAACGGGAATCAAATTATCTCCAAATTTCAATTCGCCGTTTTGAATTTCACGTCCTAGCATATCGAAAATTGCATACTGCGCTTGCTCAAAAGTCAATTGTCGAATGGTGAAACTTTCCGCAGCCGGATTCGGGAAAATTGCCAAATCTCTTTCCAGCTCGAGTTGAGAAAGACCCACCGGAACTTGTGCAGTATCGCAAATTGGATTGGTTGAAACCAAGGGCGCAAAAAAGCCAGCCAACTCATTCAATCTTGCTCCAAAATTGTCATACGCGTGACAAGGATTGTTCACTTGATCCGCGCAACTGCCCGCACCAATTAAAAAGCTATAGGGAAAATTGGTCGCCGTGAAATGATTATCAAGGGTGTAGCCATAACTGTTGTTAGTATTTAGGTTGGATAAACCACGACTTCCATAAACTTTGGGTGTATTCGCAATTCCATAGCAACCGTATCCGTTGGTCATGCACCAAGAAAGTCCGGCATAAATTTTCGCAGAATCGATTGGAACAACCATGTCGCAAGGTTGATGGAAAGAATAAATAGCGGGTTTGGGTTTGCTGGGGTCAGATTGTTGCAACAAGTCGTGCATCATGCCTCCGTAAAAGTTACCAATTCCCTTGATGGTGTAACTGATTGTCGTGGGTTCAATAGCACCATAAATATCACCCAAATCAGGTCGGGAAATGGTTGCTGGAAAAGTTTTCCCGACGTTGTAGACACAACTGCTAGTATTAGCGTTCGGTGCGGGAACGGATGCTGCCGCAAAAGCCTCAGGAAACTTTTCAGCAGGAACATCCAGTAAACCAACGCCCAAAGAAACGAATGAACCCGCACTTTCACCTGCTAAGAATACGTTGTTGGTGTCAATGCGGTATTGTGCGTGCCGGTTGATCAAGTAACGCAAAGCACCTTTTCCGTCTTGAATGCTTCGGTAACACGCTCTTGCCCATTCCAAACTATCGGTGGCAAAAACACAGTTGTAACTGGGGAAATTGCAGGTGTGCGCGATTTCATCCGAAATAAAGCCCAAACGATAATCAATCGAGGCCGTGACATAACCACGTTTGGCAAATTGCTTGCACATGGTTTGCAAGTTGGCTTCGTCTTTATCGCCCGCAATGAATGCCCCACCGTGAATGAAAATTAGCAAAGGTCGTGTTGAAAGATGCGCTGCATCATCACAATTGGGCAAGTAAATGTCCATCAAATGGGTTTCCGTATCGCCGATGAAATTCACGGAGGAACCGTAAGAAACATTTAAAACGCTGTCATAGGTGTATTTTTGGTCCAACCATTGTTGGGCATTTGAAAATAGTGAAACTGTTAAAAAACAAAGGAGTAGGAATGGAGTTTTCATAAACTTTGATTTTGAATGTTAGAATAAAGATAGTTATTTCTTTGAAATGTTATGCGGTGAATTGTTTATCGAAATTGGTAGCGTAGAGAGAAACGGTTAACCCAATAAAATTGGTTATAAAAACCTTTCCATTTTGTCGAAAAACTATCGTATTCATCATTAGAATAATAAAGATCATACTCAGTATTTTCTTTGTCTGAAAGAACTAAATTATATCCATTTCCATCTAAATTAGTGTAAATTTTATCTGGTTTTTTGCCTTGACCCTTTACTATAGTCGAAAATCCGGTTTCGAAGTTTAGCGAAAAACGTTTGGTCAATTTCACATCCAAACCCAATAAGGATTCACCACGAACAAAAAAGAATGTATTTGTCTCGTATTCAATTCTTTGATTTGTTTGCGTCCAGCTAACTATCGTGTCATCGCTGTTTTTATTACTAGTAAAACTTGAATATTCAGAAATTGCGTATTTGTCCATGAAGCCGAAATTTGCACCAAGAGAAAATGATAAATTCACTTTTTCCCAATTGTATAAATTCACTTTAGGGAAAATTCCCACTTGATATTTTAAATAGTGAGGTCGAATATGCGAACGGAAACTTTCGTTGCATCTGTTATTGCATTGAATGTAATATGATATTGAAAATGCATCAATCTTTGGACCGTAAATGTAATAATTGCTTGGAGCTAATGAATCAGGTCCAGTATTAAAAAAATGCGATTTTAAATCGCCATCTTCAATCACTTTTCCATCTAAGTTTCCTAATCCATATGCTAGTGGAATCCGCAAAGAAAATCTAGGATTAAATTTGAAAATGAACTCTACGTTTAAATATTGATTATCCGTTATAAACCCTCTTTGAGTTTTAACAAGTTCACCATTAAATGGTTTTCTATAGAGCGATGCAAAGTTCGTTCCCACTTGAACTTCTTTAATAAAATCGCTGTTCGTTTTCTCTTGAGCAAAATTAACTGAAGAAAAACAGAAGAAAATGGTAATAATGGTTAGTCCTTTCATTTCAATAGCCTTATTAATTAAAAATAACGTTTTTATTTAGGTTTAGGTTGGAGTTAATTCAAATTGTGAAAAGTCTTCCCTTAAATATTCCCATCTTTGCAGGTCGCGCCTGAAATTTTAGGTGTTCAATACAAAAAATGGAAAAAAACAACCGTTGGAACAGTAAATTGAGAAGTGAAACGCTTTTGGTCGAAAGTGTGCCCATGGATTTTACCATCATCGAAAATTTTAGCATTCTCGATTTGGATGAAGACTACATTGCGCATTTTTCGAATTTGCATCCGCGTCAGTTTTTGTTTCCGCGCTTGTGTTATGTGCTCGATGCCGCTGTGGACACCATGACTTTTGAAATTTCCACCAACCACTTGGAAAATTACAAAGTAAGCATCGCCGTTTCGGAAAAGGATACGTCGTTGTACCTGTGTTGCGATTGTCAAATTGAAACCGATAAATTGTGCACCCATCAAGCCATGGCCTTGGCGACGATACTTTCCCGTACCAACTTGCACATCTATTTTTATCCGGAGAAACGGAAAACAGCGTTCAAAACCTCTGCCGAGAAATATGGTTTAAGTACCGATTACGATTTGGATGAATTTTTTGATTTGGATTACAACCGAGGGCAAGTAAAAGTCATCACGAAAAAACAGGAATTACTCCGCTTAGATGAAAAAGGCATTCAAAAGTTGGAAAATTTCTTTTCACCAAAATCGGAATTGTTTTCAGAAAGCTGGCTAAAAAACAAGGAAAAAGTGAAGCATCGAGGGATTGTTTTTTCAGAACACAGTTACCGAAATGAATTGCTGGTGACCTTGATCGAATGCGAGTTGACGCAAAATGGAAAGCCGAAAAACCCTTTGCAAGAAATCGATCCAGCGTTGGAAATGCAACAAACGGACGAAACAGAAAAGATTAAATTTTTTGGCGCCGTTGCTTTTTTCAAAGGTGTTTACCATCGCGACAAAGACATCGAACCTCAATTGAATGCGTTGCGAACCTTGTTGAAAAACCCAGCGCAATACACCTATTATTTTTCGGGAGAAGAGAATTCATCTTCGCTTTCGGCACGTAATCTGGTAGAAGTGAATTTGCGCTTCGCAGAGAACGCTCAAATCCATTTAGACATTCAACACAAGAAAGATTTTTACGAAGTGATTCCTTCTTTAATTTTGAACGATAAAACCTATTTATTCAACCAGTTAAAGTTTCATTTCCGATTTTTTATTGAAGTGGAAAAACAATTTTTTCTGTTGCAAGGGGATAACAAATACAAGTTGTTTCAATTTTTTAAAGAATACAACAATCGTTTGCTGATTCCCACCGTACAATTCGATGAATTCCAGCAAAAATATTTGGCACCGCTCGAGAAAAATGTCCAAATCAATTATGGCTTTCGCAAAAAAGCAACCAAAAAGCAAGTAGCCTTCTTTACCGAAAAGAAAGGACCCGAAAAGACGATTTACCTTTCAGAATCTGAAAATTACATCTTGATTACGCCAGCCATTCGTTACGGAAAAATGGAAGTACCCATTCTCAGTCAACAACAACTTTCAGGAATTGATGAGGTAGGTGAGTGGTTTACGATTCCGCGGGATAAAAACTTGGAAGATCGTTTTGTCGGTATGTTGACGCGGCAAAATTTTGAGTTCGAAGACCAATTGGGTGGTTTCGATCATTTTTACCTGCACAAAAAGAAATTCTACAACGAAGGTTGGTTCATCGATGCTTTCTCTGTTTGGCAAGATGAAAACATTCAAGTGTTGGGCTTCAAGGAACTGAAAAGCAACAAATGGAATCCTTCAAAAATTTCTGTAAAAATTGGCGTGGCAAGTGGGTTAGATTGGTTTGAAACTTCTGCAAAAATCAATTTTGGTGAACAAACAGCCAGTTTGCAACAAGTGCAAAAAGCAGTGCGCAACAAAAGCAACTACGTCGTTCTGGGGGATGGTTCACACGGTTTGTTACCAGAGGAATGGATCGAGAAATTCAGCCAATATTTCCGTTCGGGCGACCTTGTGGAAGACAAAATCCGGATTTCGAAAGTGAATTATTCAGTGATTACTGACTTGTTCGAGGAAGAAAATTTAGATACAGAAATTTTAAAAGAAATTGATTCCATTAATTTGAAAATCAATAATTTCAACAACGTAAAAAAATCAAAAGTTCCCAAAACTTTGAAGGGGACTTTGCGAGACTATCAAAAAGATGGATTGGATTGGTTGCACTTTTTGGATGAATTCAATTTTGGTGGTTGTTTAGCGGATGACATGGGTCTAGGAAAAACGATTCAAATCATTGCTTTTATCCTTTCACTCAAAGAAAAAAAGAACGACAAAACGCATTTGGTCTTGGTGCCAACATCCTTGTTGTTTAATTGGACCCGTGAAATTGAAAAGTTTGCACCAACGCTGAAATTGCTTTCTAATTATGGAAACACGCGGGTGAAAAATGTGGAGACCTTTCGATCGTTTGACATTGTTTTGACCACGTATGGAACTTTGCTTTCGGACGTTGGCAAACTCAAGAAATTCCCGTTCGATTATATTTTCTTGGATGAATCGCAAGCCATCAAAAATCCTGAATCGATGCGTTACAAAGCCGCTCGTTTGTTGCAAGCGAGAAATCGTGTGGTCTTGACGGGTACGCCAATCGAGAACAATACATTTGATTTGTATGCGCAATTTTCATTTGCCATTCCCGGTATTTTCGGTTCTCAAAAACGATTCCGAGACGAATATTCCATTCCCATCGACAAATTCAAAGATTTTGCCCGAGCGAAGGAATTGCAAAACAAAATCAACCCGTTTCTCTTGCGACGAACCAAAAAGCAAGTAGCGAAAGAATTGCCTGAGAAAACAGAAATGGTGCTGTATTGCGAAATGGGCGAGGAGCAACGACAGATTTACGATTCCACCCGCGCTGAGATTCGAACTTCTTTGTTGAGTCGTGACCGATTTGAATTTGACGTCAATAAAAGTATGCTGCTCTTGGCAGGTTTAACGAAACTGCGCCAAATATGCGATTCACCCAAAATCCTTCCAGACGATGTTGACTTTGGAGATGAATCAGCAAAAATGACCGTTTTGATGGAAGAAATTCGGACGAAACACAAATACCACAAGATTTTGGTTTTCTCGCAGTTCGTTACCATGTTGGATTTGATTCGAGCAGAGCTGGACAAAGAAGAAATCACCCACGAATATTTGACGGGAAAATCAAAAAACCGAGAAGAAATC
Organism: Crocinitomicaceae bacterium; assembly: GCA_041674745.1. Taxonomy (GTDB): domain Bacteria; phylum Bacteroidota; class Bacteroidia; order Flavobacteriales_D; family Crocinitomicaceae; genus UBA2040. The sequence continues at coordinate 20,465 of JBAYVD010000009.1, forward strand.
GTGCACCGTTTTCAAAATGACGAGGAAGTTCGGGTTTTTCTCATCAGTCTAAAAGCGGGTGGAACCGGTTTGAATTTAACAGAAGCCGATTACGTTTACATCGTTGATCCTTGGTGGAATCCAGCGGTCGAAAATCAAGCAATTGACAGAAGTTACCGCATTGGTCAAAAGAAAAATGTCGTGGCGGTTCGATTGATTTGTCCCGATACCGTTGAAGACAAAATTAGGTTGCTACAAGAATCGAAAAAAGAACTGGCCGAAGATTTGGTGCGCACAGATGCTTCCATTTTGAAATCCTTAAACAAAGAAGATTTGATGAATTTATTCGCTTAAGAATTTAAAAATTACGAATTACGAATTAGGGAATCCAAATTCGTAATTAAACAATTCGTAATTGTCTATTCGTAATTCGTAATTGACTTTTCGTAATTTTACCCTATGTACGATATCATCAAATCTTTGCACATCATTTTTGTGGTCAGCTGGTTTGCAGGCCTGTTCTACATGCCGCGTTTGTTTATTTACCATACGGAAGCACAGGAAAAAGACGAATTGGCCAAAAAAGCACTGAGCGATCAATTTCAAATCATGGAGAAGAAATTGTGGTGGATCATCACTACGCCAGCTATGATTTTGACTTTCCTTTTCGGATTTTGGATGCTTTGGCTCAATCCCTATTTGCTACAACAACCTTGGATGCACATTAAATTGGCGTTCATTGGGGTGTTGTTAGTCTACCATTTTATCAGTCAAAAACTCATGTTCAAAATGGCCAAAGGTATTTTTACCTGGAATTCCAATCAACTGCGCATGTGGAATGAATTGGCTACCTTGTGTTTGGTTGCCATCATTTTCTTAGTAGAAACACAAGGCCGATTGTCTTGGTGGAAAGCAACTTTGTCCTTCTTCTTGGTTGCCCTAGGGTTGATGCTACTAATAAAATTGTATAAAAGACTCAGAAAAGGTTGATATCCAAATTCGGTTTTCCGACCCCACTTTAAAAAAGTGACTATTTTTGCTTAAAATCATTCCATTATGTACAACAACATTCTTGTTGATCAAAAAGATCAATATCAAATCATCACCATCAATCGACCGAATCAATTGAACGCACTGAACCGTGAAACGATAAAGGAATTGCGTTTGGCGTTAGATGAGGCGAACAACGACGAATCATGTGGAGCCGTAATTCTAACGGGTTCGGGTGAAAAAGCGTTTGTAGCTGGTGCAGATATCAAAGAATTTGCCGATTTTTCAATTGAGCAAGGCGGCGATTTGGCGAGAAAAGGTCAAGAGTTGTTGTTCAGTTTTGTCGAAAATATGAATATCCCGGTGATTGCCGCTGTAAACGGTTTCGCTTTGGGTGGAGGTTTAGAATTGGCCATGTGTTCACACATTCGAGTAGCTAGTTCCAATGCCAAAATGGGTTTGCCAGAAGTTTCTTTGGGTGTTATTCCAGGATACGGTGGCACACAACGTTTGGCCCAATTGGTCGGAAGAGGAAAAGCCAACGAAATGGTTTTCACCGCAGGAATGATGGCGGCCGAGGAAGCTTTGACATGGGGTTTGGTGAACCATGTAGTGGAACAAAATGAATTGATCACCAAATGTGAGGAAATCGTAAAACGTATTTTGAATAATTCTCGAACAGCCATTTCTGCGGCCATTCAATCCGTCAATGCCAATTTCCAAGACGGTATCAATGGGTACGAAATTGAAATTGAACAATTTGGAAAATGTTTTGGCACCAAAGATTTCAAAGAAGGAACCGGAGCGTTTATTGAGAAAAGAAAACCAAATTTTAGAGGATAGTGTCCAATCCCATTAAGAAATTACTCGGACAAACCGCCATTTATGGATTGCCTAGCATTGTTGGGCGTTTTCTGAATTTCTTATTGGTTCCCTTGTATACCAGTGTTTTTGTCAACCCGGCAGAATACGGCGTTGTATCGGAATTGTATGCGTGGGTGGCATTTTTAATCGTTACACTTACGTTCGGTATGGAAACCGCTTTTTTCCATTTCTTGCAAAAGCGAGAAGACAAAGCCGAAGTTTTTAGAAGCAGTTTTTTAAGTGTATTATCGGTCAACGGCACGTTTGCCTTGTTGCTTTTGTTCTTGTATCAGCCCATTGCCGATGCGATGTTGTTCAGTGATCATCCTGAATACATTATTCTTTTGGGCGTCATTGTGATCATCGATGCCATTTCTGCCTTGCCTTTGGCAAAATTGCGGGCGGAAGAAAAAGCCTTGAAATTTGCAACGATTCAAATGAGCAGCATTTTCGTCAACATTGGCTTGAATTTGTTTTTCATGCTGGTGCTCTTCAATCCGCAGCAGCCGGAAGAAGGCGTGATATTTATTCTCTTCGCAAATTTGATTTCTTCATTGGTGAAGCCTATCGCCCTGTACAAGGATTTTTTAGGCATTCAATTCAAGATTCAATTGGATTTTGTGAAAGAAATGGTTTGGTACGCTTTTCCGCTGATGATTGCCGGTTTGGCGGGAATTGTCAACGAAACCATCGATCGAATTTTGCTGAAACACATTTTGTACCAAGGCACAGTAGAAACGTTGCAATATGCCAATGAACAAGTAGGAATCTACAGCGCCTGTTACAAATTGGCGATGTTGGTGACGATTTTCTTGCAAGCCTATCGCTACGCTGCGGAACCATTCTTTTTTGCACGTAGCAAAGATCTGGACCGCGACAAACAATACCGCAAAATCATGAACTACTTTGTAGCAATAGTGTGTGCCGTTTTCTTGTTGGTGAGTTTGAACATTGATTTTTTCAAAGGATTTATCCAGAATGAAGCCTACCACGTTGGTTTGAATGTGGTGCCCATTCTTTTGTTGGCGAATGTTTTTCTCGGAATTTATTTCAATCAAAGCATTTGGTACAAATTGTCCGGTCAAACGAAATTTGGCGCCTACATTGCCATTGGTGGTGCGATTTTAACGGTGGTCATCAATGTTGCCTTTATTCCCGTTTATGGGTTCACGGCAAGTGCTTGGGCTACTTTGATTGTTTATGCTTCGCAAATGGTAGCTTCGTATTTGTTGTCCCGAAAATATTTCCCGATCAAATACAACCTCCGCAAATTCACCCTGTATTTAGGAATCGCTATTCTTTTTTATTTTGTTGGAAGGACCTTCCATTTCGAAAATGAATGGGCGCATTATTCGGTGCGCAATTTATTTCTGCTAGGTTACCTTGGGTTAGTTTACCTAATGGAAAAACCGAGTTCCAAAGATGAACCCAGAATAATATAACTTCTGCTGAAAAGTGCTTTTTATTTTTTTTTGTGAAATGCTGGAAAGCACCTTTTTTCTTGTCATCTCATATTTTCTTCAATGTGAAAACAGAAAAAGGTGGAACTTGTGAAAAAGCGTGCATATTTTTACAAGTTACAGAAAATGAATACATTGAATTGATTTAAAAAGACGATATATGCCTTTTTACAAGTGCTTTTCTTCGTTTTTGACCTATCGAGAATACATTTCCAAAAGGCCCCAGAGTAAATAAAGGAAGTTTTGAGTGTTTAAAGTTGGATAACCAGCTGCTTAACGGCCATCGTTTTGGAACAATTTTTCTTAGCTTTGTCGCAATAAATTGTGCATGAAAGTAAAAGTAATTAATACCTCCGAACATCCTTTACCAGCTTACGAAACAACAAGTAGTGCAGGATTGGACGTGAGAGCTCAATTGAGCGAAAACGTGGAATTGAAACCCATGGAACGCGCATTGGTAAAAACAGGTTTGTTTCTTGAAATACCGGCAGGATTTGAATGCCAAGTTCGTCCAAGAAGTGGTTTGGCGTTGAAAAAAGGGTTGACAGTTCTCAACTCACCCGGAACGATTGATGCGGATTACCGAGGAGAAGTGGGTGTGATTTTAATCAATCTTTCCAATGAAACGGTTATCTTAGAAAACGGCGAACGAATTGCACAATTGGTTTTTGCCGCTGTGGAACAAGCAGAATGGCAAGTTACCGAAGAATTAAGTGAAACAGAACGTGGTACCGGTGGATTTGGTAGCACAGGTGTAAAATAAATTTAAGCATGAAATTAATTATCCCCATGGCCGGACGAGGAAGTCGTCTTCGCCCACATACATTAACCGTTCCTAAACCTTTGGTTCCTGTTGGTGGAAAACCCATTGTTCACCGTTTGGTGGAAGATATCGCGGCTAGCTGTCCAGAAAAAATCGATGAAATTGGTTTTGTCATAGGTGATTTTGGTCCAGAAGTAGAAAGAGAATTGATCGAAGTAGCGGCTCAATTGGGCGCAAAAGGTTCCATTCATTACCAAACGGAACCGTTGGGAACGGCACATGCGGTTTTGTGCGCGAAAGAATTGTTGACGGGTCCAGTAACCGTAGCTTTCGCCGATACGTTGTTCAAAGCCAATTTTAAAATTGATGCAGCAGATGAAGGCATTTTGTACGTGAGCAAAATCGATGATCCAAGTGCATTCGGTGTTGTGAAAATGAACGAAAAAGGCGAAATCATCGACTTCGTTGAAAAACCACAAACGTTTGTGTCTGATTTGGCGATGATTGGCATTTACTATTTCAAAAGTGGCGAAGCGTTGCGAACTGAATTGGACTATCTAATTGACAACAACGTCATGAAAAGCGGTGAATACCAATTGCCAGATGCGTTACGCCGATTAACTGAAAAAGGAACCAAATTCAAACCCGGTCAAGTAGACGAATGGTTGGATTGTGGCAACAAAGCCGTGACGGTTTATACCAATCAACGCGTTTTGGAATTTGATTTAGCGGCTGGAAAGCAGTTGATCTCTGCCAATTCTACTGCAACGAATTCAGTAATTATTCCGCCTTGCTACATCGGTGAAGGGGTAGAATTAACGAATTCAGTAGTTGGACCGCACGTTTCCCTTGGAAAAGGCACGAAAGTTGCTAATTCTATCATTCAAAACACGATAGTACAAATGGATTCCGTAATTTCCAATGCTAATTTGAAAGATTCCATGATTGGTTCAAAAGCCCTTTACAAAGGTCAAGCGAATGATATCAGTCTAGGCGATTTTTCAGTAATTGAATAAATGAGCAAAAACAACTACATCCTATTTCTAGTTTTTGTGGCATTGCTTTCGGCATGTGGCACAAAGAAAAATGGAGAAAATCCGACGGATAAGGTTTTTTCCAAAGCGGATTATGCCTACATCGAAAAGTTTCACGAAGCCATTCGATTGAAGACGAAAGGTCAAATCGACGAATCTATTTTGGGTTTTGAAGCGTGTTTGGCCATGCGACAAAATGACGATGCTGTTTATTTTGCCTTATCAGAGTTGTATTTGATGAAAGGCAACGAACAAAAATCAGGTGAAATGATCCAAAAAGCGGCCAAGTTGGATCCAAAAAACTTGCATTATTCGACGGAGTTAGCCTACTATTTTGCCGAAAAAAATCAATTTCCGGAGGCGATTGCTCAATTTGAAAAGTTGGTAAAAGCGCAACCAAGAAATCCCGAAGTTTTGTATCCCTACGCCGAATGTTTGGTGCGTGCTGGCAAAACGCAAGAGGCGATTAATCAATTGAATAAAACGCAAGATCAAATTGGATTAATTCCGGATATATCTATCCAAAAATTTCAATTGTATCTAAAATTGAAACAAGAGAAAAAAGCGATGGAAGAATTGGAAATCGCACGAGTGATGTATCCTGAAGACCCACAATTACTTTCCACTTTGGTGGATTATTATTTCAATTCGAAACAGGAAGCAAAAGGTATAAGTACACTAGAGGATTTGGCCAAAGCCGATCCAGAAAACGGGCGCGTTCACTTATTCCTAGCGGATGTTTATCGTCAAAAAGGGGAAACAGAAAAATATTATCCAGAATTGAAAAAAGCATTCCTGGGTCAAGGAGTTGACGATGATACCAAAACAAAAGTATTGCTATCGTTACAATCACCAAAAATGGATCCTCGGGCCATGGAATTGGCTGAGATTTTCGTTGCAGAAAATCCCGAATCAGCAAAAGCGCATTCTATTCTTGGAGATTATTACCTAGAAATGGAAAAGGACGACGAGGCTTTGGTTCAGTACAAAAAAGCCTTGGAGTTTGAGAAAAACGCACAGTCTCTATGGAATCAAGTAATGATCATGGAATACCAAACACAGAAATTCCAAGAATTGGCGGAAGATAGCAAAGAAGGATTGAAATATTTCCCCAATGCCCCCTCTTTTTATTTGCTGAATGGTGTTGGAAATATTCAAACGAAAAAATACGATGAAGCCATCGCTATTTTGGAAATTGGACAAGAATTGGTGGTAAATGACAAACCGCTTTTGGGCGAGTTTTATGGTCAATTGGGTGAAGCCTATTTCGGGAAAAAGGATTTGAAAAAAGGGAACGAAAGCTATACAAAAGCGATGGAAAAAGATCCCTACAGCACCTTGTTGATGAACAATTACGCTTTCCGTTTGGCGAGCGAAAAATTGGATTTGAACAAAGCAGAAGGCCTGATCAAAAAAGCGAACGAAAAGTCACCCAATCAATTGCAATTTTTGGATACCTATGGATGGGTTTTGTTTCAAAAAGGAGATTTCCAAAATGCAATTACGTACTTCGAAAAAGCATTTGCGATTGATGATGAAGACCGATTGGTAACCGAACATTTAGGAGATGCCTCCATTCAGTTAGGCAAAAGTGAGGATGCTTTAAAATATTGGAAAATAGCTAAAATGCTGGGTTCCACAAATAAAAACCTCGATCTTAAGATGGAGAAATTGAAATATTATGAACCAGTTTTTTAAGGCTTTTCTTATTGTTTCTTTGGTCATCACTGGTTGTGCAAGAAAAATGACCGAGACTGACTTTGTGAAAGTGAAGCGCGTAAACAAAAATGTGTTAATGAATTCCATGGACAGCTTATCCAAAGTGCGTCCATCGTTTTTCTATTCAAAAATTTCCACCAAATTTGTTGATACCACGAGAAGTATATCCTTCAAAACATCCTTGCGGATGAACATTGATACGGCAATCAATACAATCATTACCTATGCCGCTATTCCAATTGTAAACGCATTAATTACGAAAGATAGTTTAACTGTGGTCAACAAACGAGACAAATGTGTTTCTCGTGCAGACATGGCCTATATCAAAGACAATTTTGGAGTGGATTTTTCTTTTCGCAATATTGAAGAATTATTGTTAGGAATTCCCTTGGATTACGACACGACACAAAAATATTTTCAAATTCATGAACCGTATCGGTATGTGATTTCTTCTCACCGAAAACACAAATTGAAAAAAGCAGATCGCTTGGAAAGGCAGGAAAATGACGTTGCCATAAAGTACTTTTTATCCAATGATACCAAGCAATTGCAAGGAATGGAGATACTCAGCCCAAGTGATACTGCAAGTATTTATGTGAATTATGAAAGCCGACAATTGGTTGGCAATATGAATGTGCCGGAAAAAGTTACTATACGGGTTATCACCGCAAGGAATAACCTTTTTATATCTCTTTCGTATGACAAAGTAGAGGTCAACGAACCTCAACCTTTGTATTTTATTGTACCGGAAGGCTATGAAGATTGCGAATAAATTTCTTTTCTTGTTTTTTATCCTGTTCAGCTCACTGCTGTTCGGGCAAAGTTCAGCCGAAAAATTAAAAAAAGAGCAAGATATTCTAGCCCGAAAAATTGCCAACACGAAGCTATTGCTGGACAAGACCAAAAGCAATTCAGCTGCCACCTTGAACGAATTGAAGCTGATTGATAACCAGGTTCGAAACCGGGAAGAATTGGTGCAGAATTTTGACAAACAAATTCGAAATGCGGATGTCACGATTGTCCAAAAAGATCAACAAATCAAAGATTTAGTAAAACGATTGGCGTCCTTGAAGGAGCAATACCGCCAGCTGGTCATCTATGCCTACAAACACCGGAATAAATACGGGAAATTGATGTTTATCTTTTCATCTGATTCTTACTTCGAGGCGATCAAACGAAACAAATATCTGGAGAAGATGGCCGATGTGCAAAAAAAGCAATTTGTCATTATCCGTCAACACCAAGGTTTGATTTCGAAAGAAATTGAGGATGTTAAAAAGCAAAAGAATGAAAAGTTAGTCGTGCTCACCGAGAAGAAAAAGGAAAAAGAAAGCATTCTTGCCGACAAACAAAAACAAGAAGAAGTTTACAAAAAATTCAAACTTGACGAGGACCGATTACTCGCCGAATTGAAAGCCGATGAAAAGAAAAAACAAGCCATCAGCAATGAAATTGAAGCTGCGATTCGTCGGGAGATAGCATTAGCAGAAGCGAAACGTAAAAAAGCAGAAGCAGCTGCCGCAGCGAAAGCAGCCGCCGCTGCCAAAGCTGCCGAAAAGGCCGCTGCTGAAAAGAAAAAAACCACCAATACCAGCAAGCCAGAAACGCCGGCTCCGGAAAAAACAATCGCTTTCAAAGAAACATCGGAATCGGTTATTGTAGACAAGAACTTTGTTTCCAACAAAGGGAAATTGCCTTGGCCAGTGGAAAAAGGAACAGTAACCGAATTTTATGGGAAAAATGCGCATCCCACCTTTGAGAATGTATTTACCAACAACAATGGTATTGATATTTCTGCGCCCAAATTTTCGGAAGTTCGGGCCGTGTTTGAAGGCGAAGTAACAAGTGTTTTAAATATCCCAGGAGCGGGCAAGGTTGTCATTCTGAAACATGGCAACTACCGAACAGTATATAGTAATTTACAGAATACCTATGTCAACGTAGGGGATAAAATTAACATCAAACAAGCCATCGGATCACTGTTCGTCAAACCAGACAATGCTGTTTCTGTGTTGCACTTTGAGGTGCATTTGGTAGCAGGAGGAGGCGTACAAAGTTTGAATCCCGTACTATGGATTAGCCGGTAAGTTTATTTTTTTTGAATTCGAATCAAATCACCGAAATACAATTCTTTTCCGGTAGTGGTTTTCATCCAAAGTTCAGTGCAAACTTCAGCTCGTTTACCGAAAATACGTTCCGCAATTCGTTGGGCATCCCCCAATTTTAAACTAGGGCTGTACGTATTTAAGACCAACCAACCTTTGCGGTTCAAAATGGTATGAGAAGTACGAATAAGATCTTCGATTTTATCTTCCAATTTCCATTTTTCGCCTTTGGCACCAATTCCCCAAGCAGGTGGATCCATTTGAATCATTTCATAGCGATTGCCTCTTTTTTCCTCTCGTTGCGCAAATTTTAATGCATCTTCCAACACCCATTTTACATCGGTGAGTTGAGACAATTCCATATTTACTTTGGCCCATGAAATCAATTGTTTCACAGAATCCACATGAAATACTTCTGCATGGGTTTTCTTCGCAAAAAGGGAGGAGGCGCCAGTATAGGCGAACAAGTTCAAAAAACGACTTTCAGAATTCAACTCGCTTTCTAAAAAAGACCAGTTGATGAATTGTTCCGGAAAAAGTCCGATGTGTTTGAATTGGGTCAATTCCAATTGGAAGGTCAAGGCTTCAGTCTTCATTTCCCACTTTTTTGGCGCAGGATTGAGATTTTGCCAAGTTCCTTTTTGACTGGTTTTTTCCTTGAATTTCCAATGGGCTTGTTTTTCCCATTCGGTAAAAGGAATTTCCGATTTGAAATACGCTTGACGTTCCGGCCGGATAGTGATGACATCACCCCAACGTTCTAATTTTTGACTACCGCCGGCATCAATCAATTCGTAATTCTCGCAAAAATCGGCGTAGATTCGGTTGGTTTCTTTCGCCAAAATTAACGAGATCTAGGTGTTTTTTTTCTTCCACCGGTCATTTGCGCCATGCGCATTTGATTTTTGGAAGGAGCAGCTTGCAATTGTTTTTGCATCGATACAATTTGATCGCGCATCACACCCGTTGTATCGAGTTTTTTCGCTTCTGCTAACAAAGAAACAGCTTCCGCTTTCCGACCGGTTTGAGCACAAATACCAGACAAATGCATTCTGGCTACGGCATTGTCTTGTCCGGTGCGTAAACCCAGTGATAAAGCTTTGCGCAACATCGTTTCACTTTTGGCGAAGCCAAACTCTTGTGTATTCAAAACAGCTTGGAGAAACAAAACATACGCATGTTGCTTTCTAGGCATGAATTGCGGGTGCGTTATCTTGTTCATGTAGTATTTCGCTTTGTCTGTATTACCCAAACGCATTTGGTTCAATGCAAGGATCATATTTTCATTTCGGAAGAAAGTCAAACCAATAATGGCCGTCACTAAAATCATTACGATGCCCCATCCCCAATAGCCTGTGGCAAAAAGGTAAACGGTGAAAAACAAAGACAAAAGGGCAATCGTGCATCGAAGAATAAATCGAATCATTTTTTTATTAGTTTAAAGAGTTGCTATACATTTTAATTCAATGGCAATAGGCGTAGGAAGGGAATTGATCTCGACCGTTGTTCGACAAGGTAAATTGTCCTTGAAATATTCCGCGTAAACACGATTGTAAACAACGAAATCACGTTTCATGTTGACCAAAAATACGGTTACATCCACCAATTGATCCCAACTGGAACCCGATTCTTCTAAAATGATGCGGACATTGTCAAAAACACTGCGGCATTGAGCTTCAAAATCGAATTCAATAAAATTTCCATTGTGGTCCAATTTCAAACCGGGTACGCCAGAATCATTTGCATCTGAACCCGCTGTGCGCGGACCAACGCCCGATAAAAAAAGCAAACCGCCCGCTTTACGAGCGTGGGGATACAATCCTACTGGTTTTGGCGCTTTGTCGGTAGAAAATTTTTCCATTTTGAAAGTTTTTTGCAAATATAAGCACTTCCAATGGATTCGTGACTTTTGGCCGTTCAACTACCTTAAATTTGTGGTATTATTTTTGACTAGTCAATTTTACTTATTTTTGATTCATGAAAACAATTCTAATTCTTTTTTCTACGCTGTTTTTATTCGGTTCTTGTATTGAAATCATTGACGATATTAGCATTAATGCAGATGGTTCAGGCACTTTTAAATACAACGTAAATTTGAGTGGTTCGAAGGTGAAACTCAATTCTGTTCTCGCATTGGATAGCTTGGATGGAAAAAAAGTTCCTTCGCGCAGTGAAATTCTTGCCCGAATCGATCATTTTAAAACCGTTTTTGAAAGTAAAGAAGGAATTAGTGAGGTGAATATTGAATCAGATTTGGATAATTACATCGTGAAATTGAGTTGTAATTTTAAAAATGTACATGCTTTACAAGAAGCTTTTTCGGAAACAATTCTTGAAGAAATGAAAGAAAGCAAAACGACATTGGAGAACAAGGGGGATTGGATTTCTTGGAATGGAGATGTTTTGTCTCGATCCATTCCCGAATTGACCGTGAAAAAAGCAAAAGAGCTTAAGCCGGATGAGGTAGATCTCTTAAAACAAGGAAATTACATTTCCATAACGCGTTTTAATCGACCGGTAAAAGAGTTTTCGAACGAGAATGCTGTTCTAGCAAAAAATAAATTGGCTGTAATGCTGAAGACGAACGCATATTCTTTGAGTCAAAACCCAAGTTTATTGGAAAATACCATTTATCTTAGTCCTTTAAAACCTTAAGGTTGGTTTTTTAACCTTTTCAAGCATTTTTTATCATGAAATTACTTTGTATTTCTGCGTTGTTGACCTTTTCGATAGGCAGTTTTTATGGGCAAAAATCGGAAGATTTAATACCGGTTGATGCCGTTACTGTTTTTAGTTTGAACAACATTGCTTTGCTTCAAAAAGTCTCATTGGATGATTTGGTGAAATACGAGTTCATGGCAGAGTTGCAACAAGAATTGTTTGATGGTTCTACTTCGGGAAAATCGATCAAAGAATCGGGAATTGATTTCAATCAAAAGCTAAATATTTATTACGGTAAAAATGACGATTACGAGGTAGCTGGATTCTCCTTTGGAATCAAAGATACCAATCAACTGTTTTCCGTGTTTGATGACTTCGACAAACAAGTTTCACCTTTGGAAAATGTGCACTACTATTCCAGTTATTTTAATCATTTGCTGATTCGAGGAAATACCGGGTTGTTGTTGCGGGTGGATCCAGTGAACACGAAAGTAAATGAATTAACGGATTCACTATGGCGAAGTTTAGGCAACAGTTACGTTCCGTATAATTATTCAGGTGAATATTATGACGAGGAAGAACCCGTTGAGGAATTGGAATACGTCGAAGAAGCGTGGGATGCTGATGAAGAGGAAACCAGTCAAGAAATATTTGATGTTGAGCAGGAGGTTGAATTAATTGCTGAAGGCGACGATTTCGTCTACGAAGAAGATTTGGTAACAAAGAATTACAATGAATTGCGCGATTCCGTTTATTCCAGTTTGCAACAGGATTATTTGAATAAAATCAGCGTTGATTTATTTGTAAACAATCGAAATCTTAAAAAAGAAGACAAAGATTTGGCAGCCTTGTTGGAACATTCTTCCGAAGGCGTTTTCTACCTAGATAATTCGCGTAACGTAATGAAAAGCCAGAGTTTCTGGTATTTCCAAGCAATGTTCCCTTCTCTCCATGACGAGATGAAACAATTGTATTCGGGCAATAAGATCATGGGGGATTTGATTTTAAATGAATCATCCATTGAGGCAAAGATGACTGCCAATTATGGCGAAACATTGGGAGCTATCTACAAGGAGTTGAACGATTCCAAGTTCGATAAAAATGTAACGAAATATATTCACAAAAACAATTCGGCCTATTTCACGTACAATGTGAATTTACGCAATGCGTATGAGAAAACCTTTGAAACCGTAATGCCGATGTTGCGTGACGAAAAAAACGCACGAATCGCAACCTCTGTGTTAACCATCGAACTGATGAATGCGCTTATCGATAAAGATGCTCTTTTTGACACGTACCGAGGCAGTATGTTTGGAACCTTCAATGGCATAAAGAAAGTCATGGTGACACGAGTCGATTACAGCTACGATGAAAATTTCAATTATTCAGAAACGGAAGTACAAACTGAGGAAGATATGCCCATTTTCACTTTGGGCTTCTCTACAAAACGCAATGATTTGCCTGATTTGGTGATGAAACAGCTTGCTAAGGCGACCTCCGAATTTAAAAATATGGGAGAATATTGGAAATTTGACAACGCTATTTTGAGTTCGCTTCCTTTGTACATCATCAACAAGAATGATTTATTTATTCTAACAAACGATGAGGATTTGGCAGTCAATCATTCCGATGGTTTTGGGGCGGATAAAATATCGCGTCAACAAATTAAAAAAACCAAAAAATCAGGTTTTGTGTACGGTCAAATTGACTGGTCAAAAACCATTGCAGAATTGCCAAGAGGTATCTTTACCGAACAACAAAATGAGTTGTTGGATGCGATGCGAGGTAAAACGGGTATGATGACGGTTACTTCCACAGCCACAACCACTACTTCTACCAGCTTTGATGTGAAATATGATTTCAACGGAACGTACGCTAGTCCAGGTCAGTACATACTTGATTTGGTGAACAGTCTGTATATCATAATGAAATAGATGAAATTTTATTCTGAGATGTACAAAAAGTTTTCATTGATATTTTTTCTTGCCTTTTTGCTCGCAGCTTTTTTGTTTGTACGTCATTTTTGGACCAGCAGAAATCAAGAACCTTTGATGGTCGATCGCATTCCATCTGGTGATTTTTTAATTCGGGCTAATATATTGGACGTTGCCCGAGAGACGAGTGGCATGTTGCATTACAACAAAATTCCATTTCGTGATTTCTTTTCACAAGAATTTTTGTTGGGTCAAGCCAAGAGTTATGGATTGAATTTTCAACGACCTGTTTATATTTTTGCAGATGAGTCGGGTGAATGGGGAGGTTTGATTCATGTTACGGATAGTAGTAAGATTATGCCTGGTTTGTTGCGTTTGCAAAAGATTAAGGAAGGATCAGACACCACGTTGTTTAACGAGAAAGTATATTATTGGCCCAAAGAGAAAATTTATTTGAGTTACGGTAAATCGTATCTTTTTGTGTACAAAGGGAATCAATTTAAAACTAAATTATTTCAGATTGTCTACGCGCGAAAAGGTGAAATAAGCCCAGCATGGAAAGAGTTCTTGGGAATGAAAATGTTTAAAAACGAGAATTTAGTTTTGTATTCCAATTCCAAAAAACTAATGAAATATGGCATTGAAAAAGCTATGTTTTCACATGACAGTGATTCTACAAGTTTAACGATGAAATCTTATATAAAAAGCTTGAGTCCGTTTTCATTTAAGAAAAAAGAGAGCGGTTTGGCCTTGGCAAGTAACCCTAGAGATGATAAATTCTTGAATTTGCATTTGGATATTGATGAATTTAGAGCGAATCACGAGGATCCATTGTACCGGTTAATGGCACAAATGAGTAAGAAAATTAGTTTTCCATTGAGAGAATTCCTGGCAGCATGGGAAGGTGATCTGTCCTTTCGTCAAGGGGGTACTCAAAAAGTAACAGAAACGTATATTGAATCTGAACTGGATGATAATTTCATGGTGACGGAGGTTGAAAAAGTACGCGAAAAATTGGTGCCGGGATTTTCGGTAGCCCTGTCGTTGAATCAGAATGGAAATTACTTGTTGCAGCGACTTCAGCAAAAAGGAATTTTAACCCAAGAGAATGAAAAATACCGGTTTTTGGGTTCACCTCCATTGAGCAGCAGTCGACAAGGCGATTACTACTTGTTTTCGTCAGGTGAGAAAAAACCAACTTTGATGAAAGACAATTTGAACAATGGAATTTGGAAGGAAAAAGGTACGAAGTTTATTTTTTACCTGGATTCATTGAATGGTTCGGAAGCTTTTGGGGAATTGCATTTTCCTGTTAATCGACTGATACAAAGAAATAAATTTTTCTAATTTTGTAATCTAATAAATAAAATCATGATCGAAGCAAATAACTACATGAGAGAATTGACGGTCAATTTTCCTAACCAACTAGTGGAAGCGTTGGAAATTGCCAAAAAACAGTCTTTTAAATCTCCGAAACACGAAATTAGAAACATCGTTATGTGCGGAATGGGTGGGTCAGGTATTGGCGGACGTATCGTTTCTCAATGGTTGGTCGATGATTTGACTGTTCCAGTTTCTTTTTGTCAAGATTATGATTTGCCAAATTTCGTCAACGAGCACACCTTATTTTTAGCGTCTTCTTATTCAGGAAATACAGAAGAAACTTTGATGTGTTTGGATGAGGCCATTGCAAAAGGGGCACACGTAATTTGTGTATCTTCCGGTGGTAAATTGGCTCAGATTTGCGAGAAAAATGGTTTTGACTGTGTTATGGTCCCAGGAGGAAATCCGCCAAGAGCTTCTTTGGCGTATTCCTTGGTGCAGTTGGTGAACATTTTAGCTGAATTGAACATGTGTCCGAAACAAAGAGTCACCGAGATTCAAGCAGGACATGATTTGGTGGTAGCGAACCAAGATGAAGTACGCGCAGAAGCCGATCGTTTAACAACGGCTTTGAAAGGAAAAATACCTGTATTTTATGCAGCGAATGCCTACGAAGGTTTAACGATTCGTGCGCGTCAGCAATTCAATGAGAATTCTAAATTATTGGCGTTGGCAAATGCCATTCCCGAAATGAATCACAACGAGCTAGTTGGTTGGGGAGGCGGAGACAGTCGCTTCGGTGTTTTGTTTTTTGACACGAAAGACTTGAACGAACGCAACCGCAAACGTGTTGAAATAACATTGGACCGAATCGGTCGTAAAACGGATACTGTTTTAACCGTTGAAGCAAAAGGAAATTCAAAAATTGAAAAAACTATTTATTTGAACAACATCATCGATTGGTTGTCATGGAATATGGCCGTTACAAACGGAGTTGATTCAGTAGAAATTGAAGTAATTGAATTCTTGAAAGGTTCATTGGCTAACTTATAGTCAATGCAACCTACCGTACATTTTCAGGATTTAGGTTTAATTGATTACCAAGAAGCTTGGGATTACCAGGAGAAATTGTTTGCCAAAACGGTAGCGCTAAAAATTGCGAACCGCAACGCAGATACACTGATTCCAACCGAAAATTACTTGCTTTTTTGTGAACATCCACATGTTTTTACGTTGGGGAAGAGCGGCAAAGAAAGTCATCTTTTACTCAATGAAAGCGGGCTAAAAGAGAATGAAGCCACCTATTATAAAATCAATCGAGGTGGTGATATTACGTACCATGGCCCGGGACAATTGATTGGTTATCCTATTTTTGATTTGGAGTATTTTTTCTCGGATATTCACAAATACATGCGTTTTCTAGAAGAATCGGTTATTCTGACTTTGCAAGAATTTGGAATTGTGGGTGGTCGTGTTGCTGGTCTTACCGGCGTTTGGATTGATTTTGAAAGCAACCATCCTCGAAAAATTTGCGCGATGGGCGTGAAATCCTCAAGATGGGTGACCATGCACGGAATCGGCTTCAATGTCAACAGCAATTTGAACTATTTTAATTTCATTGTTCCTTGCGGAATTGATGACAAAGCGGTAACTTCCATGGAGAAAGAATTGGGTGCGCCTGTTGATATGGACAAAGTGAAGTCTGTATTAAAGGAAAAAATGGCGCAGCAATTTGGTTACCAATACGCTTAAAATGGTTACACGGATGTTGAGTGTCTTACAACGAATGGCGAAAGGCTTTTTCGTTTTTCTCTTGGCACTACTGGTTTTAGTGAATTTGTTCATCCTCCTTTCAGGAAGATTTTACCTGTACAAAGGAATTGCGAATACGTATTTGATTGGAAAAACGGGCCCGGATATCTATGATTTGGATGTTTTCCCTTATACCACTATTGAAAAGTCTCAAAAGTTGTTTAAATGGACGAAAAGCGACCAGTATAACGCGTATCTTTTTACATCGGAGGAACAAAAATTACTTGCAGCGACCAAAACAACCGCTTTCTTGGTTTTCAAACAAGACCAATTGATCTCAGAAACCTACTGGGAAAAGCATCAAGTAGGCACCGTTTCCAATTCTTTTTCGGCTGCCAAGACTGTTGTTGCGCTTTTGGTAGGTGCTGCGCTAGATGAAGGGAAAATTAAATCTTTGGATGAACCAGTTGCACACTATATCCCGGCTTTTCAATCCGACGATAAAAAAGACATTACCATCCGTCATTTGTTGCAAATGGCCTCCGGATTGGATTGGGTGGAAAGTGGTAAAAATCCCTTGTCCACTAATGCCGAGTCCTACTATGGAACCGATTTGTACGGTTTGGTTTGTCGCCAAAAAGGAATTGAAATACCAGGCAAGGAGTTCAAGTATTTAAGTGGCAATTCACAGTTGCTCAGTTTTGTTGTGGAAAAAGCGACGGGAATAAAAATCGCTCAGTATGCCCAAGAAAAATTGTGGTTAAAAATTGGAACGGAAAGCAATGCTTTTTGGAGTTTGGACAAAGAAAATGGTTCAGCAAAAGCATTTTGTTGTTTGTACGCCACTGCTCGTGACTTTGGTCGTTTGGGTCGCTTGATTGCCAACCAGGGTGAGTGGAATGGCGAGCAAATCATCAGCAAATCCTACCTGAAAGAAATGTTTACGGGAGGCGTTTCCCTAACAGATGATGGCATTCCAAATACCTATTATGGATTGCATTTGTGGAAATACAACGATGGTGAAGACCAAATTTATTATTGTCGTGGGATTTTAGGCCAATATGTCGTGACCATTCCTAGCAAAAATTTGGTGTTCATTCGTTTGGGTCATTTGCGTATCCCGAGTATGACCTTTGAAGAATTCATTGCGGCAAAGAAAAGGGGAGAATCCGTTCGAATTGAGGACATTGATCACCCGAAAGATTTTATTCAGTTTCTTAAAATCGCCAAGAAAATCGCTGAATAAAAAAGGGAAACATACGTCTCCCTTTCCCTTCAAATAGTTTCAATTATTTCAAATTAGAAACAATTCTTTTGTAATCGGCTGCATTGGTTTGCGCACCGGTGCAGCCCAATTGCAATTTAGCTGTGTTGAAATGTTCAATTCGTTTTCCTGGATCAGGATGTGTACTCAAAAATTCAGGTTGTTTGGCACCACCCATTTGCTCAATTTTGGTAAAGAATCCACCGCCACCAGCAGCGTCATAATCGGTTGGACACAAATATTCGACCGAAAATTGATCCGCTTCTGTTTCGTGTTCTCTTGAGTTTTTCAACCCGATGATAGCGCTTGTCACTTGTTTGAGCATTTCATGGTTGCCTCCCAAAATGTCCAAAATGACTTGAATACCATACATTTTGGTCATTTGACGCGTAGAATGGCGTTTGTCTGCATGGGCAATTTCGTGTCCTAAAACTCCAGCTAATTGTGCTTCATTGTCTAAAAATTTCAAAATTCCGGTATAAACATAGATGTATCCACCTGGTGTGCAGAAAGCATTCAAGGTACTGTCATCTTTGATGATCCGCAATCTCCACGTAAAATCATTTTTGTGTTGAACCACTCCTGAGTTCAATATTTTATCTCTTACTCTGTAAAGCATTTGATATACTTCCTTGTTGCTAGCAGAATCCAACAACGGATATTCGGCAACATTGCTATCTATTTCGTGGGCCACTTGCGCACCAAATGCTCGATCTTGTTCGATTGTGAATAAATTAATTCCTTGACCTTTGTTCTTCTTGTTGACAAGGCCGCATGCCGAAATAAAGATAAGAGTAAAGGCAATCAAGCCTATAGCATAGTTTTTCATGTTCAATGTAATTTTCGCCAAAGTTATGCATTTCAATACCATATACGCAAATGGGTATATGCCAGAATGTGTTAATGACTTGTTAAGGTGGGAGTTTAAAACCCGGAAGGGTAGAAATAATTAATAAAAAATACGATTAGCGCACTTCCAGAAAAACCATACAAAACTTGGTGCAAGGTATGTTTGTTGAGGTACATTCTCGCAGAAAGGACAAAACCTGTTACAAAAATGGCAATCATCAATAAACTAAAGTTGAAGTAAATGGATTCCGCGCAATAGGCAAAAATCAATCCTGTAAGGATGCCGGTTCCGCAAGCGTGGAGACTAATTTTGGTGTAGATATTAATCCAAGCAAAAAGACCAATGGTAATAAAACCAGCCAATGGCAGCGCGAAAATATATTTTGGCATGTACGAATTGGATGCTTTGAAGAGAAAGAATAGGTACAAAATCAAACAGTAAAGTGCGGTGATCAAAAGTGGTATCAATCGTTCTTTTCGGTCATCAATGTCGATGGTTGAAACAATTCCTCGATTTTTTAAAGCGAGTAAGGTTAAGCCGGGTGCCAGAATGCTAAAAATAAAATAGATGAGTAAAATCGCTAGTTTACTTTGTGGATGCATGAAATAAAGCGAGTTGTCATTGATTAAAAAGTCTTCTCTTGATGGAATGTACATAAGAATCAACAACGCATACAATGGCATGAAAAGCGGCAAAAATACCCATGAAATGATTTGTGCGAATACTTTCATTTTTTACAATTCTTTGCGCAAGCGTGCAACGGGAATATTCAATTGCTCGCGGTATTTCGCAACGGTTCTACGAGCAATGTTGTAGCCTTTTTCTTTGAGTAAATCGGTGAGTTTTTCGTCCGTCAAGGGTTTCTTTTTTACCTCCGCTCCAATGGCTTCTGACAGAATTTTTTTCACTTCTCGCGTCGAAACTTCTTCACCACTGTCGGTGGAAAGTGATTCTGAAAAGAAATACTTCAGCGAATATATTCCGTAATTGGTTTGAACGTATTTGCTGTTGGCGACTCGCGAAACGGTGCTGATATCCAAATTGACAATTTCTGCAATGTCTTTCAAGATCATCGGTTTCATCATGGCTTCATCACCTGTCAAGAAAAATTCTCTTTGGTAATTCATAATGGCAGTCATTGTGCCTAAAAGCGTGTTTTGGCGTTGTTTAATAGCGTCTATAAACCATTTGGCGCCGTCTAGTTTTTGCTTGACAAAAGTTACCGCTTCTTTCTCCGTTTTAGATGTTTTTGCTCCTTCTGAATACGTTCGCAACATTTGCTCATAATCACGACTCACTTTCAAATCAGGTGCGTTTCGGCCGTTGAGAGTCAATTCCAGCTTACCTTCAAATTCAGTTATCATGAAATCCGGAATGATTTGCTGGTTGCTCTTCGCTGATTCCTTCATTGAGCCGCCTGGTTTTGGATTCAATTTGATAATTTCAGCGATGGCTTCTTTCAAATCTTCGTCTTCAATTTCCAGTTTGGCTTGAATTTTATCGTAATGCTTTTTGGTAAATTCTTCGAAATAATCTTGAACGATTTTTTTAGCGGTGAAACGGGTGATATTTCCGTCTTGTTTCCGCTCCAGTTGCAACAACAAGCATTCTTTTAAATTGCGTGCTCCTACTCCGGCTGGGTCCAATTCTTGAATCAATTTCAAGATTTTCAGAATTTCAGCTTCAGAACATTCCACGTTAGCGGAAAAAGCTAAATCATCTACCAATGCTTCGACTTCTCGGCTCAAATATCCGGATTCATCTAAATTGCCAATAATCGTGTCGGCAATCATAAATTCTTTGTCATCCAAATCCAATAAATGCAATTGCTCCGTCAAACGTTCTTGAAAAGATTGACCGGAAGACAACGGAACGACTCTGTCTTCATCGTCTTTGCTATGATTGGAAGCCGATGTTTTGTAATCCGGACTGTCATCATCTAAATAATCAGATAAATCAAAATCCTCGTCGCTGTTGTCTTTTTCTTGATCGTCGTAATCGTCATCTCGATCGTCTTCGTTTATTTCTTCTGCGCCTTCTTCTAAAGCTGGATTTTCTTCAATTTCTTGTTTGATGCGCTGATCCAATTCCATTGTCGGCACTTGCAACAATTTCATCAACTGAATTTGTTGCGGAGAAAGCCGTTGTTCTAATCTTTGTTGGAACTGTTGTTTAAGCGCCATAGTTTTTATTGAAGAAGTTAAAGTACGAAAAAAAATGAATTTTTCTTTTGTAATGAATTAAAATTCCGCGTTTTGAGGCGTTCTTGGGAAAGGAATGACGTCACGAATGTTGGACATTCCCGTTACAAACATCACCATTCGCTCGAAACCAAGACCGAATCCAGCGTGTGGAACCGTTCCAAATTTGCGTGTATCCAAATACCACCACAATTCTTCCTCGTGAATATTGAAATCGGCACATTTTTGTTTCAAAACATCCATGCGTTCTTCCCGTTGTGAACCGCCTACTATTTCTCCAATTCCTGGAAATAAAACATCCATCGCTGCAACAGTTTTACCGTCATCATTTTGGCGCATGTAGAACGCTTTAATTTCTTTCGGGTAGTTGCTCAAAATAACGGGACATTTGAATTCTTTCTCCACCAAAAAACGTTCATGTTCACTTTGTAAATCAATTCCCCACGAAACGTCGTATTTGAATTTTCCTTTTTTGTAATGAGAAGAGTTTTTCAAAACTTCGATGGCTTCGGTGTACGTTAATCGTTTGAAATCATTGCCTACAACAAATTTCAATCGGTCGATTAAGCCCAATTCATTGCGTTCATTTTGCGGTTTGGATGCTTGCTCTGTAACATCGCGATCGTGCAAAAACTGCAAATCGTCGGCGCAATTGTCCATAACGTATTGACAAATGTATTTCAAGAAATCTTCGGTCAAATTCATGTTGTCCACCAAATCATTGAAGGCAACTTCTGGTTCAATCATCCAAAATTCTGCTAAGTGACGAGAGGTATTGGAGTTTTCAGCACGGAAAGTTGGACCAAACGTATACACTTGTCCCAAGGCTGTCGCAGCCAATTCAGCTTCCAATTGACCAGATACCGTTAAGTTTACCGGTTTTCCAAAGAAATCTTCTTTGTAATCAATTTTTCCGTTTTCGTCCAAGGGTAAATTCTCAGGATCCAAATTGGAAACGCGGAACATTTCGCCAGCACCTTCTGCATCCGAACCGGTTATGATCGGCGTATGAATGTAGAAATAACCTCTGTCGTTGAAATATTTGTGAATGGCAAATGCCACGGCATGTCGAATTCTGAAAACAGCCCCAAATGTATTGGTACGGAAACGCAAATGCGCTTGCTCACGCAAGTATTCCAAGGAATGTTTTTTCGGTTGCATCACCGTTTTACTGATTTCGTCCGGATTGGCTTCACCCAAAATTTCAAGGGTTTCGACCGCCATTTCTAACGCTTGTCCAGCACCTTGTGATTCCACCAATTTTCCGGTAACACTAACAGCTGCGCCCGTTGTAATCTTTTTCAATAGCGCTTCATCGAAATTTTCGAAATCAATTACGGCTTGTAAATTTTTGATGGTGGAACCGTCGTTGATTTGTACAAAGCGGTTGCTTCTAAAAGCGCGTACCCAACCTTTTGCGCAGGCTTCTGTGCCAATCAAAGTGGGATCTAAAATTTCGATAATGCGTGTTCTTTTCATGCTGTTTTACTGATGAACACAAAAGTAATCGAATTCTTTCATTTTGATAGTCTTGTGGTAGGATAAACAGTTATTCGGAAATTTATTTTGTTGTTACAATCAATTTTTCTTTCGTTTTAATCGAAATTCATGTTTGGTTCCGTTTTCGGAGACATAGGTATACCAAAATTCTTTATTGGTCAATTTTAGTATTTGTCTATTGGGTGTGGTGGGCATATACGGTTCACCAACTTGGACACTTTGAAAAGTGCTTTCATCTTCTGACATTTTCCAAAGAAACGATAGACCTGGATTGAAACTAAGGGCGTTAACGGTTAGCAAACCTTCGTTACATTTCATGTCTCCACCACCAACACATAGTTCGGAGTAGGTTTGAGTATAATATTGGCTATCGTAATCATGATTCGGTTCATTGTCAATGTAATAGGCTTCAAGTTCCCAAACGTGACTAGTAAGTCGATTGGCTGGCCTTTTGAAGCTGCCAAATTTATTTTCAGGGTATTTTTTTTTACACGAAGTGGCACTTGGAAGGAGAATACCAAATAGTGCTAAAGCGAAAAGCAAGTTTTTCATCATTTGGTTTTTTTGAGATATAGAATTTCTTTTTTACCATAGTTTGTACTGGAATTATTGTCGAAATAATAATAGGTCCAAGTGCTATGTTTTCCATGTTTTTTTTCTACTGTATAATTGGAATAAACGGAGATTTTTTGATACCAATCTCGACCATCAATTATCAGTAAATCTCTTTTCCCATTGTCGATCGACCATCCACGAGAAACTGGGGCTCCAAATGCGTCATCGTGAACCCAAGCATGATGAAAGCCCTCAGGAAGTGTGTCCAATGTAAAATTGAATTCATAATCAGCACCACCGTGCAAGTTATTGAGTAAGGTTATGGTACCAATATTTTCTCTTGCGCTGGTTAACACCGGTTCGTTATTCGCGTTGATTGTGTAAAATTCAATTTTTTCAACGCTGTATTCGCCGGCCATTTTCCGGCGATTGGAACTCTCTTTGTTGCAAGAAGTCAAAAATGATAGAACAAATAAAAGTGCACTTAGTTTTTGAAAAGTTTTCATGGTATTTTGTTTTAGTACTATAAATGGCAAATGTTGAAAAGGATTGAAATCGAACCTTGAACGATTCTGTTTCTCGGCTTTAATAAACCTTCGGTGGGGAGAATATTGTAATTGGCCGAAGCAGCCAGATATCCTGCATAATCAGAAGGGAAATAATATGAATTCGGAGATTCATTTTCACTCCATTGGTCGGTGGCCTTGGTAAAATAGGCGGATGTTCCATTGCCAAAAGTTGATTGGTACGCTAAAGAAGGCGATACATAAATCCACTTGTTTAATTTGATATTGGCTTTGAATTCTACCCCAAATGTAAAATTCCCTACAAATGAGCGATACACTCCTGTTAGCGGTGCTTGTTGATCATACACTTTGTCCTGCCCATACATTCTGTACGCGTCTATAGTTTGAGTGGTGAATGCCATTTTCCCACCCAAATAGAAAATCCTATTCAAGGGATAATAGGCGATGATGTCGATGATATCTTTCTGTGTGTAATCAATTTTTCGCGTATAGCCTTCCTTTAAATTCGCTGAGAAACTTCCGCCGTGTTTCTGCTGGCCGATGTACCATAAAATGGGCAATCCTTTACTGCTTTGCGTACTAAACGTGAACCCGTATTTGTAACCAATCATTAATCCCACTGATTTCATGGGTTGAATTAGCGATGTTGAATTCACTTGATTGTACGATTCGATAAATGCATTGAGACTTTTGTTTCGCATGAAACAACCGTTTAAGGTAAAGCTTGGACCAACAAAAGGTGCGTATTCTTCTGTTTGTTCCCCGTCTAAATGACCGAAAATGGTGCTTACTTTTGTATTTAGATGCGTACTAGAATTAGCAATTTGACTGATGGAATTGAAGCAAACAAGAATACCTGTAGTAAGGAATATTAGATTTTTTCTTGCTTTCATAAATGAAGGTTTACGGAATTTGTTGACCGTAAAAATAGGGAGGCTTTAAGTTTCGCCCTATACGCTATTTGTCGTATTTGTGCGGATAGAATCGCAACTCTTCTTCAAAATTTTCGGAAATTAATAGAAAGAAAAAAGTCGCTCAACCTGTAAGTGAGCGACTTTTTAAGAGGTTTCCAATCTGAAGTTTGACGAACAGATCAGAGAATAAAGCCAGTTTTTATTTTGCCAATTGATCTTTGACCAATTGAGCGATTACCTTGCCATCTGCTTTCCCAGCTAATTTCCCAGATAATATTCCCATTACTTTGCCCATGTCTTGTGGACCTGAGGCTCCTGTTTGTGCAATGGCTGCTTGAACTTCGGAAGCAATTTCTTCTTCCGTCATCATTTGTGGCAAATAACTTTCCAAAACATCCGCTTGGAATTTTTCTTCTGCCGCAAGATCTTCTCGGTTTTGCTCAATGTACAATTGATGCGTTTCAGTGCGTTGTTTGTGTAGCTTCAAGATGATTTTCATCGCTGCTTCTTCACTGACTTCGCCTGAACCTCCGGATGTCGCTTCCAACAATAATTTGGATTTGATATCGCGCAAAACGGATAATCTATCTTTGTCTTTGGCCAACATCGCTGTTTTGATATCGGCACTAATTTTTTCCATGAAACTCATTAGTCTACATTATCGTGTAAGAAGGAATTTCCACCTCGTAGTGTTGTTCCTGATTCATCATCATTTAATCCAAATCGAGAGATTTTTTCTTCTTCGCTGTGTTTGCTATTGTCCAATTGAACATTGCGACGAACATACGCAGGCTCTTTTTCGTATTCTGTTATACCGTTTGGTTTTTTCAACTTCATGGTATATTCTTGGATACGTTGCATACGCTCCATGTTGCGACGTTGTTGCTCTTCTGGACTCAAAGTTGTTCTGCGTTGTTCAGGCTCTGATACTTCAACTTTCAGTTCAATTTCATCCTCTTCTAACGTATAGCGCGTAATTTCTTCTTCTTTTGCTGCGTTTGAAGCTTCAATTTCCCAATCAAAATTGATGGCTTTTTGCTCTTCTTCCTCCACCTGATTCATCTTGATAAAAGGTTCTTCAGTTTCGAAAGATGAGGTTGTTATTTCGATGATTGTATTCTCAGGTGTTTCGAAGGTTGTTTCTGTAACCTCTGATTTTAAAAAGGGTTCTTCTACAATCGTTTCTGCAACAATCGGTTGAGAAATCTCCGTTGGACTAGCCATTGGAGTCACTACTTGCTTTCCCATCTCATCTTCCAAAGGAAGCATTTTTCTGCTGGTAACAACTTCACCTTCATTCGTGCTGTTTGGATTGAATCCTGTAGCAATAATGGTAACGCTCAATTTTTCACCCAAAGTAGCATCATAACCGTGTCCCCAAATTACGTCTGCAGTTGATCCTGCTTCGTCTTGGATGTAGTCAGTAATTTCTGTGATTTCGTCCATCAAAACTTCATTGTCACCATACGTGATGTTCAACAACACGTATTTCGCTCCTGAAATTTCATTGTCATTCAACAATGGAGAATTCAATGCTTTTTGAACGGCTTTGGTTGCTCTGTTTTCGCCTTCGGATGTCGCACTACCCATAATGGCAACCCCACTGTCTTTCATAACGGTTTGAACGTCATTGAAATCCACGTTGATGGCGCCAGTAACGGAAATTACATCCGCAATTCCTTTTGCTGCAGTGGCCAAAACGTCATCCGCTTGAGAGAAGGCATTTCCAATGGTCAAGTTACCAGAAATCTCGCGTAATTTTTCATTGTTAATCACCAATAAGGTGTCTACATTGTCCCGCATTTCTTGTAAACCTTCTTCGGCTTGTTGTCTTCTTTTACGTCCTTCAAAACTGAAAGGAACCGTAATAATACCAACCGTTAGAATGTTCATGTCTTTTGCGATACGTGCAATTACGGGTGCAGCACCTGTTCCGGTTCCACCGCCCATTCCCGCTGTAACAAAAACCATTTTGGTATTGTTTCCTAACAATTCGCGAATTTCTTCAATATTTTCTACCGCAGCGTTTTTCCCAATTTCGGGAATAGAACCAGCTCCTCGTCCTTCTGTCAACGAAGGTCCAAGTTGAATTTTGTGTGGTACAGGAGAAATGTCGAGTGCCTGACGATCCGTGTTGCATACGAAAAAGTCAACTCCCTCGATGCCTAGCTTGTACATGTGGTTCACAGCGTTGCTACCACCACCTCCAACACCAATTACTTTGATGATTGAGTTTGTTTCTTTTGGCAAGTCAAATTCCATTTTTCTTTGTTTTAATAGGTGCTTTATTAATCTTCCTCAGAGAACCATTCTTTGCTAGTCGCAATGATTTTATCAAAGAAAGATCCTCTTGATTTTTTTGAATGTGTTTTTACTTTTCCTGTTTCAACAACGTCGGCAACAGATTGATGTCTTTCGTCAGCTTCGAAGCCTTTCAAAACAAGACCGATACCCGTTGCGTAAATTGGACTCGTCAAACCTTCAATTTTATTGTTGTTTGCCAAATGCTCTGTTGGATAGCCAATTCGCGTGTCCATTCCAGTTACATATTCAAACAATTGCGTCATGTGTTTCAATTGAGCTCCACCACCCGTTACCACGATTCCACCAATCAGTTTTTTCTCATAACCTGAATTGCGAATTTCGTAGTGAACCAATTCGATGATTTCCTCCATTCTACTTTGGATGATATTGGCCAAGTTGCGCAAAGTAATTTCTTTTGGATCTTTACCACGTAAACCTGGAATACAAACGACTTCGTTTTCGCTGCTTTCGCTGGCTAAAGCTGAACCAAATTTCTTTTTCAACATTTCCGCTTGACGCTTCATGATGGTACAACCTTCCTTGATGTCCTCTGTAATCACATTTCCTCCAAAAGGAATGACTGCTGTATGACGAATGATTCCATCATGGAAAATAGCAATATCAGTCGTTCCACCACCGATATCCACCAAAACAACACCCGCTTCTTTTTCTTCTAAAGAAAGAACGGATTCTGCTGATGCGATTGGTTCTAGAATAATGTCTTTTACTTCTAAGCCTGCTTTTTGAACACATTTGTTGATGTTCAAAACAGCGCCAACGTTTCCAGTAATGATATGGAAATTGGCTTCTAAACGAACACCAGCATGGCCGATTGGATCTTTGATGCCTTGCTCATTGTCAACGATGTATTCTTGTGGAATAACCGTGATAATTTCTTCACCCGGTTGCATCACCAATTTGTACATGTCTTCTACCAACGCATCGATGTCTCGTTGACTGATTTCATTGACACTTTGAGAACGCGTATGGATGCCTCGGTGTTGTAAGCTTTTAATGTGTTGGCCAGCAATACCGACGTTTACATTTTTCAACGTTACCTCATAATTTTCATTCAATGCATCTTGCGCTTCTGATACGGCTGCTTGAATAGAGAATACAGTTTTTTCAATGTTCGAAACAATTCCACGCATAACGCCCAAAGACTCACTAGAGCCCATAGCCAAAATTTCAATTTTGCCGTGTTCGTTTTTGCGACCAACAAAACAAGCGATTTTTGTTGTACCTATGTCGAGTCCGACCACCACTTTAGAACTGTTATTCGTCATATTAATCTTTTTTCTTTCCAACTATCTGATTCTCGTATTTGAGAATGATTTCAGCGTATTTATTCCATCCTTCGTAAGGCAAACCGTGCTTGTAGAACACCTTCAACTTTTCAAATTTATCAGCAACTTCCTGATCGGTGTAAGCTGTTCCAAAAACAATCGAATGACCTCCAACCTGCGGTACCAGTACGAATTCACCTGTTTTGTTCAAGTGAATTTGCGCAATCTGAGCCTGGAGAAAGGGATCATTACAAACATACTTCGTAATTCGGTACACATCATCGAGTTTTCGAATACTTTTCAAGGAGTCATTGTTAATTAGCTCTGGTACTGGGATCGAGTTCAATTTGTCTGGAATATACCCGTTCACAACGACTACTCGAGCCGTATGCAGCGAGGAAGGATGCATCGTATATCCTTCTGTGTCTAAATAGAAGGTTTCTCCAGATTGGTTGTAAATACGGGCAATGGGAACGCGTAGCTCTACTTCGATGGACCAATTGGCGCCAATTTTCATGAATACACGCACATTTTTCACCTCTGGCATGGCTTCAATAAAACTCTCTATTTTGTGTACGTCGAGTTGCTCAAATGTTTGACCAGGAAATAAATACTTTTCTCTTGTTAACCGTTGCTGTAATTCCGTTTCCGTCAAGAAGCTATTTTCTCCCTCCACATGGATGATAATTTTTGGCAATGCCAGGATGGTTTCGTCTTGTGCTTTTTTCATAAAATAAAGCAAGACGACCAATCCAAGAATGGAAAGAGAAATTAACGTTATTTTTTGCCAGCGTTTCAAATGGTTTTGTTTTTTGAGATGATGGGTACTAATCGGTCAATGTCTCCCGCACCAATGGTGAGTAATACTCCATCTTGAACGGTTTCTAAATAATTTACTATTTCCGATGCTGGCAATAGTATTTTCTTCGTTGTGGTTATTTCTGCTAACAATTTCTCACTGGTAATTCCAGGAATTGGTTCCTCTCTCGCTGGGTATATTGGCATAAGAATTAGCTCGTCTAAACGAGAAAGTTGTTCGACAAAACCATCGAAAAAATCGCGGGTTCGGGTGAATAGATGAGGTTGAAAAATGCCAATTTTTTTTCTATTTGGATACAACAATTCAATAGAATCCAACAAGGCTTTTATTTCCGTTGGGTGATGTGCATAGTCATCGATGTAGACCAAATCTGATCGTTGAACATGGTACTCAAAACGACGTTTTACGCCTTTGAAAGTTTGCAATCCGTTACGGATTTCCCTTTCGGTCAGGCCAAGCCAAATACATAGCGCAATGCAACTCAACGCGTTTTCTGCATTGTGGATACCCGGAATGCCTAATTCAATGGATTTCCAATCAACAGCTGATCCTGTGACATCAAAGAGGAATTTTCCATTTTCGAAACGAAGTTTTGTTGCATTGTAATCTGCGTTTACATCCTCGACACCGTACGTGACGGTTTTTGTATTTGTGTTTAACGGAATTCCATTTTTAAGTACCAACAATCCATTTTCATCGATTAAATCGGCATAATCTTGAAAGCCTTTGTTGAAGTTTTCAACGGTACCGTATATGTCTAAGTGATCTGCATCCATCGCGGTAATGATGGAAGCGTAGGGTTTCAATTGCAAAAAACTTCGGTCGAATTCATCGGCTTCAATGACCGTGAATTCGGCTTCGGGGTTGCTCAGAAAATTTGATCCAAAATTGCTGGAAATACCACCTAAAAAAGCGTTGCAGTGCAAACTTGATTCATTTAGCAAATGGGCTAACATCGTGCTAGTAGTAGTTTTCCCGTGCGTTCCAGCGACGCCTAATCCTTTGTAATTGCGGGTTAAAATCCCCAATATTTCGGAGCGTTTAAACAAAGAATAACCCTTTTCTTGAAAATACACTAATTCTCCAAAATTCGCTGGAACGGCTGGTGTTCGGATAATCAAAGTCGTTTCAATCGAAACTAGGCTAGCCAGTTGATTCGCCCAATCTTCGAAATGGATTTGTGCACCTAGTGAAATCAAATCCTCTGTGATTGGACTCGGTGTTTTGTCATAACCCAACACCACTTTGTTTTCTGAAAGAAAGTACTTGGCCAACGCAGACATTCCGATGCCTCCAATTCCCAAGAAATAAACTTGAGAAAAATCGTTGAGTGCTATTTTGTCGAGTTGGTTCACTTGCGTGCGATTGTTTCGATTACTTTCAAAATATCTTTGGTAGCCAGGTTTTTTCCGAGTTTCAAAATGTTTTCGGATAACTCTTCCTGTTGGGCTTGATTTTTTAGCAAAGCAAGAAGTGTCGGTACCAGTGTTTCTCTAGCATCGCTGTCTTTGACCAAAATGGCTGCCTGTTTAGATACCAAAGCCATGGCATTTTTCGTTTGGTGATCTTCGGCTACGTTCGGAGAAGGAACAAGAATAATTGGTTTTCCGACCAAGCAAAGTTCGGATACGGACAATGCGCCAGCACGGGAAATGATCACATCTGCGGCATTGTAGGCATCTGACATGTTTTGAATGAAAGCACTGTAATGAATATTTTTCAGGTTTTTTGATTTCAATTCTTCGTGCAAGGATTCATAGTAATATTGCCCCACTTGCCAAAGGAATTGAGAACCGCTATTTTCGAGATTGTCCAATTGTTTCACCATAGAATCGTTCAGGGTTTTTGCACCCAAACTTCCGCCCATGATAAAAACGCACGGTTTTTCAGGGTCAAGACCGATTCTCGTTCTTGCCTCTGCTTGATTTTTGTCGGTTGGAATGGCTGAAAGTCGGACGGGATTACCTGTGAAATGCAACTTTTCTTTACCAAAAACAGCTTCTAAATTGTCATACGCCACGCAAATTGCTTTTGCTTTTTTGGCCAGAATGCGATTGGTTTTGCCGGGGTAAGAATTCTGTTCTTGCAATAAAGTAGGAATGCCCAATAAATTTGCCATTTCAAGCGTAGGTCCGGAAGCGTATCCACCAACCCCAATTACGACTTGCGGATTGAATTTTTTGATGATTCGTCGCGCTTTCCATAAACTTGAAATGATTTTAAAAGGAAGGGCGAAATTAGACAAGGTGAGTTTGCGTTGGAATCCACGAATATCAAGTCCTTCGATTTTATAACCGGCAGCTGGAACTTTTTCCATTTCCATTTTGCCTTTAGCCCCGATGAAAAGGATGTTCACATCTGGGTAATTCGCTTTGATTTCGTCGGCAATTGCCACCGCGGGAAAGATGTGTCCACCTGTTCCTCCACCTGAAATAATAACGCGTTCTAATTTCATTCTTTAATTTCTTTTGCAGTAAGTTGACTGTGCGCAATACTTTGAACAATGCCCAGCGCTACACAGGTCATGATCAACGCAGAACCACCCATGGCGAGGAGCGGCATGTTTTGTCCCGTTACCGGGAAAACGCCTGTGCAAACCAACATATTTATTGAAGCTTGAGTGAGCAATAAAATGCCAATACCAAGGCTTACATAAGTCTGAAACATATTTTTGGAATTCAACCCTATTTTGATGATCCTGTAGAGTAAGATTAAGTAGGTTAAAATCAAAAACAAGGAAGAGATTAAGCCGAATTCTTCCACAAAACTGGCGTAGTAGAAATCGGCGTAAGCTTCAGGAAGATATTCTTTTAATTTGCCGTCTCCAACACCTTGCCCCAAGATTCCTCCGTTGTAAATGGCCAATTGAGCATTCAAGGCTTGTGCGTTAGCCGCCACGTTTTTCTCGTCATCCATTCGATTGAGAATCCTGTTTTCCCACGTTTCATATCGCGGCAATATTCCCAATTCAGGAGCAGCTTTGTGAATACTTACAACTACGGATAAAAAGATCACCCCACTTCCGAGAACAATGCCAATTTTGCTGAACGGTACTTTGCCTAGAAATAACATGAAAATGCTGATCATGAATAACAAAGCGGCTGTCGAGAAATTATCTTTTACTATCAATCCACATATGATAATAATCGGCAGCATGATGGGCCAAAAGCCCTTTCGCCAGTCGTTCATGACCTGACTTTTTTTCACCATTAATCGAGACAAGTAGACGATCAAAGCAAGTTTTGCAAAATCGGAAGATTGGAAGGTTAATCCAACAAATGGAATTTTCACCCAACGTCCGGCTCCATTGACCCTTGTGCCAAAAAAGACGGTAAACAAGAGTAGGGCAATGGCGAAATAGAACGCCACCTTGGACAGCATTGAGAAGTATTTCGGATCCTTTCTGGAAAGCCAAATCATGGTTCCCAAAGCAATCAGCACGTAAATAAAATGTTTGAACAAATACTTAAAAGGGGTACCTCCCTCAATTTTCACCAGAATCGGTACAAAGCTGTATACACTCACCAATGAAAAGGCAAGCATCAACAAAGTGATGATCCAGATGACACGGTCACCTTTTAGATATTTTAAATATTCATTCATTAAATGGAGCGATAAGCGCTTATGAAATCTTCAATTTGTTGTTCGTTGTCTTTTCCGTCGGCTAGATTTCCGGTAAGAAGCATAACACTTTTTTGACGAGGAAGCGTAACGGACATAATCAAGGCATCTTCCATACTTGATACGGCAATATACGTGGGTAATTTGTTTGCCCAACTCGCAGGCAACTCAAATTTGGCACTATCGTAAACGATGATGGATCCTAATTTTGTCAACAAGCTTTCCTTTTCGGCTAAAACATGTAAAACTTCATCTTTCTTTGCTACCCAATGAATTGGGTCTGGAAAAGAAGCAATCGTTTGTAAAAGATCCTCCAAGTTATTACCGAACCAAGAAAATAAATCCTTGCCCAATACTTTGCCGTGAGGTCGCATTTGAACTTTGTTCATGCGATCCAAAGCCTCTTTTCGAGCTTGCATCAATTGCAAAGCCGAATTTACGTGTGCTTCGTGTCTTGTTTTCATATTACAGGGCTCTTACTGCGTTTTTAAACTGATTTCCTCTGTCTTCATAGTTTTCGAATAAGTCGAAACTTGCACAAGCGGGAGAAAGTAATACGGTTTCATCTTTGGAGGCCAAACGGTAACCATAAGCAACAGCTTCCATAGCTGAATTGGCTTCAACGATGGTTTCTACTACATCACTGAATGCATCAATGATTTTTTGGTTGTTTTCACCCAAGCAAATGATCGCTTTCACTTTCTCATTGACTAAATCGACCAACTCTGAATAGTCGTTCCCTTTGTCTACACCACCAACGATCCAAACAGTAGGTTTGTCCATCGATTCCAAAGCGAACCAGGAACTATTGATGTTCGTTGCTTTGGAGTCGTTGATGAATTCAATGCCATGTACTTTAGCAACGAATTCCATGCGGTGTTCGACGTTGATGAAATCAGCCAAAGACTCGCGTACGGACTCATTTCTGATTTCTAAAATTCTCGCTGCAATTCCGGATGCAAGTGAGTTTTGGGCGTTGTGTTTGCCCTTTAATGCTAAATCGTGGATTGACATAGTAAATTGATTTTGGATATTGATAATAAGTTCTTCGTTCTCCAAATAGCCGCCATTCTCTTGTTTTGTTGTAAGAGAAAAAGGAGCCATTTGCGCAATGGGTTTGCGTTTTGCTATTTCTGCTTGAATGATAGGGTCATCAAAATTGTAGATGAACCAGTCATTCTCCGTTTGGTTTTGAAGGATTCTAAATTTGGCGTCCACATACAATTGCATTTCATACTTGTAGCGGTCCAAATGATCCGGTGTGATGTTGGTTAAAATGGCAATGTCGGCACGGAAATCAAACATTTCTTCCAATTGAAATGAGCTCAATTCGATTACGTACCAATCGTAATTTTCTTCTGCCACTTGTTTTGCGAAGCTAAAACCTACATTTCCTGCTAATCCTACCTTGATTCCCGCTTTTTTGAGAATGTGGTGTATCATCATGGTTGTGGTGGTTTTGCCGTTGCTTCCTGTAATACAAATTGTTTTGGCTTTGGTATAAGGAGCTGCGAATTCGATTTCCGACAGCACTTTTTTGCGCAAAGTCAAGTACTTTTTGATCAAAGGAATCGTCGAAGGAATTCCAGGAGATTTTACGATGCAATCCGCTGCAAGAATTCTCTCTTCGGTGTGCTGTCCTTCTTCGAATTCAATGTTGTATTCGATGAGTTTTTGACGGTATTCTTCTTTGATCAAGCCTTTGTCTGAAACAAATACGTCCAAACCTTTGGCTTT
Source organism: Crocinitomicaceae bacterium (assembly GCA_041674745.1). Taxonomy (GTDB): domain Bacteria; phylum Bacteroidota; class Bacteroidia; order Flavobacteriales_D; family Crocinitomicaceae; genus UBA2040. Next base: position 54,628 of record JBAYVD010000009.1, read on the forward strand.
CGCTAGAATAGCCGCACCAACACCACTTTCGCCAGCGCCTAAAATTGCGATATTTTGACCGTGGAATGACATTATCTCAACTTCAAGGTTACGATGGTGAATACAGCCAAAAGAATTCCAACGATCCAGAATCGACTAACGATTTTGGCTTCGTGAATGCCTTTTTTCTGATAATGATGATGCAAAGGAGCCATGAGAAAAATACGCCGTCCTTCTCCAAAGCGCCGCTTGGTCAATTTGAAATAGCCTACTTGTAGAATCACGGAAAGATTTTCAACCAAGAACACGCCGCAAAGCACTGGAATCAACAATTCTTTTCGGATGGAAATGGCGAATACGGCAATAATTCCTCCCAGTGCCAAAGAACCGGTATCTCCCATGAATATTTGCGCAGGATAAGAATTGTACCACAAAAATCCGATGCAAGCACCAACAAATGCTGATATGAAAATCACCATTTCTTCTGCGAACGGAATGTACATTACATTTAGATAATCTGAAAAACGGACATTGGAACTGATGTAGGCGAAAACGGCTAAAGCCAATCCGATGATGGCTGAAGAACCTGTGGCTAAGCCGTCCAAGCCATCCGTCATGTTGGCGCCGTTAGAAACAGCAATCACGATAAAAATAACGACAGGAATGAAAATCAACCAACCGTAGCTTTTTTGACTATCGCCAATGAACCAATTGTAATTGAATTCGTTGCTTTTGAAGAATGGGATGGTCGTGGTCATGTCGCGCGTACGAATCCATTTCGTATCATCCTCAATTTTAAAATTGGTATGTAAGTCCGTAACGACTTCTTCATCCGCAGAAAGAACATAAGAAGCAGGAACTCTCTTGTGTACTTGCACATCGTCTGAAAAATAAAGGATGGATCCAACAATGATACCAACACCGATTTGACCAATCACTTTGAATTTGCCAGCCAATCCTTTTTTGTTTTTACGGAAAACTTTGATATAATCGTCGAGAAAACCGATGAAGCCCAACCAAACCGTGGCGATCAACATCGTGATTACATAAATGTTGTGCAATTTGGCCAAGAGCAAGGTTGGAATAAGTATTGCAGCAAGAATCATCAAACCGCCCATGGTGGGTGTGCCTGATTTTTCCATTTGTCCTTCTAGACCTAAATCACGCACCGTTTCACCGATTTGCTGTTTGCGCAACAAGCCAATAATCTTTTTTCCAAAAACGATGGAAATAATCAAAGATAAAATTAAGGCCATGGCTGCCCGAAAGGATATGTAGTCAAACAATCCGGCACCTGGAAAATCAAATTTGTCTAAATAATGGAACAAGTAATACAACATTATTTCTTCATTTTGGTAAATAATTCTTTCGCTATTGCCAAGTCGTCAAATGGGTGTTTCACACCATTGATTTCTTGGTATTTTTCATGTCCTTTTCCTGCTATAAGCAAGATGTCATTGGTTTGCGCGAGTGAAATAGCCAATTTGATGGCTTCTTTTCGATCACTCAGCGTTATATTTTTTGCACTGTTTTCAGCTGGAATTCCTGCTTCCATTTCCTCCAAAATCGCCAATGGGTTTTCTGTTCTTGGATTGTCAGAGGTCAAAATGGTTTGATTGCTCATTCTTGATGCGATTGCAGCCATTTTCGGACGTTTCGTTCGGTCACGGTCACCACCACAACCCACTAAAGTGATGACACGATTTCCTTCTTTTTTAAAGGTGGAAATGGTTTTCAATACATTTTCAAGTGCATCGGGTGTGTGAGCGTAATCTACAATGCACGTGATGTTTTTCTCGCTTTTGAAAAATTCAAATCGTCCATCAACAGATTTCAATTGACTGATAGCGGTCAGCACTTCCAAACTGTCTATTTCGAGCAACTGCGTTACTCCGTAAACTGCCAATAAATTGTAGGCATTGAATTCACCAATTAACTGCGTGTAAACTTCCGTTCCATTGATCTGTAAAACCAATCCAGTTAATTCATTTTCAATTACTTTTCCTTTGAAATCACAGTTTGTTTTGAGCGCGTAGGAAGCTTTTGTTGCTTTGGTATTTTGCAACATAATTTGACCGTTTTTGTCATCGATATTCACCAAGGCAAAAGCTTCTTTTGAAAGATTGTCAAACAACGATTTTTTGACGTTCAAATATTCTAAAAAGGTATTGTGGTAGTCAAGATGGTCGTGCGTAATATTGGTAAACACAGCTACATCAAAATTCAAAGCAGCCGTTCTTTTTTGGTGCAAAGCATGTGAACTAACTTCCATGAAGACATGTGAACAACCTTTTGCTACCATTTTGCTTAACAATTCGGCCAGTGCGATTGGATTTGGCGTTGTATGCGTTGAAGGAACTTCTTCTGTGCCTACTTTATTAACAACGGTAGACAATAAACCTGCTTGGTAACCCATTGACAAGAACAAGTTGTGTAACAAAGTGGTTGTCGTAGTTTTTCCATTGGTGCCTGTTACGCCAACCATCGTTAGTTTTTCAGATGGTTTTCCAAAGAAGTTATGTGCGCCAATGGCCAAGGAAGATGCCGAATCTTTTACCTGAATGCAATTGATTCCAGAAAAGGTGATGTCGCCTTGAACGACGATGTTTTTGCATCCGCTGTCGATGACTTGTTGAAGGTATTTGTGTCCGTCTGTAGCATGACCAACAATTGCAAAAAACAGGGTCTTTTCATCCACTTCTCTCGAGTCGAAAGAAAGTTTAGACACGACCGTTTCGCCGTCCCAATTTTCATTGAGTGTCGGAATGGTTTGGAATATGTCTTTTAGTTTCATCATTATTTCATTACTATTTCTGCAGTTCCGCCTTTGTAAATCATAGCGCCAGGTCTCGGATATTGTTGGCTTACAATTCCATATCCTTGTACATAGGCATTCATGCCACAAGCTTCAATTAAGTAAACCGCATCTTTTGCGGATAAACCCACCACGTTTGGCATGACTTTTTTCGTTGTCGGACGGGATTGGAATAAAATTTCATTTTTATCCGCTTTCGTGTTTACCCATTCGTCCTGATTTTTTTTAGAGTAGGGAATGCGGAATTGGTTTAAGACTTTTTGAATATCGTTGCGGTATCCATTGATGGAGACGGGCATTTCGCCTTTCAATCTTGCTTTTTCGTTTACGGCTTCGTGGTAGCGGAGAGTAGAAGCGTATACTTTGTTAGCAATCGCGCTGAAAACGGTCCCAGAAACAGAAGCGCCGTAAATATCTTTTGTTGGTGCAGAAATAACGACAATACAAGAATACAATGGGTCTTGAGCAGGGAAGTAACCAACGAAGGAAGCTTGGTATTTTTCTTCACCACGATTTCCGTAGCGAAGGTCTGAATTCAAAATTCGGGCCGTTCCAGTTTTGCCGGCAATTTGGAAATAAGCGGATTGCAAAGCGGACCCTGTTCCTCGAAGAATAACGCCTTCCAAACTTTTTTTCAATACCTTCAATGTGCCGTCTGAGCAGATTTTGGATTTGAGCGTTACGGGATCAAATCGTTTAATTACTTCTCCATTTCTTCTTATTTCACTAACGAATAAGGGGCGGACTAGTCGTCCATTGTTGGCAACGGCGTTGTAGAAAGCCAATGTTTGCAAAGGTGTTTGCTGCACTTCATATCCGATTGCCATCCAGGCCAAGGAAATTCCCGACCACATTTTGGTACCGGGTTCGTAAAGCGTTGGTGTTGGTTCACCTTCTAGGTCAATTCCAAGTGGACTTCCAAGCCCAAATGATTTGAGTCGTTTGATGAAAGTTTCAGGTTCGTTTCTGTAAGCATTGAAAATTACTTTAGAAATCACGTTTGAGGAATGTTCGAATGCGGATTGAATGGAAATTTTACCGTACCCACCGACTTTGGAATCCTTCAAAGTCGCATCGTAAAACTGGTAGGCGCCATCTGCGTAAACTGTATCCGTCAATTTTATTTTTTTATCTTCCAAAGCAGCCATCAAAGAAGCTAATTTGAACGTGGACCCAGGAACCTCTTTCGTTCCGATTGCATAATTGTAGGATTCGTAGTAGTTGCCATCTTTTCCGCGGGTAAGATTGGCAATGGCTTTCACGTGACCTGTTTTTACATCCATTACGATAGCGGTACCATTTTTAGCTCCTTGATTGGCCAATTGGCGGTACAATTCTGAATGCGCTACCTCTTGAATCTCTGTGTTGATGGTAGTAACAACGTCAGCACCTTCCACGGCATTTTTAACGATTTGACCTGTTTTTTTCCAACCCGTAGAAATTCTCTGTTCAATTTCTGCACCTTCTTCACCATTAAGGTATTCGTTGTAGGCACCTTCAATTCCAACACGTAATTCTGTTCCATCTGCATTTTTTTGAACGTAGCCAAGAGTTCGTTTGAGCAGTTCACCTTGCGGTCTTTTTCTGCTGATGGATTCGTCTGTATCGATTAAACCACCGGCCAATCGACCTTTGTCAAAAATTGGGAATGTTTTCAATTTTTTTCGCTCGTCGCTGGTGGCTTTGTGTTTGATGAGCAAATAGCGATTTCCATTGTTTCGAGCACGGCGGATGTACATCTCGTATTCACGCGCAGACATGTTTTGGAACAAACGAGACAATTCGCGGCTTAATCCCGAGATTTCGTCATCAAACAATTTTTGTTTAATCACGGTAGGATCCATGTGGATGTCGTAGAAAGAAACTGAAGTTACGAGCGGATTGCGATCGGCATCCAAAATTTCACCTCTGCGCGGCAATTTCTTTGCAAGACGAGTAGGAATTTTGTTTTCAGCTGTATCCGATAACGAAAAGACATTTTTCTTTCCTTGCAATTGCAATGAAACGGTATTGGTGAACACAACAATCATCAACAGCACAAAACCGAAGTAAATGATGTAAGCTCTCCAAAATATGTCTTTTCTGTCTTTCAAATTTATTTTCTAATTCTGATAACCTTGGTTGGGTTAACGGTTTCTTTCAATCCTCTTGGTTCCAATTCTCTTACCAACGTAATTCTTTTTGTCTCTTCCTCTAATTGCGCCTTTTTAGCAACGTAATCTCCCATCAAGTCATTCAGTTCTTTTTGGGTTTTGTCTACTTCGCTTGTGAGCTGTTTGTCGTAATAACCTTTCCCAACGAGCAGTATCAATAGAAAAATGAAGTAGAAAATGAAGGTTAAGTTGTTGATCACAAATTCTTTCGTCAAGAAATCACCATTGATGATTTGCATGAGTGTGGTGCTTTTGCCAGAAGTCGACTTTTTGGTCGGTTCTTTTTTCACCTTTCCCTCCGTTTCTTTCGTTTTCTCTATGATTTCATTTTCTGCCATTCCGTTCTGAAATTCTAAGTTTTGCGCTTCGGGCTCTTTTGTTTATTGCAGTTTCACTTTCTTCTGCTTCAATGGGATGTCGATTGATTTCCGTGAAGGGTTTTAAAATATTTCCAAAAAAGTCTTTTTCTATTTTTCCATCCAACGAGCCTCTTTTCATGAAATTTTTCACCAGACGATCTTCCAATGAGTGGTAGGACATCACAACGAGTCGTCCGCCATCGGATAAAACATCGGGTGTTTGAACCAAGAAATCTTCCAAGACTTTCATTTCGTCGTTTACTTCAATCCGAATCGCTTGAAAAATTTGCGCGTAAAATTTGTGCTCCTTGTATTTGGGTGCATGTGGCTCTAGGATGGCAATTAAGTCGCCAGTTGTTTCAATTTTTTTAGAATTTCGGGCACCAATAATGTCACGAGCAATGCGCATGGGAGATTTAATTTCACCATATTGGTTAAAGATCCGAGCCAAATTTTCCGGTTCGTATTCGTTGATCAATTCTTTTGCACTGAAGGCTGCTTTTTGATTCATTCGCATGTCCAACTCGTCGTTGCTACGAATGGAAAATCCGCGTGTGCCTTCGTCAAACTGATGAGAAGAAACGCCCAGATCGGCAAGAATACCATCCACGTAAGGAATTTTTAAAAGCTTAAGGTGATTGGAAATAAAAGCAAAGTTGCTTTCTATGAAAAAGAAATTATCGGCTTGCCATGCATTTGCTTTCGCGTCAGGATCTTGGTCGAAAACAATAAGCTTTCCTTTTGAGGAAAGTCGCTCGAAAATAGCTTTGGAATGACCGCCACCTCCGAAAGTGACATCAACGTAAATGCCATCAGGATTGATGTTCAATCCATTTAGACATTCGTCCAACATTACAGGAATATGATATGCGTCGTTATTCTTCTCCATCCAAGTTACCCATTACTTCATCCGCCAAATCGGCGAAATCTGTTATGTTCCCTTCGATGAGGTCAAAGTATTTGGTTTTATCCCAAATTTCAATTCGATCATTGTAAGCAATGATCATGGCTTCTTTGTCCAGACCTACTCGTTCCAAATGCCCTACAGGAATTAAAATCCTTCCGACGGAATCGAGTGAAATGTTTTTGGCTCCTTGATGAAAGAGGCGGTAGAACATTCTGTTCTTTGGTTTGAACAAATTCAATTTGGAGAGTTTCTCGCTTAGTTTTTCCCATTCGTTCATGGGGTAAAGCGTTAAACAATCTTCAAATCCTTTGTTAAGCATGAAATTTTCTTGGGCAGCAGGAGAAAGCTGCTTCCGCAAATGCGCTGGAAACATAAATCGACCTTTGTTGTCGAGCTTTACCTCATATTCTCCTACTAAACCGAACATAACAATTATGAATGAGTAAAATTAGCGGATTTTTTACCACTTCTTACCACAAATATACAATTTGTTGATAACTCCTACGAATGTTAATTGAAATTGGTTACATTTTTGTTTTAAAAGGCTTGAAAAATAAGGATTTTAAATTTGTGGTAAAAAGTGGTAGACTTTTGATTTTGTTTTTTTGGGAAAAAACAAAAAGTGTTTTCAGTGTTTTTGGAAGATATTTCCTGAAACCTAGTGTTAATGGGGTTTGTATAAACAACGTAAAGTTTATAACAAATTGATGGTGATAAAATTTTGTCCTTTCATTTATTTAATGGATTTTTGTCGGTGCAAATAGATAACCAAATCGGTTCTGTTTAATAGGGAATAGGGGTTTTTCAACACTTACTACGTAAAACAGTAAGTACTAAAAAAATCCATTTTTTCTGAATCCGGATTGAATTTTGGTTGTTTGCATTTTGTTCAAACTACGGAAAGCTAAATGCTTAGGCTCCTAATGCCGAAGGTTGGTTCATGATAGGTTGGCGAAAAACTTTGATTAAAATGGACGCTTTACTATGAAAACTAAAAGTTCCATTCAGTACTTATTGAAAACAAAAGAGACAGATTCATTGTATGGAATTTTTTAAATCTACTTTCAAGGGGATAACGGCCGCCGTTGTTTTTTTATCAATATTTTCATCCACTTATCTCTTGGCAGATGGTACCCGTCAAGTATCGCCAACGAACAGCGTAAACGGGACTGCTTTACTCTCTGCTCCTGATATCGGCGCTGGTCCGTACCGAAATGCTGCTGATAGCAAACGATTGCGATTTACAATTCTCAACAATGCGACTGAATTCCTTTATTTTGGTTTTCAACCACGTACCTACGACAATAATCTTACCACTTTAAAAAACAATGTCTATTACCGAATCTTCAACGCGGCAGGAACTCAAGTTGCTGGTCCAACCCTGATTCCCGTATCCGCTGGACCTGGTTTTATCTCAACCTATGCTCAAGCTTATGCTGGACCCAACATTGCAGGTGGAGCGCCAACGGGATACAACCCATTTGTTTTTAATCCAGCGACCAACGGTGATTTTTACATCGAGTTGTATTCGAGCAACAATGGGGGAACAACGGCAGATGTGACAGTAAATGGTCGAGTTACCTTCCCGCTCTTTGATTTAACAATTTCCACTGCAACCAATGGTCAATCGATAGGTCGTTTGTGGAGCAAGGAGTGGAGTTTGGTAACCACCAATCTGACGTCTGGAAATTTTCAGCAATCGTTAACGAGTTCATTTACTGGAAAATTCATTGCTTACACGCCTGATGCATTCAAATTGCAAGTAAATTACCAATTTGGCTTTCGACCCTTGGCGTATCGAGTAGCTATGAATTACGATGGGATTGGAAATTCTGGAAATTTTGTAAATGACCGAAAATCAATTAATTCAAATACTGGTGCACCCACCATTTCAAACGGCTACAAAGTCTTCTTGACAGATCCAGATGATGTCGCTTTTCCAGATGGTACGATTGGTACGGCGGCCATCACACAAAATATATTTGGTTGTACAGGAAGTTACTTTATTCCATATTACAAGGATCAGCCGGGTGATATCAGTTTGTTGATTGATATCAACGGTACAGCTGGATATCAAGCCGGAACAACCGATATTTTATTGCAAGAGTTTGGTCAGCCAGCTGGAAACAACGTCTTTTTATGGAATGGTTTGGATGGTTTGGGGAATCCTTTGCCTGCCAACTTCACTGCATTGGTAACCGCTGTACTTTTTCAGGGCAGAACCAATCTACCTATCTATGATGCGGAATTGAATACGGGAGGGCTTTCGGTTACCGGTATATTCCCGGCAACTGGGAATAGACCTTTGTATTGGGATGATTCTTCCTTGACGCCTTTTGGAACTTGTATCAACCAAGAAGAAAATTCGACTGTAGGAGGAATCAATCAAAGTGGTTTGTACCAAGGTGTACCAGGTCCTGCGCACGCATGGGACGGGAGTAATCCTGGTTTGGCGGTTCCAGCTGCTTCGGGTACACAAGGTTCTTCCACTTTGGGAGCTCTTTGTGATGATTATGGAAACAATCGTACAATTAATACTTGGTTTTACGCATCGGATGTGTTTTCAAATACCTTATCTCTGACCTTGCCAACTTGTGATAATGACAATGATGGAATTGCAGACAACCTAGATTTGGATGACGACAACGATGGTATTTATGATGTAGTAGAATACACAGGATATCCAGATCCGTTGGCAGATACAGACAGTGATGGAATTCCAAATTTTATTGACCCGTCGGCAGCAGGATTCATTGATGTGAATTTTGATGGAGTGAATGACGGTTATGATTTTGACGGGGATGGCATTATCAATCAATTTGATTTGGATACAGACAACGATGGAATTCCTGATAACATTGAGGCACAAACAACCATGGGTTATGTAACACCGACAGGAACCATCAATAGTCAAGGAGTTTACCCGAGTTATTTTGCATTGGGTGGATTGATACCTGTCAATACAGATGGAGTTGATAATCCAGATTACAAAGATTTAAATTCGGATAACGAAGGTGGGAATGACACATCTGAGGCAGGAATAACTTTGACCGGTCTCGATTCGGACAACGATGGTTTGGATAATACAACAGATGCTACAATCGGTTATGCCGATGTGAATGGTATTTATGACAATACGCAATACGATAATTTTCCAGATGTGGATATGGATGCCCAGGCGGGTGGAAATGTGGATTGGCGTGATGCCATTTTCAATGATCACGACAATGACGGTGTTGCGGATATTATTGATTTGGATGATGACAACGACGGTATTTTAGACGCTGTAGAAAATGGAAGTTTACCGGATGCATTAGCAGATGCGGATGGTGATGGGATTTTAAATTACCTCGATCCAACTGCAGTAGGATTCGTAGATGTCAACGGAGACAGTGTTGATGATCGGTACGATTTCGATAAGGATGGTATTATCAATGAATTCGATTTGGATTCCGATAACGATGGAATCTTTGATGTAATCGAAGCGGGTGGTGTGGATTCCGATAACAATGGAACGGCCAATGATGATGATGACAACGTCAACAATTCTGCTTCAAATGGTATTCCGACTTCAGCTGGTGCCGGAACAACTCCATTGGATTTCGGTTCAAATGGCACGCCAAATTATTTGAATTTGGATTCAGACGCCGATGGTTGTTTTGACGTGTTGGAGGCTGGATTTACCGATCAAAATAACAATGGTATTCTAGGAAATAATCCCACAGTAGTCAGCGTAAATGGTATTGTAACGGGTACGAACGTTTTAAATGGATACACAGGTACGAATGCCAATGTAACCACCCCAGGAACAGCGGCAAATATTTCTACTCAACCGGTTACGACCTTATTTATTCCTTCAGGCGCTGCTGGTAATATATCAGTAGTAGCTACAGGGTCTGGATTGGCTTACCAATGGCAAATAAGCACAAACGGAGGGTCAACTTGGTCCAATGTTTCCAATGGAGGTTCTTCACCAAGTTATTCTGGTGCGACATCGGCTTCTCTTGATTTGACCAATGTGCCAATTGCAAGCAACGGCAATCAATTTAGAGTATTGATTACAAGTCCAACCTACATTTGTTCCAACCTAACCTCTGGAACAACAACACTTTCGGTTGCTCCAAGCGCGGATGTGAGCATCGTAAAAACAACTTCAAATTCGACGCCAATTGTAGGAGGGACTGTTCAGTTTTTCTTGACAGTTGCTAACGCTACAAATGGAAGTACAGCAACAGGAATTTCCGTTACAGATATTATTCCAGCAGGATATACTATTTCAGGAACACCGGTTGCCTCTCCAGCTATTGGAACAGTCAATGTTTCGGGTCAAACGATTACTTGGAATGGGTTTACTCTGAATAGTGGAGCAAACGCTATATTGAGTATAACCTGTAACGTAACTGCAACGAATGCCTATTCGAATACAGCCACAGTAACGTCGAGTGTTCCAGACCCGAATTCAGGAAATAATACTTCTACTGTTATACCAACGCCAATAGCTCAGGCTGACCTTTCTATCACGAAAGTTGCTTCTTCCATGACACCAGTAGTAGGCGGAACAGTCACCTTTACAATTACAGCCTCCAATGCTGGTTTGAGTAACGCCACAGGTATAGTTGTCACAGATGTGATTCCAGCTGGTTACACGGTTTCAGGCTTACCAGCCGTTTCACCTTCAATTGGTTCAATTTCAACAATTGGTCAAACAGTTACTTGGAATGGATTTTCCTTGAATAGCGGCGCCAATGCCACATTGACAATTGTTTGCAATGTTTTAGCAACCGGACCTTACAGCAACACAGCCACGATTACGTCGTCGGTTGCCGACCCGAATTCAGGCAACAATAGTGCAACCGTAACACCTATTCCTACTTCAGCCGCCGATTTGACCATTTCAAAATCAGTGAGTTCAACAACCCCAATTGTGGGAGCCAACGTGACGTTTACCATTACGGTAACGAACAATGGTCCAAGTTCAGCTACAAATGTTGTTGTAAGAGATACGTTGAAAAGTGGCTATTTGTATGTGAGTTCTACGGCTCCAGCGGGTATGACGTATAATACAGGTGGGGCCAACATTTGGCAGTTTACACCTTCGTCTGCATTGACCCTGGCGAGTGGTGCCTCTGCCGTATTTACGATAACAGCTACCGTTAAGCCTTCGGGAATTTATACGAATTGCGCCAATGTTTCAAGTTCTGTTTTTGATCCTAATTTGACAAACAACCGTGCTTGCGCAGCCACCATTACTCCAATTCCACAAACGGATTTGAATGTTACGAAAACAATGAGTGCGGGAACGCCTGTTGTAGGCTCAAATGTCACGTTTACGTTAACAGCCAATAATGCTGGTCCAAGTAATGCCTCTGGAGTAATTGTGACAGACGTTATGCCTACCGGATATACTTTTGTAAACACAATTCCTGCGGGAGTTGGAACGTATAATACAGGAAACAATACGTTTACCTGGCCAATAGGAACCTTGAATAGTGGTTTGACCACGACTTCTGTTCAAATTGTTGCCGTGGTAAATGCGAACGGAAATTACATCAATTGTGCTTCAATTACTGGAAATCAAGTTGACCCGAATTCAGCGAATAACACGGGATGTGTTACGCCAAGTCCAGTGCCAGTAGCCAATTTATCCATCCAAAAATCAGTGGGTCCAATTGTTGCAAATGTTGGTACTACCGTAGAATTCGGAATCTTAGTAACGAACAATGGACCAAGCACGGCTACCGGAGTAATTGTATACGATACTTTACCTGCTGGATTTACCTATGTTTCAAGTATTCCAGCTGGACTTTATAATCCGTCAACCCATAGTTGGAACGTTGGTACTATTGCAAGCGGAGGTTTTGAAAGTTTGCTCATCTCAGCAATTGTAGTTCCAAATGGATTGGAAGCTGATTATATAAATACAGCAAATGTAAGTTCACCGATTGGTGACCCTGTGACAACTGATAATGTGGATACAGCAAAAGTATTTGTTACCCAAGTTTCGAATTTGGCTGTTTCAAAAACATATAGCCCATTAAATCCAACAGTTGGTTCGCAAATTGAATTTACAGTTACAGCAACCAATCAGGGGCAAAGTAATGCAACAGGCGTAACGATTTTAGATCCACTTCCTTCAGGTTATAGCTTGGATTCCGTAGTAACATCCGTGGGAACCTATAGCGGTGGAATTTGGACAATTGGGTCTTTGTCCGCAACGGTTGGAATAAATAACCAAACGATGTTGGTGTATGCACATGTTTTGGCCAGTGGTAATTTAACAAATACAGCTACTATTTCTGGTGATCAACCAGATCCAATACCTGCTAATAATACCGTGTCTGTTTCGCCAGGAATTTCCAACTCTGCACCGATTGCCAATGGCGATTTCGCTACCACTTCGTTAATTGAGGACGGAGCAAATGGGTCGGTTCAAATCGTTGTCAACGATACCGATTTGGATGGTAATCCAACTGTGCCAACGAATGGTGTTGGTCAATTTACGATAGATTTAGATCCATCCACTTTGACAATCGATTTGACTTTCAACGATATTGCAGGGGGAACAGGGGTTTGGACTTACAATCCTGCTTCCGGATTTGTAACATTTAATCCAGCATTGAATTACAATGGTTCTGCTGTTATTCCATATCAGCTTTGTGACGCAAGTGGTGCTTGTGACACTGCGTTAATTACTTTTGTAGTAACACCTGTGAATGACGCTCCTTCGCAAGGAAATGAAACCATGACCGTGGCTGAAGATTCACCAGGGACTGTTTCTCCGAATCTAACCACCAATAATATTGATCCTGATGGTACGATTCTGACGGTTTCGGCGGCGGGCATTTCGACCCAAGGAGTGGTAGTAATCATCAATGCAGGTGGAACGATTACCTACTCGCCTCCGGCGAATTTTAACGGTATCGACACGCTAGTTTATACCGTTTGTGATAGTGGAACCCCATTGCCAGCAATTTGTGTAAATGATACCTTGTTTATTACAGTAACACCCGTTAACGATGCACCGATTGCGAACGGTGACTTTGGTTTAGTTACCCTGATAGAAGATGGTGCGAATGGAACAGTTCAAATTATCAGCAACGATACGGATACAGATGGTAATCCAACGGTTCCTACAAATGGTTTGGGCCTATTTACGGTGGATTTGAATCCATCGGTTGGTGTACAAACTACGTTTACAAATGCTACAGGTTTTTGGTCGTACGATGCTACAACAGGAGACGTAACGTTTGATCCTGCTCTTAATTTTAATGGAACAGCAACCATTATCTACACACTTTGTGATCCACAAGGTGCTTGCGATACCGCGTTAATCACCTTCAACGTTTCGCCAGTCAATGATGCGCCGTTACAAGGAAATGAAACCATGACCCTTTTGGAAGGCGCTCCAGCAACCATCACACCTGTTTTAACTTCCAATAATATTGATCCAGACGGGACAATTGTTACCATAACGTCCGCAGGACCGTCAACACAAGGTGTTGTGGTAATCATCAATTCAGGCGGAACGTTAATCTACACGCCACCTGTTGGATTCAATGGCATAGATACCATCATTTACACCGTTTGTGATAGCGGAACTCCATTACCAGCCATCTGTGTAAACGATACCTTGTTCATTACAGTTACCTCTGTAAATGACACACCAATTGCAAATGGAGATTATGTGACTCCGGCTTTATTGGAAGATGAAGCGAATGGCACTGTTCAGATTCTATTAAATGATACAGATCCTGACGGAAATCCAACGGCACCAACCAACGGTTCTGGTCAATTTACGATAGATTTGGATCCTGCAATCGGCATACAAACAAGTTATACTGATGGAACTGGCGTTTGGACATACAACCCCACGACAGGCGTGGTTTCGTTTGACCCAGCGAATAATTTCAATGGTACAGCGACCATTCTATATGAGTTATGTGATGCCGCAGGAGCCTGTGATACGGCTTTAATAAGTTTTACGGTTTTAGCTGTAAATGACACCACATCACAGGGCAATGAAAACATGACTTTGGTCGAGGACGCTTCTTCGACTGTTTCTCCTGTTTTAATTTCGAATAATATTGACCCAGATGGAACCACAGTATATATTTCTTCTGCTGGTCCTTCTACCCAAGGAGTTGTTGTTACTATTAATCCGGGTGGAACGATTACGTATACACCACCAGCTAATTTTAATGGAATTGACACCATCATTTATACGGTTTGCGATAGTGGAACGCCGCTTCCAGCAATCTGCGTAAATGATACCTTGTTTATCACGGTAACACCGGTCAACGATTCACCTTCGCAAGGAAACGAAACGATGACATTAAATGAAGATGCGTCAGCGACAGTTTCACCAATACTAACGGCCAATAATATTGACCCAGATGGCACCGTCGTGACGATTACTACCGCCGGACCTTCAACGCAAGGAGTTGTTGTAACCATTAATCCGGGTGGAACCATTACGTACACACCACCTTTGAATTTTAATGGTATAGACACGGTTGTTTACACCGTTTGCGACGGGGGAATTCCATTGCCTTCAATTTGTGTTACGGATACTTTGTTCATCACGGTTATTCCTATAAACGATGTACCAGTTGCTTTGAATGATACCACTTCAACCGATGAAGACATAGCCGTAATTTTCAATATTACCAACAATGACACAGATGTGGATGGAAATTTAAATATTTCCACAGTAGTATTAAGTACCTCAAGTAATCTTTTCGGAACCTGGACGGTGGATTTATTCGGAAATGTGACCTACACACCGGCTTTAAACTTCAATGGAACAGCTTCTGTTAATTATACCATTTTGGATAGTACCGGAGCCATTTCAAATGTGGCTACCATTTATGTGATTGTCAATCCGATTAATGATACACCAGTCATTGTCAACGATTACTTGTCTACTTCTATAAATGTAGCTGGTTCAGGAGATTTCATTACGACTGCGGATACGGATGTGGATGGCACTTTGACAGCTTCTGTTTTGGTTCAAGGGCCAACAAATGGTATCTTCACGTATTTACCAAACGGTAACTTTACCTATACACCGACACCCGGTTATTTCGGTTTCGATACGGTTGTGGTATTGGTTTGTGACGATGGATTCCCGACACCAGTCATTTGTGTGAATGATACGATTTTCATTGAAGTAATTCCAACAACGCCACCTGTTGCAAACCCAGATTTTGCAGCAATTGACGAAGACTCACCAGGAGTTACCTTCAATGTTTCGGCTAATGATACAGACTTGGAAACGAGTGTCGTTCCTTCTAGTGTTGACCTTAACACTTCTGCCTCTGGAGTTCAGCACTTGATTGTAAATCAATATGGAACTTGGACGGCGGACAATTTTGGTAATGTCACCTATGTGCCATTGGCTAATTTCTGTGGTTTAGCGTATTTGAATTATTACATTACGGATACAGACGGTTCTGTGTCTACTTTACCAGCTCTAATAACGGTTACGGTAAATTGCATCAATGATGCACCTGTTACCACAGATATTACCTTGTCTACGCCAATCAATACGCCAATAGGAATCAACGTAGCTGCAGGAACATCTGATTTGGAAAATAACCCATTGACGTATAGTTATGGAACACCAATAGCTTCCACGACTGGAATAAACCTCAATATTGATGGTATTGGGGCCATTACGGTTACACCTCCAATTGGTTTTGTTGGTGTTATCACGATTCCTTTTACAGTTTGTGACGCAAGTCCATACGTTGTGAATGTGTTGTGCGATAGTGGAACAATTACTTTGATTGTTACCGATACGAATGGAATAAACAATGCACCGATTGCCAACAATGATTTGGTGTCGACACCAAAAGACTCTTCCATCAGTGTAAATCCGCTTGGAAATGATAGCGACGTGAATGGTGACCCATTGACTGTCTCAATATTGGTAGGTCCAACTGTGCCGGGTTCTAGTGTTGGCCCGATTGGTCCATTGGGTCAAATTAACTATACACCTGCTCCAGGATTTACCGGAATGGATTCCCTATTGTATCAAATTTGTGACAATGGAATTCCACAGTTGTGTGATGTGGCTTATGTAATCATTACCGTAACACCAGCATTCGATACGCCAAATGCGAGTCCCGTTGCAACAAATGACTACGCAACAATTTTAGAAAACTCATCCATAACGTATTCGGTTCTTTCGAACGACTCTGATCCGAATGGAGATGTTATAACAATTTCTTCAACGATCGTTTCAGGACCTGCAAATGGGGTAGCGACCATCAATCCGATTTCAGGACAAATTACCTATGTTCCGAATCCAAATTTCAACGGTCAAGATACGGTTGAATATCAAATTTGTGACAATGGTACTCTGGTGCTTTGTGATAATGGTTTATTTGTTATTACCATTTTACCAAACAATAACGGACCAGTTACGACAGATATAACCGTTTCAACACCTGTGAATGCGCCAATTGGTATCAATGTGGGTGCAGGCACTTCTGATTCTGAAAACAACCCGTTGACATACACTTATGGAACACCTGTTTCGGCAGGAGGACCAATCGGAACACCAATTGTTTTAATCAGTGGAAATGGTACAATTACGGTAACACCTCCTTTGGATTTCATCGGAACCATTACAATTCCTTTCCAAGTTTGCGACAGCAGTGCGTTTATACCAACTTCGCTTTGCGACAATGGAATAATTACCATTATCGTTGTTGACACAACGGGACCGAATAATGTACCGATTGCCAACGATGATCAAGTTACAACGCCACAGGGAACTTCTATCGTTGTCAATCCATTGGCGAATGACTCAGATGTAGATGGCGACCCATTAACGGTGATCATTTTAGCTGGACCTTTCAGTCTTGGTTCCTCTGCCGGACCTGTCGGAACCAATGGAACAATTCCATTCAACCCAGGAGCTGGTTTTACGGGAATTGATTCAATACAATACCAAATTTGTGACAATGGAACGCCTGCTTTATGTGATATCGCTTGGATTTATATAAACGTAAGTCCTGTGGTGGATACACCAAATGTTGCACCAATTGCAACGGATGATTTTGCATCAACGGATGAAGACACACCTGTAACGATTGATGTATTGGTCAATGATTCAGACCCGAATGGCAATGGTTTGAACAACCCAATCATTTTTGTCCCACCAAATAACGGAACAGCTACTGTGAATACCAACGGTACGATTACGTATGTGCCGAATCCAAACTTCTCCGGTACAGATACGTTACAATACATCGTTTGTGACAACGGTATTCCATCTTTGTGTGATACGGCGACTGTAGTTATTACCGTCAACGGTGTAAATAACGGGCCTTCTTTTATTGACATTATTGTTTACATGCCAGAAAACTCTTCTTTGGGTGTAAATGTGGGAGCTGCCGCTTCGGATCCAGAAAACAATCTTTTAAATTACACCTACGGTCCAGCACCGGCTGGAATTTCATTTGTTACGACCGGAAATGGTGTAATTACAGTTACTTCAGGCACAGTCGGAACGTATATAATTCCTGTCACAATCTGTGATTCAAGTGCTTTTATGCCGAATGTGTTATGTACTAATGGTACAATTACCGTTATTGTAATGGATACGGTTGGTTCCTTGAACCATCAGCCGGTAGCGAATCATGACCAAGTGACTACACCAATGAACACCTCCATTTATGTCAATCCAATTGCGAATGATTTTGATGTAGATAACGACTCATTAACGGTAACTACCCCGCTGGGCGTATTGCCTTCCGGAGCAATTGTTGACATTAATGCAAATGGCATTATTATTTATACACCGACTTTCGGCTATATTGGCTTGGATTCCATTCTTTATCAAATTTGTGACGATGGTTTACCAATCCTATGTGATGAAGCGTATATTTATGTAAACGTAGTACCCGTTGTCGACACACCGAACGTGGCACCGATTGCCACAGATGATTATGCATTTACGGATGTAAATACGCCAATTACAGTGGACGTATTAAACAACGACTCAGATCCAAACGGAAATGCGCTGAATAGTCCAACAATTTTGACGGGTCCTGCGGTAGTAGGAAATACAGCAATTGTAACTTCTGGAGGGAATATCACCTTTACACCGGATCCATCCTTTGTTGGAACAGATTCTGTTCAATATGTTGTTTGTGATCAAGGCTCACCTTCATCGTGTGATACAGCTTGGTTGTTCGTGACTGTACACCCAACCAACAATGGACCGATTACAACTGATATTACGGTAATTACTTCCGTGGATGTTCCGGTTGGTGTGAATGTGGGTGCAGGTACTTCCGATCCAGAAAACAATCCATTAAACTATACGTATGATTTGACAGGTATACCGGTAGGTACGATTGTGGATACAACAACGGGTACTGGATCAATTGATATTACGCCTGCTCCAGGATATGTTGGCACGTTTACCATTTCATTTACGGTGTGTGATTCGAGTGCCTACAGTCCAACGTCCATTTGCACGACCGGTTTGATAACCGTCATTGTCATTGATACAACAGGAGGAATCAACAACCCGCCGATTGCCAATAATGACTTTGTAGTAACGTTGATAAATACTCCAATAATTATCAATCCTATCGCTAATGATTTTGATGTGAATGGCGATCCTTTGTCCGTAACCACTTCAATTGGAACTTTGCCTTCAGGAGGAATGGTTGGCATCACTGCAAGTGGTTTGATAACGTATGCTCCAGCTCCAGGTTATACTGGTTTGGATTCTATTCCCTATCAAATTTGTGATAATGGAACACTGCCACTTTGTGACGTAGCTTGGATTTATATTCAAGTGGTTCCTGTGGTGGATTCAAGCAACGTTCCGCCTATCGCGACAAATGACTATGCCTTCACCAATGAGGATTCACCGATTACGGTTCCAGTGTTGAACAATGATTCGGATCCAAATGGAAACAGCATTGGAAGTCCAACGATTCTTGTAGGGCCAATGTTTGGTGCTGCGGTTGTAAATCCGGATAGCACCATTACGTATATCCCAGGTCCGAACTTCAATGGAACCGATACGATAACCTATCAAATTTGTGATGACGGCAACCCTGTCTTGTGCGATATCGGTCAAGTAATTATTTTTGTTTTACCGGTGAACGACGCACCAACAACAAGTGATATAACGGTAATTACATCCCAATTTACCTTAGTGGGCATCAATGTTGGAGCTGGAACTTCCGATCCGGAAAATAACCCGTTAACATACAATTACGACCTTTCAGGTGTTCCAGCAGGTACAATTGTTGATACAAACGTCGGAACGGGAACAATCAACGTTACGCCACCTGCAGGGTTCGTTGGCACCTTTACCATTCCGTTTACGGTTTGTGATTCGAGTGCTTTTGCAACCACCGTTTTGTGTGACAATGGCAGCATAACCGTGATCGTTGTAGACACAACGGATGGCATTAATGACGCGCCAATAGCCAACAATGATTTGGTCAATGCATTGGTTGGAACAACAACAATTGCCATCAATCCATTAGGAAATGATACAGATCCGAACAACGACCCGCTGGTTGTTATGATTACAACGGGCCCTTCGGTTGGAACTGCCATCGTTAATGCAAATGGAACAATTGATTATACACCGGCGTCCGGATTCATAGGAATTGATTCAATTCAATACACGATTTGCGACAACGGAACACCTCCTTTGTGCGATGAGGCTTGGATTTATATTACCATCAATCCAGTTGTGGATACTTCGAACGTTGCACCAATTGCAACGGATGATTTTGCATCCACACCAGCAGATGTGGCGATTATTGTAACCGTTTTGAACAATGATTCAGATCCAAATGGTAACAGCATCGGTCAACCTTCGATCACGGTAATACCGGCAAATGGAAACGCTACTGTAAATACAGCAGGACAGATTGTTTATACGCCGAATGCTGGCTTTGTTGGATTGGACTCTTTACTGTACACCATCTGTGACGATGGAATTCCAGTTTTGTGTGATCAAGCCATGGTATATATTTTGGTTTACACGCCAAATGAGCCACCGAGTGCAGGAAACGAAACAATAAGTATATCGAAATGGTGCAGCGATTCCTTGTTCACAACCATAGATGTATTGTCGAACAACATTGATCCAAACGGAGATTCTTTAATTGTTACCGTTTCGAGTTCATCGGCAATGGGTGGTAGCGTTACAGTGGATGCGAATGGGAACATTGTATATGCAGCTCTACAAAATTATGTGGGAATGGATACTGTAATCTATACAGTTTGCGACACCTTTGTTCCTACGGCATGTGTTACCGATACAATTTTCATAACAGTTTTACCAGACAACGATTGTGATGGTATACCGGATCCAATTGACATCGATGATGACAACGATGGTATTCAGGATATCATTGAATGTTCAAGTGCCCTAGGTGCTTGCGATACCGATGGCGACGGAATTCCAGATTACTTTGATTTGGATTCCGATAACGATGGAATTCCAGATATAGTTGAAGCGGGCGGAGCACAATACGACTTGAACAACGACGGTATTATCGATGACACATTGGATGCTGATAACGATGGTTTATTCGATGTAGCGGATGGAAATAGTGGAGGAACTTATTTGCCAAATCCAGATATGGATGGTGATGGGCACCCGAATTTCCAAGATTTAGACGCTGATGGAGATGGGATCACAGATTTGATCGAATCAGGTGGAGTGGATGTTGATGGAAATGGCTTAGTGGATACATTCAATGATTCCGACAACAACGGAATGGATGACGATGATACGATTTTCGACCCATTGAATTCAGATGGTGACTTGAACTTCGACTTCTTGGACTTGGATGCAGACAATGATGGAATTTCTGATGTCCTTGAATCCGGTCAGTTGGATGCCAATGGCGATGGACGATTGGATGTGCCGACAAATGCCGATACCAACAACGATGGATTTGCGGATGCATTGGTAAGTGTCTTCCCGCAAGATTACGACCAAGATGGTGTGGCAGATTTCAAAGACTTGGATTCCGACAACGATGCGATTCCGGATGTAGTGGAAAATGGATCTTTCGATGACAACCAAGATGGTTTAGTAGATGGTTATTCTGATGCAAACAACAACGGTTGGAACGATGGTTCACAAGGCACTCAATTGTTGAATTCAGATTCGGATCCAATTGCCGATTACCATGATTTGGATTCAGATCAAGATGGTATTCCAGATGTTTTAGAAGGCGGCCAAGATGATTTGGATCACAATGGATTGGTTGACCTGTTTGCTGATGCCAACGGAAACGGTTGGTCGGATCCGACAGAAGGTGATACAATCTACGACTGGGACTCAGATGGTCTTCCAGATTACTTAGATCATGATACCGATTCAGATGGAATTTTGGATGTGATTGAAGGAGGTTTCTTTGATGACGACCACGATGGTGTCATTGACAACTTCACCGATCCAGACAACGACGGTTGGGATACCAATGCCACGGGTCAAATTATTCCAGATACGGATGGCGATGGAATACCAGACTTTAGAGATTATGATTCTGACGGCGATGGAATACCAGATATTCTAGAATATGGTAACGATTGTGATTTGGATGGAATCGATGATTGGTTGGATGCCGATCCATGTAATTTCGCTTTGGACATTCCAAATGGATTTACACCAAATGGCGATGGTTTCAATGACTTCTTTGTCATTGAAGGAATTGAGATTTTCCCTGGAAATACGATTCAGTTCTACAACCGTTGGGGAAATCAAGTATTTGGAACTGACGATTACCAAAACAACTGGGCTGGAACATCGAATAGTAAATACAATATTGGAGGCGAAGAACTTCCAACAGGAACGTATTACTACGTGTTTGACACCAAAACAGAAGCTTACGGAGTTATTTCCGGTTACGTATACATTCAACGATAAAAAACTTTAGCATTCCACAAGAAATAGTGGAGTGCCTAAAAAAACAAGTTTATGAAAATAAAAATGAAACACATTGTTTTGATGCTAGCTGTAGGATTCGGTTCTTACACATGGGCGCAACAAGAGCCTCATTTCACACAGTATTTTGACAATACCCTTTACACCAATCCGGCGTATGCAGGAAGTAAAGGTGTGATGAATGCTATGCTGTTGCACCGACAACAGTGGATGGGCGTTCAAGGTCGACCAGTATCTACTACCTTCAGTATTCAAACACCTTTGAAATATGAATCTTTGGGATTAGGCGTCACGGCAGTGAACGATATAATTGGCCCAATGACGCAAACTATGTTGTATGCGGATTTGTCTTATACTCTTCGTTTCAAAGGAAAAGGAAAATTGGCCTTTGGTTTGAAGGGAGGAGCGAATTTGATCAATATTGGGACTACTTCCTTGAATACAGTGCAAGAAGGAGATCCTTTGTTCATGCAAAATGTGCGCAACAGAATCAATCCAAATTTTGGCGCAGGAGTTTATTATCATTTGCCTCGATTCTTTATAGGTTTTAGTTCACCAAAATTGTTGCAAAGAAGTTACAATCCGTTGGATGACCAGCATTTGGAACTACGTCACTTTTTCGCAACGGCTGGTGGAGTTTTGAAATTAACCCCTTTGTGGAAATTGCGTCCAACCGTTCAATTTAAATTCACCAACAACGCACCGTTCAGTTTGGATTTTAGCGTGGCAGGTATCTACAATGATAAATTCTATATCGGTGGTATGTATCGATTGGATGCAGCATTCGGTGCTTTTGTTCAATATCAAATCACCGGCCAGTTTAAAGCGGGTTTTGCCAGTGATTTTGGCACTCAAAAATTGCGTCAAGTCAATGATGGTACGTTTGAGATCATGCTGTCTTATGATTTCTTGTTCAAAAAACCAGGTATCAAATCACCACGATACTTCTAAGCCTAATCGAAATTAGAAATGAAAAGAATAATTATTTTTCTTACCTGTTTGTTACTCGCGCAAACAACCTTCGCCCAGAATGCCGTGCTGAAAAAAGCAGACTCCTATTATGGAAAGGTGGCGTATGCCTTAGCAGCGGAAAACTATGAGAAAGTGCGCGGCTCCAAATTGGAAGACCCACAATTGTTGGCGCGTTTAGCCAATTGTTACTATCAAATGGGTGATTCGCAAAAAGCGGAAGAAGTGTATGTGCTGATGATCAATGATCCTACGGCAAATTACGACGATATTTATCGCTATGCCATGGCCTTGAAAGAAAACAAAAAATACGAAGAGTCGACCAAATGGATAGAAAAATTCATGAGTATAAATCGAGCGGATATTCGTGCGTTGGAATACAAATCAGATCAAAATTACCTCACGGAAATTTTGAATCTACCACCCCGATTTGAAGTAACCAATTTGGACATCAATACAGAAAATTCTGAGTTTGGCGGCTACGTTGACCCAACCAATGATGATGTGTATTACGTTTCGAATCGGAAATTCAATGGATTATCACAAAGATATTGGACGGGTGACAACACACCTTTCTTAGACATGTACAAAGGAAAAGTTGGGGTTGGCAACCAAATTAATGGAGAACAATTGGTGAAAAATAACGCCAATACCAATTTCCACGATGGACCTTTGGCGTACCATCCCGATGGACATAAAGTATTTTTTACGCGCAATAATTTGGCTAAAAAACGACAAGGTCGATACGATGACAAAGGAATCCAGAATTTAAAATTGTACTATGCTGACATTGAATCCGATGGATCGTGGTCCAATATTCGCGAAGTTCCATACAACAATTTGGCCTTTTCCATTGGTCATCCTACGTTTTCGAAAGATGGAAAAACCATGTATTTCGCGTCTGACATGCCTGGTGGATATGGCGGTGCAGACATTTACAAAGCGTCGATTGAAGAGGGAATTGTAGAAATGGCATTCGGAACTCCTGTGAATTTGGGGAATGAGATAAATACCGAAGGGCAAGAAATGTTTCCTTGGATTGACACTGCACAGAATTTATTCTTCGCATCAGATGGTCGACCTGGATTGGGTGGTTTGGACAACTTTGTGGTCTTAAATATCCTTGATCTGAGAAATGCCAAAGCGATGAATTTGGGTGAACCCATCAATTCCAACCGCGACGATTTTGCTTTCATTATGTTGAAAGATGGAGAATCCGGATACATGTCTTCTAATCGAGCGGATGGAAAAGGAGCAGATGATATTTATTCATTTAAAATGCTGGAACCATTCAAAAAACAATTGAAGCTAAAAGGAACGGTTGTTGATTCTCGAACACGGGAAATTCTTTCGGAGGCCAATGTTCAGTTGTTGGATGAAGCAGGCAACCTCGTGGAACAAACGCAAGCAGATAAAGATGGGAAATATAGTTTTTCAGTAGAACCTGCCATGATTTACAAAGTTTCAGCGCATAAGGCGGACTATTTCGATAAAATTGAAATCGTTTCTACATTGAATTTACCTGTCTCACTTTCAGAAATTGACAAGGATATTTATTTGATGAAAGATCCTGGATTGGCCTTGTACGCTTTGGTGACAGATAAAAAAACGAGCGAACCATTGAAGGACGTAAAGTTTAAAATTGTCGATTTGAATACAGGCACCATCGTTTTGGAAGAGAATACACCAATAACTGGAGATTTGATGAAAGCACTTGCTGAAAACAAGGTTGGCGACTGTTTGAAATATCAATTGATTCTTTCAAAAGAAGGCTATCTTGGGAAAACAGCGCAGTTCAATTATTGCATCGAAGAACCAGGATTGATAAAAATCCACCAGAAAATGGACATTGCACTAAGCAAAATTGAAGTGGGAATGGATTTAGCTAAAATTGTTGGTATCAGCATGATTTATTTTGACTTGAACAAATTCAACATTCGAAAAGATGCACAATTGGAATTGGCAAAAATCGTTCAAGCCATGAATGACAATCCAAACATGGAAATTGAATTGGGTTCTCATACGGATTGTCGAGCCAGTTATACGTACAACATGAAATTGTCGGATAAACGAGCAAAAGCTTCTGCTGCATGGGTGAGAGCCAGAATCACCAATCCGCAGAGAATTTCAGGAAAAGGGTACGGAGAATCCAAATTGACCAACGATTGTGGCTGCGAAGGCGATGTGAAATCCGACTGTACGGAGGAAGAACACCAACTCAACAGACGAACCGAATTTCTAATTATAAAAATGTAATTCTGCAACCCTCGAGATTATCGGGGGTTTCTTTTTTATATCTTTGAGCGGTATGAAAGAGCAATTAAAAAAAGACATGAGCGCCGTAATTCGAGCCTACAACCAAAAAGGTTGGTCGCCCGCTACGTCAACGAATTATTCTTTTCGAACCGCCGATAACTTGTTGGTCATTGTTGTTTCTCGATCAGGTATTGACAAAGCCAATTTTACCCCAAATGACTTTATTGAAGTGGATTTTGATGGCGAGGTGTTGTCAGAATTTGAAGGGAGCCGTCCTTCAGCAGAAACTTTGATTCATTGTGTTTTGTATGGTTTGTTTCCGGAAACGATGGTGGTTTTGCACAGTCATTCGGTTTATCCAGTTTTGTGGTCCATGGAGCTCGAAGAGAACATCTCTTTCCAAGGATTTGAGGTCCAAAAAGGATTCGACGGACAGACAAGCCACGATGATACTGTAACGATTCCTATTTTTGAAAATTCGCAAGATATGGTGGAATTCAAATCTTGGATGGAGAATAGACAAGAAGAAATAAACAATCACGCTTTCATCATCAAAGGTCATGGCACCTATGCTTGGGGTAAAAATTTGTTTGAAGCCAAACGACATTTGGAAACCTTGGACTATTTGTGTGAATTGGAGTGGAAACGCAAAAAATCAATTTAAAATATCATGGCAATTTTAACCATCCCCGATCAATCGATTACGCTTTCAAACCCTGAAGAAATTAGAACTTTTTTGAACGAAAGAAAGGTGTTTTTCGATCAATGGACTTGTTCGGTCGTTTTTGAAGATACAGCCAATACAGAAGAAATTTTGGCGGCGTATGAAAAAGATTTAAAACCTTTTATGGAACAAGGTGGATACCAGACCGCTGATGTGATTTCCATCAATTCGTTGACCGAAAATTATGAAGCCATTCGCACCAAGTTTTTGGCTGAACACACGCATTCCGAAGATGAAATTCGATTTTTTGTCGATGGAAAAGGATTGTTTTGGTTCAACTTGGAGAATGATACGGTTTTCAATGTACTTTGTCAAAAAGGTGATTTGATTTCCGTTCCTGCAGGCACCAAACATTGGTTTGATGCAGGTGCTGAAAATCCGTTCGTGAAAGCCATTCGCATTTTTATCGATATGAGCGGCTGGGTGCCACATTACACCGAATCTCAAATTGAAAAAAGATATTTGTAAGCAGGGTTGACTATTTTTGCAGTATGCGATTTAAAAACATTGATTATATCCTGACCGACATCGAAGGAACAACAACTTCCGTTGAGTTCGTCTATAAGGTGCTTTTCCCCTATTTTTTAGAGAATATTGACCAGCTAGAAGCTATGAAGTCTCAAAAAGAGGTGCAAGAAGCTTTTAAAGCGACTGTGCAATTGGCGTCAAAAATGGAAAACCATCGCTTGAACAGTTCAAGCGAAATTATTGCGACCCTGAAACGGTGGTGCTTGGAAGACAAGAAAATCACACCCTTAAAAACTGTTCAAGGCGTGATTTGGAAAGATGGCTACGAATCAGGCAAAATAAAAGGTCACGTTTATCCGGATGTTCGGGCATCAATGGAATCTTGGAAATCACAAGGGTTGAAAATGGGGGTTTTCTCCTCAGGTTCCGTTGCAGCTCAAAAATTGATTTTTGGATTCAGTGAAATAGGAGATTTAACTCCCAATTTTTCGCAGTATTTTGATACCGAAACGGGTGGAAAAAGAGAACCTTACACCTATGAAAAAATAACAGCAGAGTTGGACATGAAAGCCAATCGCATTCTCTTTTTATCGGATGTGATGGAAGAATTGCAAGCCGCTGAGGAAGCAGGCATGCAAACCTGTCAATTGGTGCGACCCGGTACGGAATCAAATTGGCAAAATACCGTAGCCAACTTTACAGAAATTGAACTAGAAAACGAAGATAATGAGCAAATTTAGAACCATTTGGACAACGGAGGATGGGTATGTTGAGGTAATTGATCAACGAAAATTACCACACGAATTTGTCGTCGTGAAACTGGAAACATACGACGATGCGGAACTGGCTATCAAAGAAATGACCGTGCGTGGTGCACCTTTGATAGGCGCCACTGCAGCGTACGGGGTTTATTTGGCCGTTCGAGAAATGATAGAGGAGGGTTTGGCTCCTTCATTTCTAGACCAAGCTTTTTCTGAATTGCGCGCTTCTCGTCCCACCGCTGTGAATTTGTTTTGGGCGTTGGATCGCATGCGTGAAGCTTTGGATAATTCCACGGATTTCTTGAAAACGGCTTGGGAAATGGCGGGTCAAATTGTCGAAGAGGACGTAGAAACTTGCCGAATGATTGGCGTACACGGTTTGCCGTTGATTGAGGAAATCTCGAAAAAGAAAAACGGTGAAACGGTGAATATTCTTACGCATTGCAACGCAGGAATGTTGGGTTGTGTAGAGTGGGGAACGGTTACTTCACCCATCTATCAAGCCGTTGAAAAAGGAATTAAAGTTCATGTTTGGGTCGATGAAACACGTCCAAGAAATCAAGGAGCCAATCTGACTTGCTACGAACTGACACGTCACAATGTCAATCACACGTTGATTGTAGACAACACCGGTGGACATTTGATGCAACACGGCATGGTGGACATGGTCATCGTTGGTACCGATCGCACGACACGAAATGGAGATGTAGCAAATAAAATTGGAACCTACTTGAAAGCTTTGGCGGCAAAAGACAACGAAGTTCCTTTTTACGTGGCACTTCCTTCCACAACGTTGGACATGAGTATCCGAGATGGATTGAAGGAAATTCCAATTGAAGAACGAAATCAAGACGAAGTGCGCTACACCATTGGAAAAGGGGAAAATGGAAAAATTCAGCCCGTTTTGATTTGTCCAGAAACGACCAAGGCTGCCAATTACGGCTTTGATGTAACGCCTGGCCGATTGATTTCCAAACTAATTACAGATAGGGGTGTTTGTGACGCAAGCGAAAAAGGAATCCTAGAATTGTTTCCAGAAAAGTAGAATCGACGGAGGATAATTAAAGCGAATACGGAAAAAATCGTATTCTCTTCGGTTAAAAATTGTGAAATAACATATTTTGCTTATTTTTGGATTCGAAAAAAACGATTTGTGACCATAACACATGAAAAATGGGGAGTATCAGAAAATCCTAAAGAGTAAGAAACCTTATTTAATTTTAATTATTATGAAAAAAGTATTTGTTATTGCATCAGTTGGAATGTTATTGTTTGCTTCTTGCAAAAAAGATTACACTTGTACTTATAGCTACACTGGTGAGCCAGATACAGTTGTTAACTACACTAAATTAAGCAAAACTGCAGCTACAGCAGCTGAATCAGTTTGTACTTTGGGTGCAGGAAAATGGTCTAAAAAATAATTAGATCTTACAATCATTAAAATCCATTGTGCTTAGCACGATGGATTTTTTTTGTCTTATAATTTTGGGAAATTATCTTTTGGACAGGATGGCAGTAGTAGAAAAACCAGCTACCAAGTCAATGACAGCAACAGATCCGCCTGCTTTTCGAACTTCCTCAGAGCCAACAATGTATTTTTTATTGGATTGATCGGTTTCGTTTGGATCGTAATCGGCACCTTTAACCAAAACGGATGGTTGAAGTTGAAGAATCATTTCCAAGGGTGTTTCTTCCGGAAAAAGCACCACTAAATCAACAAATTGCAAAGAAGCAATGACCAACAATCGCGCATCTTCTGGATTGATGGGTCGTTCAGGACTTTTCCCTAAAGCCTTCACAGAAGCATCCGTGTTTAAGGCTACCACCAACTTCGCGCCCAAATCAGCAGCTTTGGCTAAATAGGTTACATGACCTTTGTGTAAAATATCAAAGCAACCATTCGTGAAAACGACTGTTTGGCCTTCTGCTTTCCATTGTAGAATCTTCGCAGTCGCTTCCTCAGTGGAAACAATTTTACTTTGTATGTTCTCCAATGCTTTCATTTGCTTTGCTATAATTTTTCGGCAACATGATCAAGGAAATCAAACCCAAGACAATCATCATAATGGTTTGAGCTACCCAAATGAGCATGCCCAGTGCATTGCCAATTCCTTCTGCATTTTCAGGATGATCTTTCGCTAGATAGAATGAAATCACCAAGCCAACCAACAAAGGATAAACACCAATGCCGCCGTTGGTGAACGTGATACCCAAAGATCCAGCAATGAATCCAATTAAAAGTCCTTTGATTGGAAAATCAGCCGTTTCTTCCAAGGCTAGAAATGGAAGCGCAAACATTAAAACGTAGCAAATCCAAATCACAAAGGTGTGGAATAGGTATCCACCTGGATTTTTGGATTTGAAAATGGACAACAATCCGCCCATCAAACCTTTGACAAATCCATTGATTTTTTCTTTGAATGCTGCTTTGGTAACATAAAAATAGCCCAGGACCAATCCACCAAAGGTCATCATTCCAAGAAGAAGATATTGGAAAGAAAAACCGCCATTGTCGGATCCTTTTCCGCCAAATTTTTGAATCAACTGATCCCAGATTTTATCGAAATCACTTCCGCCAACGTAGGCTGTGATCAAACCAATCGTAGCCAACATGACAAAATCGACCGCTCGTTCGGCTACAATGGTTCCAAAGGATTTGGCAAATGGAACTTTATCAGAGCGATACAGCATGGCCGCCCGGGAGGCTTCTCCTGCTCGAGGAATCGTCAAGTTGATCAAATAACCAATCATGATGGCGTGGTAGCGATGCCAAAGTGGTGTTTCGTGGCCCATAGGTTCAAGCACATATTTCCAGCGTTGCGCCCTTGAGATTAAAGCAACCCATCCAATGAATAATGACAAGATTATCCAAAAATAATTCGCCTCCTGAATGGCTTTGTAAAACTGTTGTACCGATTCATCAGACATGCTTTTGAAAAAGTAAACAATCAGATAAACCCCTAAAGCAAGAGGCAAAACCGTTTTTAAAAAGAGGAAAATGTATTTTTTCATTTAATCCAATAAGTTCGTCGTTTCATTCGGAAAAACCAACGAAGGCTTAAATGTTCTGGCTTCGTCGAAATCCATGTATCCGTAACCAATAATAATCAATAAATCACCTGTTTGCACTCTTCGCGCAGCCGGACCATTCAAACAAATGGTTCCACTGTTAGCATCACCCGCAATGACGTAGGTTTCAATCCGTTCACCATTGTTGATGTTGACGATTTGTACTTTTTCACCTTCTAGTAAATTGGCAGCCTCCATTAAGACTCTATCTATGGTAACGCTTCCAACGTAATTCAACTCAGCTTGAGTTACTTTAACGCGGTGTATTTTCGATTTTACTACTTGTATTAGCATTTGTACTTTTTTGCGGTACAAAGGTAATGCAATTTGAATATAGAAAGTGAATTCTTACTACACTTATCGAGGAATCATCTCTAAATTATCCAAGAGTCTAACTTCGCCACAATAAGCCACAACGCAAGCTGTGGCGCCCGCAACCCATTCCGTTGTTAAAATTTCGAAGGTTTTGGGGTGAACAATTTCCAAATATTCCAGTTCCAGCGGACCCGCATTGAACGCTTGTTTCCCCCAGTTATTTACGTCCAAAGGTGCTTGGTTTTTGGCTTTTTCTTGCATCTCTGTCAAGACTTTGTAAATGAGTGTTGCCTGGTTTTTCTCTTCTTCAGATAAACGTAAATTCCGGCTACTCATCGCCAATCCGCTGGTCTCCCGAATCGTGCTTCCTTCATGAATTTGAACACTGGAATGCAAAGCCTCTACCATTCGACGAATCACGGCGACTTGCTGAAAATCTTTGCGTCCAAAATAGGCATTGTCGGGTGCAACAATCGAAAACAAGCGCTGAACTACCGCAACGACACCATCAAAATGACCTGGTCGGAAATGACCTTCCAGCGTGGAACCAATCAAGCCTAAATCGACCAGAATGGGTTCAAAATCTTTGGAATAGATTTCTTCAACAGTCGGAACAAAAACTACGTCACAACCCGTCTCAGAAAGCATTTCTAGATCTTTTTCAATAGTTCTAGGGTATTTTTTTAAGTCTTCCGAATTGTTAAACTGGGTAGGGTTGACGAAAATGCTGACAATGGTAATCGCGTTTTCATGAGTCGATTGAGCCACCAGCGACAAATGTCCTGGATGCAGTGCGCCCATGGTCGGCACAAATCCGATCGAACATCCGCCATTTCGCTTGTCATTTACGTAAGACTGGATTTCGTCAATTTTAGTTAGTTGCTTCATTTATAAGCATTAACGTTTGAGTAAGTGAACAAAACTATAAGTTTTGGTTGATTTACCGATTTTTTTTTTATATTTTTGTAATCTAAATGACAATCTAAAATCTTCATGGATAAAAAAAGAATCCTATTTGTAACGCAGGAAATTTTACCTTTTTCACCTAAATCAGACATCGCTACAACGGCGCGTCGATTGCCTCAAGGAACCCAAGAAAATGGAAAAGAAATCAGAGTTTTCACTCCGCGTTTTGGAAGTATTAATGAAAGAAGACACCAATTACACGAAGTAATCCGATTGTCGGGGATGAATTTAATCATCAATGATGCCGATCATCCATTGATTATCAAAGTTGCCAGTGTTTCAGCTGCTCGTATGCAAGTTTATTTTATCGACAACGATGAATATTTTAAACGCAAAAACACGGTAACGGACGACAAAGGTGAATTTTACGACGACAACGACGAAAGATCGATGTTCTTTTGCCGAGGCGTTCTCGAAACGGTAAAAAAATTAGGCTGGCAGCCAGATGTGATTCATTGTCATGGTTGGATGTCTGGTTTGATGTCCTTGTACGTGAAGCAATTGTACAACAAAGACCCGCATTTTGCGAATACGAAAGTGGTCTACAGTGTATACAATGATAGCTTTAACAGAAATTGGGATGCAAATTTCTCGGATAAACTTAAATTTGATGGCTTCTCAGATGAGATTGTCAACGAATTGAAAGATACAAGTTTCTTGAATATTTCTCGTGTTATGATGAAATATGCAGATGGCATTAACATTGCTTCTGAAAACTTGGATGAAGACTTGCAAAAATTGGTTGACGAACAATCTTGTTTGAAGCAAGAATATGTAGCGGAGGAAAACCAAACAAAAGTGTTGTCCGAATTTTTTGATAAAGTAATTGAGGAAGAAATTCTTATATAATTTAATGATACAACCTATTTATAGCAAGTGGCGGAGAGTTTCTAAACTCTTCGCTGCTTTTTTGTTCTTGACCCTATTGTTTACCAACTGTAAGAAAAAAGATACTACTTTGGGTAGTTCGGCTTTCGACCCTTCCGAATTATTGGCGGCGGGTGCAGTGGATACGTTTACGATCAACACTTATACCATCATTGAGGATTCCATTAATACACGAAATCCAATTTACAATTTGTTGGGTGAAATGAACGACCCTATTTTTGGGAAAATTTCAACCTCTTTCTACACGCAAGTTCGCTTGGTTTCAGCCAATCCTGAATTCGGTGATTTATCTCAAATCATTCTAGACTCCTTTGTTTTGTCCATGGATTTTGCCGATCATACCGGAAATTATTCAGAGCAAACCTTTGAAGTGTATGAGTTGGATGCGGACATTTCAGCCGATACTGCCGTAAAATTTTATGAGTTTTCTGCCTTAAACACGAAACCCACCAATCTAGTGGCGCCTGGAAAAGGAACATTCAAACCTGATCCTTTCGGAAATGCAATTGTCGATACTTTGTCGGTAGATCCGCAAATGCGCTTGTCCTTGGATACCAATTTTGCAAAACTATTGATTCAAGAAGCGAATTCGGGAACAGCCTTTGCTTCCAATGACAACTTCATCAACTTTTTCAAAGGCTTCCAAATTAAAACGAACAACCCAGCACAAGTCGCTGGACAAGGTGCAATTTACTCGTTAGACATGCGTTCAGCAGCCTCCAAATTGACCATTTATTACAGAAGATTACAAGATGTGAATGGCGTTCCAACCTATGTTGTCAAAAACTATGATTTCGTGATCAATGAAAATTGTCAATCTTTCAACCATGTGGAATTCGACCGTTCCGGCACGAAAGTGGATGCCGCAGATGGCAACAAAGTTTCAGGTAACACCGAATTTTATGCGCAAGCATTAGGCGTGAGAGCCGTGATTGAAATACCAGGGTTGTCCAATTTACCAAAAACCGCCTTGATTCACAAAGCGATTTTGGATTTACCGATACAATACCAAACTGCTTCTATATACAATCCAGGTTTGAAGGTCATTTTGTCGGGTAGAGAGAATAATGACCCGAAGCAATCTTACTATATTAATACCTCGACGCCTACTACTGCAATTAGCGATTACACGAAAAGTGTTAACGCCGATATACGCCAATTTGTGCAATCCATTGCCACAGGTGTCATCGAAAATACACCGATTTACATTTCTCCTCTCCGCTCTGTGATTTCCATGGATCGAATTATTTTCAACGGAAGAAATACATCGAACAAAATGAAACCAAAGTTGTACGTTATTTATACTGAATTTTAATATTTTATGTGCGGAATAGTTGCCTATATTGGAAAAAAAGAAGCGTATCCTATCTTGATCAAAGGATTGCAAAGATTGGAATACCGCGGGTACGATAGTGCCGGCGTTGCCATGATTACAGGTGGTGAATTGAATCTCTACAAGAAACAAGGAAAAGTGGTGAATTTGGTCGAATTTGCTGCAGACAAAGATACAAGTGGAAATATTGGTATTGCACATACACGTTGGGCAACCCACGGTGAACCCAATGACATCAATGCACACCCACACATTTCAAACAATGGAAACATTGCGTTGATTCACAACGGTATTATCGAAAATTACGATGTGCTCAAAGCAGAATTAATCGCCCGAGGATATATTTTTACGAGTGAAACCGACACGGAAGTTTTGGTGCATTTGATCGAAGACATTCAAAAGAAAGAAGGTGTTTGGTTTGGTGAAGCTTTGCGTATCGCCTTGTTGAGCGTTACCGGTGCGTATGCCATCGTAGCCATTTCAAAAGAAAGACCCGATACAATTGTAGCGGCTAGAAAATCGTCTCCATTGGTGGTTGGTATTGGCAAAGAAGGCGATTTCTACATGGCTTCAGATGCCACACCTATCGTGGAATATACAGACCAAGTGGTGTACTTGAACGACGAAGAAATTGCTGTTATCAATTTGGAAGACGGCATGAAGTTGTGGAACATCCAAGACGAAGAAAAAACAATGTACGTTCAGCACCTAGAAATGAAATTGGAAGCCCTTGAAAAAGGAGGCTACGAGCATTTCATGTTGAAAGAAATATACGAACAACCGCGTTCCATCATGGATTGTTTCCGGGGTCGTTTGAACGCAGAAAAAGGCTGGGTTGGACTCGGTGGGATCAAAGATTACGAACAAAAATTGGTCAAAGCCAACCGCATCGTGATGGTGGCGTGTGGAACGTCATGGCATGCTTGTTTGGTCGGCGAATACTTGTTTGAAGATTTGGCGCGCATCAATGTGGAAGTGGAATACGCTTCTGAATTTAGATACCGTAACCCAATTATCAACGAGGGCGATATCGTGATTGCAGTTTCCCAATCGGGCGAAACAGCTGA
Organism: Crocinitomicaceae bacterium; assembly: GCA_041674745.1. Lineage (GTDB taxonomy): Bacteria > Bacteroidota > Bacteroidia > Flavobacteriales_D > Crocinitomicaceae > UBA2040. The sequence goes on from JBAYVD010000009.1 coordinate 89,600, forward strand.
TACCATGGCGGCACTTGAATTGGCGAAATCCAAAGGAGCGACAATTCTTGGAATTTGCAACGTGGTTGGTTCCTCGATTTCAAGAATCACCGACGCTGGTTCGTACACGCACGCTGGACCAGAAATTGGTGTAGCTTCTACAAAAGCATTTACGGCGCAAGTAACGGTTTTGACCTTGATGGCCTTAACCATTGCGCACAAAAAAGGAACGATTACAGAATCAAAGTTTAGAACGATGATTGCAGATTTGGAAGTGATTCCAGAGAAAGTACAACGCGTTTTAGACCATGACAAGCACATAGAAAAAATTGCAGCGCAGTACAAGGATGCGACAAACGCCTTGTATTTGGGTAGAGGAAGTTCTTTCCCGGTAGCGTTGGAAGGTGCTTTGAAATTGAAAGAAATTTCTTACATCCACGCAGAAGGTTATCCAGCAGCGGAAATGAAACACGGACCAATCGCTTTAATTGACGAAGCCATGCCAGTTTTCGTGGTAGCGACAAAAGGAACTTCTTACGAGAAAGTAGTGTCCAACATTCAGGAAGTGAAAGCCAGAAAAGGGAAAATCATTGCTATTGTCACCGAAGGTGATGAGCAAGTGAAAGCCATGGCGGATCACGTAATCGAAATTCCAGACACAGACGAACATTTGGTTCCTTTGTTGGCAACGATTCCATTCCAATTGTTATCGTATCACATTGCGGTCATGAGAGGTTGTAACGTGGATCAACCGCGTAACTTGGCAAAATCGGTAACGGTAGAATAAAATAAGCTGGACTTTCTTTTGGAATAGGAAGAAAGGAAGGGAATAAGAGCATAAAGAATTTTTGGAGTGGAGGATAATTGAAATTATCCTCCATTTTAAATTTGTGAAAACCCTTTAAATCTCTGGACTGACTCCTTGCCTGTGTCAGGACAACCATTCCCGTTCTGTTTTCCACATACAGCCCAAAATCCTTTTAAATCTGGGAAATCTGTGGCTCAAATCCATTGTAAGATCACTTTCCACCGAAATCCATCACACAAAAAATCTCCTCGGTCTCCGGATTGAAACGGAAGGCGAAATCGGCATGGGTGAAATTTTTGTACAACAAATTGGCGTTGTGCGGCTTAGATTTTCGCCACAATTGAAACATCTCTTCCACCAAAGCGGTTTGGGTTTTTGCATCATGACTCATGAAATCAGCATAGACGGAAAGACAATTTTCACCAAAATACGTAAAATAATACCGTGAAAACGCCCGAATACGATCCTGCGTGGTACGGTATTTTTTATTCGGTTGGGTGTGTGATAATTTCCCAATGGAAAACAAATAATCACACTGATTTTGCGCGGCACGTTGCAACCCATTTTCTAATACCAACGGTGCCAAACGGTGCTGTTTTCGGTAGACATTTATTTTTTCGAGCAATTGATTTTTTAGTTCAACGGATGCAGAATCTTCTTTCGCCTGCGCACCAGCCGAACCAACCAACGATAAAAATAAGAAAAAAAGGACTTTCATGGAGATGGATTTTTTGCTTGTTGAAACGCTGTTATAGGAAGAAATATTGTGATGGAATGGGAGGAAGAAGTGCGCGAAATTCTTTCAATAACTGTGTAAATACACAGTTGTAGTTGTGAAACAAATCGATTAGCTTTGATTAACATGAATGCAAGGGCAAATGCATTTGGCCAACTAACAATTGAAAAAGGATGAGAAGCAACTACAACAAGGAATTTAGACAATACAATTTGCTGATGGTAAAATACGGTTTGGTGTTTGTTCTAGTGCTCTTGCTGTTGACAGTATTGACAGAAAAATACCCAAATTTCATGGGTGTATTTAACTCGATGTTGCAAGGGGTCGGACTGATTACTTTGATATTTGTTTATTTCCTGAGAAGCAAAAAAAACTATTTTACGCCTAAAATGAGCACATTCATTAAAACCAGACTATTCCCGAAAAAAATAAAATGGATGGAATTAAAGTCCATCCGAGAATATGCCGGCAACTTCAAAATGATCCTTAGCAAAAGCGAATTGACGCTTGATACGCATGTCATTGATGCCAATTCCTTAGCAGAACTGAAAACCGAATAGGAGAATTATTACCGGATTTAAAAAGCCTAGACTACTACTTTCTTTCAACAAGAGCTTTCAAGAAAAGAATTATCAGAAGGCTTCCAAGCCCAACTTCAGTTGCGCCGCAATCGCTTTCCGTCCTTTCTCAGCATAATGCTCAGACGTCCAGTTTTGGTCGATGAATTGGTCGTTTTCCACTAATTCGAGGTTGTTGATGGTTTGTGCATTTTTTTGGTTGTAGCGTTTCATCAAAAGCTGCGCGTTGGCTTTCATAATGCCCGTTAAATCGCTTCCCACCAATTCTTGGGCGCGTTGTACGTTTTCAGGAAGAATGTGAAACAGCACCTTCCAATGGCGTTTCTGAGCCAATTCTACGATGGCGTCGAAATCACGGATGCGTGGATTGGTCTGCACGTCAATTTGAAACGAATAGGATTTGATGTAGTGGCACGCCAATTCTGTCAAAGCTTGATTGCGGGAGCCGTCCTCGTTTTTCACGCCTTGCAAATCCATGCCGAGGTCCCATTCACTCGTATTTTGGTGCGGAAAACTGGAATACAGGCTCAATTCATCCGTTTGCCAATGGGCGAGAAAGAGTTTTTCCCATTCTTTTGTGGTTTTGTTGTCGTAGTTTTTGAGTCCCAGCATTAAACGATTCACCAAAGGCGGATACGGCCGCAACAACACGGTGCTTTTTTGCAAGGCGGTTTCCAAATCGGAGTAAATCCAGCCGGCGCCAAACGAGCGTAAATTCATCGTCACGATGATGGTTTTGATGTTGGAATCGGCGGGCAAGGCTTTCAAAAAATCCAAATAAATGCCCGCGTGACTCGCTTCTTTGGTCAGCGAACCCATTTTGATTTTCGGCAGTAAACTGGCGGACAATTCGCTGATGGTTCGTCGGTCTTGGTCGTCTTCGCGAAAAGAAATATTCGACGATTCGCCTAAATACACCACATCGGCTTCTTCGGCGACTACTTCGCGAATCATGTTGATGGCCGGCGCGTGTTCTTGCAAATCTTTCTCGAAGAAAAATTGCGTATACAAGGCATTGCAAACCACGAGCATCAGCGCGATTCCCAAAAATTTCAAGGCGATATTTTGTTTTACTGTCATACCGCTAGAATTGGAAATAGATGAATGGATAATTTTCTACGCCTGAGAAAGCAATCGTTAGGAAGAGCAGCGCGAAATAAATGCTCCAGCGCACGGGCCACTGAATTGTCGAGCACCATTTGTCGAATCGAGATTGGAACAATAAGGTATCGAGTAAGATGAAACCGAGCAAGAAATACCAAACCGAAGTGGGAATTTCCACGTCGGACGGCACGTGCCAGTTTTTCAACAAGGATTTGAAAACCAGTTTGGCTTGTGCCCAATCTTTCGCCCGGAAAAAGACCCAAATGAAACTGACCAGCACAAACGTGAGTCCAATTTTGAAATAGCGCAAAATACCTTTGGCTGAATCACCCAACTTTGGAAATTTCTTATAGAAAACAGCTTCCACCAAGTACAACAACCCATGCAAAAATCCCCAAATGATAAACGTCCAATTGGCGCCGTGCCAGAATCCACTCACGACAAAAACGATCAGGATGTTCAAGATCCACCGACTGACTTTCACTTTGTTTCCGCCCAAGGAAAAGTAAACGTAATCGCGGAACCAGGTCGACAGAGAAATGTGCCAACGTTGCCAAAATTCACCGATGCTTTGGGCCAAATACGGATTTTTGAAATTGTCCATGATGCTGAATCCCATTGCTTTTGCGCAACCGACCGCAATCGTGGAATAGCCCAAGAAATCGCAGTAAATTTGAAACGAGTAAAAGAAGATTCCTTTCAAAATTGCACCCGAATGTAGGTTTTCCGGCGAATTGTACACGGTATCGACAATGGGCGCCAAGTTATCGGCAATCACCATTTTTACAAAAAAGCCAAAGAGAATCAAACGCAATCCATCGATGAGGTTTTGCCATTGAAAGGTTTGCACTTCGTGAATTTGGCGCAAGAGACTTTGTGGTCGCTCGATGGGTCCAGTCACCAATTGCGGATAAAATAGCACGTACAACGAATACAAACCAAAGTGGCGTTCTGCTTTTTGATTTCCGCGGTACACTTCGATGACGTAACTCAAACTTTGGAAAGTGTGGAACGAAAGTCCGATGGGCAACAGAATATCAAATTGACGGTTGGGGTAGGAGAAGCCTAGTTTTTCGCTGAGCCAGTGCAAGTTTTCATTGAAAAACCCAAAATACTTGAAAACAAACAAGACCAAACAGGTAGAAACCACACTGACCACCAAATACCCTTTTCGTTTTTTACCTTCTGCCTTTTCAATGTAAATGCCAGCGACAAAATCGATGAGAATGGTGATGAGGAGAATCAGAATGTATTCCGGCACGAAGAACATGTAGAAAACGCAACTCGCCAAGAGCAAATGCATCCAGCGATATTGGTGCGACAGCAAAAAGAAGACAAGCGTAACCAGCGGGAAAAAGAAAAAGAATTCGAGCGAGTTAAACAGCATATTTTTTCTAGCGTAAAAACGAATTAATTATTGTCTTTCTATTTGAATTTTAGGGCATGAAATGCCTCCAAGGCCATTTTTTCTATTACTTCTCGGTCATTGCCCAAGAAACTAACATACACATCACATTCAAAATTTTTGTGCAAAACCATCATCAAGCAATACTTGAACTCAGGCGCAAAAGAGGTTGAGTGAAGGTCGAATAACGTAATCGCTCCAGCATCGCCATTGAATTCTTTTTTGACCACTTCTTCATCAAATTCACGCCCCATTTTGACGTCTTTTCCAGGAATTTTCGACAAAACTTGCATGTTTTGAAGATATTTTCCTCTCCAGAAATTGTTGGGGTGAGCCAAACGCACAAGTGGATTGCCAAGATTCTTTTTGTATTGTTTGATTAGCGGAGCCAAAGATTCTACCGTGTAGTGAACTTCAAATGTATCCAAACCATGGATCATTGCACCTTGATAGGACAGTTCATCATTCGGCAAACAAGTCACATCCGTAAATCCCGGAGGCAATACAAATTCAAGGTGATTTTTTTTGAGTGTTTTTTTGAACTTTTTATTCACTTGAGCGAATTGCGGCAAAGCAATCAGCAGGGCAAAAAACAGCAGTACAAATCTCAATTTCATCACGGAATTTTTAGAAAGTCCAATGTTACGAATTTCTGTCCTTTTGACGATGAGATTTGGCGGTGAATTTGATGGATGAGATTGGTTAGAATGGAATACTGTTGCCATTCATACGCAGGCACGAAGTCAGGCCACAGATTGCGCAGATTTATACAGATTTTTAAGTTTCCTACCTTGAGGGACGGAAACGCAAGGTGTTAGCGATAATTTCTATAAAATCGAATGAACAGGAAAATCTTAACTCTGCACACCCTCCTTAATCCTTCCTCAAAGGAGGAAAAACAACTTCAAAAAGTCCTAGTATACTTCGTCGTTAATTATGAAACGTCGTATTCTTAAACGTTTTCACAAAATCAATGAATTTTTGTACATCTTCCTTGTTGGTCGCTAAACCAACGCTAATACGGGTAGCGCCGCGTAGTTTTCCGTAAAAGTGAATGCGATCACCGAATTCGCCATCCGCGTGTTGCGTGAAATATTGACCCAATTCTTCCCCGGTAATATCCGAATTCATTTCGTCCAATCCAGGATTGCAGAAACAACCCGTGCGAATGGATATTTTTTTGTCATTCGCTTTGTGTTCGACTTGATCGATTGGGAAGGTATTTCCCGCAGAATCCAAGAAATTCATAATCAACGTCCCACCAACATTTTTGCGGTCTTTCGGTCCGTAAATTTGCAGAATGGATTTCCCGTTATCGTGCTTCAATACACTGATTTCATTGTAGATAAATTCACTCAAGGCAGAAATTCGGTCCGTAATTCTGTGCATGCCAATTTCTTCCAAGTAATCCAAACCAATTTTTACCGCTGGAATGTCCAAGTAATTAATGGTTCCGTCTTCGAACCGTTCATGATCTTGCACCAACCAATGTTTTTGCGCTTTTACACCGACCATTTGTACTGTTCCACCAGCAAACCAAGGTTTTTGCAACTTGTCGAATTTCGATTTTTTGATCAACAAACAACCGATTCCTGTTGGGTATCCAAACATTTTATAGAAGGACATGGAGACAAAATCTGGTTTTACTTGGTGTAAATCCAACTTGGAAGTAGGAACAAACGCTGCAGCATCCAGCAATACATCCCAACCTTTTTGGTGGGCTTTTTCTATCCATCCCAAATCGTGCTTAATACCCGAAACATTGGATTGCGCTGGGAAAGCAAACAATTTGACATCCGAGTCTGGACCCGCGTTCAATTGTTCTTCCAGTTTTTGTTCATCGATGTTGAGATCTTTCGCTTTTAAATAGCCATATTCAAATTTTCCGCCTTTGTTTTTGCAATATTCCCGAATTCCGTTCACCGAATTGTGGTTGTCTGTCAACAACAAATAATGCGATTTTTCTGAAAAAGGGTAGCTTTCACCGACAATGCGCAAGGCTCCTGAGGCATTGGGTGTGAAAACACAATGGTAGTCGTCTTCCGCATTGAAAAACCGCAACACGGCTTTGCGCGCTTCTGTCACCAAAAGGGTAGATGCCAAAGAAGTAGGATTGGTAGAATGCGGATTGCCAAACACATTGTTGCGCAGCATGCGTTGGTGGATGTCCAATTGCGATTTTGCGTACAAATTTCCACCTGTGAAATCCAAATAGGTATTGCCCGTTTCGTCCAAACGTGCATATTCTTTTTGTCTCAATTCTTGGAAAAAAGACTCAAAAGGAAGTGTGTCGACGCCGGTTACAACGACTTTATTAAGGGCAAATGGAAATTTCATAGGTCTGCAATTGAAAAAATAAACCCGAGGCATTTTCAGAGTAATGGCTCAGTGGTACCAAAGATAAAACTTTCTGCACTGAATACTAAATTTACGGAACTCATCCTGGGAATATTCTTGTATTCCTATGACAAAAAAAGACCCAACCGTTTCCCATTGAGTCTTTGAACTACCCATCCACTCAAATTATTTCTTACCAAAAAGCCCAGACAGTTTTCCTAAAACCCCCATAATTCCGTCAGATTTTCCGCCGCCCGTAACCATGGACAACAAAGAGCTGATATCGAAATTACTACCCAATTTATCGCCAAAAAGACGGGTAACTTTGCTCAAAATCATGTCTTTGATTCCAGCAGCTTTTTTTTCATCCACACCTAAGGAAGTGGCAAACTTCTGGATTAAATCTCCTCCGATTTTATCCAACATACTGTTTCCTGCTGTATTGTTGGCACTAGCAGAAAATAAATTCATGATGCCTTCCATTCCGTTACCATTGGCTTCTTTTTGAACCGTTTTTTTAATGGTTTCGCCCGTTAAACTGAAAGCTTTGTCGGCTTGTGATTTGTTCAAACCAAATTGCCTCATCAAGTCGCCACCCAGTTCTCCTTTTACTTTGTTTAAAATGTCGTCTAACATGTTGTTTTCTTGTTAAGTAGTATTGTTCAAAAATAGTAAATTCTTCAAAAATAGAATTTTATCCGAGTCGTTTAAACGATTTTCGTGCCAAAAATAATCACCTCCATTCCCATAAAATTGGCAGTTTGAAGTGGTTTCATTCCATTGCGTTGGGCCACGGCGATTGAATCTGCATTTTCTTTGTGAATGATGGATATAAAACGGTTGGACAATTCTGTTTCGGAGCCAAATTTTTTCATTTGTTGGGCGGCTTCCGTGGCATATCCTTTTTTCCAATATTTCGAGAGGAAGGAGTAAGCAATTTCATATTCCAGTTCCTCCTCAATTTCACGTTTTAAAATTCCGCACATGCCAATCAGTTCGCCAGAGGATTTTTCAATCACGGCGAGCAATCCGGTTCCTTCTTCCTCGTAGCGTTCCAATTGCCGGTTGATCCATTCTTTCGCGAGTACTTTGTGCGATTTGGTCGTGTCAATTCCGAGAAACCGCAGGCGATCATTCCCAACAAAAAAAGTTTGCCAAGTTGGAATGTCAGCTTGTGTAATTTTCCGGAAAATCAGTCGTTCACTTTCTTGTTGGAAATAGTTCATTTCGCTTTCCAGATCAGAGTTTTGTTTTGAAGTTCTAGGTTGTTGCATTTCCCATCTCCCTTTCCCGTGAATCCACCGCTTGGTGCGCAGATGTAATTGCATCCGCTGTCGTACAAAACCTCGAATTGATCGCAGCAACCTGGATAGACTAAATAGACTTCGGTTCCCTGATTGGTGTAACGATAAACCGAACAAGTTGCGTCGCCCAATTTTTCCATTTCTTGAATTTTATCCTGGATACAATTCGGTGTTCCTTTAGGGAAATTGGATTTTGCGCAGGAAAAAGTAAAGAAGAGTACCCAAAGAGAAAATACGTATTTCATGAAGTATATTGTTTGCCTTCCGAAGATACGAAAATCTACTATGCGTATTGTTGAAATTGAAAGGTAAGTAAGAATAAATAGTAGATTCCATAAAAAAGGCTGCCTCACTTTTGGTGAAACAGCCATTTTCTTTTCAGCAGTGATAGATCAATGATGAATCGGCATTTTGCTTTTTTGAACGTTGAATCCAACATTCAAACCGAACATTCCCCCTCCTTTTTGTGCCGAATAAAAGGCATTTACTGGAATGTTCAAAGCGCCTGCATGAAAAGTTCTTCCCACCGCGAAAACAAAAGTGGTGTTGAAATAGGTGGCTCCTCTCATATCGCCGTGTTTTGCGAAGGTGTAATTTGGATTGATATCGCCTGGAGTCGGTGTTTTGAATTTTCCATCTTGTATGAAATTGGGATCATCTACGTATGTTCTATTTGCATACGTAATCCATTCTTGTTCGGTAAAATATTGGTGGTTGTTGCTGAATGTATTGTCTGTATCAATGAAACCAGTAGACGTCTTTTTGATACCAAATCCAGGTCCAAAAGCAAATTCCCAACCGGCTTTTCCAAAACGAAAACCATTCATAACCGTGAAAGAAGGGATGAATTGTCCTTGTTCCAAACCAGAAACGTTAACGATTCCTTCAAACAAGGCTGAGAAGTTTTCCGTACCCACGTATTGTTTTTCAAATTGGTAACCAATCATACTCACGAATGGTTGAATACCCATTCCGCCTTGATTTTCTGGTCGTCGTGCAAATTCATTGATGGAACCAACCAAATACGCACCTCCAATTCTAGGGCCAGAGTTGTTGATTCTTCCCAAGTTGGTTGTTGTGATCGGTTCGTTTTTATAATCCAAACGTTCTACAATTTCTTTCGCCATGGGTACATCGTGCAATTGTTTCAATACAATTTCAATCATGCGTTGCAATTCAATTTCTTGATTGTCGAATTCTTTTACGGTTGTTTTGTACAATGTTTTTCCTTTTACATCGATTATTTTGATAGTAACCGCAATTCGATTGGACAAACCGTCGATGCTTCCACACATGATGAAATCTGTGTTCAAATCCGTTCCCATTTTCAACAAACAATCTTGTCCGTAGCATTCCAAACGGTATTCTTCTTTTGTTTTGATGACATCTTTCATATCGAATTCATCGTACACTTTGTATTGTTGCATTTTAATGAGTTCCAAACGAATCATTTTGGCAACCGTTTCCGATTTGGTTTCGATTCCATTTACATACGGATTCGCCACCGCGATGGTTGGCAATCCTTGTTGGTACGATGAGGAAGAAGTACTGGCAGGTGTAACTGTCGTTTCAGTGTTTTCTTGTGCGAATGAATTTCCAAAATTCAAACTAATAATTCCAAGTATTAAAGTTATTTTTTTCATCTTTTTTGTTTTTTGATCTGAACAAATATTTCTGAAAAAATTCCCAGTCTGTGAATTGATTTGCGAAAACGGAAATTGTTGAATTGTGAGAAATGAAATTGCTTGACTACCTTGAATTCATAAATGGCCATTAGTTGTGATTATCGCAACTAGTCCTAGAAAAAATTGTGATTATCACAAAATAGCGGCAAAAAATTTTTAAACCTTGCGAATAAAAATGATTTTTCGTAGAAATTAAAAATTTAAATTGGCTTCTACTCGTTTTTTAAAGGAGCTGATTGTACGGTCTAAGTCGTAGAAGTAGTTGTTGCGTTCTTTCTCGTTAACGATGCTGATCAAGCTGGAATTGCTCAACTGACGATCGAGAATTTGAACCGTATCTTGCACATAAGCCGTATTGCTTGTTTCCAAATAATTCATGATGTTGTGCGTAATGTACAACCCTTCGGTTTCTTTTCCTTTGAAATAAAAAGTCGCATCGGAATTGATGGTTTCATTCAAATACATTTCAAATTCGTTTCCTTTGGCAGGCGCTTGTGTTCCATAGATGAATTTTTTACCATTTGTGGCTTGTTCTTTCAAGTGCGCCGACAACATCGAAATACGGTCGTGTAAAAACAAAGGATACTCAGGATCTTCGAACAAATGCGCTTTGAAGTAATATTCAATTTGACGCAAAAATCCACGCATGTATTCCAAATCGTAGATTTCTTTGGAAGGAATGGTATTGTAGATTTGAAGGATTTCTTTTCCTAAGGAGAAGGCAGAATCGCTGGTGCGTTCGTGGGCAAATTTTGTCTCTTTGTAATCCGGAATTTGCAAATGCGTTTTGGCCCAGAAAAAAAGTTTAAATCGAACCAATTGGGGGAAGTTCATCAACTGAAATAGCGATAAATTGTTGATAGAAAGGATCATCTCAGGTTCCCCCAAAGATTTTAATCGCTGAAAGGCAATCAAAATACCTTCCAAGTAGGATTCCAAACTGAAATCGTAGGTATTGAGTGGCGGGTAAGAAAAAATCACTTTGCCATCGCCCATTTCGCACAACGCATCAAAAGAAATATTGAAATGACCACACAATTTTTTCACTTCGTTGATGGTCAACGCCGTTTCTCCACGGTATCGTCGATAAACTGCGTCGGAGCTAATGCTTAAAATATCTGACAAAGCCAAGCCCAACGCTTCTTCACCAATCAACTTTTGTTTGATGAGTCGAAATAATGTTTCTTGAATGTCTTGCTTCATAAATTCCTTGCTATTTGACAATAATTCCAAAGTGGCGAACCAAACCAATCAATCCTTCTTGGGAGAAAATGGCATTCTTTATTTTGTTTTTTTCCGGTGAAATACTGAAATTTCGTGAAGTTCGAAAATTGGCTTTCTCCAAATTGGTTCGCTCAAAAATAGCATTTATTAATTCACAGTTGTCAAACAGCGATTTACTCAAGTTAGTTTCAGTAAAATCTACATCTTGCAATTGGCAATTTTCATAGCGGATGTTGGTCAAATTCAATTTATAAAAAGACGAAAAATTCAGCACACAATCCGAAAATTGAAACTCCAACAGAAAAGGTTTGCAATCCTCAAAATGCAAACCAAGCATTTTGCAATTTTCGAAGGAAGCCTCTTTAAAGCTGGTATTGTTTAGCTTAGCATTGCTGAAATCACATTCTTGAAAAGTACACGCTGTAAAAACGATGGAAGATAAATCTACTCCCGCAAAATGGCACCCCACAAACGTGCAATTTTCGTATTCATTTTCAAGTGCTTGGGTGGAGAAATTCGTTTTTTCTATACGTTTATCTAGCAAGATCATTTTACGTTGGCTTTGATTTTTGAAAACAGATTTTTCAAAAATGAATTCTCCGCAAATTTAGCATCTTTCATTCGTTTTTTTAGTTTAGAAATCCGTTTATCAGTTACGGGATGTGAACTTAAAAATTCAGGCATTTGAATGGTTGAATTTCTATTCAAGGCTGCAAATAAATCCAGAAATCCGTTTGGATCAATGTGGTTATTTTTCACAATCGAAAGTCCCATGACATCAGCTTCTTCTTCAAGTTTTCTTGAGTAGGAAAGGTTTTGCAATTGACCTGCATTTTGGCCGATTATAGTTAGTACGCCATTCACATCCCCTAAAAGCGCTGAGACGAATAGGTATGTGGATAAATTCTTGCAAAGGGCTTTCATAGAATGGCGTTGATTGACATGGGATACTTCGTGCCCAATCAAAGCCGCCAATTCTGGATATTCTTCCATCTCTTTTAAAATACCAGTGTAAATAACCACGTGACCGCTCGGTAATGCAAAGGCATTTACAGTCGAAGATCGTACGACCGTGATATGAATTTTTTTACGATTTTGCAGCTGGAGCTGATCACAAAAAGTTTGCACCAAATGGGTTGATTCTTGATCAACCGTTTCACTCAGTAACATGTCATTGTAAACAGATTGCCCGATTTCATCATCAAAACTTTCGGGAATCAAAACAACTGCTTTTTCGGCAAAATAGGGTAAAACAAAAATGAGCAGAATGGCTAGAAATCCAATGATGGACGCAAGAATGGCCATGTGAATTTTGAAACCCGCATGTATTAAACGATGATAAACATTCTTTGATTTAATGGTGGGAGCCGTTTTTTCGAGTGCTTGCGCCAATTGTGTATCCTGTGACTCAAAATAGGCGGTACTCGCATCGAAATGCACTTCCAGTTTGCCTTTTACAACTTGAATGGTGCAATTTTCAGTATGCCATTCAATACAACGGTCGTTCAACTGTAAGATTATGAGTTGATTGGTCGAATTGTACGAAACCTCGATTGCATGGGCTTTGGATGAAGCACCATCAAAAAAGTGTCCTTCTCCTTTAATTGTCAAATTCCAAAGTCCAAGTTCAACATATCTCCAATATCTTCACCGGTAGCATCTTTGTAATTATTTTCAGTTTGCTCCAATTGATCAAAATTGATGTTCCCTTTCAATTCAATTTTGTTCATCATTAGTTGCAAGGTTCGGACAGCTGCCCAAGGAAAACCAAAACCCAAGGTGAAAACAATGGTCAGTGCATTCAGTAAATCAGTGACCAAAAAGTCCATTCCCTTTGCAGTGTATTCCAATTGAATTTTCTGATCATTCAATTCCAACCAAGAATTTTCAATGTGATATGCATAAAGATCTCTTCTCCACCAAAATGAATAAATGCCAAGGGTTACGAGTGTCAACAAATAACCCGTGATGATAAGTCCGAAATAGGTTCCACCATCTCCCTTGAACTTAAATTGTGCGCTTCCCATTTTCACGTTGCTAACAGCATAGGTGCGCAATTTAATTGTCATCCAAGCACCGTAAATTCCAAACGTAATCAGCGTTAAAAAGGCCCATCCAATAAATTTTTGAATTAACTCAACACGATTTCCGCGGTACCCAAAACGTATTCCTCTCCAGGTAGTTCGTGACATGCGGTATTTTAAAGTACCATGAATGGCAAATGGAATCAACGCAAACATCACCAAATAAATGATGAAAATGAAAAAGATACTATTGAATAGATAAACCAAGCCCGCAATTATTCCAAAAATCACAAGAAGTCCCGCTATGGCAATCAACATACCTTTGAACATTTCTTTACCCGTACCACTAAATTTGAAACGATTTTTTTCTAGTTCGGTGTTTCCATAAATGTATTGTAAGCGATTGGCTTTGGCCCAAGGATAATAAATTCCGAGAGTAACTACCGTTAGTAACCAGTTGACAATGAAAATGCTAAAAAATTCTTTTCCATTTCCAATAAATTTAAAATCGTACGTTTTGTTTTCACTGAGTGAAGTGTGGTTTGTTTCCATAGAATATTATTTGGCAAAACGAATATAAAAAACTTTTCTGGTCTTGGTTAATATTTAACTGATTTCGTGAGTTTTTCCTACTTTTAAATCATGCAAATCAAGCTTTCGGAACAAAACAAAGATTTTTTTCAACGGGTTTACGAAGTCGTACGATTGATTCCAGAAGGAAAAGTAACGAATTACGGAGCGATCGCGCGGTTCTTGGGAACGGGAAAATCAAGCAGAATGGTCGGCTGGGCGATGAATGCGGCGCACAGTTTACCGGATGTTCCGGCACACAGAGTGGTCAACCGGATTGGTTTATTGACGGGTGCAGCCCATTTCAGCACACCGACTCAAATGCAAGAGCTTTTGGAAGCCGAAGGTGTAGTTGTAGAAGACAATCAAATTCAAAATTTCCAAACACATTTTTGGAATCCGATGGATGAACTGCAAATTGATTAATTTTATCGAATGGTAATTGTAATCGGTGGAACGGGATTGGTAGGAAGTCATTTGCTGTGCGAATTGGCAAAAACGGAAAGCGCCATTCATGCCAGTTATCAAACCAAAGCCAAAATCAAAAAAGTAAAAGCGCTTTTTGACTATTATTTTGGTTCAGAAGCCGAGGCAAATTGGCAGAAAATCACATGGGTCCAAGTTTCAATAAACGATCTTGTTTCCCTCGAAGATTTAATTTCTCCAGGAGATGAGGTATATCATTGTGCTGCTTTGGTGTCTTTTAATCGCAATGATTTCAATCGGTTGATGAAGATCAATCGGGAAGGTACAAGCAATGTGGTGAATGTTTGCTTGGATAAGAAAATTAAGAAATTAGCTTATGTAAGTTCTACTTCGGCGATCAGCGGCGGGAATGAAAAAGAGGTTTCTGAAAAAACGAAATGGAAAAAATCGGATGACACCAGCGCTTATTCCATTAGCAAATATGGCGCAGAGCGAGAAGTATGGCGCGCAATCAACGAAGGACTTTCAGCTGTAATTGTCAATCCGTCTGTTATTTTAGGTGCTGGCGACTGGAAAGAAAGTTCCCTTACGATTTTGCAACAGATGAAAAAAGGATTGTCTTTTTACCCGCCAGGATCCAACGCCATTGTGGACGCGCGAGATGTGGCAACCTGCCTCCGCGAGCTAATGAAAAGTGATATTGAAGAAGAACGATTTTTATTGATCGGTGAAAATGTCACCTTCAAAACCTTGTTCGATAAAATTGCGGCCCGAATGGGGAAAAAACCGCCCAAAATAGCCGTTGGTTATGTGGGACTGACCATTGCGAGACTTTTGATGCAATTTTTTTCCTTCCTTTTGTTCCGAAAAACACCCATTACTGCAGAGACGGTGAACAGTTCCCTTTCTTCCACTGTTTATGCCAATGAGAAAATTAAAACAGCGATTGGTCATCGTTTTTATTCCTTAGAAGAAACGATTGACAACGCCGTGAAAGGTAAAATCAATTAAACATGGAAAAAACGCCCGAAGTAACCGTTCAGAAATGGCATCAATCCGAACGATTTTGGATTGTATTTATCGCCATTTTTTATGCTGTAGGCATGGTAGGTATTTCCAATGAAAATTGGAAAACAATTATTGTTCCATTGAGCTCCGCGCACCTTTTCTTAACTTTTTGGGTTTTGTATTTTTCACGTCGAGGCAAAAAAGATCAATTCTTGCTCTATGCTTTTTTACTTTTTTTAATCGGAGTTTTTGTTGAAATCATCGGAACCAAAACGGGATGGCTTTTTGGCAATTATGCGTATGGTAAAACGCTTGGATGGAAAATACTCGGTGTTCCCGCGATTATTGGTGTCAACTGGGCAACCATGGTCATCTGTTCTTCCTCCTGGGTATCTAATTGGAATACAACTATTTGGTGGAAGGCCATTGCTGCTGCTTTGATTATGACTGGTCTGGATTTTTTAATAGAACCAGTTGCTATGCAATTGGATTTTTGGCAATGGGAAAACGATACCGTACCTTTTTACAATTACGTCTGTTGGTTTGTAATTTCCATCCCAATGCATTTATTTTATATAAAATGGAACATCGTGGAGAACAATAGTGTGCCGAAATCTGTTTATGTATTGATGCTTGTCTTTTTTGTTGTTTTAAATTGGAAATAATGTATTGGTGGGGACCAATTGTATTGCTTTTATCGTTTGCGTTTATGGAATTCGTGGCTTGGTTAGCCCACAAATACCTGATGCATGGATTTTTATGGCATTTCCACAAAGACCACCACGATACCCACGAAGGATTTTTTGAGCGCAACGACATTTTCTTTTTAATTTTCGCCATTCCTTCAGCGTTGTGTATATTTATCGGAATGAAAAACGCTTTTTATGTTCCCGTTTGGATTGGTTTTGGAATTGCACTGTACGGAGCGGCTTATTTCTTTTTGCATGATATTTTTATTCACCGTCGTTTTTCTTTTTTAAAGGATATTGATCATCCATATTTTATCGCCATACGCAAAGCCCATAAAATACATCACAAGAATAGATACAAAGAGCACGGAAAACATTTTGGTATGTTGCTCGTTCCATTCAAGTATTACAAAGAAGCCCGAGCCGTATATTACCGCAAATACAAATAACCATGAGTTTGTATTTCATCGTTATTCTTGCCACAATTGCCGGACCATTTCTGCTGAGTTTTGATAAGAAAATTCATTTCTACACATTTTGGAAATTCCTTTTTCCAGCCATAGTTATGGTTTCTGTTCCCTTTATCATTTGGGACGAGATTTTTACGCAGTGGGGACTTTGGGGATTTACACCCCATTATCTGCAAGGTTGGTATCTGGGTCATTTACCATTGGAAGAAATCTGTTTTTTCTTGTTTGTACCCTATGCTTGCGTCTTTATTTACGAAGTGATCAAGGGTTATTTTCCAAATTTTCAGTCCCGAATTTTCACCCATTATTTTGCTTTCGGGTTTACTTTATTGGCCTTTTCATTGGGTATTTTCTTCGTGAACAACTTGTACACCGCCGTTGCTTGTATCATGGCAGCCATCCTGACGGTTGGCATCTACTTTTTAAGAAAAGAAGTCTGGTTTCCAAGGTTTGTTGTTTCGTTCTTTATTGTTCAAATACCCTTTTTCTTGGTAAATGGTATTTTAACTGGGATGTTTACTGAAAATCCCATAGTATGGTACAACAATGCCGAAACCATTGGCTATCGATTCGGAACCATACCGATTGAGGATATTTTTTACAACTATTCCATGCTCCTATTGGTTTTCTTTTTCTATGAACTATTTAAGAAAAAAAGGAGCGAAATCGAATAAATTTATTTTGCCAAGGCATCATCCAGTGTTTTTCCTTTCCCTATAAATTTGATTTTAAAGGAAACATCAGGATTGGTATTGTCTAGATTGGGTACATAAATAATCAAATCCCGAAAGATGTTGGCACTGACGAATTGGATTCCAGCAATCGGTTGCATGGAATCATTTGCACCGGTGCTGAAAAATTCAATGCGGTACCAGCATTTGTTTTTTCCACGACCACCATTTATATTCTCTACTTTGAAAGTGGGATTTTGGATGATGCTTGGAGAATTTATGGGTTGAGCACCCCCTTTGTCGGTGTAATTGTCTTTGTGAAAGTCACGTTCATAATCTCTTGGCTCGTCTTTTCTGCCGATTATGTAGCCTCCACCCACAACGCATGGAGTTGCCAAGTTACTGCTATCTAGTAAACTTTGAATACATGGATTTGTTGCCGCTTCGTTTCGCCAATAGTAGGTGGCATTGTGCAACCAACCGAGGATACGCTCTTTGTTTTCGCTCACCAATTGAAAACTTTCTAATTTTCTTTTGCTGTCGTTTGCATCCGTCCAGCGTTGCGGATGGTATTTCATACCCTTTCGGTCTTCTCCCTGGAAAAAATCACTCACAGCCTTTAAATCATGGTTGTACGCTAAGTCAAACACGCCTCGATCGTACCACCAATCCAAACCGGTGCCAACATCTCCCATGAAGGCTGTCGCCCAAATACTATTGTGAAACTCTACTTTGGTACAACAATAAATGGGAAGTTTATCATCGTTGACACCCATTTCTTCAATGATAACAGGTTTTTGGTACAAATCCCAAAAATCATTTACCTGTTCATACCGTTTTTCATAATTGGCTTTTTTGACTGTACTGTAAAGATGAACCGACACGACATCCGAATTTTTGAAAAATCCGTTGAAATTCAATTTGCTTTCCAAACTGCTCAAGCGACCGTAAGAATTGGAGAACAGTTCTGTTGGTTTCAATTCATCCAAGATGTATTTTTTTTGGTCGAGGTACCAATTCAAAACAAGATTGATTCCTTCTTTTTCAGAAATTCCTTCTTGTTCCACGATGATGTCATAAAATCGCTCAATTTCGGAGTAACCGAAAAAACTCCAATAAGGACTTTGTCCCCAACGAGAATAGAGGTACCGTAAATTATTTTTTTGCCATTTTAGCGCCTCGGGATTGGTGTAATATTCACTGATGTTTTTGAGATCCAACGCTTTTCTGTAGGGATTATTTTTCCAATTTGACACCCCCCAATCAGGACCAATTAATTCAACATGGTGGCGGAAAATAATATAGTAAATTTCCAAATCTTCCGCTTTCTGTAACAAGCGATCGAAGGCGAACATTTCATCTTGTTTTTCGGTGTAATTACGCATATCTTGCCAGTCCGGCAAACTATTTTGAGCTCCAATTTCAAATCGCGCAAAGTTTCCTTTTTGATCGGCATGCAGTTGAACGGCATTCATGTGATTGCTATTGTCCTCAGGTTTGTAGCCAAATGCGCCCCAATTGGAAATATTCATGCCAATCACAGGAAAGTCTTCTCCTGATTGCGCATAGGATAAATAACGATCGGCATCTGTGCCCGTTTTTGTTACAGTGATGGGACCTCGATGCACTGAATTGTTGGTGAGGAACGACAGTTCGAATTTTTGTGTTTCTTGAAGCGATGGGCATTTTACCACAATGTTGACTTTCCAGTTCCCTACTTCATCGGGTGCAAAACGCAAGCGCCAAGGATATTTGGTCGTTTGTTTGACAAAGACATTGTTTTTGAGGTCTTCTTTAAACTCTTCGTAATAAAAACCATAACGCCGATGCATTTTGCCACTCGGTGCTACGAAAAAAGCGGTAAAGTCCAATTGTTCAGGATCATATGGATTAATACCTGTATTCTTTGTTTCTAGGAATTCAATAATTTTCTGTTGAATAGTTGCTTTCAGGGTGAACCCAATTTCAAGGGTTTGGTTTTTCAACGCAATTTTTTCGTTTCCTTTTGGAGTGAACCATTTTAAGTCATTTTGGGCGCCTGCCGAAAGGAATACAAAAAGGAAAATGGAGAAGGTGAAAAACTGGATGGTTCTCATAGCATAGTTTAAATGAAAAACTAAGATAAGAATTAAAAATAGGGAATATAAAATTGTTCTGGATTAATTTTCGCGGGCCAATAAAAAGTCGGCTAAATCGAATAAGTCCTGTTTGTTTTCCTCTGGAACAGCAATGTTTTTTAATGCTTGAATCCCTTTGTCGAAATGCGCATTCATGAATTTCTCAGCCGCTTGAGGAATGGCCAATCGATCAAAAAGACTGCGCACTTGTTTTACTTTCAATTCCATATCAGCTTCACTTTCCAGTAGGCTAAACATTTCTAATTGTTCAGGATTCGCTTTTTGCAATGCCAATAAGTATAGCAATGTTTTTTTGTTAGCCATGACATCACCTCCAATTTGTTTTCCAAATTTATCGGGGTTTCCGTACAAGTCAAGTAAGTCATCTTTGATTTGAAAAGCCAGCCCTAGTTCTTGGCCAAATTCATACAGCAAATGTCGATTTTCTGCATTCGCCTTGGCAATGATGGCACCCATTTCCAATGCACAACCCAATAAAACGGATGTCTTCAAACGAATCATTTCAATGTACTCCTCAATGGATACATCCTTTCTGGATTCAAAATCCATGTCCATTTGCTGGCCTTCACATACTTCAACGGCTGTTTGATTGAATACGCGCAACAGTTCGGGTAAGTTTTCTGGATTTTGTTTGCAAATTTCTTGGTAGGCTTTCACCATCAGCACGTCTCCAGACAAAATCGCAATGTTCTCGTTCCATTTGGTATGTACCGTTTGCATCGATCTTCGAAGCGGGGCAGCATCCATAATGTCGTCATGGATCAACGTAAAATTGTGAAAGAGTTCTACGCTCAACGCAGCGTGCAATGCATTTTCTGCTTTTCCTCCAAACAATTCGATTCCCATTAAAGTGAGCACGGGACGCATCCGTTTTCCACCAATTTGCATGAAATAGCGCAAGGGAGCGTAAAGATTTTCAGGGGTTTTTGGCAAATTCCAATCGGAAATGCTTTGAGAAATCATTTCACTGTGACGTTGAAGACTTTCCATTATTTCAATAGTTCTAGCAAATAATTTCCGTAACCACTTTTCGTCAGTGGTTCAGCAATCGTTGTCAATTCTTCTTTGGTAATCCATTTGTTGCGGTAGGCGATTTCCTCGATGCATCCAACTTTCAACCCTTGACGATCTTCGATGACTTGAACAAATTGTCCGGCTTGCATCAAAGATTCAAAGGTACCTGTATCCAACCAAGCAGTTCCTCTATCCAAAACAGCGACTTTCAATTTGCCGCGTTTTAAATATTCGGCATTCACATCGGTGATTTCATACTCACCGCGTGGAGAAGGTTTTAGGTTCTTAGCGATTTCAATTACATCGTTGTTGTAAAAGTACAAACCAGGTACCGCAAATTTTGATTTGGGGTGAGTAGGCTTTTCTTCGATGGAAATGGCTTTCATGTTCTCATCAAATTCCACTACGCCGTATCTTCTCGGATCACTTACGTGATACGCGTAGACAACTCCTCCTTCTGGGCGCGTGTTTTCGCGCAAAAGGTCATCCATACCAACCCCGTAGAAAATGTTGTCACCCAAAATAAGTGCAACATTGTCATCGCCAATAAAGGATTCACCAATCACAAAAGCTTGTGCTAGGCCATTGGGAATTTCTTGCACGGCATACGTGAATTTACACCCAAGATTTTTACCATCGCCCAACAATTTCTCAAAATGAGGCAGATCGTGGGGCGTTGAAATAATCAAAATTTCTCGTATTCCAGCGCTCATTAAAATGGACAATGGATAGTAGATCATCGGTTTGTCGTAAATCGGCATTAATTGCTTACTAACGGCCAATGTCAAAGGATGTAGGCGCGTACCAGACCCTCCAGCTAAAATGATTCCTTTCATGATTCGAGCGGTTTGTTTTTTGTTTCTACTTGCAAATCGTCTAAATCTATATCGGTTTCTTCGTCGTACACATCAAAATAAGGTTCAACAAATGATTTGGTGGTCAATCGTCTTTCCAACGACAATAGCAAGGAAGGTAGAACAACTAAATTCGTCACCATGGCTACCAAAAGGGTTAAGGAAATTAATAAACCCAAAGCTTGTGTTCCACCAAATTCAGATAGGGTAAAAACAGAGAATCCACAGAATAATACGATTGAGGTGTAGAACATACCCAATCCAGATTCATTAATGGCTTTGATGACACAACCTTTCAAATCGTACGGATTCAGTTTCAATTCCTGACGGTATTTAGCCAAATAGTGTATGGTATCGTCCACAGAAATACCAAAGGCAATGCTGAACACCAAGAGGGTAGAGGGTTTTAAAGGAATACCGAACCAGCCCATAATTCCACCGGTGATGACCAACGGGATTAAGTTGGGCAAAAGCGATACCACCACCATACGCCAAGAGCGGAATAAGATTGCCATTAACACGGCAATTGCCACAATGGCAAATAGCAAACTAGTAAATAAGTTGATCACTAAATATTGTGTGCCCTCCGAAGCTACCACCGCTGTGCCTGTCAATTCAATATCATAATACTCATTGTCGATGGCCGTTCTTAAATTCTTACTGAAATCTTTGTTGTTATAGAATTCTTTTACCTTCTCAGAATCCATGTCAAACTCGTATTGTTTGTCTGAGTTGCCGTTGGATAAAATGGCCGTTAAATTGTTGTATACTCCAGAATTTTCGTATAGCAAAGTGTTGATGGCTTCCACGTCCTTCTTCGCCGCTTTTTTGTAAAGTCCTTCCCAAACAGCTCTATCTGGATTGAATATTTTATCAATATTCACCCGCATGGAATCAACTTTCGTTGCGACCTCATAAGAGCCTAAATCCATCATTTGCGTACGAATTCGCAACATGGTGTTGCTGGTATCTACTAGTTCCTTCAAGGTAAAACCACCACCATTGGCATTGGTCATATTGAAGTTATCCAAGTATTTTTTCAAACGCATTTTGTCCTTGTTTGAAACCAATTTGTATTGAGCCGGATCATTGCCGTGATAGGCCATGTTGATGACTTTGATAAAATCAACCATGGAAATGTTTTTCGAAAAAAGACTATCATTGGAATATTTGTCCTGTGTTGCTTCCATTTTTTCCAATGTTTCATTGGAGAAGAGTCGTCCCTTTCGTTTGTAATCAATCATGATTTCGAAAGGAATGGATCCTCCGAATTTGTTCTGCATGAACAACACATCTTCCAAAATTTGATTTCCTTTCGGTAAATCACTTGTAATGTTTCCAGTGGCTTTAATTCTGAATAAACCAATTATACTAATTGCCACTATAACAGCCGTTGTAATATAGATTGTTTTTCTTCTTGACTGCGTGATGTGTACCAATTTTTTGATAAAACCTACAGCAAATTTCCGATCCAAGTGTTTGATGTGTCGTTTCTTAGGTTCTTTCGATAAAGAAATTACGATTGGTAAAATCGTTATTGACAAAAGGAAAACCACCATAATGTTGATTGAAGCAACAATTCCAAATTCGGTCAATTTTTCTGAATTCGTTAAGATGAAAGTAGAAAAACCAAGAGCCGTGGTGAAATTTGTTAAGAACGTGGCGGTTCCTGTTTTACGAATAACCCGAGAAATCGCTTTCACTTTGTTTCCATGTTCCCTAAACTCTTGATGGAACTTGGTCATCAAGAATATGCAATTGGGAATACCAATGACAATCATCAACGGTGGAATCAACGCCATTAAAATGGAAATATTGAAACCCATTAAGCCAATGGAACCCATGGACCAAATTACAGCGACAAAAACCACGATGTTGCAAATGAACACAACGCGCAACGAACGGAAGAAAAGCCACAACAACAAGGATGTTACGAAAATGGACAAGCCAATAAAGATGTACATTTCGTTGATGACTTTTTTACCTATAATTACGCGCAAATGGGGCAATCCGGCATACCGAATTTTCCCAAAATATTTTTCATATGAAGCAGCCACTTTTTCAATGTCTAAAACGACATTGGCTCTTTTCTGATCCGCTAAATATTTTTCATCAATGCCAATCATCATGATAGAAACATTGGCGGTGTCATTGTATAAAATATCCCGATAAACAGGGTTGTTTTTAATTTCCTTTACAATTTTTTCAATGCTTTTTTCCTGATAGGTGATGTCGGAAAAAATGCGTTTTGCTTCAAATTTATTTTCAGCAATGTTATTACTGATTGTAAACAAGGTGGCTTCACTGATAATGGATTGAACCCCGTTGTATTGCAAAATGGAATCCCCCATTTCTTTCCATTTCAGAAAGTTTTTTTCGGTGTACAAGGAATCATTCTCGATGGCCAAAACCAAGGATCCGCCATCTTCGCCAAACAATTCTTTGAACCGCAAGTAGCTACTTTGTGCCGCCGATTCTTTGGGCAACATGTTGCCGTATTTGTTGTCAAGTTTTAAGCCTGTAATGGCATAGTAACCAAAGAAAACGGTTAATAAGGTGATGATTCCAAGGATGAAAAATCGATTTCTTAAAATAAGATTAGCAATTCGTTGCCACATGTGTTTGCTTTCTTTTTAATAACGGGTTTTATAATAAAGGAGGTAAAAGTACGCATTTACGTTTTGACTAGCAAAATTGCTATTTCAAGTCTTCCGCCAACCATTTGAAAAATTCTCTTTGCCACAACAAACCGTTTTGTGGTTTCTGTACCCAGTGTCCTTCCGTAGGAAAGTACAAATAACGACTTTTTAATCCTTTGAGTTGTGCTGCTTGAAAAGCTTGCATGCCTTCGCTTTCGGGAACTCTGAAATCCATTCCACCATGAATGACCATGATCGGTGTGTTCCAGTTTTGAACCAAATTGTGTGGTGAGTTTTTTTCATACAAGGCTTTGTTGGCTGGATCCCAGTATGGACCGCCAATATCGTAATTGGCAAAAAATAACTCCTCTGTTGTCCCATACCAACTTTCTAAGTTGAACAACCCACAATGTGCTACGAAAGTCTTGAAACGATTTTCATGAATTCCGGCTAAATAATACACCGAATAACCTCCGTAAGAAGCACCAATTGCCCCCATTTTGTCTTTGTCGACATAGGATTCTTTAGAAACTTCATCGATAGCCGCTAAGTAATCTCGCATCGGTTGACCTCCCCAATCTTTTGAAATGGCATCGTTCCATTCTTGACCAAAACCGGGCAAACCTCTTCGGTTCGGAGCGACAACAATGTATCCTTGCGAAGCCATCAACATCAAATTCCATCGGTACGAGAAAAATTGACTAACCATACTTTGCGGCCCACCTTGGCAGTACAACAAAGTCGGATATTTTTTAGTCGCATCGAAGTTGGGCGGCAACACGACCCACGTCAGCATTTCTTTTCCATCACTGGTTTTAATCCATCGCTCTTGCACCGATGGTATGGAAACGGAAGCCAATTCCGCTTGATTGGCGTGTGTTAAATTTTCTAATTTTTTCGTTTTAATTACAAAGCTGTACAAGTCAGTAGGCGAGAGCATGGATTGCAACCCCAGAATGATGGTTTCACCGCTAAGGCTGAAACTCACGACATTCATTTTTCCGTCTGTAATTTGTGTTGTTACATTTTTTTCTACATCTACCGAGAACAATTGTTCAATTCCTCGATAAGGTGCGGTGAAATAAATCGATTTACCGTCCAAACTCCATTTGAAATCACCAATTGTGACGTCAATTGTTAAGTTGAGTTGGGTTTTTACCCCTTTTTTGAAATCATGGATAAACAAACGATTCTTATCAGCCTCAAAACCATTTTTTGCCATACTCAACCAAGCCATTTTTTGACCATTTGTAGAGAAAGAGGCAAGATTGTCATAGCCCATCATGCCTTCAGTAAAATTCATTGTTTTACCTGTTGCAATATCATATTGGTACAGGTCGCTGTTGGTGCTAACGGCAAAAGCTTTGCCCAACATTTTTTTGGAGGAATAATAGACAAACTTCCCGTCATTCGAAAAAGTAACCGTTTCGCTTCCATTGAAAGGCGGCACCACTGCATCATACGGTTCGTTTTGCAACAAATCAATGCCAGTATTGGCTACACCCGAGTTGCTGAAATCGCGCAAAAATAAATGGGTTTTGAATTCATCCTCCCATTGGTTCCAATGGCGGTACATCAAGTCGTTTTCAATCCGTGCGTTGGCTTGTGGTAGGTCAGGATAAATATCTACGATTGTTTGTGTCGTTTTTATAGACTCCAGAGTAATGATTTTATCCAACGCAGGAGAAATCACATACCCTTCGAGGCCATTTTCTAGATTGGAGAGCTGTGTTTTTTGACTTCCGTCAATGGAAATTTTCCACAACTGTACACCTTCTTTCTCCGTTGATAGAAAAACCACTTCTTGGTTGTTGAACCATTTGGCTTCAAATTCAGAGAAAGCCGTATTGGTTAACTGAATAGACTTTTTATCCTGTAGATTGTAAATATAAAGGTCTGTATTTCCCCTGTTTTTTTCCATGTTGTAAGACGTGGAAGTGTACAAAATATTTTTGTGATCGGGTGATACATCTCCGCCGCCAATGCGGTTGAGTTCCCATAATTTCTCAGGTGTAAAATTTGTTTGGGCGAAACTGAATTGGCAAAATAAGCCAATACCTAACAGGATTAAAATCTTCATGTTTGCAAATTGGTATCCGTGAAGATATTAATTCTCTTTGGATGTCGAAGCGACTTGTGCAGATTTCTTGCTTTTACGAAGATTTATAAGGAAACCATATCCAACTAAAATCAGACCGACAATTGCCATGGCTGCGATTGCTTGACCAACAGCTGTGCTTAAATTGCCGTAAAAAGAAGTCGAAAACACCAAGATATTAATACCAACTAAAAGGGTTATCATCGTTCTTTGAAATCGCCTAATTCCTCTCATAATGAATGAAATGATTCACGAAATGTAAAAAACAATTTTGATAAAACCAAATTTTGGTTTTGATTTATTCGTCGTCTTTGATGACTAATTTGAACCCTTTCCCGTGCACATTCATGATTTCAATTCGAGGATCTTCTTTCAAAAGTTTACGAATTTTCGCAATGTAAACATCCATGCTGCGCCCGTTGAAATAGTTGTCGTCACCCCAAATAGCGCGCAAAGTCGCTTGACGATCCAAAATGTCATTTTTGTTTTTGATCAGCAAATGCAACAACTGATTTTCTTTGGTTGTTAATTTCTTCTCTCCCTCATGCAAGTGAAGAATTCGGTACGTTGGTTCGTAATCGATTGTTCCAATTTTATAACGCTCTTCTGCACCATCCTCGGTGATTTCTGTTCGTCTGCTGATCGCTGTAATACGTGCTACCAATTCTTCCATGGAGAAAGGTTTGGTTAAATAATCATCTGCACCAATCGCAAAACCTTCCAATTTGTCTTCTTTCATGGCTTTTGCCGTTAGGAAAAGAATGGGAATTTTTTTGTCTAATTCGCGAATTTCTTTGGCCAATGTGAAACCATCCATTTCAGGCATCATCACATCAAAAATGCAGAAATCATATTGTTTGGTATTGAACTGTGCGAAGGCCAATTTTCCATTGCGCGTTAAGTCAACACTGTATCCTTTTGTTTTTAAAAAATTTGAAAGCAATTCTCCCAAATTGGTATCGTCTTCGGCTAATAGAATATTCATTTTTTCTCTGTTTTTTCTGTTATTATTAAACTAAATGTAGATCCTTCACCTGCTAAGCTTTGAACTACAACGTTCCATCCATACAAATCGGCAATTGATTTCACGTAGCTCAGTCCCAAACCAAATCCTTTTACATTGTGAACGTTTCCAGTTGGTACTCGGTAAAGTTTGTCAAAAACTTTGTCAATGTGCTCTTTTTTTATGCCAATTCCTTTGTCTGAAATTTCAATTTTTATTTTCCCATTTTCGCGCAGCAGTCGCACTTTGATTTCGGGTACTTCTCGACTGTATTTTATTGCGTTATCAATCAAATTGTTCACGCAATTCGACAGGTGCATTCTGTCAGCGTAAATTTCAATCAATTCGGTCGAAATATCCGTTTCCAAAGTCCCTCCCAATGACTTGACGCGCAATTGTACATTTTGGGATACATCGTATACCAATTCATTCAAAATAATATTTTCCTCATTCAGGTTTATCTTCCCTTTTTCAAGGGCATTGCTCTGTAAAATACTTTCAACGAGAAGACTCAATCTTTTATTTTCCTCATGAATCATTTTTACATATGGCGATGCTTTTTCTACAGCCGAACCCATCATTTGTGCATCGCTCATGGCTTCGCAAGCGAGAGATATGGTGGAAATAGGCGTTTTGAACTCATGCGTCATGTTGCTGACAAAGTCATTTTTCAATTCGGACAAACGTTTTTGTGCCAATATGGTTTTGAAAAGGAAAATTAGGGTAATCAAAATGATGAGCATCAAGGTGGTACTAATACCAATGGAGCCGGCCATTTCTTTTAAAAGAAATAGATTCTTTTTCGGAAAGAAAACATGCAAGGTCAAGTGATCTTCTAAAATGTTGCTCGGGAACAAACGTGTGCGACTGAAAACGGTTAAGTTCGTATCAATTTTCAGGTTGTAATGACTGTCGGCCATTTGAAATTTAACGGGACGTTCGTTTTCGTCTGTGACCATGAAAACATATTCCTCCGGCAGTTCATCTCCTTTTAATTCTTTTAAAATAACGGAATCCAAAAACTCAATATCAATGCGTTCAGCGGGTTCCATGTAGACATTGTTTCGGAAGGTTTCCACCATCATTTCATTGACGAATTTCGCTTTCCGGAAAATTTGCTGCAATACTTTTTGATCCAACTGAATCGCCACGGTCATCGAATCGTTGGTGGGAATCGAATTGTTTCGTTGGTCAAATAATTCACGCAATTGTCGAACGTCGCGGGCCATGACTTTGTGTTCTGCTTTAATCCCAGACAAAGAGTCGAAAGATTGACCTTTGATGATTAGATAGTCATGCATGCCATCTTTTTCAAAAACAGAAGTGTCTTTGATGGAAATGGATTCCTGTAAACTTAGTAGATTTTGGAATTCTTCTTTTAAAATGTCTTTGTATTGTCCGCTAAAATCCCGGTTCACAATTTGCATGTACCGACGAATGTCTTCCGCTTTTTCATGCTGGAAAGCAATTCTTTCTAAGGATGTATTCAGCTTTCTCCTGAATTGGTAATTCTTGCGGTCGTAGATTTGCACCACCTGAAATGCTTGAATAATCAGCAAGGCGAACATTGCTGTACCCACCAAAATTGTTGCGAAATTAATTCTAAGCTTTCCCAAATGTTAAATTTCTTTCGACTAAATTAATCTAAGATAGTTCTGTAAACGATTGGTTAACCTTTTTTAACGCGAGAACCAGCAATTTGATAGGCGTCTGAAAGTCGTAGGAAAATCTTTTGAAACAAAAGTTTTTTCTAATTTCTGCGTTGTAACTTCGTACAAATGTTTTTAAAAGATTTTCTTCGCTTGGTTTTTGTAGTCCTACTCTTAGTTGGACAAACGGCCCACGCGCAAGAATCGAGTCTTCGGGAACGTTTTTTTGATGGAAAAAAGGATACGGTATTCTTGGATTCTATGATTGTTTATCCAAATTCACTGACTGTTTTCTGCGGTACTCAATTGCTTTCAAAAACGGAGTATGAATTTATCAATACGGCAGGAAAATTAGTCTTGCATTCAAAATGTGGTTCGGAATTGAAAGTGCAATACCGTGTTTTGCCCATTCCATTAGAGAGCGTTTACCAAAAGCGAGATACTAGTTATTTGTATGCCACCTACAAAGGAGATCGTGATAAATTTTTGATTAAAAATACGGCCACGAATACCGACGTTTTTGGTGGTTCGGGTTTGAACAAATCCGGTTCGATTTCACGGGGAATTACTTTTGGGAACAATCAAAATTTGGGCGTTAACTCTACCTTGAATTTGGAATTGTCGGGTGACATTGCGCCGAATTTAAAAATGCTTGCCGTTGTTTCAGACAATAATTTGCCCATTCAACCCGATGGGAATACCAACCAATTGCGTGAATTTGACCAAGTATTCATTCAAATTTACAATGACAACTTGAAGCTAATTGCCGGTGATTTTTGGTTGCGAAAGCCGAAAGGGTATTTCATGACGTACCAGAAAAGAGCGCAGGGTTTGACTTTGGAAAACACCTTTAAAACGGCCAGTAACGGTGTTTGGAAAACCCAAATAAGTGGTGCGTTGTCGAAAGGGAAATTCAATCGTCAAATTATTCAAGGCGTGGAAGGAAATCAAGGTCCGTATCGTTTGGTGGGTGCCGAAAGTGAACCATACATCGTTGTGCTTTCGGGCACGGAACAAGTTTTTATTGATGGAAAATTACTGGAGCGAGGACAAGAATTTGATTATGTCATCAATTACAACAGTGCTGAGGTAACTTTTACCAGTCGCAAACAAATCACCAAAGATGTTCGAATTGTCGTTGAATTTCAATATTCTGATCAAAATTATGCCCGCTCTGTCGTGCAAGCATCCGCCAATTATACTGGAAAGAAAATGGATTTTTGGCTAAACGGCTATTCCGAGCAAGATGCAAAAAATCAGTCTTTGCAGCAAACGTTGAGCCTGGAGCAGAAACAATTGTTGTCGGAAGTAGGAGATAGCTTGTTTTTAGCGCGAAGTTCAAGTATCGATTCGGTTGGATACATTGATAATCTAATTTTGTACCAATTGATTGATTCAATGGGTTATGACAGTGTACTTGTTTTTACAGCGGATCAAGATTTGGGCGTTTACAAAGCGGTTTTTCAGCAAGTGACACAAGGTCAGGGCGATTATATTTTGGATAGTTACAATGCCTTGGGAAAAGTGTACAAATGGGTGATGCCGATAGGTGGCGTTTCTCAAGGAAATTTTTCGCCATCTCGTTTGTTGGTTGCCCCTAAAAAACAGCAATTGGTCACAATGGGAGCGACGTATCGACTGACCAAAAAATGGGAAATTGAAAACGAAGCCGCCATGTCGGTCTACGATATCAATACATTTTCTCGATTGGATGCAAACGACAATCGAGGATTTGCCAATCGCTTCAAGTTGAAAGGGGTTCAAAATTTGGGCAAAGATTCTATCTCCAATTGGAAAATGGAAACCAACGCCACAGTTGAATATTTGGATAAAAACTTCCAACCCGTTCAGCAATATCGGGCTGTGGAATTTGATCGAGATTGGAACACGCGCAACAGAGGTTATCTCGGACAGCAATTGTTTGTCACGGCATCCAATTCCTTCAAGAAAAAGGATTTTGGATTTATGAATGTAGAGGCGCAACATTTTGAAATTGGAAAAGACTTTACGGGTTACAAAGCGCAATTGGATGGAAAATGGAATCAAAAAGGTTTTCAAGCTCAATGGATTGGTAGTTATTTGGTCTCTGAAGCGTCGAGTAAGAACGACTATTTGAGACACAAGATTGACATTTCGCAGAAAATAGGAAAAATAAGAATTGGGTACAAAGACGATCACGAACGGAATGTATTCAAGCAAACCAATGGGTTGATAACCAATAGTTATCAGTTTTTTGATTACCAGTTTTACTTGGCCAATATCGATTCATCAAAAAACGACTACAAACTATTTTACCGAGAAAGATTTGACTTTTTACCGGATTCGTCTCGATTGAACCGAGCAGCGAAAGGAACCACGATGGGAGGTGAGTTTACGTTCAAGCAACTTAA
The DNA here is from genome assembly GCA_041674745.1 of Crocinitomicaceae bacterium. Taxonomy (GTDB): domain Bacteria; phylum Bacteroidota; class Bacteroidia; order Flavobacteriales_D; family Crocinitomicaceae; genus UBA2040. The sequence goes on from JBAYVD010000009.1 coordinate 120,403, forward strand.
AAACCAACGGTTGACAGTTATTACGAGTTACCGTGAATTGAAAATTTTGGATTCCACCTTGATCAATCAAGCACCTGAAAATTCGCTTTTAGGAAGAATAGATTATGAATTACGGGCTTTTAAAAACTCCTTAACGATCAATACTTTTTATGAAGCGGGTTCGGGTTTGGAGTTGAAAAGGGAATTTTTGTACATCAAAGTAAACGATGGGCAAGGGATTTATACCTGGATAGATTACAACAACGATGGTGTCAAAGATTTGAATGAATTTGAAGTTGCACAATATATTGATCAAGCCAGTTATATTCGAGTTTTCACTCCAAGCAGTAACTATGTCAAAACGTTTTCGAACGAGTTCAATCAAAGCGTTTTTTGGCGACCTGAAAGAATTTGGGCCTCGAAAACAGGAATTTTAAAATACGCAGCGCTGTTTTCCGATCAGGTTCGTTACCGGGTGAATCGAAAAACAACAGGATTATCCGGCGTTGAGGCTTTTAATCCATCTCAGAATGCGGTTCGTGATACCAATTTGATTTCCACGAGTTCCAGTTTGCGAAATACAGTGTTCTTCAACAGAACATCCAATATTTTTACGGGAGAATACAATTTTCAAAATGTACAAAGCAAAACACTATTAGCGAGTGGGTTTGATGCCAGAACAACACGCTACAATGAGGTTTCTAGTCGGTTGAATATTTCAAAAATATTCTCTTTGGAGTACAGCTATCAACGCGGTGAAAAAGATGTAGAGGCTGATTATGTGGCTGGACGAAATTATGCCATTGGGTATTATTTCCACAAACCGACCGTGAGTTTCCAGCCCAATACTAAATTCCGTTGGAGCATAGAAGGCAAATACACCGAGAAAAAAAATAGCGCAGATTTGGGCGGGCAAAAAGCGTATTTGGGTGAAATCGGCAGTAGTATTAAATACAATCAAGCCGAAAAAGGAAGTTTACAGGCGAACGTAAAAACAGTGAACATAGTCTACCGAAGCGACCCCAATACACCGTTGGGATTTGAAATGTTGGAAGCGTTAAAACCGGGCGTCAATTATACCTGGACGGTTGGTTACCAGCGTTCCTTGTCAAACAATTTGCAGATTTCACTTCAATATTCGGGACGAAAATCGGAAGGAAACAAGGCTATTCATTCCGGAGGAATGGAGGTACGGGCTTTCTTTTGATGAGGAAAGTTGCTAGTTGCAAGTTGAGCGTTTCTGCGAAACGGCTCTTCAAGTTGCAAGTTCTGTGTGTTTAGATTCGCTCCTGGAAGCTGGTGCTTCGCACTTCGGAATAAATACTCTTCAAGTTTCAAGAACGCTTCGCAGAAGCCGTTCCATCAAAAATTTTAAGTCAATCACTCAGCGTACAGAACTTGCAACTTTGAATTTTTCAACTCGTTGAAAAAGAACTTGCAACTTGCAACTTTTTTCAAATCACCTATTGCACTATCGAAACTATTTGTCTAAATTAAGTTGAAATCTAAAATTTTAATCAAGTTTTACTATGGCAACCTTTACTACTTTCGAAGAAATTTCCGCTTGGAAAAAAGCACATGAATCTGTACTTAAAATTTACAAATTAACCAATGAAACGAAATTGAAGCGGGATTTTGGTTTAAAAGATCAAATGAGGCGCTCAGCTGTTTCAATCACGTCAAATATTGCCGAAGGACACGATAGAGGAACGAAAAATCAATTTGTTTATTTCTTAAATGTGTCAAGAGGATCTTGTGCTGAACTTCGATCTCAATTGATTTTAGCTAAAGATTTGAACTATATTGAAGTAACAGATTGTGAGAAATTAAAGCAAGATTTGATGGAAGTAAGCAGAATGATTATGGGTTTGATAAAATACCTGAAAAGTTTGAAATAGGGAAGTTTCAAGTTTCAAGTTGAGCGTTTCTGCGAAACGGCTCTTCAAGTTGCAAGTTCTGTGTGTTTAGATTCGCTTTGCTCATAGAGGCTGGTGCTGCGCACTTTGTTATAAATGTCGTTGAAATTTCAAGAACGCTTCGCAGAAGCCATTCCAACGACAATTTCAAACATATCCCTCAGTGCACAGAACTTGCAACTTTGAATTTTTCAACTCGTTGAAAAAGAACTTGCAACTTGCAACTTTTTACATCGTTTCCCCCTTCAATTTCTCCGCATTCTCGGCCATTTTCAAAGAATCCACCATTTCTTGCATATCGCCATTCATGAAAGCGGAAAGATTGTACATTGTTTTTCCAATGCGGTGATCTGTGATTCGTCCTTGCGGGTAATTGTACGTTCTGATTTTTGCTGATCGGTCACCTGTGGAAACCAAGGTTTTTCTGTGTGCCGAACGTTCTTCGTGCAAACGATCCAATTCTCGTTGATACAAACGTGAACGCAACACCGAGATTGCTTTTTCTAAGTTTTTGTGTTGGGAGCGACCATCCTGACATTCGACCACCAAACCGGTTGGTAGGTGTGTCAATCGAATCGCCGATTCTGTTTTGTTGACGTGTTGACCACCCGCACCAGATGCACGGAAAGTATCTCGTTTTACATCCGTCATGTTCAGTTCAAAATCTACTTCTTCTGCTTCGGGAAGAACGGCAACGGTAATTGCTGAAGTGTGAACGCGTCCTTGTGATTCTGTTTCCGGTACACGCTGAACGCGGTGCACGCCTGATTCAAATTTCATGTTCCCGTAAATCGCTTCGCCTGTAATTTCCAATGAAATCTCCTTGAAGCCTTTTGTGGTGCCTTCAGAAGAATTCACAATTTCGTACTGCCAACCTTTTTCCTTGAAAAACATCGTGTACATTCGGAAGATATCTTCTACGAAAATACAAGCTTCGTCGCCGCCGGTTCCAGCGCGAAGCTCCAGAATGGCATTTTTGTTGTCTTCAGGATCTTTCGGAATCAACATGTATTTGATTTCTTCTTCCAATTCCGGACGAATGGTTTCCAAATCATCAATTTCTGCCTTGGCCATTTCCCGCATTTCTGGATCGGTTTCCTCCGCTAAAAGTGCTTTGGAAGATTCTAAATTGCCTAAAATGTCTTTGTATTTTTTATACACGACGTCCATGTCTTCCAGCTCTTTGTATTCTTGGCTCAATTTGACGTAGCGTGCCATATCCGAAATGATATCAGGATCCACGATTAGTTTCCCCACTTCAATAAATCGGTAATGTATGGCTTCGAGTTTTTTAAGTAAATCGTTCATGATTTGGAATATGGATTTTGGAGAATGGATCGTCTTAATAAATTAAGACTGATGGAATAGTAAGTATGGTATTGTCCATGCTCAATATTCCATGTTCCATGCTCTAATAAGTAAATTTCCCGTATGGTGAAGTAATCGTTAATTTGTTGCCTTCATTTTTTTCTACTCGACCTACGATTTGAGCGTCAATGTTGAAGGATTTTGAAATAGCGATAATGGAATCAGCGATATCTTTTGGCACATAAATTTCCATTCGGTGCCCCATGTTGAAGACTTTGTACATTTCCTTCCAATCCGTTTTCGATTCTTCTTGAATCAATTTGAAAAGTGGAGGAATTGGGAATAGATTGTCTTTGATCACATGTACATCTTTCACAAAATGCAAAACTTTCGTTTGCGCTCCACCCGAACAATGCACCATTCCATGAATTTCATTTCGGTGCGCATCCAATATTTTTTTAATTACTGGTGCGTAGGTTCTCGTCGGAGAAAGCACCAATTTACCTGCGTTGATGGGACTTCCTTCAACAGTGTCTGTCAATTCTTTGCTGCCGGAATAGACTAAATCTTCCGGTACACTTGGGTCGAAACTTTCAGGAAAATCTTTTGCCAAGGTTTTTGAAAACACATCGTGACGTGCTGAAGTCAAACCATTGCTTCCCATCCCGCCGTTGTACTCTTTTTCGTAGGTTGCTTGACCGAAAGAAGCCAACCCAACAATGACGTCGCCGTCTTGAATGTTGTGATTGGAAATGACATCCGAACGTTTCATGCGACAAACTACTGTAGAATCTACAATAATCGTTCTCACCAAATCGCCAACATCTGCTGTTTCACCACCTGTAGATTGAATGCCAATTCCTTGTGAACGCAAATCGGCCAACAATTCTTCCGTTCCGTTGATGATTTCAGAAATGACTTCACCTGTGATGAGGTTTTTGTTTCGTCCAATGGTCGAAGAAAGTAAAATATTATCGGTGGCACCTACGCACAAAAGGTCGTCGATGTTCATGATTAATGCGTCTTGAGCAATTCCTTTCCAAACAGAAACATCCCCCGTTTTTTTCCAATACATGTAAGCCAAAGCAGATTTTGTTCCAGCTCCGTCAGCATGCATGACCACGCAATAGTCTTCGTCTCCGGTTAGGGTATCAGGAACAATTTTGCAGAAAGCTTGGGGGAATAAACCTTTATCAACGTTTTTAATAGCGTTGTGAACTTCTTCTTTTCCGGCTGAAACTCCTCTGAGTTGGTATCGCGTATCCGACATGTATTGTGCTTTTTTTGAGGGGCAAAGATAGGGAAAATTCGGTAAATAGTTTTTGTTTCTATCGCCTTGTTTGGAGGTGTATGTCAAAGACAAGAATCATTTGTAATTAAACTTTTGGTCTATGAATTTGTTAAGTAACTATTCCACATTAAAATCCGAAAAACATGTTTTCCATTTTTAAAACCAAATTACCCATCGAAAAGTTAACGATGGAATACCAAAAATTGATGGCAGAAGCGCATAAATTGTCCACTGTGAGTAGAAGCGCCAGTGATGCAAAAGTGAAAGAAGCGAACGATGTGCAAGCAAAGATTGACGAATTGTTGAAAATGAAAAAATGAGTACAGAAGCTATTTTTTCATCATCGGAATTGGACCGAATCATCGAAATGGCATGGGAGGACCGAACGCCTTTTGAAGCCATCGAATATCAATTTGGAATTCCGGAAAAGGAGGTAATTGTATTGATGCGGAAAACCTTAAAACGCAGTAGTTTCAATCTTTGGCGAAAAAGAGTCAATTCAGGAGTTAGTCAGAAACACCTTGAAAAGCGAAATCCGGAAATCAATCGATTCAAATGCACGCGGCAACGAGCCATTGCTAGCAATAAAATTTCCAAACGATAATCGAATATTAAAAGGTGCCGCGTTCGGATCGGTAAGTCGTTTTGCCTAATTGCAACTGTATACCAACTTGCAGCAGGTTGTAGGCATTCCGGGGTGATTCTTCCATGAAGTTGAGTCCTCTACCGTACTGAACGAAAAGTCGGTGGAATACGGAACCAGAATTTTTTGAAAACGTAAAACCTACGTGTACATTCGGTTCCAGATAATTCGGCGAATGTTTTCCGATGCTTCCTTTGTATTCCGTGCCAATGTAGAATCGTGCATACCAAAATCGGTTTGTCGTAAAAGATTGCTTCCAGCGGTTGCCACTAAAAAGGGAATTGAACGGTAAAGTAATCAAGTTGTACCGTGCGCGAATAGCTCCGTAAATAGCCGCTTTGGCGTGAAGGCCAACTAAAAATTCAAGATCCAGGATTTTTGTTCCCGTGAAAAGACCAATGGCACCATACGAAAACTGGTTGCCGTTTTGCGTGTGAAGGCCCAATTCAGCAAAATTGTATACTTCGTTTTTTCGTTGGTAGAGTCCAACAAGTATATTTTCCGTTTCACCGATCGATTTTTCTTCTAGACAATTGGTGATTTCATGTGTTGGTAATTTTCGTTGTATCGCTGCGATAGAACCATTTTCTTGATTCACTCGCGCATAAAAATAATCCTTGTCTTTTTCAACCCATTCAATTTTTTCTTCTTTCGTGAAATAATCCAAATCGGAATCAATCCATTCTTGTGGAACGCGAATTGTAACACTCTTTTTCTGGAAAATAGGTGTTTTGAATTGCAACTGTTCCATCAAGGGCTGATCCGTTGCGCGTTCCATTTTTAGCAAAGTCAGTTGTTTGTTCGTTTGAAAATCTTCGTGGCAATCTGTACAGGGAAAATCATCAATGGTAAAGATTTTGAATCGGTCGAAGTCGGTTGCTAGAATTTCCGTCACTTCCATTTCTTCGGATGGACCGTTACTTTTTACTTTTACTTTTTTCCAGACCAATCGGTACGCCTCAAATTCACCTTTGTCATCGATTTTACCAGCATACAAATCCGGTCGATTGCTATTCGAATTGGAAATAGGACGAAACAACTGCACCATCGATTTTCTTCCACGGGAAGTGGAAGTCTGTCGATACGTCTGCAATTCTGTGTAGGCAACGCGGTAACAGCCCGCAGGAATTTCTGTCTCGTTTTTGATCAATTTTAACGTTTCTGAAGTGTAAATGACCACTTGGATTTTTCGGGTAGACCCTGCTTCTTTTTCCCATCTACCAGCCGTTGGATAAATCGCATAAGGAATGTTCCCTTTCCAACTATTCGCGAGTAATTTTTTAATCTTTTGCGAACGTATTTCGGTGGTGCGGAAATTGGAAAGAAAGGTTCCTACCGAATCGGATTGACCAATGAAATGAACAGAATCTACTTCTCCGGCCGTTATTTTCTTGTATTCATTGAGAAATGGCTGGTTGGAAGCTTTTGTCGGTTTTAGTTTCCCGAAAGAATAATCGAAGGTGAAAACCGTTTGGGAAATTCCGAAAATGGGAAGTAGAAGGAGCAAAAAATAAACTACAATTTTCATTCAATTGACTTTAAAAGTTCTCATTCGCCCATCACGAAAATAAACTATTTCCTTTTCTTTTCAAAATGATTATTCTACGATTGTGTCAGATTTGTCATTAAATCACCCCCATCTTCTTCATTAAAAACGTCGCGCTTTTGTTTTTGCAAACACCGTCGCGTAGCTGGTAGTCGAAATAGAGTTCATTGTCGACGATTTCTACTTCGAAGCACTTGTTCATGAGTTGGTCGGGATATTCCGCTGTTGTGTCACAAACTTTTAAATCGTGGGTAGCCACAGCACCAATGGCATTTTTTGCGATGATTTTCTTAACCACTTCGACCGTTCCCGTTCGTTTGTCGTCGGAATTGGTGCCACGGAGAATTTCGTCCAATAAAACAAAGCAGGTTTCTTTTTCAGCAGCGTCCATGACTTCTTTTAATCGTTTTACTTCCGCAAAAAAGAAAGATTCGCTGTCGTTGAGCGAGTCGGAAACGCGCATGGAAACGTACACCGGAATCGGGTGAATACTGGCTCGCTGCGCGCATACAGGAGCGCCGGTTCCAGCCAGCACCATGTTGACACCCAAACTGCGCAGAAAAGTACTTTTACCAGACATATTGGAACCCGTGAGAATAATGAATTTTTGTTTTGTGAATTCGATGTCGCTGGTCACGCGCTTTTGGGCATTCAACAAGGGATGACCTAATTTTTCAAAAACGATTTCATGTTTGTCGTTCAGTTCCGGAAACGTGAATGCTGGATTGTTGTAAGCGAAATTAGCGAGTGAATTGAGTGCTTCCATTTCACCAATCAAGTCAATCCAATTCATGGTCTTTTCCGCAAAATTAAATTTCCAATTGCGGAATCCACGCAAAGTATGCAGGTGAAACAATAAAAAGCCATTGAACAGAACGGTACCAACTGGGTTGAGAATATTCTCCAATTGACCAAATAGTTTGGACAACTTTTCAATTTGAATACTTGCCGAACCGGATGGATAGACCAATTGGCTTTTCAGGTTTTTCAATTTTTCAGAAGTGAATTCTTTGGTCTCGATTTTCTGCAACATCAAACTATAATTCTGCAAGGTTTCGTCTATTTTGGTGGAACCCGTTAATTCTTGTTTGATCATCTTCAGTTGATTGCCGAGAATCCCTAAATTCGTTAAGAAAAGCAGCACACACAAATTACCCAATCCTGCGTCAAAAATATAGTTGTAGACCATCAACCCAATTAAAATGGCAGGCAGAACGTAAGAGATTACGTGGATAAATTTCGTTTGTTTTTGAGGAGTAGTTTTTGTCCAAGTTTGAAGATCCTGATAAATTTGTTGTCGGTCGGCTGTAACCATTCCTAGGGATTGCAGCTCTTGTCGCCAAGCAACATCATTGGCCAATTCTTCAATGGCAGGTTGATTTTCCAAAATTTGACTGGGCGGTAACAGCGTAGAAAGCGTTTTTGCCAATGTTTTCGATCCGATGTAAGTGGTTGTTCTATTCAGAACATGGAACAAAGATCGCGGACCGAAAAAATCCAAATCATAGGAATAGGCGTGCGTAGGATCCACAAATTGCAATCCATCTGGAAAGGGTATTTTTTCGCCGTTTAAGAAGGACAATTCGTTTTCATTGATTTCAATCAATGCTTTGTTCAATTTTCTCCGGCTGGATAGTCGGCCATGAATTTTAATCAAAACAATAAATCCGGCAATGGAAGCCAACGCTAACGCAGCAAAAAGTGGAGAAGTGGTTTTGAAGAAATAGTAACCGAAAATCAAAATGGCGATTCCAACCACCAACCGCGCGGCGCTAATAGAATTGAACTTGGATTTGATTTGTGCGTAGCGAAGTTTTTGTTGTGCTAGATTTTGGGAATATGTATCGATTGGGTTTTTCATCTGTTGCTTTTGAACCGAACGAAGGTCGCAATTTTTTAGCGAACCATGCGCAAATTCAATTACCGATCCAACCATTCTTTGAAATCGGTCACCCGATTTCTGCTCACAATCACGTCTTCGCTTTCGGAAGGGTTGAGTTCTAATTTGAGTCGACTGTTGAAATGCGCGGATATCTTCGTGATACAATCTAAACTGACAATTTGCTTCCGGTTGATCCGAAAGAAAAGAGCAGGGTCCAATGAATCTTGAATATGATCCATGGTTTGGTCCAGCAAATAGCGATTGCCACTTTTTGTCACGACAAAGGAATAACTCGATGAAGATGTGAAAAAAGCAATTTCGGGAATCCGAACAAAATTGAGTTGCTCACCAGATTTGAAGACAAACCGTTCTTTATAGGTTTTCTGTTTCTTTTCCAACAAGGAAGAAATGATCGCGTAATTGAATTCTTTGGGTTTAGCAAAATCTTTGAATCGGTTGATGCTTCGCTGCAATTCTTCTTTGGAAATGGGTTTCAGTAAATAATCCAAGCCGTTTACTTTAAAAGCGTTGACGGCATATTGATCAAAAGCGGTAGCGAAAATAACCGGAGATTGGATGTTTATTTTATCAAAAAGAGCAAAACTATGTCCGTCCGCCAAATGAATATCCATGAAAATCAAATCCGGTGTTGGATTGTTTTTGAGCCAAATTTCCGCAGCGCTTACTTCGTCGAGAATGTTAACAATTTCCCACGTTGGTTCCAGTTCCTTGAGTAAAGAAACCATTCGTTTACTTGCCGGAATTTCGTCTTCGAGGAGGAGAATTTTCATTTGACTTCGGCTAGTTTCACAATGGGTAAACGCACTTCGAACGATTCGGCCGTGTGAACAATTTCGATGGATTTTTCCATCAATAATTCATACCGTTTCTGGATATTTTCCAATCCTACTTTGGTGGATTCCTCCGGTTGAATTTTGGGCTGAATTTTATTGCTAACGCTCAAATAATCTTCTGTTAGTCGAATACGAATCTCTAAAGGGTGCGTTTTGGAAACGACATTGTGTTTGATACAATTTTCAATCAACATTTGCACCGATAGCGGCACGATAAATTTTCCAATGAAATCTTTGTGGTCATCACAATGAAAAATCAAATGGTCACCAAATCGAATCTTTAGCAAATATTTATAAGCTTCTATGCAGTTGAATTCTTCCTCCAACGAAACAATTTCTTTGTCTTTCATTTGCAGAATATAGCGGTATACACTCGAAAGATTTTCAGCAAATTTTACCGCGGTTGTTGGATCCTCTGGGATGACAGAAATCAAGGTATTGATTGAATTGAAGAAAAAATGCGGGTTGACTTGATTTTTTAAAACTTCCAGTTGCGCTTGAGAATTTTCTTTTTCTAATTTTTCGTTTTTTACCAAGTGATTTTTCCATTGGGTAAACGCAAAGCGAGCCTCGTAGATCGACAGAATCAATATAGTAATGATTAAACTAGCGACTAAATAACTGAACAAACTAATATTGAGCAGCATCATCTCCGAACTAAAGCAAAATTGAAGTGATTTGGAAAAAAGACAAAAACCAATCGTCGTACTGCCAATGATAATCGTTTGTATCACCAAGCGTTCTTTGTATTGGTCAATTGCTTGGTATTTTTTTCGAAGTCGAATGACAATGTGTCGGTCGAATTCCCAGTAACCAACAATATGGAGTAAGCTGATAACAAAAGCCTCGGGATACAACGAATCATTCGGGTTTAAATCCATCACAATAATCGGAAAGAAATAACTCAGAATGGGCACGAGTATCAAACGAAGTTTGACATCGTTGAAACCTATTAAATCATATTTTTCTTGTCTCGAAATGGATTTCATACAATCAATTATTCCAGCTGGTTAAAAGTAAAGTTTATATTGGACATTCGGGAAAAAACCTCTTTGGTACACCGTTCCAATATTTTGGGTAACACGGTTGTATCCTGATTGAAACACATTTTGTTGATTGGTCAAATTCTGTAAATCCACAGAAAATTCATGGTTCATTTTGTTGCCATTGAACTTGACGGTGGTTTTGAAATCAAAGCGGAAATAATTCGGATGTTGTTTTTCAAACAACTGATTTTCATCATTTACTTGGCGACCTTCCAAAATGGAAGCTTCCAAATTGATGGGTGTGTAACGTCGTCCACCGGCATAGGTGGATCGGATGTCAAATCCAAGTGTCCATCTTTTTAGGATTTTGAATTCTTTCCCTCCGAGTGCGTTAAAAATGTAGTTTCCGTTGTAGGCCGTGTTGTGCTCTATTCCATCGCTTCCTTTGTACTTGGATTCAAAAACAGAAGCGGTAAACAAATAATAGAATCCTTTTTTCAAAAATCGTTCAAAGGTCAATTCCATTCCATAATTCGTTCCAGTACCCGCGTTTTTATAGCCATATCCGTTTGGTAAAATGAAATCTGCCCCTTGATTGATCATGGAGAAACCGTTGGAGGCGGTGTCAACAGGAACATTGTATAGATATTGGTAGTAAAATTCAGTTTTGATACGGCTGTTTTCATTTACTTGCAAATCGTATGACAATACATTGTGAACGGCTTTTGTAAAGTCCAAGTTTTGATTCGGATAAGTGCTCACGCCATCCACTTTTCGCTCGATAAAATAAACCGAAATGGGTTGTAATTGAGAATGAATTCCTGAACCAAAACCAATGGTATTTCGGTTATTGACTTTGAATCTGAAACCGATTCTAGGCTCGACCGTATTGGATTGTGACAATAAAAAGTGTTGCGAATGGAGACCGCCGTTGAAAGTAAGTTTGTCGTTGAATTTGTGCTGATAACTTGCGTAGGATTGCAAGAGCACTGCCCCACCAACATAATTCGAAAACACGCGGTATTGGCCATATACATAGGAGCTATCAATCATATCGATTCCGTAATGTTCAGCGATTACAGCAACTGTTAGGGTGTTTTTTGCATTGAATTTGTGGTTGACTTTAAAGTTTCCCGATGTTTTCAATTGTTTTCGATTGAAACGAGTGGTATTGAATTTTTCGTTGAGCGGTGTGATGGAGTCAATCGCCCCAACTGTTCCCGAGAAAGAACTAGCAACAATCAACTCAGAAAAGGTTTTGGTGCCAAAGAAATATTTGTGAGAGGCGCCAATAACGGCTGTATTTGAACCAAATTTGGTGTCTTCGTAGGGATTGGAGTACAAGTTGGTAGAATCTACTTCTCCAGTCGCATCAAATTGGATGTGACTGATTCCTCCAATACCCCAAACAGTAAACTTGCCAGCTTTCTCAGTAGGAAGGTTTAGTTTGAAAGTCAAATCTTGGTATTGTGGAACAGCTGCGCCAACACCCAAATTGATGCCCAATGCACTGATGACACCTAACGTAGAATAGCGGTAATTAATCAAATACGAACCTCTTTTTTTCTTTGAAAAGGGACCTTCCGCACCCAATTCAAATCCGTTGAAACCGACTTGTGCCAAATGTTCGTGTTTTTGGTTATTTCCATTGCGCAAACGAAGATCGAAAACCCCAGATGTCGCGTTCCCATAATCTGCCGTCCAAGCGGATGTGTAGAAATCGGAATTGGCCAAATTGTTAATGTTGAGCATACTCACAGGACCGCCCGTGGTGCCTAATGAAGCAAAATGATTCGGACTTGGAATATCAATTCCTTCCACGCGCCACAAAACACCAAGTGGTGAATTTCCGCGTATGATAATGTCGTTTCGACTATCACTCACACCACTAACGCCCGCATAATTTTGAGCCATTCTTGCGGGATCGTTGAGCGTTCCAGCAAATTTTCCAGCTTCTTCCACAGAAATTGTTCGAGCACTTACCGAAGCCATTTTATTGATGGTTTCGCCTTTGTCATCCTTTTGGGTCACTTGAACTTCTTGAATATTGGTTATTTTTTCTTCTAGTCGGGCGTTTACAATCAATTCTTTACCCGATTTTAACTCTAAATTTTGAAGAGTGATGGTTTCAAAACCGGAATAACTGATCTCTACAGAAAGTCGTCCAAGTGGAACCTCATTTATGGCAAAATTACCCTCGGTATCCGTTACTGTTCTCCGAATAGGATTGGTACCCAAAATGGTAACCTTTGCTCCGGGAATTGGAAACTGAGATTGTTTGTCGATTACGGTTCCACGAACGGTTTGAGATAAATCTTGTCCAAAAAGTAGCAAGGATGAAAAAAAGGTGGCGAAGAAGAATAAAAGTGTTTTCATAATGGGATCGTTTAATTTCCAGTACAAATTTGCTGTAAACTTTTTGAAATGATCGTTGAAAATTGTTGAATGGTCATTTTTTTAAGTTGAATTGTATATCAACATAGTTGGTTTGACGAGTAGTATCAAAAATTTGAATTATTCTAATTCAAATTGGCAGTTCGTAAAACTGTCACCTCATTCGCCGCAATAAGTTGGTTTTCGTTTGCGGAAATTCTAGTACAATTTGGTATCCTTCCACTTTTGAATCATCCTCTAAGCGATAAATATAATCCGTGGTGAAGTCAATTGGATTTCTTGTGGCTGGTGCTAAATTGATTTTTTGCGATTCAATGTAATAATTGATAGACGGTTCAAACAACCAATGATTGGCAATGGTTGATAGTTGATTATTCTTTTTTGTTTCACTTTTTAAGAAAGCCATCATTTCCTTCGTTTCAGCGTCGAACTCCCAATCTTTGTTGAATTTTATCAAGGTGCTGTAATAGAAATTTGTAAAAATAGGGAGCGGCAGAAGGAGAAATATTGGAATGAAAAACCAATTTTTAAGATTGAAAAAACCAACTGTTTTTTCAATTAAAAAATAAAGATACAGGGTGTAGAGTGGAACAAAAAAGAAGGCTGATCGTCCTGAGGGATACTTGGATTTGAAAAAAGTAGCCTCGAGCACCAACCCCAAAAGTATAAACAGAATTAGGGTTCCAAGAATAAATAAGGGACTGTTGTATTCTTTTTTCCAACGAACTAAAATAGCGCCGAAAATTAAACTTGCTAAAACAACGTATTTTGTTCCTTGAATTGCCCCATGAAAATGCTTAAAGGAATAAATGGAAGATCGGCTAATTGACTCAAACATTTTGTTGAGGCTATTTTCACCAAAATACAATTGATTATTCTCCTGCAAAAGAAACAAGCGCTGGGATTCAAAATAGACGACTACAATACCGGCAAAAAGTAAAAGAATAAATGGTAAATGTTGAATGAAAGACCGACGTTTGAATTTAAAGGAAAGAATAGCATAGTGTATAGTGAAAAAGCCAATCAAAGCGATTAAAAAATTAATCATGGATAAGTTTGCATTCGTAGCCAAACTTGCAAAAAGAATGGCGAAAAAATACTTCGATAAATTTGAATGGTTGGTTTCGAATTTAAATAGGATTGTCACCGTGAAATAAAGACTCATGAGCATCAATCCAAATGAAATACCATAGCCGCGCGCAAGTGAAAAGTACTCCAATAAATAAGGATTTAAACAAAGAAGACTGGCACCCAGGAATGCTAATTTGTTGTTCTTTTTTCTCAAAAGTAAAAAAGCGGCAAGGAGATACAGCACAAAAGCGAGAATGTTGGGCAATCGAAGAGAAAGTTCACTATGGCCGAAAAGACGGGACGACCAATCCATTAAAAATGTGTTGAGAACGTGATTATTGGCGGTGTTTCTTTGGTATTCAACACCTTTGATAATCGTGTAGCTCAAACTTTCATCATGCGTAAACGAAAAGGTAAAAGCGCGGTAAACGATATACACGAACAGACTTATGAACCCCAGCCAAATGATCCATTTGTATTCAAAAAACGATTTTTTCACGATTTCAAAGGTAGGATTCATTTGAATAGAGTGCCAACGTTTTGAATTTTTTAGTTGTTTCTTTTCTTTGCTAGACTCCAACCCAACCAGGCCATCGGCAAGTATGCCCCAACCAAATCCAGTACATTGAACCACATGGGAGCGGGCAACATACTCACCATCATGATTCCGCCCATAAGAAATAAAACACCGACTATCATGGACAAGGGAAGCTGACGATTCACCGCAATTTTTGTGACGATAAAAGCCCCAACCAAGGTTCCCATGGCGTGTGCCAGAAAGGGAAAAATGAAGTTTTTGGGTGGAAAAGAAGCAATGTTGGCTTTTAAACTTTCTAGATTATTCGGGTCTACACCTGGAGGCAAAGGAATAATGGAACTGCTCATTAGGATGAATCCTTCGTTTACAAATGCGCCAATTAGTACGCCTAGTAACAAGGCAATTAGATTTCTGAAAATGGTTTTCATACATTGATCATTTTGGAAAAGTAGAATAATAATAGTGAAAAAAAAGGACGTGTCAGCTTGATTTAAGAAATCTTGACGGAGGTCATACTCAAACTTCCGGCTAGTAGTTTGTCATTGAACAAGGAAACTTCTTCATTTGAATTTTTCAAACCGAGGGCGTAAATCAACGGTAAGTAATGATCTGGTGTAGGAATGGCCAACTGAAAAGCTCTATTCTGTTTTTCATAATCGATCAAAGCTTGGAAATTTCCATCCAATAAAAATGCATTGGATTTTGCTCTTGCTTCAATTGCCCAGTCGAAACCGTAATCTACTTTGTTGAAATTCGCAAAATCCACCAAACGCAAATTGTGAATGATGTTGCCACTGCCAAGGATTAAAATTCCTTTGTTCCGGAGCGATTGTAATTTTTTGGCCAAATCGAAATGGTACTGAGCTCGTTGCGTATAATCAATACTCATTTGAATAACGGGAACATCAGCATTGGGATACAAATGTTTTAAAACCGACCAAGCTCCGTGATCCAAGCCCCAATTTTCGTCCAATTCTACCAAGGTGGGATTCAACAAGTCTTTTGTTAAAGTCGCCAATTCAGGACTGCCGCTTGCGGGATAGTGCACATCAAATAATTCCTGTGGAAATCCACCAAAATCGTGAATGGTTTGAGGCATTTGCATCGCTGTTACTTTCGTGCCTTTCGTAAACCAGTGGGCTGAAATACACAGGATGGCGTTTGGCTTTGGTAAATCCTTGGCTACGTTTCGAAAACCCTCCACAAATTCATTTTCCTCAATTGCATTCATGGGACTTCCGTGCCCAAGAAATAAGACGGGCATGGTTTCGGTATTGCTAAATCCTTGAGCAATGGAATGAAATTCGTGTAAATTGGTCATAGACGAGAGAAATGGCGTTACGCTCAGTAGTTTCAAGAAATGGAGTCGATTCATTGTGCTTTTACCTTTACCAAAGGTAGGGAAAGTATTTTATTATTTTCACTCCAACCCCACATTAAACCCTTCATCCAAAACCAATTTGGCATCTTTGGGTGTTGGGTTGCCGGGAATCACAAAGCCTTTGATGACGCCTGTTTTTCCTTTTTGGAGGAGCTGAATCAATTGGGCTTCGGTGAGTTTTTTGCCCAATAATTCGAAAGGAATTTTGAAACCACAAGCTTTGTAGTCGGAGCAACCAATGGCGGTTTTTCCTTTCATGATCTTGGCTTTTTTGCACTTCGGGCAATCCAATGCTTCAATGTTAACTTTTTCTTTTGGGGCACGCGGTTTTCGTTCTTTTGGCGCTGGCGTGGCAGGTTCTTGAACGATGCTGATGGGGCGGTGCGTGTTGAAAATGACATCGTCGCACAGTTCGCGCACCATTTGAAACAATTCTCCTTTGAACACATCGGATTCGTATTCGCCTTTCTCAATCAATCGGAGTTTCTTTTCCCAATCGCCGGTCAATTCGGCACTTTTCAAGGTTTCACTTTGTATCGTTCCAATCAAACCCATGCCAGTAGGCGTAGCGATGAGGTTTTTGCGTTTTTTCTCAATGTATTTCCGTCTGAAAAGCGTTTCGATAATGTTGGCGCGTGTGGAAGGTCGACCAATGCCGTTGTCTTTCAATAATTCGCGCATTTCTTCGTCGTCCACTTGCCGTCCGGCGGTTTCCATGGCGCGCAACAAGGTTGCTTCGGTGTAGTATTTTGGAGGTGACGTTTTTCCTTGGTGCACAAATGGATCGTGCGGACCGCTTTCTCCTTCGACAAAAACCGGCATAATTTTCTCTTCGTCTTTGTCTGTTTTCGTCGCTTTTTCTTCTTGATAGACTTCCCGCCAGCCCGGTTCAATAATTTGTTTTCCGGTTGCTTTGAATTCCAAGGTTTCCACTTTTCCAATTACGGTGGTGTTGGACACTTTACATTCCGGATAAAAAACCGAAATGAAGCGTTTGCAAATCAAATCATACACTTGTTGTTCAGCAGGAGAAATGCCACTTGGCACAATTCCCGTTGGAATGATGGCGTGGTGATCGGTTACTTTCTTGTCATCAAAAACTTGCTTGCTTTTGGGAATCGGTGCTTGTAAAAGTGGTTCCGTGAAGCGAGAATAATATTTCATTCCCCGCAAAATATTCGGAATCTTTGGATGCAAATCTTCGGATAGGTAAGTGGTATCAACACGTGGATAGGTCACCAATTTTTTCTCGTACAGATTTTGAATGTGCTTCAATGTTTCGTCGGCGGAGAAACCATATTTTCGGTTTCCGTCTACTTGCAAAGAGGTCAAATCGTACAAGCGAGGATTTCCTTCTTTGCCTTCTTTTTGCTCAAAAGTGACGATTTCAAAGGGTTTATCCTTGATAAAAGCCAAACCTTTGTCGGCTTTGTCGGCTGATTTCAATCGGTCTATTTGACAAAGAAATTCGGTTTCTCGGTACAAGGTTTTTAATTCCCAATAGTCTTCCCCTCTGAACGCATCAATTTCCAATTGACGCTGAACAATCATCGCTAGAGTAGGCGTCTGCACACGACCAATTGATAAGGTCGCTTTTCCCATGCCAAATTTTTTGGTGAAAAGTCGTGTTGCATTGATGCCCAACATCCAATCACCAATGGCTCGCGCAGCTCCGGCTTGGTAGAGTAAATCGTATTTTTTTCCGTCTTGTAATTTTTCAAATCCTTCGCGAATGGCTTCTTCGGTCAAGGAAGAAATCCACAAACGTTTGATGGGCACTTTGCATTTGGCTTTGTGCAAGACCCAGCGCTGAATCAATTCTCCTTCTTGCCCAGCATCCCCGCAGTTGATGACTTCCGAAGCTAGGGCGACCAGTTTTTCAATGCAAGCAAATTGTCGTTTTACGCCATTGTCCTCGATGACTTTTATCCCGAAATTGGGTGGAATAATGGGCAAATCTTCCAATTTCCAGTATTTCCAATTTTCGTTGTAATCGTGCGGCTCTTTTAAAGTGCAAAGATGACCAAAGGTCCAGGTTACGCAATAGCCATTTCCTTCCCAGTAACCATCGTTGCGCTGTTTGGCTCCGATGATTTCTGCGATGTCTTTTGCGACACTGGGTTTTTCGGCTATGCAGAGTATCATAGTGAATAACGAATAACGAATTCATGAATTATATTCATCCCAGAAGTATCGACGACTGAGCGAAGTCGAAGGCGTAGAACTTGATTCATGCCTTCAAAGTATATTTATTCACCTGAAATTCAACTTCGTGTTTGTCGTCTTTTTCGTGCAGTTGAATGACTTCTACTTTCCAATTTCGTAAATCAAAATTGGGAAAAAAGGTATCGGCGCCAAATTTTTTGTTGACGTGGGTAATGTACATTTCTGTCACCAATTCACTGTCCAGTGCTTGCTTGTAAATTTCGCCTCCTCCGATAATGAAAACCGTTCGATCTTCTTCAGCTTTATAATGTTCCCATACTTCGCTCAAACTGTGCAAAACAAGGCAATCATCAGCTTGGTAGTTTTTGTTTCTTGTGAGAACGACGTTTTCACGGTTGGACAACGGACGATAACGGAGTGGAATGGAATCCCAATTTTTTCGACCCATGACCACGATATGATTTTCTGTTGTTTGTTTGAAAAATTTCATGTCTGCAGGCAAATGCCACATCAAATCATTGTTCTTTCCGATGCCTTTTTCAAGATCCATCGCGACAATTAGGGCTACTTTCATCTGAACGAATTAAACGGCAACAGCGCCTTTGATGTGTGGATGCGGATCGTAATTTTCCAATTCAAAATCTTCCAATTTGAAACTGAAAAGATCTTTTACCTCCGGATTGATTTTCATGGTTGGCAACGGACGAAGGTCTCGACTCAATTGCAAATGTGCTTGCTCTAGGTGGTTGCTGTACAAATGCGCATCACCAAATGTATGAACGAAATCGCCGACTTTCAAGTCACAAACTTGCGCCATCATCATCGTCAAAAGTGCATAGGAAGCAATGTTGAAAGGAACGCCCAGGAAAGTATCCGCAGAGCGCTGGTAAAGCTGACAACTCAATTTTCCATCCGCCACATAAAATTGAAACATCGTATGACAAGGCGGCAAAGCCATGTTGTCTACATCAGCAACATTCCAAGCAGAAACCAACAAGCGACGAGAATTGGGATTGGTTTTTATTTGATCCACCAATTTGGCAATTTGATCAATAGCTTGACCATCTTTCCCTGGCCAAGAACGCCATTGATAGCCGTAAACTGGACCCAAATCACCATTCGCATCTGCCCATTCATCCCAAATCGAAACACCATTGTCTTTCAAATATTTGATATTGCTATCACCGTTTAAAAACCACAACAATTCAACAATAATGGAGCGAAGGTGTACTTTTTTGGTCGTTACCAAAGGAAAACCCTTGGACAAATCAAAGCGCATTTGGTGACCGAAAATGGAAGTGGTTCCAGTTCCTGTGCGGTCTCCTTTGAAGGTTCCTTCGTCAATAATTCTGCGAAGTAAGTCGTGATATTGTTGCATGGAATGAGTTGCTTGTTTCGACTGTGAAGATAATGAAATCATCGCTTTTTGGAAAGACGAATTCTCACCAAAAGACAGAAGATATTCACAGGTTTGGTGAAATGAATGGCTAGCTTTTTAATTTCTTGAAAAAGTTTAAGTTTGTAGTAGCACGGTTTAACTCCGTTGCTGCCTTCGGCGGTGCAAATCCGCGCCAACTGGATTTCTCCTCTTTTGTTATGGAAAAGGCAGGAATGAGTCAAGGAGCCATGAATTTTAGAAATGGAACCACTGGCACAGCAACAGAGTATTTGAACAATGAAGTAAATAAAAAGTTAAAATGAAATTGTCTAAAAAGGATAAAATAATCATAATTGGTTCAATGACTATTTTGACCCTTGCTATTTTGACCCCTCGGCTATTACTTTTAAACAGTACAATAACTTGTGCTAAAGTTCATAAATTAACTAAAATTAAAGTTAATCAACATTTGATATTTGAGTTTTATGAAGAAAAGGAGAAAAAACTTTTAACTAATAAACCACTTAAATGGTTCAAAATCCAAGATATCGATAGCTTAAAAAAGATGGATTGTATCAAAATTAGGTATTCAAATATTTGGAATTCCGTAACTGAGGTAATTGATAAGCGCTTGGTTGATTAGTTAGGTAATGTTTCAACTTGCACTTTTTGAGTTTTTTCCCAGTTTGCTCGGATGTGTAATTAAAAGTTTTGTCGCGGATTGCAAATCCAGGTTGGCGCGGATTTGCAATCCGTGACCCTACAAAATTATTTCATGAATACGTAATTAATTGACCGCCCAAACAATGTATTTTCACCAAACCCTCTAAATCCGAATAATCTCGAGCTGAACTAAAAATGTACTCCCACGGATGCTCAACAATTCTATCCACCACTGGATTATTATGAATATAATTCAATTTTTGATAAACAAACTTTTCACTTTCCACCATTTCCGCATGATAACCATTTTGCCATACTTTAAAATTTTGATCGCGTTTTAAATGTGCGCAAGAC
>JBAYVD010000010.1:0-140070 GCA_041674745.1 Crocinitomicaceae bacterium
ATAATCAAGAAAATAATAAGTAAATTAGTCCATTCAATGGTCAATAATCAAACAAAAAAAGAGTTCAACTTACCCTGTTCACTTTCACGCGGAATAGGTGGTTCAGTTTGGTCGGAATATCCAACTAGACTGGACAAATTGGTTTCATTGTGTGTATTATTGTGATTCATTATTTCCCCATCCATTTCATTGGATTATTTTGTAGGATCCAATTTGTTGGTAGAAAATTGATTTGCCCAAACCAAAACATATGCGCATGAAGATTCAGATTGAAACCAAAAAATCGTAGGTGTTTGCAATTCTTTTCATTTTTAAGATAAAAAAAATGGGAGACCGAAGCCTCCCATTCATCCGTTATAATTGTTTAAAATTACTCTTTAATGATCTGAGATCTAGAGCTAGCATTTGTTCCGGTTGCTACCACTTGGTATACACCTGGAGCCAAACCTTTCAAATCAATTTCAATGGAAGTTGCGTTTGGTGCAATTTCCATTACTTTCTCTCCAACCAAAGAATAAACCGCGATCGTTTCAATCAAAGATTCTCTTTTGAAGGTAACCATTCCAGTTGTTGGATTTGGATAAACTTCTAATGCAGTCAATGCAAACTCATTCAATCCTTGCGTAGCACATGTTCCGCACAATCCATAGGTATTGGAAACAGCTCCTTGACCTGTAATCCATTGACGATTCGCATAACTTGCATAATCCGTCACTGGCGCGCATGTACCACCGTTTACCATGGCTGAAACTAAGTTTTCCATGACACCATTTTTCACTAATAAATATTCTAGCGTATCAGCAGGTGCTGGCGATAATGTAAATGTCCAAGTACCGTTTCCATTGTCCACTGCCTGTGGTCCAAATGCTGGATTCCATCCCCAAATTGGGCCCGTTAAGTTTACTGAGGTGGCTGCATCACAAATTTCTGTTGTAATGATCAAATCAGCTACTGAACAAGATACACATCTATCAAAAGAAATACCTGTTACATCACCATCACCTACAGTCCATTTACGATTTGCGTAATTCGTATAATCAGTAACTGGAGCACATGTTCCTCCGTTTTGCATATCTGCAATTAAGTTTTCTTGAACACCATCCACAACAAACAAATATTCCATATCCGCTGTTGGTACTGGATTTAAATTCACTGTCCAGGTTCCATTCCCGTTATCAGTTGCCAATGGACCTCCATTTGGATCCCAACCCCAGAAAGGACCTGTCATACGAACTGTATCCGGTGTTGTTGACCCACAAATTTCAATGGTTAAATTCAAACCAGAGCTTGCCGCACAAGGTCCACATTGACCATAGGTGTTATTTATCGTTAATGGCTCCGTTGTCAACCATTGACGGTTAGCATAATTTACATAATCAGTAATTGGAGCACATGTTCCTCCGTCTACCATAGCTTGAATCAAGTTCTCTTGAACACCATCTTTCACTAATAGATATTCCATATCTGCTGTTGGTGCTGGAGACAGCGTAAAGGTAAATGTACCATTACCGTTATCAACAGCGATAGGGCCACCTGCAGGATTCCAGCCCCACCAAGGTCCTGTCATACGAACTTCTGTAGCTCCAGCGCAAACCTCTGTCGTTATTATTAAATCTTGAGCAAAACTGAATGTCCCCAATAATGTCAACATTAAAAAAAGACTCGCTTTTTTAAAATTTAAGGTAATTTTTTTTTTCATTTTATGTGATTTAAATTTTTATTAATACACTAATAATCACCGCAATTTAGTAATTATTGTACAATATACAATAAGGCAGAAAGAAAATTTTACATTTTAAATTGAAATAATTTTGCGTCACGCAAAATATCGTATTCCTTTTGATCAAAAGAAAACAATTTAGCAGGACGATGCTTCACATTTACCTGTTTTTCTTCATGTTCTATTAATGGTATCGACTTAATTTTCTTTCTGAAATTTGCCTTGTCCATTTCTGATTCATTGGCATATTCATACAATTGCTGAAAGTCGTTTAATGTAAATTTTCGAGGCAACAGATCAAAGCAAATTGGATCGTTTGTCAATTTTTGCTTCAACAATTCATAGGTTGAACTCAATATAAGATTGTGATCAAAAGCCAACATCGGTATTTCATGGATAGGAACCCATTTCACTTCTCCAGCCCAAGAAGATGCCTTGACTGGAAAATCATCGATGCGCATCATTGAAAAATAGGCCGTTGTAATGACGCGACCTTGCGGATGCCTTCTTGGGTGACCAAATGTTTGACTTTGGTGCAACTCCAATTTGTCGAGTTTCGTCAATTCCTTTAGGATTCTTTTGGCTGCATCAGTAATGTCTTCATCTGGATAAACCAAATCCCCTGGAATTGCCCAATGACCATCATATGGCTCCATAGAACGTTTTATCAAAAGAGCATGAATTTGTCCATTTTTGTATCCAAATATGACGCAATCACATGAAAATGAATAGGTGAAAAAATTATTGAAATCTATTTTGTACATGCTCATGGTCTCACTTTATTTCGAACGGAACTTTTTGGTTTCCAATTTGGAATTCAAAAAAGCCAGGCTCAACGCCCCATCCCTTTTCTGGATTATAAAACTCTAAATCTTTCTTTGAGATGGTAAAGTTAACGATTTTACTTTCTCCAGATTTCAAGGTTATTTTTTCAAAGGCTTTCATTTTTTTACCCGCAGGAACCATGGAAGCAGTTCTATCCGAAACATACAACTGTACAATTTCTTTTCCTTCTCGACTTCCCGTATTCGTTACTTTCACGGAAATTTCTAGAGAATCGTTCATTTGTAAAACGGCCGTGTTGGATTTTACATCCGTGAATTTAAATTCTGTGTAACTCATGCCAAAGCCAAATTCCCATTCTGGATCAAATGCATCAAATTGATTTGTTTTCCCTGAGCGATCCACGCTTTTTGGATGGTCATAAAACTCGACAATACCGTCGTATTTTGGATAGGTATACGGCAATTTTCCACTAAAATTTTCATGTCCATAAACCAAGTCGGTCAAGGCTTTTGCACCTTGATCACCCGGTAAATAACATTGAACGATTGCTGATGCATCGTCAACGATAGAATGTATAATGCGTGGCCGGCCTTCCAAAAGTACCAAAACTACCGGTTTTCCTGTTCGA
This sequence comes from Crocinitomicaceae bacterium, assembly GCA_041674745.1. Lineage (GTDB taxonomy): Bacteria > Bacteroidota > Bacteroidia > Flavobacteriales_D > Crocinitomicaceae > UBA2040. Next base: position 3,135 of record JBAYVD010000010.1, read on the forward strand.
TAAGCGAGTTGCGCTAATTCAAGTTGGGCTTTTGGCAAGTTCAAACTGCGAATGTCGCCTGGTTTTTCAGTGGCAGGCATTTCTCCAAGACACAAAACGATTGTTTCTACCTGTGCTGCTTTCACTAGAAAATCGGCCGTATCCAATAGAATGGATTCTTCCCAACCATTTACTGAAACCAACTCTGCTCCTTTGGCAAACAAACAATTGGCGGCACCTATTTCTTTTTGAAATGCGTCCAAAACGGTCAGACAGCCTTTTGTATTAAAACTGGTATCCACTCCTTGCCAAGTATGCGTCCAAGCTCCATTCAAGTAAACTAGATTGTCAGCAGTTGGACCAGCGATTAGAATCTTCTTTGTTTTAGCCAAAGGCAAAATAGTCGCTTCATTTTTCAATAAAGTAATCGATTCCAAAGCTGCTTGATACGCAATTTCTTGATGCTCTTTGGAACCAAAAAGTGGATAACCCACATTGTTTTGTTTTTCAAATAAACCCAGCGCCAATTTCACTCTTAAAATTCTCGTGACCGCATCATCTAAGCGTTTTTTAGAAATCCTTTTTTTGCTGAAAGCACTTTTCATCGCATTACAATATTCCATGTACTGCGGATTGTTTGGAACCATACTCATGTCAACCCCAGCATTGAAAGCCAATACGACAGCATCTTCTAAATTTGTCCCTACATTGTGTACGGTTTGAAGCATAATAAAATCTTCCCAATCGGAAACAGTGAATCCTCGGAAACCCCACTCATTTTTCAGAACATCTGTTAGCAAATGATGGTTAATATGACCAGGAACTCCATTGACGTCACCACTATTGATCATTAACGTCATAGCTCCTGCTTCGATAGCGGATTTGAAAGCGGGTAAATACAATTCTTGCATGAATTTCTCTGGAATCCAGGCGGGCGTTCGATCTCGACCAGAAACAGGCGCACTGTAACCAACAAAATGCTTCAAACACGCAGCAACGTGGTAGGCATCCATAGCCGATTTTCCCTGATAACCTTCCACTATTTGTTTACCTAATTCCGTTGCCAAGTATGGATCTTCTCCCAAGGTTTCGAAAAAACGAGACCAAAGCGGCTGTCTACCTAAGTCCAAAACAGGTGAAAAATTCCAAGGAATTCCCGTCGCTCGCGCTTCGTAAGCCGTTACTCCACCGAATTGAAGTGCCAAATTTCGATTCCAGGTAGCTGCCAAGCCTATTTCTTGAGGAAACAAAGTGCCACCAACGGTATAATTGACACCATGAATGGCGTCAATTCCATAAATAAGCGGAATTTTTAAACCGTATTTATTTTCTACTTCCTTTATCGATTGAAGAATGATCTTCCACTGCTCAAGCGAAAATGTGTGCGAACTAACATTTAAAATGGAACCTACTTTGTATTCCGAAAATGCTGTTTTCAATTTATTCGGATCAATAATCGGTGGATCAATGGATTGACCCTTTGCGTCCGACTTTAAAATTGCATCCAACGTAATCTGACAGGTCTGCCCTATTTTCTCCTCCAAAGACATTTGCTTTAGTAAGGTCTTGATTTTTTTCTCATGCGCTTTGACGACTGGAAAAGCAGTTTGCCCGTATGCATTAAAAAAGAAAAACAAAAAAAGAAAGGCTAGGACTCTTTGATTCAAAAAAAGCATAGACATAATATTTATCAACTTATTGTGTTTACGAATGTATTTATTTATTGTCAAATGTACAATATCTAAAATAATGTATGTGAATTTAATATGGACATGCTTTTTTTTGATTGAACCGTGAAACATGTAAGCATTTCTTTCTATATTTCTAAAAAACTCAACTTTGCTCGATCTAAATTTTGAAAACAAATTGCAGCCACAACAGGGATATTTACTTGTTGCGGAACCGTTTATGAACGAAGATTATTTTAAAAGAAGCGTGATTTTAATTTGTGAATACAACGAGGAAGGCAGCTTTGGATTTGTGTTAAACAATTATTTAGATGTAAATTTTGAAGAGTTGTCAGAAGATTTAATAAACATCGATTCTAAAATTAGCATTGGTGGACCGATTGATGTGAAAAATCTATTCTACATTCATACGTTCGGAGATTTGGTACCAAAAAGCACCCAAATATCCGAAAATCTCTATTTGGGTGGTGATTATGAAAAACTCATGGAACTTTTGAATACGTCACTTAAACCCGAACGGCATGTTCGCTTTTTCTTAGGTTATTCTGGTTGGGGCAAAGGACAACTAGATGATGAAATCAAAGAAAAATCGTGGATTGTAGTCGAACCAAAAGTGCAAAACATCATCATGAATACCAGTAAAACAAACCTTTGGCAAGAATGTTTGCAAAAGCTAGGAGGCAAATACAAGATGTTCACACAAATTCCCATCAACCCTCACAACAATTAACATTTTTTTGCGTTTGTGAATAAATTAGCTTTAGTTTATGGAGATTTCTATTCCAGTTCGACGTGAAAAAACTATTTTTGCCGCTCAGAAATCAAATATGGGTAGCTTTTTTAGCAAAATTCTTTTTTACGGCGTGGTGTTACCCATTTCTTATTTGCCCTTTACGGTCTTGTATTGGTTAGCGGATTTTGTCTATTACCTTACTTATTACGTCGTTGGCTACAGAAAAAAAATAGTTCGAAACAACTTACGCAACTCTTTTCCAAAATTATCAGAAGATGAATTGAAGAAAATTGAAAAAGGATTCTACCGTCATTTTGCTGATTTTTTGGTTGAAAGCGTAAAATCACTCACCATATCCAACAAAGAAATTGTGCGTCGTTGCGCCATCTTGAATCCAGAAGTTCCGAACAAATATTTTGAAGAAGGAAGAAGTGTCATGGTCCTTTGTGGTCATTACAACAACTGGGAATATTATGCGGTTGGATTGGCCCAACAAATGAACCACAAGGTATTTGCGGCCTACCAACCCTTGAAAAATGAATTCTTCAATGGAGTTCTTTTAAATTCGCGTCAACGTTTTGGTATTAAGATGATGAGCATGAAGGAGGTGCCGAGAAAATTAGTCAAAACACCGAAAGTTCCAACAATGAGCATTATGGTCAATGACCAATCACCTCATGCACCTAAAAAAGCGTATTGGAATACATTTTTAAATCAACCAACTGGCTGGATGACTGGAACAGAACGATTGGCTTCTAAATTAGACCAAGTCGTTTTATTTGGCTGTATTCGGAAACGAAAAAGAGGGTTTTACGAAGTGAGTTTTTACCCGATTACGGAAAATCCAACCGAAGTAAATGAAGGGTACGTATTAGATCAACATACCAAATACCTAGAAATGGTGATTGCTGAAAATCCAGAATATTGGTTATGGTCTCACCGTCGTTGGAAACACAAAAAACCGGAATGAATACTTCGATGACTCCATTGGCGGAACGCATGCGACCGAAAACTCTGGAGGAATACATTGGTCAAAATCATATTTTAGCAAACGGCGCTTCGCTCCGAAGAGCTTTGGATGCAGGAATTTTACCGTCTATCATTTTATGGGGACCTCCAGGCGTCGGAAAAACAACATTGGCACAGATCATTGCGAACAAATTAGACCGCCCTTTTTATACACTTTCGGCCATTTCAAGTGGCGTGAAAGATGTACGCGAAATCATACAAAAAGCCTCATCTGGTGGGATGTACCAACAAAAAGGCACTATTTTATTCATCGATGAAATTCACCGATTCTCCAAATCGCAACAAGATTCCTTGCTCGGCGCTGTGGAAAAAGGAACCATAACATTAATTGGTGCGACAACAGAGAATCCATCTTTCGAGGTTATATCGGCTTTGCTATCCCGCTGTCAAGTGTATACGCTTGAAGCACATGGGAAAGGAGAATTAGAGAAAATACTTTTACGCGCCATGGCGGAAGACGTTTATCTCCAGTCAAAAAATATCAAGCTCGAAGAAACGAGCGCTTTGATGGCGATTTCGGGTGGTGATTCACGAAAATTATTGAACGTTTTCGAAATGGTGATCGGCGCTTTCCCGAATGAAAAAGAAATTGTCATCACGAATGAAAAAGTTACGCAGGTTGCGCAAGAAAACATTGCCCGCTACGACAAAGACGGCGAACAACATTACGATATCATTTCTGCTTTTATCAAATCGATGCGCGGAAGTGATGCCGATGCAGCGATTTATTGGTTGGCCCGCATGGTTGAAAGTGGAGAAGATCCAAAATTCATTGCTCGTCGGTTAATTATTTTAGCGGCTGAAGATATTGGCGTAGCGAATCCAACCGCACTCATTTTAGCCAACAATTGCTTTCAAGCCGTTTCTACAGTGGGTTGGCCAGAAAGTCGGATTATTTTAGCGCAATGTGTTGTTTATTTAGCCACGAGCCCCAAAGGAAATTCTTCTTACATGGCGATTAATAAAGCGCAAGAAGAAGTAAAAAGAAGCGGCAACCTGCCCGTTCCTCTTCATTTGAGAAATGCACCGACAAAATTGATGAAAGAACTGGGATATGGTAAAGATTATTTATATTCGCACAACTACCCCGGCAATTTTGTAAAACAAGAATTTATGCCTGAAGGATTGGAAAACAACCAATTTTTTGAAGCAGGAAGTAACAGCCGAGAAAAAGAAATTGAAAAATTTATTCAAGATCGATGGGGAGACAAATACAAATAGATTGAATGTTGTCAAAACTTGCTTATTACCTTCTTGTTATACCGATTTCATTGCTTCCTCTTTGGGTGTTGTATTTGTTGACGGATCTCTTTTACATCCTGATTCTGACGATCGTTCCGTACAGGCGTCAAGTGGTCCGTGCGAACATTAAAAATTCGTTTCCTGAATTAAATAAAAAGCAACACAAGGCAATCGAGCGAAAGTTTTACCACCATTTTACAGATTTATTAGCCGAATCGGTTAAGAATTTGACCATCTCTAAAATGGAACTCAAAAAACGAATTCATGTCCTCAATCGAGATTGCATCGACCAATTGTTCATTCAAGGAAAAAGCGTGATTTTTGTTGGTGGACATTATAACAACTGGGAATGGATCATTTGCGCTCAAAATTTCTTGTTTGCTCACCAAGCGGTTGGCATTGGTATGCCCATGACCAATTCATTTTGGGATGAAAAAATCAATCAACGTCGGTCTAGATTTGGGATGAAAATCGTGAATGCTAAAACATTCAAAGACACACTGAGTAAAGAAAAACCGAATCCAGTTTCTTTGCTGGTATTGGCCGATCAAAGTCCGGGAGATTCATTGAAATCCTATTGGATGAAATTTTTGAACCAAACCACGGCCATCGCCTTCGGTGCTGAACAAATTGCGCATGAATACAACTATTCGGTGGTTTATTTGCACATGCGAAAGGTACGTCGTGGTTATTACGAAGTGATTTTTGAATCCATCACTGATAATCCAAAATCGGAAGAATACGGCAAAATTACCGAAACGCACGTCGCTTCTTTGGAAAACGATATTACCGCTGAGCCCGCCTTTTGGATTTGGTCGCACAAACGATGGAAAAGAGAAATTCCAGCTGATTTAGAGAAATTGAGAAAAGAGCAATATGAAAAATTCAAAAGCAAATTTCGCATTTAGTATTCTGCTGTTATTCTTGTTTTCTTGTGGTATCATCTCTAAAAAAGGCCCAAATGAATACACGCAAAAAATTCAGTATTCGAAAACAGAGAAAGTTCATGCGAGAGCGATTACGGCTTCCGACAAAGAATTAATCATCGCCGCATCGGATGGTAACGTCTACTTTTATCCCAAGGAATCCAAACAAGTATATTCGCTTTTTCCATCGCCTAAAAAAGAATACCGCGACGTAATTTTCAACGAAAATAAAATCGTGATTCTAGCTAGCGGTGATTCCAGTGAAGTCACGAGCTACAAATTAACCAACGCAGACAAACTTTATATTACCCCTTTCGACGGAACATTTTTGGACGGGATGGACTTTTTTGGGAATGTAATTTTCCTGATGGGCGATCCTAAAAATGAGCATTTTTCACTTTACACGAGTGAAGATTGGGGTGAAACCTGGCAAGTAATCAAGAATCCGCCGAATGCATTTGCGGGAGAAGCTGGATTCGCCGCCAGTGGCACCAACGTAAAAGCCATGAGTCAATACGAGTATTTATTTGTCTCTGGTGGAGATTCCTCTCGTTTTTTTAAAACCGTGAACAGTGGAGAAACGTGGATGTCGAATTCCATGGGATTCCCGTCCTGCCCTACTTGTGGTGCTTACTCATTTGTCGTGACGAAAAAAAGTACAATCGTAGCTGTTGGTGGTGATTATTTAAAACCAAATCAATCAGAAGGTACTTGCAGAATTTCAAACGACGGTGGCAAAACTTGGAAATCACCAAAAATAAATCCAACTGGATACCGATCCAACATCACAGAAATTGAAGGTGTACTGTACTGTTGTGGCACAAACGGAATTGATTATTCGAAAAATCAAGGAAAAACTTGGCTCCATTTTGCAGATGGCAATTATTTTACCCTTTGCAAATTTGACAATCAATTGGCTGCCAGTTCGACGCAAGGAAGCATTTACCTATTTAAACTGAAATAAATGATTTCCAAAATAATTAACACAATCGAAGCGGAACTCCAAGAAACCTGGGCCATTGAACCCACCGGTCACGATTGGGAACATTTGCGAAGAGTTCGAGACATGGCCTTGCATTTGCAAAGTTTGGAAGGTGGTGACCGAAAAATTATTCACCTAGGAGCTCTTTTACACGATGTTTCTGACCATAAATTCAATGGTGGAAAATTAAATGCCAATGGTGATGTGACGAATAAATGGTTGACGGAACTAAACTGTCCAGAGGAAATTAAAAAGAAAGTGTGCGAATTGGTAGATAAAATATCCTTCAAAGGAGCGCTGGTCGAACAAGGGAAATTATCGCTTGAAACTCAAATAGTGCAAGATGCTGATAGACTTGATGCTATTGGTGCCATTGGGATTGCGAGGGCTTTCGCTTTTGGTGGCAATCGAAATCGACCTATTTTCAACCAGGACCTAAAACCTACCTTGCACGATAATTTTGAAGAATATTCAAAAAGTAAAAGCCATACCATCAATCATTTCTACGAAAAACTACTACTTTTAACCGCTAAAATGAATACGAAGTCTGCTAAAAAGATTGCCGAAGAGCGCCATCAGTTGATGGAAAACTTTTTGAAATCCTTTTACCAAGAATGGAATTTTACAACATTAAAACAATGATTAAACATTACGCATTAGGAATTGACATTGGCGGAACAAATACAGCCTTTGGAGTCGTTAGTCAAGATGGCGACATGCTTTTTGAAGAAATTATTCCTACTCATAATTACGCAACGGCAAAAGAATTGGTTGAAGAAATTCACAGTATTTTAATTAACAAACACGATATCAATCAAATTTTAGGAATTGGCATTGGTGCCCCCAATGGGAATGCTTTCAATGGAAAAATTGAATTTGCTCCCAACTTACCATGGAAAGGAATCGTGCCCATTACTGAATTATTTGAAAGTACTTTTCATAAACCAGCGATACTCATCAATGACGCAAATGCAGCGGCTGTTGGTGAAATGATGTTTGGTGCTGGCCGGGACATCAAGAATTTTGTTTGTATTACTTTGGGAACTGGATTGGGCTCAGGAATCATTATTGACAAAAATCTAGTTGAAGGCGAACACGGTTTTGCAGGAGAATTTGGTCATATTCGCGTCGTGAAAGATGGTCGTTTGTGCGGTTGCGGTCGATTGGGCTGTTTGGAAACATACGCTTCTTCTACAGGCGTTGTGCGTACGTATGAAGAATGGAAAAAAGACTGTCCTAGCGATTCTTTGCTGAACCATGTTGATCATATCTCAGCGCATACTATTTTCGAATCAGCACAAAAAGGCGATGTATTCGCTACCAAGATTGTTGATTTCACGGCCGAAATTCTAGGCAATTCATTGGCCGACTTTAGTTGTTTCTCTGATCCTAAGGCGTATATTTTATTCGGCGGATTGGCCCAAAGCGGTGCGTTTTTTGCTGATAAAGTTAAAGCGGCTATGGAAAAGGAAATATTAAAAGTGCTTCAAAATAAAGTTGAAATTCGAACATCTGAATTACACCATAGAAATGCCGCAGTTTTAGGAACAGCTGCCACTTTATTCTGGAAAACAATCAAACATGCATAAACTTTTAATTTTTTCGCTAATCTCAGTCAGCTTCCACGCATTTTCCCAAAATGGCGAACTGGAACAATTAAAAAAAGCAAGTGACCAAGCGAAAAAATTATTGTATTCAAAACCGTCAACTATCATTTATGATGACCCCGTAAAGTATGTCAATACTTTTATAGGAACGGGCGGGCACGGTCATACGTATCCTGGGGCAAGTTCTCCTTTCGGCATGATGCAATTGAGTCCTGATACACGCCATGAAGGTTGGGACGGTTGTGGTGGTTACCATTACGACGACTCCGTCATTTACGGTTTTTCACATACGCACCTTTCTGGAACGGGCATTCCTGATTATGCTGATTTACTCGTTGTGCCACAAATGACGAATGGTAAGCCGAAAATTGATCCCCTTTTTGTCGATGCAAAAAATGGATTTGGAAGTCGGTTCACGCATGCATCGGAAAAAGCCGAACCTGGTTATTATACAGTGAAACTAATTGATCAAAATATTGACGTAAAACTGACGGTTTCGGAACATTCCGGCATGCATCGTTATACTTTCCATGATTTAACCCAAACCAAATACATATTGCTGGATTTGGATTATCGGGATGAATTGTTGAATTCGTCTTTCGACATTCTTAGTTCAACCGAAATTGCTGGCAACCGAATTTCAAGAGCTTGGGCCGAAGAACAGCACTTTTATTTCTATTTACAAACTTCCACCCCCTTTATTTCGAGCGAAAAAATAACAAAAGACGGTCGACACAAACTCTTGCTGAAATTCCCGGCTAATTGTCCAGAAATACAAATTCGTGTGGGCATGTCTGCCGTGGACGAGCAAGGCGCTAAAAATAATGTAGATACAGAAATCCCCGACTTTAGTTTTGAAAAAGTTAAAGCCGCCACTTCGATTAAATGGAACAAAGAATTGTCCAAAATTCAGTTCGAATCAGATGATTTGGAAACAAAAAAGATTTTCTACACCGCTTTGTACCATTCTTTTTTGAATCCCAATGTATTTTCAGATGTAGACGGACGTTACCGCGGCTTGGACAAACAAATTCATTCACTTGCTAACGGCCAAAATAAGCAGTATACGGTTTTCTCATTGTGGGATACATTTCGGGCAACGCATCCTTTGTTTACCATCACGCAACCCGATAAAGTAAATGATTTCATTCTTACTTTTCTCAACATAGCGAAACAAGGAAACGACTTGCCGGTTTGGGAATTGGCTGGAAACGAAACCGAATGTATGATTGGTTACCACAGTGTTTCTGTCATCGCTGATGCCTACCACAAAGGCATTCGCAATTTCGACGCAGAAAAAGCACTCGCTGAAATGGTAAAGACCGCCAATGATGTTGCTTATTCAAAAGACTTTTATGCAAAAAACGGATACTTATCCTTGGCAACGGAACCTGAATCGGTTTCAAAACTATTGGAATATGCCTACGATGATTTTTGCATTGCTCAAATGGCCAGCGACATGGGCAAAACGGAGATTGCTACTGAATTTTACACCCGTAGTTTCAATTTTCTGAATCATTTTGATCCAGCAACCCATTTTTTCCGAGCTCGACGCAGTGGACAATGGATGTCGCCTTTTCACCCGGAAGAAGTAAATTTCAATTACACGGAGGCCAATGCTTGGCAATATTCTCTTTTCGCGCCGCATGCGGTGGGTGTTTTAAAAACGATTCACGGCAAAGAAAGAACCCTGGAAAAACATCTAGATGAAATGTTTCAAGCCAGTTCTCAAACATCTGGCCGCCAGCAATCAGATATCACGGGATTGATCGGACAATATGCCCACGGCAACGAACCTTCGCATCACATGGCGTATTTGTACAATTATGTCGGTAGACCGGATAAAACACAATTGTACGTCGATAGCATTTTGCAGACACTGTATACCAATACCCCCGATGGACTTTCTGGAAACGAAGATTGTGGCCAAATGTCTTCTTGGTATGTAATGAGTGCATTGGGCTTGTACCAAGTTGCCCCAGGAACCGATTATTACGAGTTAGGTCGACCACTTGCGCGATTTGCAAAATTATCCGTTGGCAATGGGAAATACTTTGAAATTCGTTGTACGAATCAATCCAAGGAAAACAAATACATACAAAGCATTCAATTGAATGGCAAGGAATTGAATCGCTTGTACATCACGCATAGCGAAATCATAAGTGGTGGAATGTTGGAATTTATCATGGGCAATAACCCAAACGGAATCGTCAATACATTTATAGCTGCCCCTACCTTGAATGAAATTCCAAAAGACTTCTGCCCTATTCCGTATTTCAGCAATGAAAGTCGAGTTTTTGAAGGTAAAACCATGGTTTCGATTGTTTCCCCAACCTTCCAGACTTTCTCCAACAATACCATCGAATACAAAATAGATGGCGGCGAATGGCAATTGTACAAAACTCCTTTTGAGATTGAAAAATCTACAAAAGTGGAAGCGAGAACAATTCGTGGTGAGTTGAAAAGTGCTACAATCGAAACGGACTTTGTTGCCCGAAATACTGATTTGAGTTTGGTTTTAAAAACGGATTATGTGCATCCTTATACGGCGGGTGGACCCAATGCGCTGATTGACGGCATTCAAGGCAATCATGAATTCAGAACCGGCGACTGGCAAGGTTTTTATGGTAATGATGTCATTGCTGAACTTTCAATGAAAACTGCGAAAAAAGAACTGGAAGTGCAAGTTGGCCTATTGGAAGATATTAAATCGTGGATATTTTATCCCGAAATGATTACCCTTGAAGTCTCCTACGATGGAATCCATTTTGAGAAAAACGCTCAAATGAAATTGGAAAAAATGCCGCAAGATTACCGACCAGGCAATCGAAAAACAGCATCGTTCCAGATTCAATCGAAAAAACCTGTTCAAAAAATAAGAATTACTGTGAAGAACGCTGGCAATTGTCCCGCATGGCATTTGGGCGCTGGGTATCCTTCTTGGTTGTTTTTAGACGAAATCGTGGTGAAATAGACTTGAAGTTAGTCTATTACGTCAAAATCTTTGTTTTTGGGAAAGCCGAAAGTAATTTCTCAACCGTTGAATCATTTCCTCTACAAGAAAAAATCATTAAATTTACGACTCTTAAATAAATCGAAACAAAAGATGAAACAAATTAAAATTACGTTGGTTGCTCTTGCCGTGTTCATTGGAACATTTGCCAAGGCAGATGAAGGTATGTGGTTGCCTTTCTTATTGGGAAGAAACTACGAAGACATGAAAAAACACGGCTTGCGCTTAACGCAAGAGGAGATTTATTCCTTGAACAAGAGTTCGTTGAAAGATGCGGTTATTTCTTTCGGTGGATTTTGTACAGGTGAAATCATTTCCAACCAAGGATTGATTTTAACCAATCACCACTGTGGTTACGACGCAATTGCTGGCGCTTCTACTCCTGAACACAATTATTTGGACAATGGTTTTTGGGCAAAAAATCACCAAGAAGAAATTGCGGTTCCAGGATTGACTGCCACGTTTATCATTCGAATCGAAGACGTAACAGCAACGATTGCAAAAGAATTGAATGAAAATATGTCGCCAGAAGAGCGCGCGGCAAAAATCAAAGAACTTTCTGCGGTTTTGACCAAAGATGCTGTGAATGGAACGCACTATGAGGCTTTTGTTCGTGATTTCTACGAAGGAAACGAATTCTACCTTTTCGTGAAAGAAACCTTCAAAGACATTCGTTTTGTGGGAACGCCTCCACAATCTGCCGGAAAATATGGTGGCGACACAGACAACTGGATGTGGCCTCGTCACACTGCGGATTTTTCTATGTTTAGAATCTATTCTGGTGCCGACAACAAACCAGCAGGATTTAACGCTGACAATGTTCCTTACTCACCAAAACACCATTTACCGGTAAACATCAAAGGTGTAAAAGAAAACGATTACGCCATGATCATGGGGTTCCCTGGTTCCACAGATCGTTACTTGTGTTCTTGGGGTGTTGAACAAGCAGTAACCTTGGATCAACCGAAAAGAGTCGATATTCGTGCGAAGAAATTAGACATCATGAAATCGTACATGAACAAAGATGTAGCTTTGCGTTTGAAATATTCTTCTAAATATGCACAAGTGGCCAACTATTGGAAATACTTTATTGGTCAGACAGAACAAGTAACCAACAATGGTGTAATTGGTAAAAAACAAGCATTGGAAGCAAAATTTGCTGAATTCGCCAAAGGAAATCCAGTTTACGAACCCGTTTTGGGACTTTTCGAAAATGCCTACAAAGCAAAAGCCGATTATGTTTATATCAAAGATTATCAATCCGAATTCTTGTATACGGTTGATTTGATGTTGTTGACTTTCCGTTACAAATTCTTCTTGGATCCTTTGAAAGCAGGGAATGCCGATGCTGCCAAAATGATGGCAGGCAGATTGCAAGGAATTGGCGCTGAAACCTTCGATAAAATAAACATCGATTTGGAATTGGAAACCATTGAAAGTTTGTTGAGAATGTACATCAACGATATTCCAAAAAGTCAACAAGGAAAAATGATTCGCAAAATGCGTCTATTCCGCGAAAGAAAAATCAGAAATTTCATGGAATCGGTTCGTTCGACATCTATTTTTGCTGACAAAGCAAGATATGAAGCCTTTGCTGCTGACCCAACGCAAGAGGTTTTGGAAAAAGATCCTTTGTTCAAATTAGCCATGGACATCAACGATGCTTTTACCAAAGTACAAGAATTGGAAGCGGTGAAAACAGCCGATGCCAATTTGGAAAAAGCAGAACGTTTGTATGTAAAAGGTTTGCGTGAAATGCAACCCGAGAAAAAATTCTACCCGAATGCCAATTCAACGATGCGTTTGACGTACGGGAACGTTCTTCCATACACAACGCCAAAAGGTGTTCATTATGATATTACAACGAGCTATGAAGGTTTGTTGGCCAAAGAAGATCCAAACAATCCAGAATTCAACATCGACCCAATCATGAAACAAAAAATGTTGGCCAAAGATTTCGGTCAATATGCAGATGAAAACGGTGATTTGAAAATCAACTTCTTGTCCAACAACGACATTACAGGAGGTAACTCTGGTTCTCCAGTTATCAATGCTGAGGGTCATTTGATTGGAACAGCCTTTGACGGAAACTGGGAAGCGATGTCAGGTGATATTTTCTTTGAACCAAATATTCAACGTACGATTTCATTGGATGTTCGCTACACTTTGTGGCTAATCGACAAATGCTACGGTGCAGGTCACATCGTTGATGAAATGACCTTGATCAAATAAGAAACCAAGAACAATTTTGAAAAGCACTCTTTCCTTTGGAAAGAGTGCTTTTTTTTTAAGCAAATAGAAAAGTGAAGTTTGAATTCCTGTAATTTAAAAGATTCATCGAAACCGAACTTAACTTTTTGGTTGCGGTGCAACCTCTCGGAGTTTGTAATATTTTTATTTTTTGGAGCCCTATTAATTCTAAAAATTTTTGTCTTAAAATCGAACTAAACTTTTAGTCTTTTAAAATTTTAACCACAACTCAATCTATTGCATTTCAATGTTTTAAAAACAATAACCGGCCTAAACTTTTTACCTGCGGTGCTGCTTCACGGTGTTTTTTAAAATTTTATTTTTTAGAATCAGTTCAACATAGCAGTGTAATTCGGTATTTACAAGATTTTAATTTTTGGAGCCTTTTAATTCTGAAAATTTTAATCTTAAAATCGAACTAAACTTTTAGTCTTTTAAAATTTTATATTTTTTAGAATAAATTCAAAATTGAGGTATAATTTTGAACTTGAGTATTCAATCAACCCCCTTCTCCTAACTCTCTATTTCACCAAATTCCTCACCACGCCCATAATCATCTCCACACCTATCGCAATCACGATAAATCCAACTATTCTTGACAAAGCATTGATACCGGAAGCACCCAACGCTCGAACAATCATATGAGAAGATTTCAGAATCAAGTAAATTACCAAAACCGTAAATACGATAGCACCTAAAACAGAGAAAATGGATGTTGAACCGGTATATTTTTCATTGAACGTAATCAACATGGAAATGGTGCCAGGACCCGCCAACATCGGCAAGGCAAGTGGAGTTAATGAAATTTCGGATCGGGTATGAATATCTTGTTGAACTTTCGGTTTCTTCATGCCTTTGTGTTCTGAAAATTTACCTGTCAACAATGCAAAACCAGAAGAAGCAATGATCATTCCACCGGCTACTTTTAAAGCATCCAAGGAAATACCGAAAAAAGAGAGCATGTATTTCCCTGCAAAAAAGGAAATCAATAAGATGAGTAAGACATTGAACGAAGTCCAAAAAGAAATCGAAGATCGCTCTTTTAGTTCCATTTCCTTGGTCAATCCCACAAAGACAGGAACGGTTCCCAAAGGATTCATAATCGAGAGTAGCGCGCCAAAGGAGTAGATAAAAATTTCCATTTTTTTGCCGCAAAGGTAGGCGCACAAAAGAAATCCATTCCCCCAATCAGCGTTATGAATTCAACAAAAAAGATTAATAGAAGGGTAAGAATGAACTACAAGTTGCTTAACCATTCCATCGTATCTACACCATCAGCATAATCCTCCCACGCGGGCGACTGAGCGCTGCCGAAAGGCAAATAACCATGACCGATTATGGCTTGGATAGAACCTTCGTGTTGATTCAAATAGACATCAATGTCTGATTTGGATTTGTAACTGTGATGATGCACCATGGCCAACGGTGAATGCAATTCTTCCGTTTCGCGCAAGAGAACAAAATTATTGTCCAATAGGTTGAACTTATTCATCAAGAAAATAGCCTTGTTGTAATCGTAGTTGTTGCCGTATTTTTTGTTGTAAATAATGTCCTTGAAAGAAAATATTCCCGTGAAAAATAAATCGATAGCGTAGTTTTCTGGCAACAACAAATGCGAAACATTTCGACAACCCAATCCGAAATACGTAAAAATATCGTGGCCCAGTGCTTCCCGTTCTGCTTCCGTTTCTGTTCCATCCAAAATGGCGATAGAGGTTCGGTTGTTTCTGAAAATATGCGGCAAATGACCGAAATACTGTTCAAAGTGCTGAATAGAATTGTTGCTTCCCGTTGCTATCATCGCGTCAATTTCACCCAATTTCCCAGCTGTCAAACGAAAATGATTGGCAAAATCTGGATTCCAATTCACCATGACGTCCATCAAAGCGGGCAACAAGGTATTGTCGTCGGTACTCAATTTGCATATAGCGAGGTGACCTGATAAAACGATACTAGCAAAATCGTGAAAACCCACCAGCGGAATATTTCCAGCCATGATAATGCCTATTTTCTTCGGATTTTCAGCAAATGAATAGTTGGAAAGCCAGGCGTTCATTTTTTCCTCGGTCAACAAATTCGACCAATCCAACAAAGCGCGTTGAACGTTTTCTTTGGTAAACCAACCGTTGTAAACAAATTGACGGTTGACCGTATAAATTAATTTTTCAAATTCCGGCTCCGTCACGCCAATTTCAAACGACTTCCATTCGTTTCCTTCACCCAATTCACGACAAACTTTGCCCAATTGAGTAAAAATTGCAACTAACTCTTGTTTTTTCACAGCGCAAATTTACGTTTCTTCCATCAAAAAGTAGGATTTTATCAGATTTTAAACAATTCATTCCATTAGACCTTCTATATTTGTAAAAAAATTCAAAAAAAGAAGTACGCAATGGCAATAATTATAACAGACGAATGCATCAATTGTGGAGCATGCGAGCCAGAATGTCCAAATAACGCTATTTACGAGGGAGGAGCTGAATGGAAATATTCAGATGGAACTTCCTTGAAAGGAATGATTACCACCTTGAACGGTGACGATATCAACGCAGATGATAATTTCGAACCGATTGATATGGATGTGTATTACATCGTTCATGATAAATGTACAGAATGCAAAGGGTTCCATGACGAACCTCAATGCGCTGCTGTATGCCCAGTAGATTGCTGTGTGGATGATCCCGATTACCGTGAATCCGAAGACGAATTGTTGGCAAAGAAAGATTTCATGCATGTTGATTAATTGAATCGAATAAAATATGGGAAGCTCGGCATTTGTCGGGCTTTTTTTGTTTAAATAATTCTTGAAAATTAAATTCTAAGTTAATTGTCTATCCAAAAGAGAATAAATTGGTTCCGGATTTGTTTTCCTATCTACCTTCCACGAACCCCCGCAATTATATGTATATCTAACCAAGTTGATAGATCAATTACACCAAAATGAAGATAAAAAGAAGCAATGTTCTTAAACACTTGTCATCAACTTTAAACAAATAATACACGAACCTGTTAATTTTAACAAAAAATTTAATAAATTTAAATTCAATTGTTACTTAACAACTAAAAACTTATGAAAAAAAACTACCTATTTGGTGCACTAAGTATTCTTGGTGTATTCGGTGCTACATTTGCACAATCACCCCAAACTTTCTCTTATACGGGAAGTATGCAATCGTTCACTATCCCTCCTTGTGTTTCATCCATTACCATTAGTGCTGGTGGTGCTAGTGGAGCAAACGGACAAGCTTCTACCTCCCCTGCTGGAACTGGTGCAAATGGTGCAATAGTTATAGGAACTTTACCAGTAACAACTGGTGATGTGCTGAATATCTATGTTGGAGGAGCAGGCTCTGCAGCGGCTGGTGGATTTAACGGTGGCGGTGCTGGAAGTTCATCTGCCGGAGGCGGCGGCGGCGCAAGTGACATCCGACTCAACGGTACAGCACTGTCAAATCGTGTTTTAGTTGCTGGCGGTGGCGGTGGCGGCGGTAACGGAGGTTGTTTTGGCACGACTATCGGAGCTGGTAACGGCGGTGTTGGTGGAAATGGAAATGGTTCAAATGGAACAAACTCTACAGCCGGTGGTGGTGGATTTGGCGCGATTGGATCTGTGGCTGGTGGTCACGGAATTGGATGTGCTGGTTATCAAGGTAATGATGGCACGAATGGCACTTCAGGAGTTGGCGGTAGCGGAGGCCTTGGCACAAATCTATGTTCCACTTATCCAACTTCTGGCGGCGGTGGCGGCGGCGGTTTTGTTGGCGGCGGCGGCGGCGGTGCTGGTGCGGCTGGAACTACCGGGTGCTCTTTTAACGATACGGGTGCTGGCGCTGGTGGCGCTGGTGGAAGTAATTATACCGATCCCACAATTTCTTCCGTTACAATTTTAAACGGAGGTGCACCCGCTGGAAACGGAACCGTAGTCATTACTTATACGTATAGTTATCCAACTGTTTTAACAACAACCGACGATGTGCGTTGCGATGCGGGAAGCGTCACTATTGGAGCGACTGCAAGTTCTGGAACAATCGACTGGTACTCTGCGCCTACAAGTGGTGTTGCCTTATCAACAGGAACAAACACGTACACAACATCCATTTCTTCAAGTACTATTTTCTATGCCGAAGCAAATAATTTAGGTTGTTTGAGTACTTCGAGAAGTGCCGTAAATGCTGTAGTGAACAACAGCACAACTGGTGACACAACCGCTACAGCTTGCGTATCATTTAACTGGTATGGAATTGATTATTCAGCGTCTGGCACTCAAACCCATACATTGTACACGGTAAATGGTTGTGACTCTGTTGTCACTTTGGATTTAACCATTAACCCAATTAACTTAACCACAACGAGTGCAGCAGATAGCATTGGTTCTAACCAATCCGGTGGAACCTACCAGTGGATTGATTGTGCAACGAATACGGCAATTAATGGCGCCACAAGTCAATATTATGTGCCTATTCAAAACGGAAGTTACGCAGTGTTTGTTACGTCAGGTCCATGTTCTGATACATCTGCTTGTGTAACTGTTGCAAATGTTGGATTAAATTCAAATGAATCTTGGACTACTAATATTTCCATGTATCCAAATCCAACAAATGGCGTTTTCTCCATTCATTTAAATCACATCAAAGCATCGACTGTTCGCGTTCTTTCGGTATTAGGACAAGAAATATACCGAGCAAATTGTGATGATTCTAATTTGTCAGTAGATATCCAAGACCAAGCAAATGGAATTTATATACTCGAGCTGCAAACGGAACAAGGTATTTTCAAACAACAAATTATTAAACAATAAGCTGAATTTAGAATAAGGAAACCGCGTCAAAAATTCATTTGATGCGGTTTTTTTTTGACCTAACAGGTCGTGAAAAAATTTCAATCCAAAGGGTAACTCTTAAGGGTAAGATAAATCCACCCTTGTACCGCATAAAATTTTGTACTTTTCGCTTAACAATCCCAATTAAATACGTACTTTTGCGCCGGGGTAAGTCTTCTACGACCAGCTCCTTCAGAATCCTCCAGGACGGGAACGTAGCAAAGGTATGAAGTTGAGCGGTGCGATGGGAGTAGCTTACCCCTCTTTTTTTGCCTTAAATTTTCCTCAAAAAAATCAACGGTGAAAAAAACTAGTAACTTTTCCAAAAAACAATCAACTCTCAAAAACTTGCAACTTGCAACTAAAAAACTTGTAACTAGTAGCAAGCAAATTTTTCAAAAAAAAACAATCCATTCTCAAAAACTTGTAACTTGCAACTCACAAACTTGTAACTTACATAACAATGCAGTTTTTTATCGACACAGCGAATTTAGCGGAAATTAGAGAAGCCAACGATATGGGGATTTTGGATGGCGTAACGACCAATCCATCGCTCATGGCCAAAGAAGGAATTTTTGGCGATCAAGCCGTTTTCAAACATTACGTGGATATTTGCAACATTGTTGATGGGCCCGTAAGTGCCGAAGTGATTTCAACCAATTTTGAAGGAATGGTACGTGAAGGCGAATTTTTAGCGTCTCTACACAAAAATATTGTGGTCAAAGTACCGATGATACCAGAAGGAATCAAAGCGATAAAATATTTCTCTTCGAAAGGAATCGACACCAATTGCACCTTGGTTTTTTCAGCAGGTCAAGCGCTCTTGGCGGCGAAAGCGGGCGCTACTTACCTCTCTCCTTTCTTAGGAAGATTAGACGACATTTCAACGGATGGTTTGGAATTGATTGCTCAAATTCGATTGATTTATGACAATTATGCTTTTGACACGCAAATATTGGCTGCTAGCGTACGTCATCCCATGCACATCATTCGTTGTGCAGAAATTGGCGCCGACGTCATGACAGGCCCTTTAAAAGCCATTCAGGCATTAGCAAAACATCCATTAACAGATTTGGGATTGGCGCAATTCTTAGCAGATCACGCAAAAGGAAAATAAGCGAATTTTATTTCTCACGAAGCTCAATGAACTCATGGATTTTTTCGTTTTCAATCAACACGGTTAGATTGTAATACGCCAATTTCCATTCGCCATTTTCGTGCACCATGATTCCTGAACCACGACAGTCTCTCATCCATGTGGACAAGTTTTCGTCGAACCAGGCTATTTTTTTGTTTTTAGAAAAAACCCAATTGCGGTCAATTGTTTTAAAATCCCACGCTTTTCCTTTGGCAAAATATGGTTTACAAAAGGCTGCAAATTCAATTTTATTCCAACGTTCTGCCGGTGCAGTACCCAAAAAGACAAACTTGTCGTTCATCAAACCAAAATACGCTTCAAAATCAGCTTTGCTTGCCGCTGTATGCCAATCGTTCACCAATTTATCCAATTTAGTGGCATCAGCAGTAGGTTCTTCGGGTGAAGAAGTGAAAGCAAATGAAAACAAAAGTATAAGAAAAAGATAGCGCATAAAAAAACCGCCTTGACAATTCAAGACGGCTTAAAGATAACAAATATTAGTTTATTTCTTTTTTGATTTCTCTAAAACTTTACAAGCTGCAACCGCATTTTTAACGTTAACAACGCTACCCGTAACCGAAAGTGTTCCAAAATCCACCATGTTTTCTGATCCTGGTTGTATTTCTTGTTCTCCCTTGTACGATTTTCCTGAAGTCAAAATGACTGTGCGAATCTCGTCCATGGTTAATGTTGGGAAATACGACTTCAACATCGCTGCCACACCACTTACCATTGGCGCTGCCATGGAAGTTCCTTGCAATTTTTTGTATTGACTTTGAGGAACGGTATTCCAAATTTCATGTCCTGGCGCAAAAATATCCACTTTTGTTTGCGAATAATTTGAAAAATCAGCTGCCAACAATTTCTTTGCATCTTTTGTCGAAGCACCTATTGTTAAAAATAAATTGGTTGGAGTGGATTGAAATGAATATTGATTCGTTGGAAAGTTATTTGCTACGTCCAAATTCGAACCATCATTTCCAGCCGCGTGCACCAAAAGTACATCTTTAGAAGCTGCATATTGGAAAGCCTCTGCCACCTCTTTTTGATGCGGTGAATACGATTTTCCGAAGGACATATTAATGACCTTTGCTCCGTTGTCGACCGCATAGCGAATCGCTAAAGCAATATCTTTATCCGCTTCATCACCATTAGGAACGGCTCTCAAGGACATAATCAAAACATTCTCAGCTACACCATCGTATCCGATTTTGTTGTGACGACCTGCACCAATAATTCCACTTACGTGAGTTCCATGCAAAGCGTCTGGACCTTCTACATCATTGTTACCATATTTTTTATCGCTAAAATCATCCGGATTGTCACCAATAGTTTTTCGCTCATTGAAATCAACATTCAAGTTGAAATCGATCATATCTGTCAATTGTTTCTTCTGTTCCTCAATCGATTCCAAGGATAAATCTCCTGATAAAATCGCTTCAGCAGTGGCTTTCAATTGAATTTCCTCAGGCGAAGTTGGTTTCCATTTTTCCAAATCTTTGGCGGTATAATCGGCTTTTCCGATTTTTTCACCAACAGACATTGGAACTTGTTTGATGATCATTGGCATCATATCCATATAACCTAAGTACTGCTCGTACATGGCTTTTTCTTGCTGAATTTCACCTTTCAATTTTTGATACAAATCAAAATCGGCACGATCATCTTGCGCAATCGAATTGGCATCGGCATCGGCAAATCTTTCGCCCAACGTTCTAAAGATTCTCGTTTTCTCCAAGTTGGCGGCATTTACATTTTCGCCAGAAGCATTTCCTAAAAAGTTCCAACCATGAATATCATCAATATAGCCATTCTTATCGTCATCAATTCCGTTTCCAGGAATCTCTTTTGAATTTGTCCAAATTTTACCCTGTAAATCTTCGTGTTCTATATCAACTCCAGAATCTATGACTGCAACAATTACCGTTTCAGATTTTTTCTTTTTTAATTTTTTATAGGCTTTTTCGGTATCCATACCGGCTTTGCCTTTGTTATACCAATTTGCCGTTTCCGGTGCCTTTTGTGCAAAAGATGTGATACCGAAAGCTAAAACTACGGCAACTAAAAATGTTTTTTTAATCATTAGATACTTTTTGAATGGTAAAATTTGAAAATATTCGATAATTGACCAACTAAATTACCATTTTTTGGCGTATGTTTACTTGTTATTCAACCAAAGAATCTAAAATGAAGAATAAATACGCCTTTTTCCTAATATTGTTAAGTTCTCTTGTTTTTTCGACTCCTTTGTATTCGCAAGGAATCGGATTCAAAGAAACACTGGCAAAGAGTCCCAACGACCCATTTACATTTTGTATTGATCATACAGACGCCAATATTGCCCTGCTGAATGCAGAAAATATTAAAGTGAAATACTCTACCTTGAATTGGTTATTCATTACTTGCACAGCTTCTTGGATTCAGGAAAAAATGGAAGAGCAAAAATTGACCTCATTTCATTTTGAATTTGCCCCGCCGCAGCTTTTAAATGATTCAATTCGTCAAACGTATTTTGTTAACCAAGTTCAACAAGGATTGGGCGGACTGCCCCAGGGATATACAGGGAAAAATGTTCTTATTGGTTTCGTAGACACAGGAATTGATTACAACCACCCAGATTTCAAAGATACCAATGGTAAAACCCGTGTATTGCGCTATTGGGATCACTCAGCGAATGGTGCAAACCCGCCGATGCCTTACAATTATGGCCAAGAATGGGATAGTACTGACATCAACAATGGCAGCATTACCAGTATGGACAGTCAAGCACATGGTACAACCGTGGCTGGATCTTCGGCTGGAAATGGATTGGCGAATGGTACGAACAAAGGCATGGCGCCCGATGCCAATATTGTAATCGTACATACCAACTTCAATTTACCCAATTGGACGCTAACGGTAGCGGATGCTTGTGATTACATTTTTAAAGTCGCAGACGAGTACCATATGCCAGCTGTAGTGAATTTATCGATTGGGTCTTACCTGGGTAGCCATGATGGGAATGATCCTGCTTCTGAAATTATGGAACAATTAATCGACGCTAAACCCGGCAGAATAATCATCGGTGCTGCTGGAAACTCAGGCAGTTGGGGTAAATACCACTGCCATGGGAATGCAAGCTCGGATACCTCATTCGTATGGTTTAAAAACAATCCATCCGGACAACTGGGCGCCAACACCATTTATTTTGACTTTTGGTGTGATTCGGCTACGGCCAACACAATTGATTTTGCTTACGGTGCTGACAAAATCTCACCTACCTACAAATTCCGTGGCAGAAATAGTTTTAGACAATTGAATAACAACATGGCTTTGTCTCCTATATACGATACAATATACAACAGCGTTGGCAATCGAATCGCAACTATAGAAAGTTACCGCGAATACGAAGGTCCTAATTTTCATATGGAATCCTACTTTTCACATGTAGATTCAACGAATTACAATTTTCGTTTGATGACAAAAGGTTCCGGGCAATACGATCTTTGGAGTGGAACTACTTTGGGCTTAAATGAAATTGTTGCCAATATCCCAAATGCTTCTCAAATGCCGAGCATTGTTCATTATCAAATGCCGGATTCGCTTCAAACGATCGTCTCTAGCTGGAATTGCTCTGAGAAAATCATTTCTGTTGCCAATATTCACAACCGATTACATTATACCGATAAAAATGGAAATTTGTATACAGCTGTTTCGCCCACTTCAGGCATCATCAGTCCATCTTCTGCCAGAGGTCCAAACCGATTAGGTCTGACAAAACCGGATATTTCAGCCGGCGGCGATGTTACACTTTCTGCTGGCCCTTTGGCGCTCTTGAGCAATCCAGCCAATAACGCATTGATCGAAATTGGTGGTTGGCATGTAAGAAATGGCGGAACAAGCATGGCTTCACCCGTAGTCGCGGGAATTGCAGCCTTGTATTTGGAAAAATGCAACTATGGTACGTACAGCGAATTCAAACAACTTTTGACAACGACAGCTTTTACCGATGGATTTACCGGTTCAGTGCCTAACAATGTTTACGGATATGGAAAAGTTCATGCTTTAAACTTATTGCTGCAAACAACGGTAGAGCCCATTCCTACCATCACGCAAGGAACGAATGTTTTGATTTCTAGCACCGCGGCAAATTACCAATGGGTAAAAAATGGAGTCGATTTGTTGAATGAAACGAATCAAACTTTAGCCGTCACTCCTCCCGATGGCGATTTTCAAGTGTACACGGTTAGTTCAGATGGTTGCGCTTCTATTTCCTCCCCTTTCTTTGCTGTTTTGGATTTAGATGAATTGAAAATAAATGACTTAGTCTTGTACCCAAATCCCACACAAAACAGTTTTATTATAAAATCCCAAGAAAATATTCGTTCGATTCATGCTTTCGATGAATTAGGCAAGGAAATGCAATTGAATAAGAGCGAAAGCGGGATTTACAGTGTCGAAAAATGGAGCAAAGGCTTGTATTTTCTAGAAATTCAAACAGAAAAACAATTATTTCAACTAAAATTGGTTGTTAAATAGCGTTGGGGGAAAGATTTTTTTAATTTTGAACTCGAAAATATAAAAACAAGTATGGTATTATCAGGTATTATTTCCATTTCAGGACGATCAGGACTTTACAAAGTGATTGCTCAAGGGAAAAACAACATCATTGTAGAATCGTTGGAAGACAAAAAACGTTTTCCCGCTTATTCCACGGATCGAATTTCAGCATTGGAAGACATTAGTATTTATACATACGAAGAAGACAAAGCTTTGCATTTGATTTTTGATGCGATTTATGAAAAAGAAGGTGGAAAACCATGTATTTCACACAAAGAAAGTGACAAAGACATGTCTACCTACTTGGAAAGTGTTTTACCTGATTTTGATAAAGAACGCGTTTATCCATCTGATATCAAGAAAATCTTCATGTGGTACAATTTGTTGCACAAAGCAGGTGAATTGAAATTAGAAGAAAAAGAAGAGAAACCGGCTAAGAAATCAGCGAAAAAAGAAACTGGAGCGGAGGCAGAAGAAAAACCAGAAGCGAAGAAAGCACCAAAAGCAAAAACGACAACCGCTGCAAAACCAAAAGCTATTGTAAAAGATAAACCCGCTTCAAAATCAACCGCTGGAAAAAAAGTAGTTGCTCCTAAGGTAGGAACAAGCAGAGGAAAATAAGCAAAAGAAATATTCTCGTAAACATTCGAGGCTAAAAGTCGTCCCGCATTTACGAGACGACTTTTTTAATGATAGACAATATGAAACTGACAAGAGAAAAGAGACAATTTGTTGAAGACAACTTACGGATAGAAAGCTGGGATACACTGCTACCCTATTTTGAAGATTTAGTGAATCGTCCAATTGAAAATCAAAACGATCTCGCTACATGGTTAAAAGATAAAAGTGAATTGGAAGCCATTTTGGAAGAAGACATGGCATGGCGCTATATTCACATGACCATTGATACGACCAACGAGGATTTTGCTGCTAAATATGCTTTTTTCGTCAATGAAATCATGCCCAAAGCGGCTCCCTACGATGATTTGCTCAATAAAAAATTGATGAATTCTCCCGGCCGAGAGGCATTGGAAAAAGAAGAAGCTTATTTCATCTATTTCCGTTCAGTTCAAAAAAGTATTGAGTTGTTTCGGGAAGAAAACATTCCTTTGGAAACGGAAATTCAAACGAAAAGTTCGCAATATGGCACCATCTCTGCTGCTCAAAACATTGAGTGGGATGGGGAACAAATTACCATGCAGAAAGCTGCCAATTTATTGAAAAAGCAAGATGCGAAGATTCGCCAAGTGGCCTTTGAAAAAATGGCTGAGCGCCGCAATCAAGATGTGGACGCACTTGAAACGTTGTTTGACGAATTGATTCAATTACGACACAAAGTGGCTGTAAATGCTGGATATGCCAACTTCCGAGATTACAAATTTGACGCACTAGGTCGATTCGATTATTCGAAAGAAGATTGTTTTGACTTTCATGCTTCCATTCGGGAACACATCGTTCCTATCGTTCGTAATTTGCAGAAAGAACATACGGACAAGCTCGGTCAAAAAACAATCAAACCGTGGGATACAGAAGTAGACCCGGATGGATTAGAACCTTTGGCACCCTTTGAAAAAGGAACCGAATTGCTAGAAAAAACAAAAACCATCTTCCACAAATTGGATAGTTACTTTGGCAATTGTTTGCAAACCATGGACGAAATGCAGCACTTGGATTTGGATTCGAAATATGGAAAAGCACCGGGTGGCTACAATTATCCCTTGTATGAAATTGGCGTTCCTTTTATTTTCATGAATGCTGCCGGCGCTCAACGGGACGTTGTAACCATGATCCACGAAGGCGGGCACGCTGTGCATTCGTTCTTATCACGAGGACTAGAAATGACTTCCTTCAAAAATGTACCGTCAGAAGTAGCCGAATTGGCTTCAATGTCGATGGAATTGTTGTCGATGGAACACTGGGACGTGTTTTATAACAATGCCGACGAATTAAAAAGAGCGAAAAAAGAACAACTAGTTGGCATTTTAAAGGTTTTACCTTGGATTGCTACCATCGACTCGTTTCAACACTGGATTTACACGAATCCAAATCACACAAGAGCTGAACGAAAAGATCAATGGGAAAAATTACAAGAAGAATACGGCAATCCATTCGTTGATTGGGATGGATTTGAAGAAAATCGAGCGTACGCATGGCACAGACAACTCCACTTGTTCGAAGTTCCCTTTTACTACATCGAATACGGAATTGCACAACTGGGTGCATTAGGCGTTTGGAAAAACAGCTTAGAAGACAAAACGAAAGCGTTGGGAGAATATAAAGCGGCGCTTGCTTTGGGCTACACGAAAGACATCCCAAGTATTTACTCGAAAGCCAACCTTTCCTTTGATTTTAGCAGTGAAAATGTACTGAAATTGGCACGATTTACCAACGAGGAACTTTTAAAACTTTAAAGAAAAGAAATCCAAAGTCAGTTTTTATTCGTATTTTACGGTAAACTCTCCATGATGAAAAAACTCATTTTATTTAGTTTGTTAATCGTTGTAGCTTTGTTTTCATGCAAAAAACTCAACAAACTCACTCAATTTAATTTAACCTATGACGAGAGTATTACCATTCCTTCAAATTCGGCGATAAATCTGCCATTTGTGATTCAAACTCCGGACATGACGACCAATTCAGAGTCAACTTTCGAAGTCAATGACACGCGGAAAGATTTGATTCAAGAAATTAAATTGACACAAATGGTATTAACCGTCAATACGCCCGCCAGTGGAAATTATAATTTTTTAAAAGACATCATTCTGTACATCAATGCAGATGGTTTGGACGAAGTGAAACTAGCGTGGCAAGAAAACATCCCCAATGACAGTGCAAAGCAACTGACCTTAAACGTATCCAATGCGGATATCAAAGAATTCATCAAAAAAGATAAATTCAACCTACGTGTGGTCACGACTACCGATGAAGTCATCACGACAGATTACAAAATTGATTTGCATTATGTTCTTTTTGTAGATGCCAAATTGAAAAAGTAAATTGTTTCTCAACCTTCCAATGATTTGAATCGTTTCCGTTGTAGAAACCGAAATGAAATTATTATGAAGAGACAACTATTCACGAGTGCACTATTTCTAATTCCGAGCATTTTCATCGCTCAAAACACGTACAATAAAGTGGTCCACGATTCCACTTTTCAGACTATTTTGGCCAATGCTACATTTTTGAATGAAAACGGCGAACTCTTTGTGTCTGGGAATATTCATTCCAACGAATCGCATGTGTCAAAATTCGATACAGCGGGCAATGTTATTTGGTCGAAAACATTTGAAAACAGCGACATCAGCTATTATACGAATAACCAATACAGTGAATGGAGTCAAATCGATAACTTTCTGAAATTACAAGACAGCACCTATCTTTTAACTCGAAATGTGGTCGCTCAAAGCACCAATTTGAATCAAACCTATCTGGTAAAATTTGACGAAAACGGCGCATTGAATTGGTCGAAACACATTCATCAAAACAACGCCTCCAATCATTTAAAATCTTTCACTTTAGAAATGAACAACGGTAAATTACTCCATGTTAATTCGGTAGATGGAAGTAATGAATTGGCTATTCTACGTTTCACAACGGCGGGAATGTTGGAAGTCAACATTTCCCTTTCAAATTCAGAGGAAACAAAACCCGTGGCGTTTATAAAAGACACTAATTCAGCTTACATTATTTCATCGAACTATCTTTTAAATGCAACATACATCATTCATATCGATGAAATGGGCGCATTGATCGATTCCAAAAAAATCGCTGATTTTACCGCTTTTGATGGAATTGTTTCGGGGGGAAATCTCCATTTAATCGGGACTAAAAATGGTTACGAAAGGTCATTAGCCACTTTCCAATATGACTCAACAACCATCAATTTCACAGACGGTTTATATCAAGCTGATAATTGCAAATTACGATGCTTCAATAATCGCCTTTATTTGATTAGCTCCATAATGAATTTCGGCTCTGCCCTGACCTGTGATTTGATGACGAACACTTGGAAAGAAGTCAGTTTTCACTCTGGCGTTGTTGATCTGCACGAGTATGACAGTATTCGACTGCTGTCCATAGGAAACGGTCCTCAATTTGGAATAAAAGCGCACTACGAACCCCAGTTTGGTATCAGTTTATTCGATTCAAACTCACTAACCTGGACCTGTAATAATGGCTTTTATCCTTTTTTCCCAACTGGACAATCCAGTGATACCCTTCAATTAACAAATTTCTCCAACGTGAGTGCTGCGCCTTTTATTCTAGGCTCCCTTTCCTTGGCTTGGACGGATGCTTTGCTCGCTCAAAATGACGGCTGTGTTGAGTTCGTTAGCGGTTTGGATGAAAATTCTCCCATGAATCAGGTGCAGATTTCACCAAATCCAGCTTCTGAATCTTTTTTAATTGAATTCACCGAACCAATCCATGCCAATTTTCAAATCTGTTCAATGAATGGTCAAATTGTTTCGACTGATTCAATCGATGGATTTTCAAAAATAATCCAAATTTCTCAGTTCGAAAGTGGCATGTATTACATGCTTTTTAGAGAGAAAAATGGGGCTGTTTTCAGCAAAAAAATAGTGATTCAGCACTGAGGAAAATGGAGAAAATACAATTCGTCTTCTCTATTCAAACCCGATTATTTACATCAAGTAAAAAAGGTAGACTTTAAAATTGTTTAAACAAAAAAAATCCATCAAGTTTTGATGGATTTTTTTGTAGCGAGAGGGAGATTTGAACTCCCGACCTCCGGGTTATGAATCCGGCGCTCTAACCAACTGAGCTACCTCGCCATGCCTATTTCGGGGTGCAAATATAATAGTTTTTTCATTTTTATTTCACTCCGAACAGAATTTTTTTGACTAAATAATCGATTAAGATCGATCTGCCTCGTACAAAACTTTTGTATAATGCTTCAAGCTTCTAAAAATCAAAGAAATACTCAACGCAATAACTAAGACGATTGTATAGTCTGTTTTCCATTGCAACTTGTCATCTGCGAAATAATTTCTTAGAATATCAACAAATAAGAATCCAATGATGGTAGCCGTAATCCCAGAATATTCTCGTCGAAGGATTGTTTTCATAGAAAAAGGAATCTCCCCTTTTTGGTAGTTTTTCAAACTTGGCCAAAACGGAGGAACAGTCATGGACCAATTTACATATGACTCGCCAAACTTTCTTTCCAAAAAACGTTCTTCTGCAAACATGATTCTTTCGTAGTACAACCAAAAAAGCAAGGAAACCAAAATTACATACCAAAAGTTGAATGTATACATGACAATTCCAATCCACATGAAATAGTTCCCCAAATAAAGCGGGTGACGAACAGCTGAGTAAATGCCTTTTGTGTTCAAAGCCTCTGCTACTTGTTCTTTGGTATTTCTACCAGAAGTGTTCTTGTTGCTTGTACCTATCGCTATCCCTCTGATTCCCTGACCGATTAAAGAAACTAACGAACAAATTATCAACAGCGGACAAAACAAATCATCATTTCTATCAAGAAATTGATAATCAGTGAAATAAACCACTGGAATGGCCATTAAAAATAAGATTACAGGTATCTGACCTCTGTATTTAAACAAGAGATTACCGTTTTTTTCAAAAGAATGAACTAGAGCCATTGAAAAGATTTAAGTATATTTCCGAATTAGTTGCGAAGTTATAATTAATTAATAAACTACATGTCCGAGAAAAAGAAATTTGAACTCGAATTCTTACTGCACACCTCTCCAAAAGTTTTAGAAAACATGCTTTTCACCCCAAGTGGGCTGAGCGAATGGTTTGCTGATGACGTAAACATTAATGATGATATTTATACTTTCTTTTGGGATGGAAGCGAAGAAGATGCTCGATTATTGACCAAAAGAAATGGTGAGAAAATAAAATGGCAAAAAATCGTAGACGAAAAAGCAGGTCTCGATACGTATTTTCAATTTCAATTTGAGGTAGATCCAATGACGAAAGCGGTTGTTCTAAAAGTGACCGATTTTGAAGAAGATGAAGGTTCGAACGAAGGAAAAGAGCTTTGGGAGTCACTCATCGGAGAGTTAAAACGTATTCTTGGCGCATAAATTTGTCCTTCATCCGTTCTAAGCTTGACAATTCTTCCTTTTCAATAACTATCTTTGCTGGCACATGAGGCTTCCTTTGAAAAGACTTTACGTATTTAGCATTCGATCCTTTGCCGGTCCTTTGGTAGTTACCTTCTTGATTTCGATGTTTATACTCATCATGCAGTTCTTTTGGCTGTATATCGATGATTTAATGGGAAAAGGAATTGAAGTATACATCATACTTGAATTGTTATGGTTTGTATCTGCTAGTTTAATTCCACTTGCCTTACCACTAGCCATTTTGCTTTCGTCTATCATGACGTTCGGGAATCTGTCCGAAAACAATGAATTAACGGCGCTTAAATCCAGCGGCTTGTCGCTCTTCCGAATCATGCGTCCATTGATGATAGCCGTGTTCATCATCGCGATGAGCACCTTCTATTTCGCGAATTATGTAATTCCCGTAGCCAATTTAAAATGGCATTCTATTATTTACGACATTCAGAATACCAAAATTTCGGCCATTCTTTCTCCGGGTGCTTACACCAAAGAATTGGACGGATATGCGATAAAAGTGGACGAAGTCAACAATGACAAATTCACGAATATCATTATTCACGACCACAGCAATGCCACTGAAATAAAAACAATCCGCGCTGAATATGGAAGAATGTACAAATCCGAAAATGGAAAGTACGTTTTTTTCGAACTCAACAAAGGCAATGTGGTAGAGGAATTATCTGCTCAAACTCCTTTTTATGATGAGAACGGAAAACTAATCCCAAGTCCCAATAATAGTCATCCCTCCAGACGGACTTCCTTTTTGAAATCCACCTATAAAATTGATTTAACGGGTTTTTCTATCAATCGAACGCAGGACGAATTATTTAAAAATGAATACGAGATGTTGAATGTATTTCAACTTCACCAGGCAATCGATTCCTTGCAAAGAAAAGCGGACTCAACCACACTAAAATTCACGTTAGCCACCAAACAAGACCATTTTTTATTTCAAGCCGAAAATTTCAAAAAAGCAGAATCGAAAGCTGGTTTTACAGAGGAGGCCTACCCTGCCCGCTTGATAAAATGGGATGCTTTGAAAAAGCAGGAAAAAGATCAAGCTGTTCAATTTGCTCAAACCAACTTGAGAAGAAAACTGGAAAATTTAACTACCCAAAAGGCATTCATGGACGCTTTGGATTACAATGTCCGAAGTTTTGACATTGAAACACAACGAAAATTTGCATTGACCTACGCGATTATTGTACTCTTTTTCATTGGTGCACCTTTGGGCGCAATCATTCGAAAAGGTGGTTTTGGAGCGCCCGTCGTTATTGCAGCCCTTCTTTTTATGATCTATTTTGTGCTGATCTCACTCGGGGAAAATTTAGCCAAAGAAGAGGTTATTTCTCCATTTTTAGGCATGTGGTTTGCTTCGATGGTACTAACGCCATTGGCCTTTATTCTCATGCGAGCGGCCATCAATGACTCCCCGTTGTTTGTCATGGACAACTGGGTGAAATTTTTTCAACGATTCAAACGCAAACCGAAGAATGAAAGTCTTACTGGTAACGCATAAACCATTCCTACCAACGATTGATGGAGGAAATGCTGCCACACTAGCTTTGGTCCAACAGTTGATTGCCGAAGGTGTAGACTTGGATTATCTGACCCTTTGCTCAGAAAAACACCCTTTCAAAAAAGAAGTTTTTGCTGAAAGTAGCTTTTCCCAAATTCCAACCTCCTTTTCAGCGGTAGATTTGCGTTTTCGTCCATTACAAGCTATACTATCTCTTTTTCGAGGGAAATCGTACCATTTGAATCGTTTTGAAAGTTTTGATCTCGTTGAACAATTCAAAACATGCGTGGAAAAATCGAATTTTGACATTTTACTTTTTGATTCATTGTTTTCCGCTCAAATGATTGAACAGTTTAAAATTGTAGCGCCAAAAAAAACCTATGTCCTACGAACTCACAATGTAGAGCACGTAATCTGGGAGAAAAAAGCAAAATCAGAAAAAAATACATTTAAGAAATTTTATCTTTCCCTATTAGCTAATCAATTGAAGAAACGGGAAATCGAAATCCTCAATCAATTCGATGTCGTGTTGCCTATTTCTCAGCTAGACGGCGCCATTTTTGAAAAAATAACCAAAGTTAAAACGATAAACTTCCCCTATTTTCCTGATTCAATAGGTGAAAAATGGAAATTTGAAGCCAATCGTTGCTTTCATTTTGGTGCCATGAATTGGCATCCCAACCAAGAATCTTACTTTCAACTTACTGAATCTATTTTTCCTGAAGTTCAAAAACAATGTCCCGCGTTAGAACTTTTCGTGGCTGGTTCCTTCATGGAAAAATTGCCACAACCGAAGGATCCAAATATTCACCATTTGGGTTTTGTTGAGGATAAAAATGTCTTTTTATGCTCTCACGGACCGCTACTTGCTCCGATCTCTTCGGGTTCCGGTGTTCGAATAAAAATCATTGAAGCCCTTTCTATGGGCGTACCTGTTATCACCACGAAACAAGGAATGGAAGGTATACCGATTGAAGACGGTGAAGGAATTCTAATTTGTGCAACTCAGGAGGAATTCATATTAAAAACAATTGATCTTTGTAAGAACCAGGAAAAAAGTGAGCATTTGTCTCGAAAAGCTTTAGAATTCATGGAGAAATGGCAAAAAAATACATCTTTGCTCACTATCTTTGAGGCGAATGTCTGAATCGAATAAACCAAAAATTGCAGTGATGCTTTCGCGTTTTCCTTACCCCTTGGAAAAAGGCGATAAACTGAGAGCTTTTTATCAAATTAAAGAGTTGAGTGCTTTTTTTTCTATTGAATTAATTTGTATTTCAGAACACAACCCTACTCCAGCGTCCTTGAGCGAAGTGAATAAATATTGCTCTCAGTGCACGGTTTATACAATCCCTAAATGGAAAAGCTGGCTATCCAGTTTGCTCGCTTTGGTCACAGGTAAACCCCTGCAAACAGCTTATTTCTATTCACGGAAAATTCAAAAAAAAATTGATTTCCAATTAAAAACGATTCAACCAACTCACATTTTCTGTCAGCTTATTCGTGTTTCTGATTACGTGAAAAACTATCATTTTTGTCCGAAAACCTTGGATTATATGGATGCTTTTTCGGCCGGAATCGAACGGAGAATTGCCATTGAACCTTTCTATTTGAAATGGCTTTTTAAAATGGAAGCAAATCGTTTGCGTGAATACGAACGGCAGGTATACGATTATTTTGAATTTCATACCATTATCAGCGAACAAGATGAAAAACTTCTGGGCACCTCTCCGACTCAAAAAGTAGTGTGCATTCCCAACGGTGTTTCCCCTTACTTTTTTGAAACAATGACCAAGGCACAAATTGAATACGATTTGGTTTTTGTCGGGAATTTGAATTACCCACCCAACGTTCAAGCAGTTAAATTTGTAGTGAACGAGATTCTTCCAGAAGCCAAGAAAAGAGGATTGAATTTGAGCTTTTTAGCCGCAGGTGCTGATCCTGCAAAACTCTTGTTTCAGCTACAAAACAAGGAAACGCCATTTGACATTCTGCCGAACCCCGCGGATATACGCGTTGCCTACCGAAAAGGAAGAGTATTTGTTGCACCAATGAAAATTGGTACAGGTTTGCAAAATAAGTTGCTCGAATCTATGGCTATGGGCATACCCAGTATTACTTCCCAATTAGCCAACAACGCCCTCCAAGCCCTTGAAAATGAAAGCATATTGATTGCCGATACGGCATCCGAATTTGTGGACAAAATCCTTGAATTAAATGACGAAAACAAATACCAGGAAATTTCCAGAGAGTGCCAATCCTATATTCGTCAAAATTTCGACTGGACAAACGTTACCAAGCCCATTATAGAGTCGATTAAAAAAGCATAAAAAAGGCGATTGACAAACTCAAAAACCACTTAAATATCTATCTTTGAATTCATGAGATTTGTTTACCCTTATTTTTTGTGGTTGCTCCTATTATTGGTAATTCCGATTATCATTCATCTCTACAATTTCAGAAAATACAAAACCCTCTATTTTTCTAGTATTACCTTCCTTAAAAAAGTAGATTTAGAAACACAAGCCACCAAAAACCTAAAACATTTACTGGTATTAATTAGCCGATTGTTGTGTTTGTTATTTGCTATCTTAGCCTTTGCTCAACCCTATATTCCTGTTAGTAGTCAAACGGCTGAAGGTGGTAATCCACTGCTCGCAATTTATTTGGACAATTCATTTTCAATGGGCCAAAAAGGAACCGAAGGTGAATTAATCTCAGAAGCTAGAGAATGTGCCAAAAGAATAATCAAAGAAGCTTCGAGTGATACACGCTTTCTATTGGTCACAAATGAAATGTCTGGAATTGAGCAACGAATAATTAGCCAATCTGAAGCGCTGGATCAAATAGACAAAATAGAATTATCACCCATGGTTCGGAAATTAGGTGATGTGATGGCCTGGGAGCGGAATTTTGTGGAACAATACCGCACTGAAAAGGAAAAAATAAGTACGGTTCAATACGTGATTTTATCCGATTTCCAAAAAACCAGTTTTGACACCAAAGCAATTCATGAGGATGCTTCTAGTTTTTATTATCCTATTCAATTTGTTCCTCAAAATTCGAGTAATCTCGCTGTTGATTCTGTCTGGTTCACAGAACCCAATAGTAAGATTGGTCAAAACAATGAATTGAACATTCGTATTCAAAATTATGGAGAAAAGGACAAGGTAAATGCAGAATTACATGTAGAGGCTGGTGCTGTGAAACGAGATATTTTTGCAGACATTCCTGCGAATAGCAGCAAAATCACAACAGTGAATTTCTTAGAATCCAAAACAGCCAAACAAGTGGATACGTATCGTTCTGCATCTGCCTCCATTCGCGACAATCAAGTGTTTTTCGATGATGAATTTTTCTTCAGTTATGCCCCTAAAGAATCGGCCAACGTGCTCATTATCGACGGACCAGACGCGAGTCCGAATGTTCAATTAGTTTATGGGTTGGATAAGTTTTACAAGTCAACGACAGTATCACAAAATGCTGTTACATTGGATCAGTTTGAGGAAAAGGACCTCGTGGTAGTAAATGGAGCCAACGAAATGGCCTCCGGTTTTGTTCAAATGCTTAAAGATTTCAAAAATAACCAAGGAAACTTATTACTTTTTCCAGGAACAGATTTAAACAAATCATCCTGGAATTCTGCACTTTCAGCTTTGAATTTACCAGCACTAGGATCGATTATTACAGAAGGATCAAAAATTCGTGATATTGCTTACAACGACCTTTTCTTTAAACCTGTTTTTGATAAAAAACCAGACCAACTTAACTTGCCCGCTTTGTACAAAATGTATGCTACCAGCACTTCGTCTCAAACGGTTGCTTTGTTAAAAGCACAAAACGGCATGTCGGTATTCCTTCGCTCTGTTGATACGAAAGCCTACTTGTTCACGAGTAGCTTGAAAAATGAATTTAGTTCCTTTACAAATCATGCACTGTTTACTACCTTGTTGTTGCGAGTAGGTGAATTAAGTCACAAACAACGTCCCTATTATCTAACGATTGGTGAAGACAGTAAATATCCTTTGTATTATTCATCAAATGGTGAAAAACCAATTCACTTGAAAAATGAAACAGTTGATTTTATTCCAATCAAGGAAAGAATTGGCAATTTGGATTATCTATCCATTCGTGGAAATGAAGCAAATGAGCGATTATCGGCAGGAATTTATGATATAATTGATCAAACTAAAATTGGCAAACTTGCGCTCAATTATGCTCGAATCGAATCGAATTGCAACGCCCTGAATGTAGATTTAGTCGTGGAAGAATTTGAAAATAGCGGATTAAAAAATATTGTTCCCAGCGAAATAAAAGAAGGGCAAAGTTTAGCTAAATTAGACCTGGAAAAACCCTTCGAATATTGGCGTTGGGCAATTCTTTTAAGTTTGTTATTTTTAATCGTTGAATTGGTCCTAATTCGTTGGTGGAAAAATTAAAAAAACCGTATGAAAATTATTCTCAGACAAGCACAAATACATGATAAATCATCCTCTTACAACGGTAAGAAAATGGATATACTAATAGAAAATGATCAAATTACCGCTATTGAGCAAACCATAAATGATCAAGATGCTTTGGTAATTGCAGACAATGATTTGCATGTGAGTGCAGGTTGGGTGGATTTAAAAGCCAACTTTTGCGATCCTGGTTTCGAACACAAAGAAACTGTTGAAACGGGATTGGACGCAGCGGCATACGGCGGATACACGCACGTTGCTGTTCTTCCATCAACTCAACCCGTTGTCGACAATAAATCGACCGTCGAATACCTTTTGAAAAGATCCGAAAACCATTCCACTCAGTTGCATCCCATTGGGGCGGTAACGGAGAAAATGAAAGGTGAAAATTTGGCGGAATTATACGATATGTACCAAAATGGTGTTCGTCTTTTCTCGGATGATACGCACACACTTAGTTCAGGGATTTTATACCGTGCCATGCTTTATACGCAAAATTTTGGCGGTAAAATTGTCTGTTTTGCTCGTGATTTCGGAATTGCTGGGGCAGGAATGGTAAACGAAGGAATTGCATCCGTTGAAACCGGTTTGAAAGCGGATCCTCATATTGCTGAAATTATTCAGGTCGAAAGAAACGTAAGATTGGCTGAATACACAAATGGTACACTTCACTTTTCAGGACTCTCCTGCGCTGAATCCGTAGATTTAATTCGAAAAGCAAAAAAGAACCAGTTGAAGGTTACGGCCGACGTTCACCTCATGAATCTCTTGTTTACAGAAGATGCCGTTCTGGATTTTGATTCTAATTTCAAAGTAATGCCGGTTTTGAGAACCGAAGAAGACCGAAAAGCGCTTTGGGAAGGATTGAAAGATGGCACCATTGATTGCATCGTTTCAGATCATCGACCGGGTGATACTGAAGAAAAAGAAATAGAATTTGACCATGCCGCTTTTGGCGATCTTCAATTACAAACTGTTTTTGCAAATTTAGCAACCGACAAAAACTTTGATGTCGATTTGATTTGTGAAATCCTAGGAAGACGTTCTCGTTCCGTTTTGGAAATTCCAGAGAATCGAATAGAAATTGGTCAAAAAGTGGATCTTACGCTTTTTAGTCTCGACCATTCCTGGACATTTGATGAACAAGAGCTAATTTCCTTGTGTAAAAATTCTCCTTTTCTAAATAAAAATTACAACGCAAAAGTTTTGGGAATCGTTCATCAAGGCAAATTAATGATCAAGGAAGAATTGTATGGAGAAGCGTGATTTTTTTAAAGAATTCTTCAAAAATAAAAAGTTGGTAGGCTCAATACGACCAAGCTCCAAAGCCTTAACGGATAAAATGTTGTCGCCTATTGACTTTTCAAAAGCAAAAACAATTATTGAATTAGGACCTGGAACAGGCGTTTTTACAAAAGAAATTCTGTTGAGAATGGCGCCCGATGCTCAATTGCTTGTTTTTGAATTACACGACCAATTCTTTCACAATTTAAAAGCGAATATTCAAGACTCACGTTGTCATTTGATACATGACACGGCTGAAAAAATACCGTACTATTTGGAAAAATTCAATTTGCACCAAGCGGATGTGATTGTATCCTCTTTGCCGCTGGCAAATTTTTCAAAAGACTTACGTGGATCCATCGTATCTGCCGCGATAGAGTCATTAAGTCCAAAAGGAGTGTTGACGCAATTTCAGTATTCTTTGCAGTCAAAAAAATACTTAAAAACAGCCTTTAAAAAAGTCCAAATCAATTATACCTTTTGGAATTTCCCACCGGCTTTCATTTACGTTTGCATGAAGGATGAAAAAGAACAGGTAGCTCAATAAAATCAACCTTCTACTACTTCGATCTAATTTTGGTACGGAAATTGGCTAACTTCAATTGAACACAAATCAATGCGTCATGAAAACCAAAGTAAAAATAATTCGAGATAGTAAAGACAAAATCGAATTTTGGGCAATTCCCGCAAAACGTAAAATCAGTTTTGACCAAGGATTAATGAATCTCGGGGTACAAATTAAAGGTTAAAAATCGAAACCTCCGCCACCTCCGTTTTCGCCTTCACGACCTGCTTTTTTGCCAACTTCTAATTTGCCAAATTTGTAAGTTATTGTTATGTAGAACCGACGTGTTAACCATTTGTATTGTCCCTGTTGACGAATATCCGGCTGCTGAAAATCGTAGCGAAATCCTTGTGTATTGAACACATCACTTAAACGAAAACCAACCGACCAATGTTCGTTGAATCGTTTATCACCTGAAATATCCATAGCCGATCGAGGCAAGACTTTTCCTTGTGAAGTGATTCGAGGCGTATTGTACCGAACATTAACTTGAAAATTTGCCGTTTTCTTCCAGAATTCAACATTTCCAGTATACTTGACAGCTAAATTATAACCCGAATTGTTAAAATTCCCATCACCAGAGGCATTGAAATATTGAATGTGATCCCCATTTAAAGCGATTGTATTTTTCCACCATTTCAACGGTTTATAATTGATCACCGCTTCAAATCCATAACTTTGACTTTGGTCAATATTGCCAAAGGTTGTTGCCGTTACATTGTCTGAATAAAAAACCTTCACTCGTTGAATAACGTCTGTTGTGTAGCGATAAAAAACACTGGTAGTGAACACCAACTTATTTTTCTCTACACTGTATCCCAAATCCAAACTATTAATGTATTCTGGATTCAAATAAGGATTTCCTTGACGCAAATTCAAAGGATCCGAGTAATTTGTAAAAGGATTCAATTGCCCCGAATTAGCTCGATTGATTCTTTTGCTGTAACTTAAACTGACTTCTCGTTTCTTTTGTAAGTCATATTTTAAATGACCAGAAGGGAAAAGATTAAAATAATCGTTGACAATTTTTGTATCGCTATCAACCAGGTAAGGAATTTGCTGGGCATACTCACCTCTAACACCCAATTGGTATTTAAATTTACCCAAGACTTGTCCCCAAATAGCATAAGCGGAAAGTATTTCTTCTTTGTAATTGTATCTGAAATTCGCCAAGGTATCCGGAAAATAGGCGAATAAACTGTCATTGTAGGTTTGAGAAGTTGTATTCAGTGATTGGTCTCTAAAAATACCCTTTACACCCGTTTCAATTCGTGCTTTTTGTTTTTCAAGTGTTTTTATGTAATCCAATTGTCCTGTGTGAACAGAATTATTTTCTTTTTTATCCAAAGATTGAATCAAATTGGGTCGAGTTGATAAAGCATAATAATCAATTACATACTCATTTTCATACAATCCCGTACTCATCTCATTTCCAAATGAACTGGTAAAGTTGGCACTCAATTCTCCTCTATTTTTTTTCAGAACATGGCTATAATTCAAGTTCAAATCTAGATTTTGATTGTCATTTTTATCAATGGAACTTCTATTCCAACTGCTGGTTACCAGCGAATTTACATCATAGAAATCATTGGTTAATGTACTGTATCGATTCTCCTTACTGGTCGCTCCATTAATGGAAAAACCAATCGTTTGCTTATCGGTAATGTAGTAGTCCATTCCGATGCGCAAATTATGACCATCCGTATTTTGTTTTCCCGGACGGTTTTGATCCAAAAGTGTGGTCCCGAGTAAAGAAGCTCTCGTTAATTTGCTGTCAAAATTTCGGTATCCTTCGTTGTATTTGTACGCATAGTTCGCAAATACATTAATTTTGTTCGTTCTTACATTTACGGTGGCTGTGCCATTGAACGAATTTCCGGTGCCCAAGGTACTTGCTACCACCCCATTCACACCGCGTAATTGAGCTTTCTTCAAAACAATATTGATGATGCCCGAAGTTCCATCCGGATCGTACTTAGCGGATGGATTGGTCACCACTTCAATGCGTTCGATGGAATTTGCAGGCAAACCAGAAAGTCCACCATTGATGGTCAAGGTACTCGGACGTCCATCCACTAGAATAATTACATTTCCATCACCACGCAAAGAAATATTACCATCTTGATCTACTTCTACAGAAGGTACGTTGTTCAAGACATCACTGGCGCTGCCTCCTTGCGAATTTAAATCGTCACCAACATTGTATATCTTTTTATCAATCCCTGCTTTCAAAACATCCAGTTTACCAACCACTTCAATTTCACCTATTTCCAGCACAACAGATGGGCGCAAACTTATTTTCCCAAGTATTAATTCCGATGGTTTAGCAGACTCAAATTTTAAATTGCGAATTGTTTTCGTCTCATAACCAACGAAAGAACATTTCATAAAAAATCGATTGGCTTTGATATTGTCTATGCTGAAATTACCGTTTGAATCCGTAAGCGATCCCGTGATGACACTTGAATCCTTTACTGAAAACAAACGAACAGATACAAATTCTAATTTCTGACCAGAAAGGGTATCAATAATTTGACCCTTCAGTGTGAATTGTCCAAATGACGCAAAAAATAAAAAAGAGAACAAAACCGTTAGGCAAATTTTCATATAAAGAATTCTTGGAGTGCAAAAGTAGTGCTTACTACCCAATGTATTTGGCAAAAAATCCTAAAAAGACTGCCGTAATCTATCCAATAGTGAGTTCAATATTTCTGCTTCCTCATCTGAAAGACATTGTGTATTCACCATGGCTTCAAATCCAGATTCATCAATTCTCTGGAGCAAAGCCTTTCCGTCAGCAGTAATCTCAATATGAAATTGTCTTCGATCTTCTTTACATCCCTTTTTTTTGATCAATCCTTTCACAAGTAATTTATCCAACAAACGGGTTGTATTGGGTGATTTCTCAATCATTCGTGACTTTACAGTCGAAATAGTAAGTGCTTCATTTGCACCACGTAAAATTCTTAAAATATTGAATTGAGCCATGGATAAATCAAACTCCGACATGAACTTATTGAACTTAGAAGCCATGGAATTGGCAGTAACTTGAGCATTAATCACCGCTTTTTGTTGTGGTGACTTAAAGTTCATTTTTTGTAATTGTTTAAAATCCATGGATGCTCCTAATTTAACGCTTGTCTACTATTCTGCAAATTTAGAGCTAATCTTTAATTTTGAAGGTACTTTGGCTAATCATTCTTCTGAATTTCATTGAATTGATCCATCATTACTTTTTCTGAACACGTTATTTTTTCTAAATAAAAACGATATTTGAATAATTGAGCACCTTCGATTCTTTTTTCAATTATAAATGTTCAATCCATAAATCTGCCATAGTAATAGGGAATTCCGACGTGAAAGGAATGACGTGTTTTCCGGGCAATAAATGCACGTAATTTTGTTCAAAGAAAACTCCATTTTTATTGCTTGTCAACCACAAAGAATTCAGAAAACAGGTGTTCTCAATCGTCACAGTTCCTTTTTTTGAAATGGAATCGTAAGCCAAATCAACTTTCAAGGGAAAATCGCCTTCTTTCTTTTTCTTCTTTGGGAGATGCACGAAATTTCGTTGCGAAATGATGGCTCCTTTTTCCAGAATTTCGAAATGAATGTAAAAATTGTCTTTTTGCCATTTCGGTTCAGAAAGATAGGCTGCCAATTGCTCAGACTTGTTGGTATACGATTCCAAATTTGCACTGTCTTTTTTCAACAAAGTTCCGTCCAACGAATAGATGCTCCAATTTACCTTCAAACTTTGTGAAGCTCCTGTTCCGTTGATTAAAAAATAAGTCTCATGGTCCAATTCCTCAATTTTTTCGACAATGGCTATTTCTTCGTAATCGCGCATCGCTTGATAGTGAAGCGGCTTCCAGTTTCCAAAATAATCGATACTCGACCAAGATGGAGCTGGCCAACAATCGTTTATTTGCCAATACAATGTCCCCATGCAGCGCGGCGCCTGAATACGATGCGCTGAAATGGCAATGCCAACGGCTTTCGCCTGCGTTAATTGAGAATAATAAACAAATTGCTGAAAGGTTTTGGGTTCGCCGAACAAAATTTTAGCATGTTTCAGCATCATTCCATTGCCAACATAACTTTTTTGATGATGCTTCATCACCTCCGAGTCCAAATCCCAATCTTTGTCCGTTGCAAAAGTATTGATTGTCGACATTTGCGGAAAGGACTGAAATCCATATTCGGCATTGAAACGCCCGCTTTTCTTGCCAAAATCCTCAATAGGATCTTTTCCGTGCCACACGCCCCAATAATGTTGCGAACCACTATTGAAATATTCGTCTTTTCCCCAATTGCTGAGCGGAGAAGTATGAATGTACGGCGCCCGGCTCCAATAACTCACGCGTTCTGGCAAAAACCGTTGGAACAAACGTTTGTAATCCTCTTCAATTTTATCTGCCTCTTTGCCAAAAATCAAGTAGCGGGCTTGAAAGCCCCAGTTTTTCCAAGCCACATCCACTTCATTGTTTCCATTGAAAATAACCAACGATGGATGACTGGAAATTCTTGGTATTTGGTAGTCAAACTCCAACTTTACGTTTTCTAAAAAATCATCATCGCCCGGGTACATTGAACAAGCAAACATGAAATCTTGCCAAACCATGATTCCTTTTTCATCACACAATTCGAAGAAATAATCATCCGGATAATAACCACCTCCCCAAACTCGAACCATATTGAAGTTGGCTTTTTCCATGTCTTCAACCATTTTTCTAATTTGGTCTCTCGTTACCCGTGCTGGAAAAATATCTTGCGGAATATAATCTCCTCCTTTGCAAAAAATCGGACGATGGTTGACATGAATCTCATAACTCGTGCCAATTTCATCCTTTTCTTGCACCAATTGTGAGGTGCGAATACCATAGCGGACAGAAACTTGATCAATTGGAAGATTCTCTTCTGATACAATCATCCAATTATCTGTGTACAAAGCTTGTCTTCCCTGCCCTTTTGGCCACCAAAGTTCTGGATTTTTTATCGTGACGGTTCTAGAAAAACGGTCTTCACCCGCTTTTAATGTAATCTCGCCAAATTGCTCACTTTTCCAGTTCAAACTTTCTTGCAATTTTTGCTTCATTTTCAATTGAAACTCAATCGTTGCCAGCCCATTTTCTACCGAAATAATTTGAATATTTTTCGATTCGATTTGATTAATATCATACGAATTTAATTGAACAGCCTTCCAAAACCCCATGGTATTCATACGCAGTGACCAATCCCAACCAAATTGATATTGTGGCTTTCTTGTATAAGGCGCAATGGCTATTTTGTTGACATCATTCGGTGCAGGCAACTTGGTTTTCGCATCGTTGTACATCGCTTTGTGAAATTCAACAGGCGAAGTGAAAACCACTTTTAGGTTATTGGTCCCCACTTTCAACAATCGCTTCACCTCGT
The DNA here is from genome assembly GCA_041674745.1 of Crocinitomicaceae bacterium. Lineage (GTDB taxonomy): Bacteria > Bacteroidota > Bacteroidia > Flavobacteriales_D > Crocinitomicaceae > UBA2040. The sequence goes on from JBAYVD010000010.1 coordinate 46,442, forward strand.
AATTGTAAGGATGAAAGGAATTGCTGGTCTCACCGATGAGCATATCATTTAGGTAAATTTTGGCATAGGTGTCCACATTGAAGAAATTCAATTCGATGTAATCTTTTTGAATTTCGTCGACAGATACTTCAAAACGTGAGCGAAGTTCCCATTGATAATTCTCCATCCATTGATACAAATCTTCATTTTTTGCAACGAAAGGATCTGGCAATTCTCCGGCCACCAAAAATGCTTCTTGAACCGAACCTTTGGTGCCAAAATTCAACCATTGATTGGTCAGCGGATTGAAAACTTCCCAATTCAATTCAGTATTTTGAGCATTTGCCATTAAAGCATTCACGATTAAAGTCATCGCTAAAATTGATTTTTTCATCTTTTACCAGGTTCGATTGTAGGGTGCGTCTTCCATTCCTTCAAAATCTGGGTGACGTAAGGCAAAATTGAAGCCATTGTAAACAGAATATCCACCATATTCCCCATTTTTATTCAAAGCGATAAAGCCGCATTGCAAGCCTGCTAAATCACTATGTTTCGCAATAATCCTGTCGACCGCCGCTTTGCAAGCCTCTGATGGTGAATAACCTTGTCGCATTAATTCAACTACGGTATGACTTCCCGCCACACGAATAATCGCTTCGCCTAATCCAGTGGCTACTGCCGCTCCGACTTCATTGTCAACAAATAAACCTGCACCAATAATGGGTGAATCACCTAGTCGACCATGTAATTTATAAGCCCAACCACTTGTGGTGCAAGCGCCCGATAAATTACCCGCTTCATCCATGGCAATTATACCAATCGTATCATGATTTTCGTGATTGATGACCGGTTTTTCGAAAAGTGCTTTGTTTTCCTTTTTCCAAGTTTCATAGTCTTTTTGGACTTCTTTAATGGGCGACTTAATTTTCTTGAAGCCAACCCATTTTGCGTAGTCTTCGGCGCCTTCGCCAACCAACATAACATGTTGGGTGTTCTCCATCACAGATCTAGCAATGGAAATGGGATGTTCGTAGCCTTCTACAAAACCAACAGCGCCACATTTCGATTCGTGGTTCATAATACAGGCATCGAGCGTTACATGTCCATTTCGATCCGGTCTTCCACTGATTCCTACACTTCGATTGGTACGATCGGATTCCGTAACACGAGCTGCTTTTTCAACAGCGTCCAATGAATTTCCTCCTTTGGACAAAATTTCCCATGCACCTTTGTTCGCTTCAAGTCCGTGCGACCAGGTTGAAAGCACAATCGGACCCTTTCTTTTTTCTTTGGTTGTTTCAACAATAAAATTAGCTGCTTTTGCGGGTTGTGACAGGCCAAGCAAACCACCGATGGCACCCCATTTAAAAAGTGTTCGTCTTTTCATGAGTTGAATTTACTTATTTTTCGCCAATTCACCTGCTAACCAATTCTGGAAGATTTTAGCATGAGCATAGTGTTCCGAATAGTCTTTGGCAAAGTGATGTTTTCCATCATAAGAAGGCTCTGCCACCATAAAAATATAGTTATGTTTGGCAGGATTCAATACAGCATTTACAACCTCGACTGGTGGGATACAAATTGGTCCCGGTGGCAATCCTTTGATCAAATAAGTATTGTAGGCACAATCAATATTGCGATGCACATTCAGTAATCTTTGAACGGTATCCAATTGTTTTCCCCAACAAAATTTAAAGGTTGGATCCGATTGCAAAGGAATTCCTTGGTGAATTCGATTGAGGTATAAACCTGCTATTATAGGCCATTCCGAGGGTACTTTGGATTGTTCACTGTAAACGATACTTGCCAATGTAACCGCTTCAGAAGGTGATTTTAATCCTATACTTTGCAACGCCGCGATACGATCTGCTGTCCAGTAATTTTTAAATTCTTTTGCCATCCGGTCTAGAAACTGACTAGCGTCCGTATCGTAATACATTTTATACGTATTCGGAAGAAACAAAGCGGGCAATTGCTCCTTCGTAAAACCGTATTTGTTTAAAGTCGCGGGATCTTCAATCATGGCAACAAATTCACTGCTATCAACCATTGTTTTTGCAGACAGCTTTCCTGCCAAATCCGCCAAAAAACGAACATTTGGCACCACTACATCTACCTCCACCTCAGCATTACCGTTGCCCCGATTGTTTAAGCGAAAACCGTTTAACAGCGATCGGATCGATGTTTTGGGTTGAATGATGTATTTGCCCAAAGCAATGTTCTCAGCGTTCAGCTTTTTGTATTCGCCTAAAACGAGAACAGACTTCACCTCTGAAACAATGCCATTTTTCAATAATTCCGCAGCCAATTCTTCCACATTCAACTTTTTACTGATGTAAAAACTGGCTTCATTTTTATTGGCGGTTGAAGAAGTAACATACCACAACAAGCTAAGTTTATCTTTCAATAAGACTCCTGCTACAAGACTAATCCCAAGGAAAAGCAAAATTATTTTTTTACGCATCGTTTCAATTTGATAATATCAAAGATAGTGTTCTGCTCTTCCTCTTGAACGATTTCGAAACCAGATTTTTTGAACAAATTCAAACTTACTTGATTCTTTGTTTGAATGGAGCAATAAAGAAAATCAAGACCCAAGTTGTTTTCACAGTAAGTTGCCACTAATTCCAACGCTTCGGTTGCAAATCCTTGATTACGATGCCGTTTTTCCGCAATTAAAATTCCCAACTCCACTGATTTCTTTTTAAAATCAACTTGAAACAAATCAATCGCCCCTACAGAAGTATTCGATTCTTTTTCCTCAATGATAAAGCGCAATTGTCCTTGTTCAAAGAGGTCATCAGACGATTCGATTAACAAAATAATTTCATTGAAAGTATAGGCCTTAGCAGTTTCAGAGACCTCCCAATTTTCTGGATCATTTTCCCAAAGTAGAATACTTGGTACATCGGTCCATCGAACAGGTCGTAAATTGATTTTTTCACCGCGAATCATGCTTGCAATTTGAAAAGGTACATTTCAACCTCTATCCGATTGTATTTTTTTATGCCTTGGAATTGCTCCGTCAAATTCAAATAGTATGCTCTACCGAGACCTTTTTTCTCTGTCAATTCATCGAGTAAATCAAAAAGTACACCTCCCGAAATCTTTAAATTCAAACCGTCTAAAATAGGCTGAATACAAGAGCAATGATCGTATGAGCAACTGGTATACTTATCAAAAACAGCCCTGAAATCCAAACTATCCAGTGTGACTTCTTGCCAAATCATACTCAATTTCTTCCGATGGATAATGTCTAGTTGTGAAGCAACTGACATACCCACTTGCTTTCGATCATATAACAAACTATAATACGTTCCATCAATTGAAACACCCAAATGTGGCGGTAATTTCGTAGGTTGCCAAATCCATAAAAACAGACCTTTTGACAAATTTTGAGGAGACACAAGTTCAACCCTGTTTTTAAACTTGAACTTATACATTTACTTCTCCTTTAAATACAAACTCTGCCGGTCCTATTAATTCGATAGCATGATACTGAGACCCATTTTCAGTGGATAATTTCACGGACAAATCACCTCCCATTGCTTTGATTTGTATGAGCTGCTGTCCGATTTTTTCGTTTGCATGTGCGTAAGCTATCGCTGCCGCCGTAATGCCCGTGCCACAAGACAAGGTTTCATCTTCAACGCCTCTTTCATAGGTTCGTATCGAAAGTTGGTTATTACCTAATTCTTCGACTAAATTCACATTGATACCTTGCTCTTTGTACAATTCATTGTAGCGTACTTCTTTGCCCACTTCAACCATATTTTGGGTGGCAATGTCTTTTGAAAATAAGATATAATGCGGAGAGCCTGTTTGAAGTTCAAAAGTTTGTCCATCGATCTTTTTTACTGAATTGACATCCTTCATCTCTAAATGAATGGATTCGCCCGCAACTTGTGCAGCGTGCAAACCATCCAAGGCTAAAAATGTGTATTGGTCACGTTTCAAGATCGTTTCGTTTACAAATCGAACCGAACAGCGTGCTCCATTTCCACAAAAACTTTTGCTGCCGTCAGCGTTGTAATAGTCTACTTCAAAATCAGCAGATTCAATCTTATTAATTTTAATCAAACCATCTGCGCCAATGCCAAAACGGCGGTTACACAAATGAACAATCTGTTGAATTGACAAATCGTCATATTTACCTGAAAAATTGTCAACCATGACAAAATCATTTCCGGCGCCTTGGTATTTGTAAAAATCAATTTTCATAGATTACTATTTCTCTCGCAAAGGTAGGTTATATAAGCGATTTAGCGACAATATGCTTAACAATCTTTAACAGCGCACTATGCAACAGCTTTTTATTTTTGGAGTTATTATTGATGTATAAGTACAAAATAAAAAACAATTAAAAAATGAAAATATCAGGTAATTTAAAAACAATTGGTCTTGGATTAATTGGCGGTTTGATTCCGCTAGGTGTATACTTGACTGTTTCCAATGATCAAAATTCAGTTTCGCTTTCCGACCAAGTTATCGATGGAGGTAGAAATAATTATGCAAAAAATGCATCCTTCACAGGCATGTCAGCAAATGCTGGAAGCTTTGTTGCCGCTTCCGAAAGCTCACTCAATTCTGTTGTGCACGTTACGACCAAAGTGGTTCAAACTTCGTTTCAACGGGATATATTCTCTGAGTTTTTCTACGGACCTGGCGCAGGAGGCAGAGAATTCAAACAATTTGGTTCCGGATCTGGTTCCGGCGTTATTATTGCCTCAGACGGATACATTGTCACCAATAATCACGTCATAGCCAATGCCAGCGAAATTGAAGTTATTCTCAACGACAATTCAAAATACACCGCCAAAGTGATTGGAGCAGATCCATCAACCGATATTGCTGTACTTAAAATAGAAGCAAGCGGTTTACAAGCCATTCCAATTGGCAACAGCGATGATATCCACGTTGGTGAATGGGTGTTGGCGGTTGGAAATCCATTCAACTTAACCTCTACCGTAACAGCCGGTATTGTTTCTGCAAAAGCCAGAAATATCAATTTAATTGGTGACAATTCCAAATCGAACATTGTACCAATAGAATCCTTTATTCAAACAGACGCTGCGGTAAATCCAGGTAACAGTGGTGGTGCTTTGGTCAACACCATGGGACAATTGATTGGTATCAATACAGCCATCGCTTCTCAAACAGGATCTTATTCGGGGTATAGTTTCGCTGTTCCGGTGAATTTGGTTCAGAAAGTCATGAAAGATTTGATCGATTATGGAATCGTTCAACGTGGCTTCTTGGGTGTTCAAATTGCCGATATCAACCAAGAAATTAAAGAGCAAAACAAATTACCCAACCTAAAAGGGGTATTTGTTTCCAAAGTAGTTGAAGGCGGAAGTGCAGCCAAATCAGGCATGAAAGATGGTGAAGTCATTTTGAAAATCGGAAACAAAGAAGTCAACTCGGTCGCCAGTTTACAAGAAGAAATTGGTAAAAGACGACCGGGTGACAAGGTGAACATTACAGTGCGTCAAAAAGACGGTTCGGAAGACATCAAAGAATTGGTATTGCGCAATGCAGAAGGTGAAACGAAACTGGTTTCCAAAGAGGAAATTTCAAAATCAGGCGCCCTTGGAGCGATATTCACAGAACTGACAGCTAAAGAAAAAAAGGAGTTGAATATCAACTCAGGTGTGAAGATAAAATCGTTGAATTCCGGCAAACTTATGTCCATCGGCTTAGAAGAAGGATGTGTCATTACCAAAGTAAACAACGAGGCCATTCAGAGCGTCGAGCAGTTAACCGAAAAGTTAAATGGGGTTAACCGCGGAATATTGATTGAATTCTATACCCCAAGTGGAAAAAAAGATTACCGAGGCTTCGGGTTATAGCCAATTAGGCACGATATTTGACGCTTAAAATTGTTCAAAAAAAGCTCATTTACTTTTGGAAATGAGCTTTTTTTGGTCGTACCTTTGTAGCCGTTTCCAAATATTTTGGAATTTCGTGCGAACACCTATTAATTTAATTGGATAAAAGTAAATGAGACAACTAAAAATAACCAAATCCATAACCAATCGCGAAAGCCAATCCTTAGATAAATACCTACAAGACATCGGTCGTGAAGAATTAATCACAGCAGAGCAAGAGGTAGAATTGGCCCGAAAAATTAAACAAGGTGACCAACAAGCTTTAGAAAAATTGACCCGAGCGAATTTACGTTTCGTCGTTTCAGTAGCAAAACAATACCAAAACCAAGGACTTACTCTTCCCGATTTAATTAATGAAGGAAATTTAGGTTTGATCAAAGCAGCACAAAAATTTGATGAAACAAGAGGTTTCAAATTCATTTCCTACGCTGTATGGTGGATTCGTCAATCGATCCTTCAAGCTTTGGCAGAGCAAGCGCGTATCGTTCGTTTGCCATTGAACCAAGTTGGTTCATTGAATAAAATTAACAAAGCCTTTTCAAGATTAGAACAAGAATACGAACGTCCTCCCTCTGCTGAAGAATTGGCAGAAGCTTTGGAAGTTCCAGAAGATAAAATTAAAGAAAGTATGAACGTGTCTGGTAGACACGTATCCATGGATGCTCCTCTTTCTACTGCTGAAGATGGTGGTACATTGATGGATGTCATGGCCAATGCCGATTCACCGAAAGCAGATCACGTTTTGATGGCGGAGTCTTTGCAAAAAGAAATCGAACGTTCATTGAGCACATTGACTGATAAAGAAAGAGAAATTATTCGCTTGTTCTTCGGAATAGGAATGAATCATGGATTGACCCTAGAAGAAATTGGTTCTAAATTCAATTTAACAAGGGAAAGAGTACGCCAAATCAAGGAAAAGGCGATTCGTCGATTGCGACACACTTCGAGAAATAAGCTATTGAAGGCATACCTCGGCTAAAAATAATAAGGCTAATTATCTCTGGTAATTAGCCTTTTTTCGTTTACAATTACTAATTTTTTAAAAACAACAAAGGGCAAATGGAATCAGCTGTGGGCTATGAGAAAGAACTCAATTCACATGTGAAAAGAGAAAGAGCTGCCGTTAAATTGGCAAGCAAAGTGGGAGAACTTTTGTATGACAAAGGGATTGAATTAGTTTTGTTCAGAAATCATCTTTTGGACACGACTATTTCTGAAATCTTGAATCTTCACAAATATTCAAGAACGGTAGTTAACAAACCAATCGATGTATTTACAACCTCTGAACTTGCTGAAGAATTGTACAACATGGATTTAGCTCCTTCCAAATTGGACATTGGCAAATTGGCCAATGAATGGTTAACAGAACAAGCCAATTTTGCTTCTAAAAGAGAATTTCTTGGAGCAAAATTAGCCGCATTTGGTCAAACTAATTCGGGTGCTATCGAACCACGTGATGTTGTCTTGTACGGTTTTGGGCGTATCGGACGTTTAGCAGCAAGAGAATTGATCAAACAAGCAGGAAAAGGTCAACAGTTGCGTTTGAGAGCCATTGTGACAAGAGGTGGTTCAGATGCTGACATTATCAAAAGAGCCTCTTTGTTGAGCAATGATTCAGTTCATGGCGCTTTTAAAGGTACTGTCGATGTAGATTTGGAAAGAAAAGCCATTATCATGAATGGTAACCCCGTTTTGATGATTGATGCTTCCAACCCTGAAGATATTGATTACACAGCGTACGGCATCAACAATGCTTTGGTGATTGATAACACAGGTGTTTTCACCGATCGTACTGCATTGAGTCGTCACTTGAAAGCCAAAGGCGTTTCAAAAGTTTTGTTGACAGCTCCGGGCAAAGAAATACCAAATGTTGTTTATGGTATTAACCAAGGAACGTTGGATCTTGAAAATGAGAACATTTATTCAGCTGCTAGTTGCACAACAAATGCCATCTCTCCTATTTTGAAAATCGTTAACGATAAATATGGGGTTGTTAAAGGGCATATTGAAACGGTTCATGCTTACACCAATGACCAAAATTTGTTGGATAACATGCACAAAAAGCCAAGAAGAGGTCGTTCTGCAGCGATCAACATGGTTATAACCTCAACCGGTGCAGGAAGTGCCGTTACAAAGGTAATTCCAGATTTGAAAGACAAATTGACCGCCAACGCTGTACGCGTACCGACACCAAATGGTTCATTGGCTATTCTTAGTTTGGAATTGAACACCACGACAACAATTGAAGATATCAATGCAACGATTAAAGCTGCTGCTTTGGATGGTGATTTAGTAAACCAAATTTTCTATTCATTTGATCCTGAGTTGGTCTCTAGCGATATCATTGGCAACACATGTTGTTCTGTTTTTGATTCGCATGCTTCCATTGTATCGAATGACGGGAAAAACATCGTTCTTTATGCGTGGTACGATAACGAGTTCGGCTATACGAAACAAGTAATTCGTTTGGCGAAATATGTAACCAAAGTGCGCAGAGCGATTTACTATTAATCTTTTTATCAAATAATAGATTTATAAAATGGGTAGTGGTTAATTTAGCCATTGCCCATTTTTCATTTGGTTTTACCTCTAATTTAATCTAAGCACATGAAAAAAATTATTGCAATCCTATTTTTACACGTTTTTTGCGTTGGACTTACTTTTGCTCAAAAAGACGAAGAAGAGAACGAAAAAGACATCAAAACATCTCAAGGCGTAACCATTACCAAAAGTAATCCCTACGAAGTAGTAGACTCTCGATTCAAAACGTATTACGCGACGGAAAATGGTATTGTAGCCATCAAAATGGTTGGTAAAACCTATAGTGAGTATATGTTTCAGGTTTTCACGGGTGATAAACTCAACGAAACGGCAAGAAAAACGGCTCCTGTATTCGAGGAGAAATTCAATAAAATGCACTATTCTCCATTGGGCTTTTATCGAGTTGAAAAAAGCATCTTTTTGTTTTACTCCTTGTATGACAAGCCAAACACAACGGAACGATTTTTCGCGAGAGAAGTAGATATCGAGAATGGTGGGTTTGCAGGTAAAGCCATTAAATTAATTGAGGTTCACGAAAAAATCAACAGTTTTATGGGTACAGGGAAATTTTCGATGGACATCTCTGAGGATCGGACAAAATTCGTGGTGCGATTTCGATATATTGACGAAAAGAAAAACGGTAAGGAAAACAAATTAAAGTATGGAATGGCCGTGTTCAACTCTAGTCTTGAAAAATTATGGCAAGAAGATGTGAATATCCCATACACAGAAGAAATGTCAGATATAGAGGATTTCACTGTAGATTCTAAAGGAAATGGCTATTTTCTTATTAAAAAATATGACAAAGCTATCAATCGAAAAACCATTAGTGATGCGGACAATGTGACCATGGAAATTTTAGAAGTCAATGACGACGGAAAAGATAAAATCCGAGAATTCAAAATTGCCGATAACCTTATTCGAAGCATTGTTCTCAAAGAAAATGGTAATGGTGACATTGTTTGTGCTGGTTATTATTCCAAACCAAAAAGCCGCGCAATTGACGGTGTTTTCTGTACCATTTTGTCTAAGTCAGGTGATTTCTCCACGCCCACAATGTCAGAGTTTTCGATAGATTTTATCAAAGAATATGCAAAACTATCAGAGCGCAAAGAGAAAAAATTAAAAGAGAAAGACGATGAAGGTGATTTAGGGATGAATTTTTTGACCATGCGAAAAATTCACAACCTAAAAGACGGAGGACTTATGTTGATTGGTGAGATTTATTATGTCACAACATCCACAGATTCAAAAGGCAACACACGTACCACGTATCATTACGATGATGTTATTTTAACAAAAATAAATGCTTCAGGCGAGGTGGAATGGATGAAAAAAATACCGAAACGTTCCACTTCAAGTACATTTCGCTCCTTCGTCTCAGATAATTTTGTCTACATCTCTCTCCGGGACAATCTTAAAAACCAGAATTTGAGAAAAGACCAAAACCCATTGGGTGGAAACTCAGCGGTAGTACTCTACAAAATTGATTTAAATGAAGGCGACCACGAATACAAAATCCTTTTTAGCTCAAATAATATTGATGGCACACCGGTACATCAATTTTATTTAGATCGAATCATTCCACTTACAGAAAACAAATTTGCAGTCGAATTGTACATCAAAGGCAAAAAGGATATGATGTTCCAGGTAGAATTTGATGAATGATTTTGAAAAGGCATTGCTGGTTCTGTAAAATATCCATGAAATTTGCACTAATTTCCGTAACCAAAGTGCGCAGAACGAATTATTAAAGTAGAAACCAAGCAAGTCACGCCCCCGTGACAGTTAGATAATAAAAAAGGCTACCAAAAATGGTAGCCTTTTTTTTGATGGTATACCATTATTCCTTAATGGTAATTTGAATCATCACGTCTTCTTTATCTTTCTTGTAACATTCCAAAGCAAATTGGCTTGGAGCAATTTCAATCATACGGGAGGTGGCAAATTGATGCAAACTAACACCCTTTGCTTTGCGAACATCAAATAATGAATATCTGGTCAAATCTCCTTTCAATCGATCTATTTTATAGGCTGTTAAATAACCGCCCATTCTGTCGTAATGCTTATAAGGAACCATATTTTCTTTGAGTTTGCTGTTTTTCTTGTTATCCAAAAACAAAAAGTAAATTCCATCGTTACCAGAAATATATTTGAAACCCATTCCTCCAACAGCTTCTCCACCTGTCTGATATTTTGGGATTTGTGTCATCCATGCCAATTTGCCGGAACTTTCCATTTTACCAACGACAATATTCTTAGAATAATACGTTTTACTAGATTCATTGTAACCCATTCCACCCATTCCAATCGTACTTCCCATTGCCCCTGCTCCTCCGATAGAACCTACTCCTCCCATGGACCCAGTGCCTGACGATTTTTGAACAATATAATATTCCACTTGTCCAACCAATACTACTGAATTGTCTTTTTCAAAAATCAATTCTTTTGGCTTCAGGTTGTAAAGATTAACCGGTTTGCCTCGTTTGCTTTTTCGGGTATTCCGATTTTGAAATCTTTTTTTGATATATAAATTTTTAACCGCCAATGGAATTTCTGATTTGACCATTTTAGTTGCGCTACCACTCTCAACCCTACAATAAAACATTCCTGTAGCTTTTTTGTCCATTTTCCAAGCTTTATCAGCATAATAGCCTGCGATAAACAAATTGTTATCAGGTCCAATAAAAAACTTACTGTCATTTATCACGCCATCTGCCACTTGCAATCGTTCCCTCGTTTCTTCTATTTTTCCATCGGCAATTTTAATTAACTCCAAATCGAATTTTGGCTTTCCAGAGAAGTAGGAGAATCTTTTTTTCTTTGAACCTTTGTGATAGATTTCTGCTAGTATATAAGTGTTTCCTATTTTGTCGATGGCATAATCCATTATTTTTAATTTGGATTCGACTACGGGCATTTTTACAGTCTGTCGAGAAACTTCTTCCAAAATGTTATTGAATACGCACAATCCTATTTCGTCGTAATTAATTTGGTCTATCTTTTTTTCGGGTACTTCTTTGTACGAAATCAAGACCATGGATTTGTCGTGAGACACTTTCAATTTGAATTTCTTACCAATATTTCCAAAGGTCAAAGCTCCAAATCCGTTGTAATACGATTCGACAGCAACTCCTGCACCAAATCCGCCAACAACCTTGCCGTTCACTTCGATTATTTTCTGTCCTTTCCCAACAAATGCACAATCTTCAAAATCAATTTCACGAGCAAACAATTGTTCCTTGTTGTTTCCCCTGTCCCAAACAGAATAAAATACGTAGAAATGCTCAGCCATCTGAACGATATCTTCTTCAACAAAACCATCCTCAAAATCCGTGAATTCTTGTTTCGTGATTTGATTCAATTGGTCAGTACCATCGAATTTCTGCAACACACATTTTTTGCCTTGAAATTTCACGGTTAAAACCATTCCGTTTTGGGAGAAATAGTTTTTTGTTCTTGCATCCACAACATCGTATGGCTTACTCAAAGTATAGTCGAATTCAGTTCCTGTAGGCACCGTTTCCTTCGTTTTATTCTTTTGTGCCACGAATGAAAGGGGAATCAGTGAAAAAATAGCAATTGCTATTACTTTATGTGTCATGGTTGGTTAAATTATTGGGTTTTCAGGGCAAATATAGGTAGAAAAAGTTCTAACACTTCACTGTTTTCTTTCTTTTACCAAGCTGGTTCATGGTTTTTATTTTTTCCAAATAATCAACCGCATTCGGTACTTTGCAAGACGTATTCCCTAAATTCACCTCTACCTTACCAATTCTTTGAGCCATTTCTTGACATTGCAAACAATAGTTTAAACTTAAGCTTCCCAGCGCAATTAAAAAGCCATTCATCGCATAGCGAACACGATTTTCTGCGATCGCAATATTTTGCTCCACTTTTAAAAGCCATCCTTCGATCAGCCAAGGGTCAATTTCATCCCGCTTTTCATACAATAGATAAGAACAAAGTGAGGACCATCCCACTGTTTGCAACTTTGCATCTGTACCGTTTATCCATTTTTCACACAAGTCGACACAAAACTGACTTTCAGCAACATTCCAAGCAACGGCATATTCAGAAACCATGTACCAGGTTCCCGTTTCCGCCCAGGTTTGTAATTCTCCTTTTGAAAATTGCTTAGGATCCGCCATTAATCCAGCAAGGTATTGTGCATCAGCATTATTAGTAAGAAATAGATCCAGCGCTAACGAGTGGTCTTTCTTCGTTTTCTTTAGAATTTCTTTTAAATCGCCGACTTTAACGCCAAACATTTCAGCTTGACATCCATGATTCCTCCAAGTTTTGCGGGTTTGTTCTGTTCCTTTTTCGCGGAGTAAAGCCATTGTTTCTTGCAAGGTCATTTCCGAGCAGCTTTAAGACATTTTTTAATTTTACTCTCGTGCTCCAGCCGTTCATCCGGTGTTTGGTTGGGCGACATAACTAAAAATGCTTTGCACTTCAGGTCCACTTCTTCGAATGCTTTCATAAATTTATCATCCAATTCAGCATTTTTCTTGATCAATTGATCCAAGGAATCATTTGCTAAAACGCAGCGACAGAAATCCCATTGTTCACCAAATTTCTCTTCTATTTTCATTTTATTTTCAACGAAAGCCTGGTCGACAACAACCATTGTATCAAATTTTACACTTTCTATATTATCGATTGTGAGTGAATTAGCCGTGCCATATTCTAAATTTTCCCCGCATTTTGCGCATTCTTTGCACGGTTCATTTGCACTACAGGAAAGCAAAATAAAGTAGTAAATTGCGCTAAAAATGAATATTTTGTTTTTTGGCAGAATTTTTGAAAGCATACTAAATAGCGTGAGTTTACGTTAAAAATACTAATAATTGATTTATGCTTCGATATCTTTTTTTCGGATTATTTTGGTGGAGTTTCTCGACGTTCTCACAGGCCGTTCCTCCAGTTGTGCTATTTCAAGATATTCAAGAAATGCACGTTGATAAAAACTTTAAACTTAAATACAACCAAGCGTTGAATCAAATTCGGCGAGTTTATCCGCTTGCTTTGCAAGCAAAATCCTATTTGATTGAATTTGATAAAGATTTAGCCGAAATTGAGAAAAGAAGAAAACAAAAAAAATACGGCAAAGAGGCCCATAAAATATTGAAAGACCAGTTTCTGTACGATATTCGTGATTTATACATAGGAGAAGGCATCATGCTTATGAAATTAGTTCACCGAGAAACAGGTAGTACGGTTTCTGACATACTTCGAAAGTACCGTGGTCAACTACACGCCAATTTATATGAAGAAATGGGCAAAATCTGGGAACAAGACCTAAACATCCAATACGACCCGTATGGGGAAGATTGGATAATCGAAGTGGTCATTCAAGACATTATTGCCAAACGAATTCCGTTTGAATGGGATGTAAAACCTTTGGACAAAGAGGCCTTCAAAAAAACACAAAAAGAATACAAAATTCGAGTGAAGGAATACAAGAAAATCAAACGAGAAACAAAAAAAGCGGCTTCAAAAGCAAAAAAAAAGGAGGAATAAATTCCTCCTTTTTCTATAAAATCTTATCTTTTACTTTTGCATTAAACTCGTTTCTTCAAACGATTGTGCAATAGCTGATTTATCGAAACGCAATTTGCTTCCTTCTGAAGAAATCAAAACGGTAGCATCATTCATTTCTAAAATTTTACCATGAATCCCGCCAATGGTAACTACTTTGTCACCAGATTTTAAATTTTCACGGAATTTTTTCAATTCTTTTTGTTTTTTCATTTGCGGTCGAATCATAAAGAAGTAAAATACTACTAAGATCAAAACCAACATGATAATTTGCTGAGGCATATTTCTATTTATTTATTTGATTTAAAATTATTTCGCCATTACGATAGCTTTCACAGCAACCGTTGAAATGGATGGATCCGTATTGGCAACAATTGTAATTAACTTATTGATAGCGCCCGTTCCTGTTCGGTCTGTATCCACGTACGCACGAATTTTGAATTCCTCACCGGGCATGATTGGATCTTTTGGTTTATCGGCAACTGTGCAGGTGCATGAGCCTTTCACTTCGGCCAAAACCAAAGGGTAGTCACCCGTATTTTTGACGTTAAATTCTGCATCAATTTTCTCTCCCTTCATTACTTTTCCAGCATCAAAAACAGGTTCGATTTCCATGGTTGTTTTGTTTCCAACTTCCACCACATCGCTACCTCCACAAGAACCTAAAAAGAATGCGGCAACTATAAAATTTAACCAAAGAATTTTTTTCATCATTTGTTTTTTAATTCATTAAACCTCTTCCAACTTTGTTGATCTTTTTCTCGGCTACCAAACGATCGATTGCTTTGTCAAGAACACCGTTGATAAAGGTATTACTTTTTGGCGTACTGTAAAATTTCGAAATTTCAATGTATTCGTTCAAGGTTACTTTGGTTGGTACATTGGAAAATACTTGCAATTCAGTAATGGCCATTTTCATGAGAATAACATCCATTTTTGCAATTCGATCCAATTCCCAGTTTTTCGTTAAATCATCAATCAAACCTTCGTTTTCTTGATTCATGTTGATAGTTTTCCGCAACAATTCTTTCACAAAAAAGATTTCATCGTCTTTGTCTTTGTACAAAGGCAAAATGTCGTGCGATTCTTCTGTAAAGTTTTTCAAGGTTTTAAGGACCATGGAACAAACCAAATCGATATCATCGATCCAATTGATGTTGGCTTCTTCTAAATAGCCATAAAAAATTTCCGAATTAGCAATTTCATTCTTGAACAATTCCAACAAGAAGTTTTTATCATCTTCGAAGCTATTCTCTTCATTGGACATAAAAGCAAAATACGTTTCGCTTTCTTTCATCTGCGTAAAAATCTTTCGGAACATCTCTTGGTGCTCTGCTCCTTCCCAATTTACTTTTCGCTCGTTCGCTTCACGATTGATAACGAAAGAATCCTCCAATAAGGTGATAATCCGATTGTCTACCATTTTCCGGTTCGGATTTAAATCCTCCTCTTTTGGTCGAATTTTTTTCTTTCTTTCCTCGAATTGGTTTTCAGCGATGTTTTTCAGCTCTGAAAAAGACAACAAAAAATAAAGGTATAAATCATAAATTCTTTCCACCGACAAAAGCAGTTCCTTTTCCGTTTTCGGATAATTCTCCTCATTGGATTGGAAATAAGCGTAGAGCGCCTGCAGAACTTTTATTCTTAAATGTCTTCTATTCAACATGGTATTACATGGGTAATTTAACAGAACCAATATTGGCTATGCGTTCTTCTGCCATTTTATTGGCAATTTGGTAAGTAGGAATATTTTCTGATTTCGAACGATTGACAATGTTCAAAATAGTACTGTAAATCTCATCTGCTTGACCCATAGCCCAAGAAGAAGTTAAACCTTTCACTTCTGAATAGCAATTGATTACTCCACCTGCATTCAATGCGTAGTCTGGAGCATAAATAATGCCTTTTTCCATCAATTGAACACCATGAATATTTTCATTTTGCAATTGATTGTTGGCAGCACCAGCAATGATGGAGCATTTCAAACGACTCAAAGTATCATCATTCACAGTTGCACCTAAAGCACAAGGTGCGTAGATGTCCATGTCGATGTCGTAAATCTCATTCAATCCAACCACTTTGGCACCGTATTCTTTTGCCACTCTGTTCAAAGTAGGCTCGTGCATATCCGTAATATAAATATCTGCGTTTTCTTTCGCTAGAAATTTAACCAAATATTCACCCACGTGACCTACGCCTTGAACTGCGATTTTCTTTCCTGCTAAACTATCGGTTCCATATTGAACTTTCGCTGCCGCTTTCATTCCCATGTAAACACCATGCGCAGTTACCGGAGATGGATCGCCACTTTTACCTGGCAAACCTACGACGTGATTTGTTTCCATGGAAACCCAATTCATATCTGTGGTGCCAATACCTACATCTTCAGCTGTAATGTATTTACCCGCCAAACTATTCACAAATTTTCCAAATCGACGAAACAATGCTTCTGATTTCATGGTACGAGAATCACCGATGATTACGGCTTTTCCTCCTCCCAAATTCAAACCAGAAATAGCATTTTTATACGTCATCCCTCTTGATAAGCGAAGAACGTCATTCAAGGCATCCATTTCATTTGCATAATTCCACATGCGGGTTCCACCCAATGCTGGTCCTAGAACCGTATTGTGAACTGCAATGATTGCTTTCAATCCTGTAGCATTGTCGTTACAGAACAACAATTGTTCGTGATTGAATTGGCTCATCTGAGCAATTACTGGATTTTCTTCCAAATTGACGTCAGAAATGTTTTTAACTTCGATCATATATTCCGATTTAATTTAACGGTTTTTATCAACATGAATCACTAATTTTGCGGGCAATTCATTTGGCGTCGCAAAAATAGGAAATTAATCGCATGAAGTCACTCAGCTATCTCAACAAATATTTCATCAAATACAAATGGAGAATGCTCTTGGGCGTGTTGTTCATTATTTTCTCCAACTATTTTGGCGTTAAAATGCCTCTATTTGTGCAATCTACCGTGGATAAGTTAATGGGAGCGGAGAAAATCGGATCTTTCAACGATGCCATTGTCCTTTCCTTGAAAATTGGTGGGATCTACATGTTACTTTCCTTGGGAAAAGGATTTTTTCTTTTTTTAACCCGACAAACAATCATTATTACCAGTCGTTTTATTGAATATGATCTAAAAAACGAAGTTTATCAGCAGTACCAAAAACTGAACTATAGCTTTTACAAGAAAAACAATACGGGAGATTTGATGAACCGAATTTCCGAGGATGTCACGCAGGTTCGTCAATACCTAGGGCCTGGCGTTATGTACACCATCAATCTTGTTGTGCTGTTCACGATGGTGATTCGAGAAATGATTGCCATAGATCTTCAACTAACGCTCTTCGTTCTTTTCCCTTTGCCTTTGATGTCTTTTTTGATTTACAAAGTTTCGAGCAAGATGAATCAATTGAGTGGTGAAGTTCAAAAACAGCAATCCTTCATTTCTACTTTGGTTCAAGAATCTTTTTCAGGCATCCGAGTGATAAAAGCTTACACCCGCGAAAAGGAAACCACACAGCGATTCAATGAAAACACCGAGGAATACAAAAAACGCCAAATGAAATTGGTTTTGGTCAATTCCTTTTTCATGCCGACCATCATATTCCTGATTGGTTTGAGTACAATTCTTTCCATTTATATTGGGGGTCTGATGACCTACAACAAATCCATTTCCTTGGGTCAAATTTTAGCTTTCATCTTTTTTGTCAACAATTTAACATGGCCGTTTGCTTCAGTTGGTTGGGTAACTTCGGTGATTCAAAGAGCTGCAGCTTCCCAAGAAAGAATCAATGAATTTTTAAAAGTGGAA
Organism: Crocinitomicaceae bacterium; assembly: GCA_041674745.1. Classification (GTDB taxonomy): domain Bacteria; phylum Bacteroidota; class Bacteroidia; order Flavobacteriales_D; family Crocinitomicaceae; genus UBA2040. The sequence continues at coordinate 64,223 of JBAYVD010000010.1, forward strand.
CCTGAAATAGTGAACACTAACTTATCTCCCTTTTTATTCCAAGGGAAGATCGAATTTCAAAATGTTAGCTACACCTACCCCAATTCAGGGCTAAAAGCAATCGACAACATTTCATTCACCATCAATCCAGGAGAAACTCTTGGAATTGTTGGGAAAACGGGCAGTGGTAAAACTACTATTTTGAATCTGGCTATGCGTCAGTTCGATCCAGACCAGGGGAAAATATTGATCGATGGAATCGATATGAAAGAGATCAATTTGGATGCTTTCAGAAACCAAGCCGCCGTAATTCCGCAAGAGGTATTTTTATTTTCCGACAGTATCAAAAACAATATTAAGTTTGGTTCTACCGATCCTGCAGTAACGGATGAACAAATTGTTGATTCAACTAAAAAAGCCCACGTTTATCACAATATCCAACAATTCCCGGACGGAATGGAAACCTTATTGGGAGAACGAGGCGTCAACTTGAGTGGTGGACAAAAACAACGTGTTAGTATCGCGCGAGCACTTTTACGTTCACCAAAATTATTATTGATGGACGATTGTTTTTCTGCTGTTGATACGGAAACGGAAGAAATCATTTTGAAAAATCTCAAAGCGGCCATTGTTCAAAAATCAGCCATAATCGTTTCGCATCGAATTTCATCTTTGCGGAATGCCGACAAAATAATTGTTCTAGAGAACAATCAAATTACTGAATTTGGCAACCATTCTGAGCTTCTCGCACTGAATGGAATCTACTCAGAAATGTACGAAAGACAGTTGACTGAGGAAGCATAATCCAACGAAAGTCGTTTGAAAAACTTGGTGTTTTCATTCTTTTTTTTGCTATTTCTTCAAAAAAAATTAGTTGAAAACTCTCCAAGGATAAACCAAATAAATTGACGAGTTAAACGTATCTTTACACTCTATTAATAAACATCCATGGGTAAAATTATTGCGATTGCGAATCAAAAAGGAGGTGTTGGTAAAACAACAACAGCTATAAATTTAGGCGGTTGTTTGGGCGTTCTAGAATACAAAACATTGATTGTAGATTCTGATCCGCAAGCGAATGCAACCTCAGGGGTTGGTTTAGATCCTAGCAGTGCAGGAAACATTTACGATTGCATTATCAATGATGCGCACCCGAATGATTATATTATTAAAACCGACAATCCAAATTTGTTTATTTTACCTTCTCACATTGACTTGGTTGGTGCTGAATTGGAAATGATCAATTTACCGAATCGGGAACATAAATTGAAATTGGCTTTGGACAAAATCAAAGACGATTATGATTTTATCATTATTGATTGTTCACCTTCTTTGGGATTGATTACAGTTAACTCACTGGTAGCGGCTGATTCTGTCATGATTCCTGTACAATGTGAATATTTCGCTTTGGAAGGTTTAGGGAAATTGTTGAACACGATAAAAATAGTTCAAGGTCGACTAAATCCAGATTTGGAAATCGAAGGAATTGTTTTGACAATGTATGATACTCGTTTACGTTTATCCAATCAAGTAGTGGATGAGGTGAAAACACATTTTCAAGAATTGGTTTTTGATACCGTTATTCACAGAAATACAAAATTGGGTGAGGCGCCTAGCTATGGCGAAACCATCGTTATGCACGATGCTTCGAGTAAAGGATCCATCAATTATTTGAACTTCACACGAGAGATTCTTCAAAAAAATAATATGACTAAACTCGGCAACGAGGAAAAAAAAATGAAGTTAGGAAATGAGTTCTAATACAAAGAAACGCCCGCCATTGGGGAAAGGACTAAGTGCTTTGTTGGAAAATGCAAGCACGGACATTACGAGCAAATCATCTGCAAGTGGTTTGGTTGGGTCTATCTCCAATTTACCAATTGAAAGTATCGAAGCCAACCCATTCAACCCAAGAACCAATTTTGAAAAAGAGGCCTTGGAAGAATTGGCACAATCCATTCGTATACACGGAATCATTCAGCCGTTGACTGTTCGAAAATTGGGACGTGATAAATACCAATTGATTTCCGGTGAAAGAAGGTTTAGAGCTTCCCAATTAGCAGGCTTAGAAGAAGTTCCTGCATACATTCGCGTAGCAAACGATCAATCCATGCTAGAAATGGCATTGGTCGAAAACATTCAACGAGAAAATTTAAATGCCATTGAAGTTGGGATTTCTTACCAACGTTTAATCGATGAGTGCGACTTGACCCAAGATCAATTGAGTCAAAAAATATCAAAAAGTCGTTCCAGCATTACCAATCACCTTCGTTTATTGAAATTGCCCGCACCAATTCAAGCCGGTGTTCGTGACAATTTAATTTCCATGGGCCACGCTAGAGCGATTGTTTCAGCGGGCGACGAAGAAACTCAAATTGCCTTGTTCCATCAAATTATCGACGAACAACTTTCGGTGCGCGATTTGGAAAATTTGATCAAATCCGGGTTGAAAAAAGAGGGTAAATCAGAATCTGCTAGTACCAAAACAGAAAAATCTATTAAAACGGAAATTTCCGATAAGCAATTTGCTTTCAAGGAACACTTGGCCGATAAATTATCTGCCAAAGTTGAAATTGCAAAAGGCACGAATGGAACCGGAAAATTGGTGGTTAATTTCAATTCTGAAAACGACTTAAACCGAATTATCGCTCTCCTATCCAAAGCATGAAACGAAAATTTGGCATTTTAATCTTGTTTTTTTTAGCTGTGTTTGTTGTGCGAGCACAAGATACATTGCAAGTAGAAAAATGTGATACGTGCCATTCTGTTCGCAAAGCAACTCTTTTATCAGCCGTAATTCCGGGTGCTGGCCAAATTTATAACCATTTGGCACAACCCAAAGGACACAAAAAAGCCTACTGGAAGGTACCTCTTATTTACGCAGGTTTGGGCGGTGTTTCTTATCTCTTATTGAGCAATCAAAGTGATGTTTTATCACTCCGTAATGAGTACAGATACCGCGTAGCAAATAATGGAGCAACCTTGGATAATAAATGGTCAACCTATGATCTTCAGGGAATCATTACGCTGGAAAGCCAAAAAGCAGGAAATAGAGACTATTCCATATTGGGGTTGGTTTTGATTTATGCTTTTCAAGTGGCCGATGCAGCTGTAGAAGCTCATTTTGTTAGTTTCGACGTATCCGAAGATTTGAGTGTGCGCATAAAACCTTGGACTTACCAGACCTCTACTGTTGGCTTGAGTCTGCAACTTAATTTTCGTTAATAAATCACCATTTCTGTTTAGAAAACCTATTTTTACTCCCAACATGAGATTAGCACTTATCGGATATGGAAAAATGGGAAAGGAAATTGAAATCCTTGCCCGAGAACGAGGTCATGAAATTGTGTGCATTGTGGATTCAAAAAATCCAATAGAAAGCGCAGATTTTTCAACTGTACAAGTAGCCATTGAATTTACGAAACCTGCCCTGGCTATTCATCACATTGAATTTTGCCTCGAACATGGTATTCCTATAGTTGTTGGTACAACGGGTTGGACAGCACAGCTGGATTCCATCCATGAAAAAGTAAACAATAACAACGGTTCCTTGCTTCATGCGTCGAATTTCAGTATTGGTGTAAATATTTTCTTTGAAATTAACCGAAAATTGGCCGAATTGATGAATCCTCATGCGAAGGAATATCAAGTTTCGATGGAAGAAATTCATCATACACAGAAGTTGGACGCTCCCAGTGGAACGGCTATTAGTTTAGCACAAGATATTATTGGAGGAAGCGATTACGAGCAATGGAAATGCATTGAAAACAATGATGGCGTTTCAGTTAGTATTTTTCCTGAATTTGATATCATCGCAAAACGAATTCCAGAAGTTCCTGGTACACACATTGTTACCTACTCATCTGAAATTGACACCCTTGAAATTAAACACGAAGCTAAAAATCGGAAAGGCTTTGCGCTAGGATCCATTTTGGCTGCAGAGTGGCTAGTTGGGAAAAACGGTGTTTTCACCATGAAAAACGTATTAAACATTTAAATATATGAATGCTATTTATTTTTATTTGCTTCTTCTTGTTCATCCTTATATTGCTTTGTGGTGGAAATGTTTTCCAGCTGCTGGAAGAAAATCATGGGAAGCATTAATTCCAGGATACAACTATTATGTGGCATTCAAAATTTCTTGTCAAAAACCGTGGTGGGCTTTGCTTTTGATTTTCCCAGGCGTTCATTTGGTGATGTTGGCAGTTGTAAATGTCAGTTACATTCGTCGATTTGGCTATTTCTCGTTGGGAGACACCTTACAAGGAATCTTTTTTCCTTACTTGATTTTTATAAAAATTTCTCAAAATCCGACGGATTACAAAGCTGAAACCAATTGGGCCAACAGCAAAGAAGTGGCCATGCGAGAGTGGGGAGATCATTTAACGTTGTTTCTTTCTCTTCCGGTTATTGGGCACGTGATTGCTTTGGGAACACAAGCTGTGTCGAGAGAACGAGCTGGTAAAAAGTCGAAAGTAAAAGAATGGGTAGAAAGTATTTTATTTGCTTTGGTAGCCGCTGGAATCATCCGCACCTATGTTTTTGAACCGTTTCAAATTCCAACAGGTTCCATGGAAAAAACATTGTTAGTTGGAGATTTTTTGTTTGTGAACAAATTGGCTTACGGTCCAAAAGTTCCTGTAACGCCACTTTCCTTTCCGTTGGTGCACAACACGGTGCCTTGGGTAAATATTCGTTCCTACTCGACCATCGAAACTTGTAAATACACTCGTTTACCCGGTTTTGGAACCATTGATCGAAATGACGTGGTGGTTTTCAATTATCCTTCTGGTGACACAGCGGTTTACGATCCGCGCATGCCCAACGGCTTGATGGGACATGATTATCATGGTATTGTTATTCGAGAAGCACAACGATTGTGGGTAGATGAAACTTTGAATGACAAAAAAGTAGTTGCGACGAAATATTTCTCGGACAGCATTGTAAAAGCCAATGCGGGAGAGAATTTGAACATGCAAGCCGTTGAAGGATATGCCGAATTTTTAGCTTCCAATTATTTGGTAAAGAAATTCGCTGCAGATTATATCAAAGATCTTGAAAAGTGGAAAAATAAAGCGCGTAAAATGATCGCCGTGGATAAAGTGACCATGGACAACGACAATGTTTTGATCAGTCATGGTGGAGCAATTGCTCGACCCGTTGACAAACGTGAAAACTACATCAAACGATGTGTTGCCATTCCTGGCGACGTAGTTGAAATCAAACAGTCCATACTTTACATCAATGGAGCAAAAGCATTTGTGGCTGAAAATCAAAATTTGCAGTTCAAAGCATACAATTTCGTGCCTCGCTCCAAGGAAACGATGCAGGAAAAATACAATCTAGAAGAAGAAAGACAAGATTATTACAGACGTGACAATGAGGATTTTTACACCGTAAATGCAACAAAATCTGAACTAACCCGATTGAAACAGGATTTTCCCGAAGCAAAATTCGAAATCAATTTAACACCTCAATATTCTGACACATTCAAAGGCACACCTTCTCCCTTGCAAATGATGGAAAATTTGGGCATGTTCCCGAAAGATATTTATGTTAACAATACCACGACGGATTTCGAAAAATTCAAAGTCCCAGCAAAAGGTACAACGGTGCAGTTGACAAAAAATAACATTGCTTGGTATCGTCGGATCATTACTGCCTACGAAGGTCACACATTGGTTGAAAGAGGAAATGATATCCTAATCGACGGTAAAAAAGTTACGAGTTATACATTCGCGTTGAATTATTACTGGATGATGGGTGACAATCGCTACAATTCAGCGGATTCACGTGTTTGGGGCTTCGTGCCGGAAGATCACATTGTGGGTCGAGCTTCTTTGGTTTGGTTCTCGAAAAGTCCGTATATGGGCGTGCGTTGGGAACGATTGTTTAAAATGATTCATTAATAGTTTGGTTGCTGCATTTGCCACTTCTTATTTCCCGAGTATCGGGTATTTAAACACGATTTGCGCGGCAGAAAATCCAGTAATCGATTTAGGTGAACATTGTAAAAAGCAAACCGAACGAAACCGTTGTGCTATTTTAACATCCAACGGCATTCAGAATTTGAGTGTTCCTATTATCCGGCCAAACGGTAATAAATCAACTACTTCTGAAATAATAATTAGCTATGTGGAGGCTTGGGAACGCGACCAATGCCGTGCAATTACAGCAGCTTATGCTCACGCTCCCTACTTTGAGCATTATTCGAATGAAATCTTTTCAATGATTGGTTCGAAAAGCGAGAAATTAATCGATTTAAATTCATTGATTTTAAATCAACTAATAGAATGGCTTGAACTTCCTTTGGATGCTGCATTTTCCGAAATGTATTTGGAATCACCAGAAACAGATTTTAGAGATTTTCAATTTGATGCCTTGGATAAAACGTATATTCAAGTGGATTTTGCACAGCCAACCTTTGTTCCTAATCTTTCCATTTTAGATGCTCTTTTTTGCCTTGGACCGATTGCACGAAATTTAATAATTGCACCACATACAATTTAACTTTAGTTCCTAGGTTTTACTACATTTGATATATGAAATTTACTTGTATCCTTCTTGCCATTTTTGCCTTCACTAGTGGTTTTACTCAAACCAAATCCAACGTGTTGTTTTACAACGTTGAAAATCTTTTTGACACCATCGATTCACCAAACGTTGATGACGCTGAATTTTTGCCTAGTTCCAAAAAGAGCTGGAATACAGCAAAATATCAAGAAAAGATAAGCCACATCAACCAGGTAATGGATGAATTTAGTTCTATCGCTTTGATGGGTATGTGCGAAATCGAAAATAAAACGGTGGTTGAAGACGTAGTAAAAGGTCAGAAAAAACCATTTAAAATTGTTCATTTTGATAGCCAAGATGCCCGCGGAATCGATGTGGCATTGTTGTACAATCCTAGTATTTTCAAACTTAAAAAGAAAGGGTACTTGAGATTTACCCTTAAAGTAAACGAAGAATCAAAAGCTACTCGCGATATTCTTTATGTTCAATTAAAAAATGGGAAATCAAATGTTTATGTATTGGTGAACCATTGGCCGAGCCGATCGGGAGGCGAAAAGGAAACTGAAGCCAATCGCATCTTGGCCGCACAAACAGCTAAAAACTTCATCGATGAAATTTTAGCCAAAGATGCAAATGCAAAAATCATTTTTATGGGCGATTTGAATGATTACCCAAGTAACCAATCTGTTCAATTGATCGATGAAAAATTGGATCCAATGATTCTCAAATCGTCCGGATCGATGGGTGGATCTTACAGCTACAAAAATGAATGGGATGTATTGGATCACATTCTGGTTTCACCGGGATTAAAAAACAACAAAGGAATTCAAGTAGTGGATGGCTCCGGCAAAATCAATGAATTCCCCTTTTTACTCACTACTTACAAAGACAATATTGTTCCGTTTAGAACCTTTGCACGAGATGACTATTTGAAAGGTTATTCCGATCATTTACCCGTTTCCATAGAGATTACCTTTTAATGCGTTTCCGTAAACGTATCCGGTAATCTTTCTCTATAAACATATTTTTTCTGTTGACTTTCAAAAGGTCGATAGACGTAATAGACAAAATCGTCGTTCACTTCAATTTTCTCTAAATATTTAAAATTCAGCTGATATTTGGCAATTACCTCGCCTGTTTTTGTGTCAATTTTTCCCAAATAACTCGTACCAGACTTTTCATACCAACCGTACAAATTGTCGTTCACAGGGTCTTGTAAAATAGCTGATTTCCAACCTGTTGTTTTTTTATCCAAATGATGATGGATATCAGAAGAGCCCAAAGCCAAGCCCAATGTGTCGTGGAAAAACAGTTCATTCCGGTAATAATCAAATACCAACAACTCATCATTTACCTTGAAAAAAGGAGCGTATAGTTCTTTGTAATATACGGATTGAGTAAAGTAGTTCGCTCCTACCCAAATCTCCGCATCAATTCCCGTTTCAAATTCTAAGTTTTTCGCCCACAATTTTGTCCGAACGTCCACCCATTTGTATTCTGAACGGTACAATTCCATCATCAAATCATCACGAACGGTCCGGAATTTTTCATACAACGTATCTTCCTGGTCAAATTTCCAATAGGAAAACTCAGGATAATTTTTGTTGAAGTCGGAATAATACAAATTTTCACCATTGGTATCCAAAATAGGCGCGATATACCGATAAAAATACGGACGATCCAATTGGGCAATTTTCAGTACATTCCCCTCAGTAAGCAATGTAATTACCCGATCTTTACAGATAACATGAACATTTCCTCGGTAGTCTTTTTCTAGACGTTCCGCTTGATCAGGAACTGATAAGGATTGCAAAATGGATTGTCCATCATACAGCAATACTTCTGATCCACTTTTCAATCGTTTCGGATAGGTTAGCAAGACCATATTTCCGTTTTTCAAAACTTCAAAATCTTCCACATGCAAACGCGAACTGCTGAAAACTGTATCGACTGCTCCGGGCGCCTTGACAACGACTTCTTTTATAATTTGTATATTCTCTGGACGGAGACGGATAACCAATTTTAAGGTGTCATCCTGCATGTTAAATTGCCTTTCGAAAGAATAGTAATTCGGATGATTGGCAAACAAATTTATTTTTCCATTGACAGAAAAGGGTGTTTGAATCATTCCTACTGAATCCGTTTTGCCAATGAAAACTATTTTCACTTGAGAAAGAGAAATGGTAACGCCTGGAATCGGTAGATCACTTTTACTATCCAAAACACTTACGATCAATTGTTTTTGACCATACGCAGGTGCAGAAAAAAGCAGAACAAGAATGAAAAGACCAAAGAATCTCTTCATCGCACTCAGATTGGAAAAATGGCAGGTTTTCATCGTTCTTTTCTTTTGGGATGCGGAATAAAATTACATTCCATAAAAAAAGCTTCCGAAGAAGCTTTTTTTTTATTTTATTTTCAAGCACCAATTCATTGTGTCTGGTTCCTTGCCTGATTTTATATTGTCTAAACTTCGTTTCAATTTATTTGATAGTTCACGGGTTTCCAAAGCAGGTAATTCGAAAACTTCATCACGGTAGCCAATTTTGGCAATATGCGCTAAAGTGGCCGCTGTGCCAATACCAAAAGCATCTTGCAATTTATTCGCGCGAATGGCTTCAACAATTTCTTTTACTGATACTTTTCTTTCTTCCACCGGTATTCCCCATGAACGCGCCAAATCAATCACTGATTTTTTTGTAATTCCTCGTAGAATGGTATCATTTTCTTCTGATGGAGTAATCAAAACATCATCAATAATGAACATTACATTCATCGTTCCTGATTCTTCGATAAACTCATGTGTTTTTCCATCTGTCCATAACAACTGGTCAAACCCTTCCTCATTCGCTTTTTTAGCAGGATACAAACTGGCAGCATAATTCCCAGCTGTTTTTGCTCTTCCTACACCACCTTCAGCCGCTCTTGTATAAAATTCTTCAATTTTTACATTCACTGGCTTAGAATAATAGGCTCCAACTGGACAAGTAAAAATGACAAATTTGTAGGTGTCAGAAGGTTTAATTCCAATATACCCATCTGTTGCCATAATAAAAGGTCGGATGTACAATGAATATCCTTCTTTGTTCGGAATCCAATTTCTATCTACTTCTACCAATTTGCGCACGCACTCAACAAAAATATCCACCGGAATTTTCGGCATACACATGCGGTCACATGATTCTGCGAATCTTTCAGCGTTCATATTCGGTCTAAAAATCAACACCTCACCGTCTTCGTTTTTGTTGGCTTTTAACCCTTCAAAAATAGTTTGTCCGTAATGCAAAACAGACGTTGCTGGATGCATTTCAAAGTTGGTAAATGAATCGATTACTGGCGTTTGCCATGCTCCATCCGCATATTCCATTACCAGCATGTGGTCACTGAAAACTTTTCCAAATGGAAGATTGTCCCAATCTACTTGGTCGATGCGAGAAGGTAGACTTGTGTTTACGATAATTTCGAATTGTTCTTGTGTCATTAATTTTCCTTGAGCTGCGAAGATACCTTAAATCCTTTTCAACTCAAACTTTTTGACCGAATATGGTAAATAATTTATCTAATTTTATCAATCGTTAATGCAAATTTCATTTTGAAGAAAAGTCAAGATATATTACACCATTTTTGGGGGTACGACAAGTTTCGTCCCTTGCAAGAGGATATTGTGGAAAGTGCTATCTATGGCTACGATACCTTAGCACTATTGCCCACGGGTGGTGGAAAATCGATTTGTTTTCAAGTTCCAGGAATTGCTCGTGAAGGTCTGACCTTGGTTATTTCTCCACTCATCGCCCTTATGCAAGACCAAGTGAAAAACTTGAAAAGTCGAGGAATCAATGCACAAGCCATTTTTTCAGGCATGACGTACCGAGAAATTGATATTTTATTGGACAATTCAATCTACGGTGGTGTCGATTTTCTCTATGTTTCTCCAGAAAGACTGAAAACCAAACTTTTTCGAGAAAGACTAAAAAAAATGAATCTTGGATTACTGGTCGTGGATGAAGCCCATTGTATTTCAGAATGGGGTCACGATTTTCGACCTTCCTATTTGGACATTCATGAAATACGCGAAATTCATCCAAAAACGCCCGTAATTGCCTTGACAGCGACCGCCACAAAAAGGGTTCAAGAAGACATTGTAAAACAATTGAAACTGAAAAATGTAAAATTGTTTCAAGGCAGTTTTCAACGTCCGAACTTAGCATTTCAAGTCATGCAAACGGAAGATAAATTGGGCAAAATTCTTCAAGAATGCTCCAGTCGAAAAAATGAAACGGGTATCGTTTATTGCCAGACTAGAAAAAGTGTAAAGGAAGTTGCTCGAATTCTTCATACGCATGGAAATAACGTTGGAATCTACCATGGCGGGATGAAACAAGATGAACGCGACCGAATGTTAAAAGCTTGGATGAGCAATGAAGTTCGAATCATCGTGGCCACCAATGCCTTTGGTATGGGAATAGACAAACCAGATGTTCGCTACGTATTACACTTTGAAGTGCCCAACAACTTGGAAGCATTTTACCAAGAAGCTGGTCGCGCTGGTCGAGACGAAAAACCGGCTCAAGCGATTGCTTATTGGAACGAGCGAGACTTGTCGAAGATGAATGAACAGTTGGTAGCTCAATTCCCATCAATCGTGAACATTCAATTGGTTTATCGAGCCCTGATGAATCATTTGCAAATAGCCATTGGTTCAGGAATGGAAGAAACCTATCATTTTGATTTAAGAAAATTTAGCGACCAATTCAATCTTCCCGTTCAGCAAATTTATCACGCCCTTCGACTACTAGAAATGAATGATGACATTCAGTTTTCTGAATCGGTCTTTCATCCTACGAAAGTCAAATTTGCTATCGGGAATAAAGAATTGTACAACTTTCAGATCAAACACGATCGCTATGCTAAACTGATTTCAATCATTTCAAGAAGTTATCCTGGGGTTTTTGACTTATTTTTTGAATTGGATGAATCCCAATTGTTGAAACGACTCAATATTAACCCATCCGAATATGAAAATCAACTAAAAGATTTAGAAAAATTGGGGGTTTTGGATATTTCATGGAAAAGCTCTTTGCCTTCTGTCACCTTGATTCATGAGCGTTTGCCAGATGATTATGTCAACATCAAACCAGAAGTTTACCACCATAGAAAAAAATTAGCCACGAATCGTTTGGATGCCGTTTTGGATTATCTTAAAAACCCAATTTGTCGGAATGTATCCTTACTCACCTATTTCGGACAAGAACCAAAAAAGTGCGGTACTTGCGATATTTGCCTGATTGACAAAGATTTGCGTTCCCCGAGCGAAAAAAGAAAAGCCCTCCTTCTTTCATTGAATGAAGGCAAAGCCTTCCCAGAATTAGTAGAATTGTTTCAATTTCAAGAGGCGGAATTAAAAAAATACTTACAGGAATTTCTGCTCAATGAAGAAATCTTTTTTGAAAGCGGGATGTATTGTAGAAAACAATAAATCAATTTCTCAATTGAATTTTCAAGTCATGAACTTCTCGTTGCAAGGCTTGAACGGATTGAGTTAAACCGCTTTGATCCATTTGAACGTCTGGCAATTCAGGAGAAATGTAGTTCACAAATTTCCAAATTTCCAATATCGAATTGGCTTTTACTTCGTAAGGTGCGTAAAACGTATTGGTGGAACAGAGTTGGAAGCTCTCGTTGTTGGTCAGCAAATTGTTCACGACTTTAAAAACAATACCGTCTTCTTTCGTGACAACAATACAAGGCGTTCCATTGCGAATCGTCATCCAGTTTTGGATAAATTCACCCACTACATAAGAACCTTCCACCACTGGTGGCATGGAATCACCTTTAATGGGAAATGATCTGTATTTCTTGTTTTTACTTAAGAAGGGTAAATGAAAAGTAGGTAATACTTTCAAATATTCAGGATCGGCATAACCATTGGCGTAGCCAGCACTCGCTTGCATCGGAATCATTTCAATCAATTCTTCATCATTCGAATCAACCATGGATGTTAAAATCCGCAAATGTTTACCTGAGGTATCCGCCAAAGGTCCGTCAATTATTTCTTTCACCGCATCTTCCGTTAATTTGGAAAAATCTTTACGAACCAAATCGTCAATGGACAATTGAAAGTAATCACTAAAAGCCATAAGGTTTTCTACACTGGGTTGAGCTACGCCATTTTCATATCCACTATAGGAAGAACGTGTCAAACCCAATGCTGACGCTGTTTCTTCTTGGGATTGTCCCAAACGCTTTCTAAGAATTTTCAAATTTTGACCGGTGAACATGCTCATATTTTAATCGATTTGATGCTGGAAAATTAATCAATTCCAACAATATAAACAAATAAAAGATTAAAATATAATCAATATTTTCTGTTCCGAATCGGCATTTCCAGCATATCACCCAACACTTTCGTAAATTTGGCACCAAGAAATATGATCTGAGAGGAATAATACATCCACAACAGAATAACCAAAATAGTTCCTGCAATTCCGCCAGAAGCCCCGAAGAAATAATTGGAAATGTAAAATTTGATCATAATTTGGCCCAAGTAAAGCAAACCACTTGTAAACAAAGCTCCATAGAGTGCCAACCGCCATTTTAATATTCCGTCGTGTAAAAACTTGAACATAAACGTAAAAATGATGACATTGGAAACGTAGGAGATTCCGTGATGTAAAAAGGATTCAAAAATCCATTTAATCGTTTCGTAGTTGGCAAATAAATGGGAAGACAATGACAGAAAGATGGTCTCAGCAAAGTAAAAAATAATCACCACCAATCCAATTGTTGTCATCAAGGTAATGGAAATGATTTTTTCTAAAAAAACCATTAAAATCATCCGTTTATTGGTGCTGTATTCGGCTACAACGTCGTAAAATTCATTGATACTAGCCCGCAAGGAATTCAACAAAGCCGTACTTGAAAGCAACAAAGCAACAATTCCAATAGCGTTGAGAATAAAACTGCTTTTTTCAAAATTGACACCGTCCAAAAACTCCAGAATACCTGAAACATCAGAAATTCCAACATAACTGTGCAATACATCCGTAATGATTTCAATCATGGTTTCATTCCCCAAAAACATGCCGACATAATTGACTGCCAAATACATCATGGGAACCATGGCAAAAATGGTGTAATAGGAAAGTGCGGCACCGTGAAAGAAACTTTTTTCTTTAAAAAACTCTTGAAATGTCGTAATCACCAAACGAACGACGAAAAATCGTTCAATTATTGCTTTAAACCACTTAAACATAAATTTTTATATCAGTTTTGAACGGTTCGAAGGTAAACAATAATACGTCCTCTCCCCGTCCGGTTTTGAAATAATTGGACCAATATGCCCCACTTTTTCTCGCTTTTTGAAACGTCAATTCCAAAGATTGATTGGCATCATGGTTTAAACAAAATTGATTTGGTCGAAACAATTTTCGCTTTCCCTCAATCCAAACGGAATTTATGGGTCCGAAAAATTCAGCTTCCTCTATGCTTTTGGGAGAATCGTAAAACCGTTCTGGCACTCCTTTTCGTTTGATTTGTCCATTTTTGAGATAAATCACCTCATCGCAAAGACTCAAAACCTCTTCGCCATTGTGGGTAACGATAATAAAACTCGTACCTCGAATTTCTTTCAAGCTCTCCAAATAATGAATCACTTTGCGGCGCATAGGCGTATCCAAATGCACAAATGGCTCGTCGAGCAAGATCAATTCTGTTTCACTCACCAAGGCACGAGCCAAAGAAAGTCGTTGTTGTTCTCCACCTGAAAGATCAATCGCATTTTGTTTCTCTATAGTCCACAAATCAAGCAAATCCATCATTTCCTGAATCAGCTGGTTTTGAAATTTGAGCGGCAAATGAAGTACTTTTTCTTTGATGTTTTCTCGCACCGTATGATACAAATCCAAACCAAAATCTTGATGGACCAGCGAAATTTCTTTGTAACCCGGAACCAAAATTTCCACTGGACGCTTTAGTTTTTTGCCTTTAAAATGAACTTCGCCTGAATCCGCAGTCAAATATCCACCAATAATTTTTAGTAAACTTGATTTTCCACCGCCACTTTTGCCAACAATGCCCAAAACTTTTCCCTTTTGCACTGAAAAGGAAACATCCTTTACAATTTCTCTGTCGTAGGAAAATCGTATGTTTTTAATCTCGATCAAGGGTGATGAGTTCTTTTGGAAATTCTTTGGAAGCGATATAAACACCAGGAATGGGATTGGCGTAAGGTTCACCTTTCAAGTAAATCGTCAGTATTTTGTCATTGATGATTAATTCGTAATCCGTGAGCAAGCTTTCGGAACACGCAATCTGCATAACTGAATTATCCTCGGCTATGAAATTAAACAAGAGCATATTGGGAATGGTAATTTCAAATGGTTGCCCATCGCCTTTTTCGCCGCGTAAAACATACTCCGCATTTCGTTCTTCGTCTACTTCTAGAATTTCAACTCGGAGATTCATTTCATCCTCCCATTCATAGAGTTTATTATCAGCTGATTCCTCACCCCGGTGATTTTCATCCGCAAATTCTTGCGAATAAAGTTCATTGATCATATAAACGTTTACCAAAAATGCCATGCAGTTGTTTTTGTACAAATTTAATCAAAACCCATTGCGTTGAAGACCCAAGTGGTATCTATTTCCTAAATTTGCGCTCAATCCAAAAAGATCATGAGGGAAATTGTAGTTCGAAACGAAAAAACCAAATCCATTTATAGAAAACACCCTTGGGTATTCTCAGGCGCACTGTTGACCGATACCGAAAGCTTTACAGATGGCGAATTGGTTTCTCTCGCTACGCAAAAAGGTGATTTTTTGGCGATTGGTCATTTTCAACATGGAACTATTGCCGTTCGCGTGTTGACGAATGAAAAAATAAAAATTGATAAAGCCTTCTATTTCAAACGATTTGAGAACGCATTGGCCTTGCGCAAACAGCTTGGACTTTTCTCTGAAAACAATTCGATCTGTCGATTGATTCATGGAGAAGGTGATGGATTGCCGGGTTTGATCATCGATCATTACAACGGTGTTTTAATCATTCAATGTCACAGCGCCGGTATGTATTTGGCACTTGATACAATTACCGAAGCCTTAAAAGATTTGTTTGGCAAAAGTGTCCAAGCGATTTATACCAAAAATACCGAAACGCTGCCTGCTCACATTGAGCCAACCAATCGTTATTTGTATGGAAAATGTGATGTTCCTCACCTAGCAAAAGAAAATGGGGTGAACTATGCCATCGATTGGATCAATGGTCAAAAAACAGGATTCTTTATCGATCAGCGAGAAAGCCGAGCTTTGTTAGGCAAATATTCAAAAGACATGACGGTACTGAATACATTTTGTTATTCGGGTGGCTTCAGTTTATCTGCTTTAAAGCAAGGCGCTAAAGAAGTGCATTCTTTGGATAGCTCGCAAAAAGCCATTGATTTGACTGAAGAAAACATCAAATTGAATACGTTTGCCGGTCAACACCTTTCCATCGTTGATAATGCCATTAACTTTTTGAAAGATTTGCAAACGGAGTACGACATTATCGTATTAGATCCTCCTGCCTTTGCCAAACATAGAAACAAGCGTCACCAAGCCGTGCAAGGATACAAGCGTTTGAATGCCAATGCGATTCGTCAAATAAAACCAGGTGGAATCCTGTTTACTTTTTCTTGTTCTCAAGTAGTGGACAAAGAATTATTCAATCACACTGTAATTGCTGCGGCGATCGAAGCCCAAAGAGAAGTCCGGATTTTGGAGCAACTGCACCAACCTGCTGACCACCCGATTAGCGCCTTTCATCCAGAAGGAGAATATTTGAAAGGTTTGGTAATTCAAGTGTATTAATGCTCGATTTTCGCTATAAAACCATTTTATCTGTTGCGTTACCCGTAATGGGTGCCAGCTTCATACAGTCCATTGTCATGATTACGGACGCGTCTTTTTTAAGCCGTTACAGCACCTTGGCTTTCGATGCGTCTGGTAACGCAGGGTTGATTTACGTTTCACTTTTCGTCGCTTTGATGGGAATTGGTGATGGCGCTCAAATTGTATTTGCCCGAAGAATTGGTCAGAAGAAATTTGCAGAGTTGGGATCCATTTTAGGCACCACTGTTTGGACCAATTTTATATTAGCGACGATATTATTCATTGGGATTCAGTTTTTTATGCGACCCTCGTTATTGCATTATTCACGCTACCAAGATTTAGCGATTGCTCAAGGAGGTTTTATTGAAATTCGGAGTTGGGCCTTGTACTTTGCCATGTTTACCTTGAGTGCGAATGCTTATTTGTTTGCCAGCGGACAGACCTGGATTGTATTAATTGCCTCTATTCTTACGGCCGGAAGCAACATCCTTTTAGACTATGCCATGATATTTGGCCATTTTGGTTTCCCAGAATTAGGACTGAATGGCGCTGCTTGGGCGTCTACGATTGCAGATGGATTAGGAATGGCGTGTACATTGATTTTATTGGTAGTCTCGAAAAAAAATAGAGCAATTGGCTTGTTTAAAAACTTAGGTTTTCGGTTGGATGCCATGAAAAATTTGTTCAAAATCAGCAGCCCGATGATGCTGCAGGGATTTCTGGCACTTAGCACATGGACACTTTTCTTTACGCTAATTGAACAAAAAGGCAAATTCGAACTAACGGTCTCACAAAACATTCGCGTCGTTTACATGCTCGCGTTTGTGCCTATATGGGGATTTGCCGCCACCACTAAAACGTATATTTCTCAATATTTAGGTGCAAGTAAAAAAGAGGACATCGCTAAAATTCAGAAGCGCATTCAAAAACTCACCATGCTGTTCTTGTTCATTCTTTTTCATGGAGCACTTTTCTATCCTGAGAAATTAATTGCTGCCATCAATCCAGACATTGCTTACATTGCTGAAAGTGCTAAAATCTTGCGCATGGTTTCGCCGTCCATTTTCCTTTTTGGATTTATCAACGTTTATTACCAGACTATCAGCGGAAGTGGCAATACGAAAATCACACTGTACATAGAAACCATTTGTGTTTTCTTTTATCTGACAAGTGCTTTCTTGTTCATCAAAGTTTTCAATTTTGATATTTTCCAGATTTGGTTTGTAGAATACGTTTATTTTGGTTTATTGGGATTCCTATCCTACTATTATTTGAAAAAATACATTTGGCACGAAAAATTGATTTAAAATGGAAAAGTTGAAAATAGTCTTCATGGGAACACCTGATTTTGCTGTAACGATATTGGATAGCATTGTTCAGGCAAATTATGACGTCGCTGCCGTAATTACTGCTCCAGATAAACCAGCTGGCCGTGGTAGAAAGATTTCCCAAAGCGCCGTGAAAGAATTTGCTTTATCGCATAATTTAAACATTCTTCAACCCACCAACTTGAAAGACGAACTGTTTCAAGCGGAACTAAGATCCATTCAAGCTGATTTATTTGTTGTGGTAGCTTTCAGAATGTTGCCCGAAACGGTTTGGGCAATGCCTCCGAAAGGCACTATCAATCTCCACGGTTCATTATTACCGAACTACCGAGGCGCCGCGCCAATCAATTGGGCCATCATCAATGGAGAGAAAGAAACGGGCGTCACCACTTTTTTCATTGAAAAGGAAATCGATACCGGTAAAATCATCGATACTGATACCATTCTGATTTCTGCAAACATGACCGCTGGCGATTTACACGATGATTTAGCAGCGTTGGGAGCAAAAACAATGTTACATACCTTGGAAAAAATTCAAAACAACCAAGCCTTCGGTAAAGAACAATCTTCCTTTGATTTGGAAAATATAAAAAATGCCCCAAAAATATTCAAAGAAGATTGTTTGGTGAATTGGAACCAACCCGCTGCAAAAGTCCATGATTTTATTCGTGGCTTAAGCCCCTATCCCGCCGCTTGGTGTTATCTCCAAAAAGAAACGACCAAAATGACTTGTAAACTCTTTGGGAGTGAAATTTCTGAAAAATCAATCTTACAGGCTGCCAAATACAAAATAATAGCCGATTCAGATGTATTATTGTTCCCGTGCTCAGACAAATTCCTACTAATCAAAGAAATCCAATTGGAAGGAAAACGCAGAATGAGTGTCAAAGAATTTTGTGCTGGAAACCGAATTGAAGACTTTAAACTGGTTGAAAAGACAGAATAACCCAATATTTATAAGGGAAATTGGGTGTTTATGAACATTCAATCACTTTTTTCCACAAAATGCACCTTTTTTTTTTGCAAACACTTGGAGCGTATTGATATTCGGCTATATTTGCTCTGATATTAATATTACAAGAAACTTTAAAACAAAAATTGTATGAACAAAGCAGAACTTATCGATGCAATGGCATCAGAAGGCGGTATCACAAAAGCAGACGCAAAAAAAGCATTAGATGCATTTGTATCAGTTACAGGAAGTGCATTGAAAAAAGATGATAGAATTTCATTGGTTGGATTTGGATCTTTCTCAATTTCTAAAAGATCAGCTCGTACAGGTCGTAACCCTCAAACAGGGAAAGAAATCAAAATCGCTGCAAAAAATGTAGTTAAATTTAAAGCTGGCGCTGAATTGTCAGGAAAAGTTAACTAAGATTTTTACTTAACTAATTGAAGGGAGTCTTTTTGATTCCCTTTTTTTTTTACGATTATTTTGAGCACAGACGAAAAAGTATTGGCGGAATTTTATAAAGTCATTTCCGATAGCAAAGTGAAAATGTTCGACGAGATTGCCGCACTTAGAACCAATTTTGTAACGGTCGTGTTGGAAAATATTTTCCAAGAACACAACGCCAGCGCTGTATTAAGAACCTGCGATTGCTTCGGCGTCCAGAATTTACACGCGATTGAAAAAAACAACAAATACAAAGTACAAAGAGATATTGCTCGGGGTGCTGGTAGATGGGTAGATTTAACCAACTATACTTCTGAAACTCCGACGTTGGATTGCATTCAAAAACTTAAAAACCAGGGCTACAAGATTGTAGCAACCACGCCTCATGAAAATGAAATTTCACTTTCCGACATTCCATTAGCGCAACCGATTGCCCTCGTTTTTGGCACCGAAGGGGAAGGAATTTCAGAAGAAGTGAAAGAAAATGCTGATTATTTTGTGAAAATTCCGATGTATGGATTCACCGAAAGTTACAATGTTTCGGTTTCCGTGGCTCTTTCGTTGCAAAAAATTAGAGACCGGATGGAAAATGAAAAAATCCCATTTTTGTTGACGGAAGAAGAACAAACCTTGCTAAAAATAAAATGGTCGACCAAAATAATCCGAGAAGGTCAGAAAATCGAAGATATATTTCGCCAACGGATTCTTGAAAATCGAATTTAGAATACTATATTTGTGAGAAGTCTAAAATAAAATTTGAATATACATGGGAAGAGGTGATAAAAAAACAGCAAAAGGTAAAAGATCAATGGGATCTCACGGTAACACAAGACCGAAAACAAAAAAAACTTCGACGACTGTTGCTCCAGTTGCTGTAAAAGCTGAAAAACCAGTGAAAGCAGTAAAAGCGAAAGCAGAAAAACCAGCTGCAGCGAAAAAAGCACCAGCGAAAAAGAAAGCCGCAGCTGAAGAATAAGATAATGAAATTTCAAAAGGCTATCCTCGAGGTAGCTTTTTTTTGCTTTTAACTTTAAAGATTTCGAACATGAAGTACAATTTTGGTGCAGGACCGTGTATTTTACCCCAAGATGTTTTCAAACAAGCATCTGAAGCCGTTATTGATTTTAACGGATTGTCAATTTTAGAAGTTTCACACCGACACAAGGACTTTGTAGCCGTGATGGATGAGGCTATTTCCCTCGTCAAGCAAGCACTGAACGTTCCGGAAGGTTATTCAGTAGCCTTTTTACAAGGCGGAGCCAGTTTAGGATTTACTATTGCTGCCTTGAACATGATGCGCAACGGAAAAGCGGGTTATATCAATACGGGAACTTGGGCTAGTGGTGCAATCAAAGAGGCAATAAAAGTAGGGAGCGAGGTACAAATTGTCGCTAGTTCGGAAGACAAAAACTTCACCTATATTCCAAAAAATATTTTGGTTCCTGAAGACATTGACTACTTACACTTTACTTCAAATAATACCATTTACGGAACTCAATTTCAGCAATTTCCAACATCAAAGTCACCTGTGGTTTGCGATATGTCCTCCGACATTTTTTCAAAACAAATCAATGTGGCTGATTTTGATTTAATCTATGCAGGCGCTCAAAAAAACTTAGGTCCCGCAGGCGCAACGATCTATATCGTAAAAGACGAAATTTTAGGCAAATCAACCTCCAAGTTTATGCCGACCTACTTAGACTTAAAAGCACAAGTAGAAAAAGAATCCATGCTCAACACGCCCCCTGTTTTTTCGGTTTACGTTGCTATGCTCAACCTACGAAAACTAATGGAAACTGGCGGTGTGGCTCAAATTGAAAAAGATAACACAGCTAAAGCCAATTTACTCTACACCGAAATTGATCAAAACCCACTCTTCATAGGTGCTGTCAATCCGGAGGATCGCTCAAAAATGAATGCAACTTTCCTATTGGAAAATGAAGCTCTTTCTGCAGAATTTGACCAAGCCTGGAAAAACGCTGGAATTGTTGGTTTACCTGGACATAGATCCGTTGGAGGCTACCGAGCCAGTATGTACAATGCATTGCCCATTTCAAGCGTTCAGGTATTGGTTGACGTAATGAATGAATTCACAAGAACAAAAGGATAAGCATGAAAATATTAGCCAATGATGGCATTTCAGCCGCTGGAAAAAACAAATTAGAGGAAGCCGGTTTTTTTGTCGAGACGAACAAAGTAGACCAAACCGAATTAGCCAACACTGTCAACACTGAAAATTTTGAAATTGTACTGGTGCGAAGTGCCACCACCGTTAGAAAAGAAGTAATTGACCAATGTCCCAGATTGAAATTAATCGGTCGCGGAGGCGTAGGAATGGACAATATCGATGTTGCTTACGCACGCGAGAAAGGTTTAACAGTGATTAATACACCTGCAGCCTCTTCTCAATCTGTTGCGGAATTAGTCATGGGGAAACTATTCTCTATCTCTAGATTCCTCAACGAAAGTTACAAATCCATGGAAGAAGGCGATTTCAACCAGTTGAAAAAGAATTTTGGAAAAGGAATTGAATTGCGTGGCAAAACACTTGGAATCATTGGATTTGGAAGAATTGGACAAAGTCTTGCCTCCTACGCCATCGGTTGTGGAATGAAGGTAATTGCCATCGGCGAAACCGCAGACGAAATCCGCATTGCACTGCCGGAAATTCAAGGTGTCGGGTCGATTTCAACGACCATTTCCGTAGAAACAGATTTGGAAAAACTTTTACCTTCGTTCGACTTCATCTCCCTTCATGTGCCCAAACAATCCAATGGCGCCGCTGTTTTAGGAACTAAAGAATTTAGTTTAATGAAGAACGGTGTTCGCATCGTAAACGCAGCAAGAGGCGGTGTAATCGATGAATTAGCCTTGTTAGAAGCTTTAAAATCGGGTAAAGTTGCCGCGGCGGGATTGGATGTTTTCGAAAACGAACCCAATCCTCGTCCTGAACTTTTACAACACCCAAGAATTGCCACCACACCGCACATCGGAGCAGCCACAAACGAAGCACAAGACAGAATCGGAGAAGAACTCGCCGATCTTATCATCGAAAAATTTGGACGACAATAATGACAAAAATCAAACCTTTTAGAGCCGTAAGACCGGTCCGCGACAAAGTACACTTAGTTGCAACGCGACCCTACTATTGCTATAAAAAAAGTGTTTTGAAAGCAAAACTAAAAAGTAACCCTTATACGTTTTTGCAAATCATTAACCCTAATTACGATTTGCTTGAGGTAAATGCAGATAAAGAACAAGAAAACAACAGATTAAATCTGATTAAAGATAAGTACAACCAGTATATTAACGAAGGCGTTTTAGTTCAAGACACTATCGAAACACTCTATGTTTATCGTCAATCACATGTTGATTTTGCCTACACCGGAATCATTGCGGCAGCAAGCGTACAAGACTACACAGAAGGGAAAATAAAAAAGCACGAAGCCACACTTACTTCGAGAGAAACCTTGTTCACGAATTATTTGGATGTGGTTGGCTACAATGCCGAACCTGTTCTACTCTCCTATCAACACGATGAACAAATCGCAAGTCTGATCAACCAAGTCTGCTTAGATCGTCCTGAATATGAGTTTACGACCACCGATGAAATCAAGCATGAGTTGTGGTTAATGTCACCAAGTCAAGCGGAAGCATGTGTTGATTTTTTCCAAAAGATAGATGCAACCTACATCGCCGACGGACACCATCGTATCGCTTCGTCTGCCTTATTAAATTCAAAAAGAACTGCGGATGGAAATCCATCCTCTGACGCGAGCTATTTTCTTAGTTTTTTAATTGACGAAGAGAAACTCAAAATTTTCGAATACAATCGGCTAGTTAGAAACACAACGAATTTAACCGTTTTAAGCTTCTTAGATGAAGTTGGTAAGCATTTCACCGTCCTTCCGTTAGAAGCTCACCAAAAGCCCTCAAAAGAGCATGAAATGAACATGTACTTGAACAATACTTGGTACCGATTGGAATGCAAACCCGAAATAATTGAACCCAATCACCCAATAAGAAGCTTAGACGCTGAAATATTGACCAATTACGTGCTTACTCCTATTTTGGGCATTCACGACTTGAAAACCGATAAAAATATTGGGTTTACAGCCGGAACAGTTACCTTGGAGAAAATGATTCGCAAAATGAAAAAACAACATTTTGATATCGCCTTTGAACTTTTCCCTGTTCGCATGGATCAAATCAGAAAAGTCGCCGACAACGATATGATCATGCCTCCAAAATCAACTTGGATAGAACCTAAGTTGCGCAGTGGTTTAACAATTTACAAAATCAATGAGTAATTCAACGTTTGAAAAAATTAGAGCAGAAATTCCTGAAAACGTAACCCTCGTTGCGGTTTCAAAAACAAAACCCATTGCTACCATTGAAGAAATTTACCAAATGGGCCAACGTCATTTTGGCGAAAACAAAGTACAAGAATTGGTCGATAAATATGAGGCCTTGCCAAAAGACATTCATTGGCACCTGATAGGTCACTTACAAAGCAACAAGGTCAAATACATTGCCCCTTTCATCCATTTAATACACGCGGTTGACAGCCTAAAATTGCTAGAGGAAATTAACCGTCAAGCAGCCAAAAATAACCGTATCATCAATTGTTTACTTCAATTTCATATCGCGCAGGAAGACACGAAATTTGGTTTAAATTTTGAAGAAGCAAAGGATATACTAGAAAGTCGAACCTTTGTCGAAATGCAGAACATTTCAATCGTTGGTGTGATGGGCATGGCCACCTTCACCGAAAACACAGAGCAAGTAACAGATGAATTCAGAAATCTGGAAGGCTACTTCAACATTATCAAAAGTCATTTCTTCAAGTACAACGATGATTTCAACATCCTTTCAATGGGGATGAGCGGAGATTACAAAATTGCCATTGAAGAGGGAAGTACACTCGTAAGAATCGGAAGCGCAATATTTGGAGGACGATGAAATACGTACTTATAATTCTTTCTATTATTTTAGGATTTTACGCCACAAGTCAATCGTTTTCAAGCTACAACGATTCCTTGCTTAAAGAGCGAAAACTGAAAGAAAAAGAACTTCTCGACCCATCAAAAGGAATCTTACAATCAGAAGATCTTCAGCATTTTGAATCCTTGCATTATTTTTTCATTGACAGCATCTACATCTGTAAAGCGTCCTTTGAACTAAACATAGGTAAGAAATTCAACATGCCTACTTCCACGGAAAGAATGCCGGTTTACCGTCGATATGGTTATTTGCATTTTGAAATCAAAGGTTTAAAATATCAACTGACGGTGTATCAAAACATGGAATTGCGCAAAAAGAAAGAGTTTAAAAACTACTTCTTTGTTCCTTTTCGAGATCTTACTTCTGGAGAAATGACGTACGGCGGGGGAAGATATCTGGATTTGACCATCCTAAAAAATCAAACAGCAGTAGAACTTGATTTCAACCAGGCATACAATCCTTATTGCGCTTATTCGCATCGCTATTCTTGCCCAATTCCACCGGAAGAAAACACTTTAAAAATAGCCATCTACTCAGGGGAAAAAACACCCATCTACAAGGATTAAAAACAAAAAAGTCAGACTAAATAGCCTGACTTTCAATTTCATAAGTTTAATCTATTAAACTAACATTTTAACAGGGTTTTCCATGTATTCTTTGAAGGTATTCAAGAATGCCGCTCCAGTCGCACCGTCCACCACTCGGTGATCGCAAGACAACGTTACTTTCATGATATTCCCGGGAACCACTTGACCGTTTTTCACTACTGGAACTTCTTTGATTCCTCCAATCGCTAAAATACAAGCATCTGGCGGATTAACAATTGCCGTAAATGAATCAATCCCGAACATACCTAAATTCGAAATGGTAAAGGTATTTCCTTCCCAATCGCTTGGTTGCAATTTTTTGTCTTTCGCTTTTTGAGCAAATGTTCTCACCTCTTCCCCGATTTGTGCTAATCCTTTTGAATCTGTAAAACGAACAACAGGAACCAATAAGCCATCTTCTACAGCCACTGCAACACCAACATGAATGTGTTGATTACGACGAATCACATCGCCCAACCAAGAACTATTCACATTTGGATGTTTTCTCAATGCCATCGCTACTGATTTCACGACCATATCATTGAAAGAAATTTTCACTTCACCACTCGCATTCATCTCTTTTCGAGCCGTCATGGCGTTGTCCATGTTAATTTCTAAGTTTAAGTAGAAATGCGGTGCGGTAAATTTACTCTCTGCCAAACGTCTCGCAATCGTTTTACGCATTTGAGAAATAGGCTCATCTGTGTAACTTTCCTGTCCAACAGGAGCTGCAAATGTCATTGGTTTATTCGCTGGCGTATACGGAACATAATGATCGACATCTCTTTTAACGACACGACCATTTTCACCCGTTCCACCCACCAAATTGATATCAATTCCTTTGTCTTCGGCTAATTTCTTCGCCAAAGGGCTTGCTAAAACTCTACTATCACTTGAATTATGAGCGACTGGTGCTGGAGCCGCAGGCGCTGAAACCGGTGCTACTGGAGCTGGGCTTGGTGCTACTTCCGCTTTGGGTACTTCTGCTTGTGGCGCTTCTTTTTTTGCAGCAGGAGCATCTCCACCTGTGTTAGCACTGGCCAAAATCGCATCTACATCTTCTCCTTTTTCACCAATAATGGCCAAAACAGAGTTTACAGGTGCGCCTTTCCCTTTCTCTACACCAATGTACAACAAAGTACCATCGTAGAAGGATTCAAATTCCATGGTCGCTTTGTCGGTTTCAATTTCCGCCAACAATTCACCATTTGTTACTGAATCTCCAACTTTTTTCAACCAATCCGCCACCACACCTTCGGTCATGGTGTCACTCAATTTCGGCATGTAAATAATTTCCGCCATATTCTTTTTATCTCTTTCGATTAATATTCAACTATGTATGGGTAATTCGGCTCTTTGTAGATGTCATCATACAAATCTTTACCTTCAGGATAAGGAGAGTTTTCAGCAAATTCAACTGATTCTTCCACTTCTTTTTTCACCCAATCTGAAACCTCATCCAATTGCTTCTGTGTCATCCATTTGTTGTCTTTGATGACACCTAAACAATGTTCAATCGGATCTTGTTCCATCCATTCTGCCACCTCCTCTTTCGTTCTATATTTCTGAGGGTCTGACATGGAGTGACCTTTGTATCGGTACGTTCGGATATCCAACAGTGTTGGACCATCTCCGCGTCTGCCGCGTTCTGCCGCTTCAGCAATTGCCTCGTGTACATCCTCCGGACGCATTCCGTTCACAATTTTTGCTGGCATTTCGTAAGAACTTCCAATTTTTGACAAATCTTGTACGTTGGTCGTTCTTTCAACAGAAGTTCCCATCGCGTAATTGTTGTTTTCAATGATAAAAATCACCGGTAACTTCCACAACATGGCCATGTTGAATGTCTCGTGCAAGGCTCCTTGACGGACAGCGCCATCCCCCATGGAAACAACAGCGACATTGTTGGTTCCTGCATATTTCTCAGCAAAAGCAACACCGGCACCCATTGCAATTTGAGCACCTACAATCCCATGACCTCCCATGAATCCTTTTTCTTTATCAAAAAAGTGCATCGATCCTCCTTTACCTTTGGAACAACCTGTTGTTCGACCGTATAATTCCGCCATCAAAACGCGCGGGTCTGTCCCCAAAGCAATTGGATGTCCGTGGTCGCGGTAAGCTGTCATGTGTTTATCACCAACTTGACATGCACTCGCTGTACCTGCTACGATGGCTTCTTGACCAATGTAAAGGTGGCAAAAACCGCCAAATTTTTGTTGAATATACAATTGACCTGTTTTTTCCTCAAACTTACGAATGAGCAACATGTCTTTGTACCATTTCATGTACGTTTCCTTGGAAAACTTGGTTCCTTTTTCGGCTTTAGACTTTACAGTCGCCGCACTTGGTGTCTTTGGGGCTTTCGTTGCCATAGATACATCTAGTTTTTTACAAGAGACAAATATAGTAAGAAGATTGTATTATTTGGCTCTAAGATTTTAAGAAATCGTTGTTGGTAATTGACATTCGAAGGAATTCAAAAACCATTTTCCACTTAAATTCGTTTGTGGATGGACTTTTTGATTAAAATGAATACTAAAAAAAAGAAATTGGGCCTGGTTTCCAACAAAAACAAAGTTTGCGTCAATTTGACACTTTCGATGTAATTTAGGGTATTCAAGCTTCTGAACTAAACAAAAATTTATTGGGCTTCACCAAATCCATTTTCACGGCGTACATCACAATTCCAGCCGTATTTTTAACCCCCAATTTACCCATGATGTTTTTTCGGTGGGTATTTATGGTGTGATTACTCAAGAAAAGCATTTCCGCAATTTGAGCGTTCGTATACCCTTCCGCAATCCAAACGATAATTTCATTTTCACGCTCTGTTAAAAGAACCGGTGCGCAAGTAAAAGAATCCAAATCGATATCATTTACATCGATAGAGGCTTTTTGAATGGTTTCCAGGATTTGTCCGCAAAAAAACTTGGTTCCTTTGGACGTTTCTCGAACCGCATCTACAATTTCGGCTACGTCACAGTCCTTTTTAATATAAGATTTCACGCCACTTCTCAAAGCATGAACCAAGGTTTGAGCTGATTGTTCTGGTGTAATGGCTAAAATTTGAATTTTCGGGTATTTTTTTCGGATTTTAGGTACAATGTCGATATCAAAACCGTGAGCGGTATAATCAATCAATAAAACGTCCGTTTCAAATTGCTTTAGCAAAGCCAACAACTGATCGTTGCTCCTTGCCTCTCCAACCACATCAATACCTTTCTCTGCATGAAGGATGCTTTGAAGCCCAACCATTACGATATCGTTATTGTCTGCGATTACGACTTTCATGCAAAATTTGGTTTTTCTTATTTAGAATTGTTTTAGATAAGCAAATGTATAAAATTTGATGTAGTTAAGCGGCAATTTTCCTTTGAAAGAATCGTGAAATCCCAAATAAACGCTCAAACTACTATCAATCAAAAACTTATATCAACAAAAAAGAGTCAACGGATGGCTGACTCTTTTTAATGGTTTTGATCTTCCTTATCTTGTCCAAAGCATTTCTCTGAATTTTGGCAAAGGCCACAATTCATCGTCTACTAAGATTTCTAATTTATCGGCATGGTAACGAATCTCATCGAAATGTACTTTTACTTTGTCGCAATACACACGCGCACGTTTTTCCATGTCTTCAATTTGATTGGCATCTTTGCGATCTACCAACATTTTGTCGCAGGCATCTTTCATTTTATTCATGTGAAGCGATGTTCTCATTAACAAATCCAACTGTGCATCACAAGCTACTTTCGCTTGCTTTTCACCCAATACGTCGAACATGCCTTGTACATTTTTCAACAATTGATTTTGGTAATCCACAACAGCCGGCAAAATATGATTCAATGCTAAGTCACCCATTAATCGAGCCTCAATTTGAATTTTGTAAACGTACGCTTCGTATTCTATTTCTTGACGAGCGTGCAATTCACGAGGCGTTAAAACGCCTAAATCATCAAACAATTTGGATACTTTTTTATCACCCCATATTTTCAAAGCACTTGGTGTGTCTTTCAAATTGGAAAGTCCTCGTTTTGCGGCTTCTTTTACCCATTCTTCTCCATATCCGTTTCCTTCAAAACGAATTTTCTTAGAAGCAGTAATCAACACTTGCAATTCCTTCAAAATCGCTTCGTCTTTGCTTTCTCCTTTGTTTATGCGCGCATCCACTGTTTTTTTGAATATTTTCAATTGATTCGCCATAATCGTATTCAATACAATCATAGCGGATGAACAATTCGCAGATGAACCTACCGCACGGAATTCAAATTTATTTCCAGTAAAAGCGAACGGAGAGGTTCTATTTCTATCGGTATTGTCCAAGATAATCTGTGGAATTTTACCAATGTTCAACTTCAACTCCGTTTTTTCTTCTGGCGTCATTTTTCCAGCTTTCACATTTTTCTCTAAATTGTCCAATGCTTGGGTCAATTGAGATCCAATGAAGGCAGAAATAATCGCTGGAGGCGCTTCGTTGGCACCCAAACGGTGGTCATTTCCTGCTCCAGCGATACAAGCGCGCAACAAATCTGCGTTGTCGTGAATAGCAGCTATCGTATTCACGAAGAAAGTTAAAAATTGTAAGTTAGATTTTGGATTTTTTCCAGGTGCCAACAAATTCACACCTGTATCCGTTGCTAATGCCCAATTGTTGTGTTTACCAGATCCATTCACTCCTGCAAACGGTTTTTCATGCAACAACACGCGGAAATTGTGTTTTCTAGCGACTTTTTCCATGATGTCCATCAACAATAAGTTGTGGTCGTTCGCTAAATTACATTCTTCAAAAATGGGTGCGCACTCAAATTGGTTTGGAGCTACTTCATTGTGTCGTGTCGTAACAGGAATTCCCAATCGAATCGCTTCGTATTCAAATTCACGCATGAAATTGGTCGCTCTTTCTGGAATGGAACCAAAATAATGGTCATCCAATTGCTGCCCTTTCGCTGGCGCATGTCCGAACAAAGCACGTCCTGTCATCATGATATCTGGTCGCGCATTGAAATGAGCCGAATCAATCAAGAAATATTCTTGTTCCCACCCCAAGGTAGCTTGAACTTTCGTAACGTTTTTATCAAAATATTGGCAAACCTCAGTAGCAGCTTGATCAACCGCATGTAAAGCTTTTAAAAGCGGCATTTTGTAATCCAAGGCTTCACCTGTGTAAGAAATGAAAATTGTTGGAATACAAAGGGTTTTACTGATCACGAATGCTGGAGAAGATGGATCCCATGCCGTGTATCCTCGTGCTTCAAATGTATTTCGGATTCCTCCATTTGGAAAGGAAGAAGCATCTGGTTCTTGTTGCACTAATAAATCCCCATCAAATCGCTCAATGGCTCTTCCAGGACCCACTGGTTTGAAAAATGCATCGTGTTTTTCAGCAGTAGAACCTGTTAAAGGCTGAAACCAGTGTGTATAATGGGTAGCACCTTTTGTCAAAGCCCAATCTTTCATGGCAGAAGCAACTTGGTCTGCAATACGTCGATCCAATCGAGTTCCATTCTGAATGGACTCTACCATCGATTTATACGCTTCACTCGGAAGGTATTCACGCATGATTTCGGTGTGGAAAACATTTTCTCCAAATACTTCAGAGATTTTACCATCAAAACTGATTTTGCGAGGAACCCTGTTCATCACATCTTGATAAGCTTGCATTCTTTTCGTTGCCATTTTCAATAATTTTAAAGAATTTTGACAAAGGTAGTACATTTTTTAGGGGGGTAAATTAAAAAATAGCAATTATTTTTCAACCAACCCCCACTTAAATGAACAATATCTACAAAAAAAGCCAATTCCGAAGAATTGGCTTTTACAAAATAATCGATTCGACTCTTATTTTTTAATAACGCGCAGGGCTGAAGTTTCATTGTTGGAATAAACATTCACCAAGTAAACGCCACTCGTTAAAGTCGATAAGTCCAAATGAATGTATAGACCAGTTGTTTTAATTTGATAAACTGTTTTACCTGTAATATCGGTCACCGTTATTTGATCAATATTTTTAGCCGATTGAATGTTCAACAAATCGTTGAATGGATTCGGCATGACCAACACTTTATTTGTTTCATTTTCCAATATACCAAGCACATTGTTCTCGTTAAAGGTTGTGTTTGTCACGATCGCCGGATTCCAATCAAAGTAAATGTGTGCGGTATTGAAAATTTGTGATCCAATTCCATTTCCAGCATTTTCCTTGATTGAATAAGTCAACTCACCATGACTCAGGGCTTCATTGGAAGTGCTATCGGGCAACCAAATTCCTGGAAAATTGAATTTCATTACTCCATTCCCTAAATCAATCAACTGCATATCGTGAGAAGCATGGATCATTTTCATTGTTGTCCAATCCAAGTTTGCACTCAAGGTATCTAGAATGTAAATATCTTGGGCTGGCGCTGTTCCTGTATTCTGGAAACGAATGGTGTACGTTAATTCATCTT
Source organism: Crocinitomicaceae bacterium (assembly GCA_041674745.1). GTDB lineage: Bacteria > Bacteroidota > Bacteroidia > Flavobacteriales_D > Crocinitomicaceae > UBA2040. Next base: position 95,340 of record JBAYVD010000010.1, read on the forward strand.
GAACAGATGGGCTTATGATGGTTTGTGTACTTACATTTTTGTCATTTGGATCATAACTATTGCCCAAAATCATCATCAACGACCCATTGTTGTTAGCAGTATAGCAATCTGCATTGGTTCCGGTCGCGGTAATGGTAGACGAATAAATATGTTGCGTTCCGTTCACCAAACCACCTGGCACACTGAAATAGATTACATCTTCGCTGATGAAGTTTGATCCGTTGCTTCCCGAAATCACCCATGTAATGGTATTTCCTGAAATCGTGTAGTTTTGATTAAAAATAGAAGAGGTAATTGGTGTTACTCCCGCTGGATAAGTCATTGTCAAGATATACGACTGAGCTGGTGAAGGACCGTAATTTCCCCATTTCAATTTTACATAATTTGTTTGATTTTGGTAATACCCTATCCAAGGAGTAACCAATGTCCACAAATCCGCACAACCAGCACTGGATCCACAATTGATTCCTACATAAACCGGCGTTAACGAATTACAGTTGGTTGACGTTGTGAAAGAAGGAACATTCATTGTATATCCATGTTGACTCAACCAATATTGGTTTATGGAAATTGTCGTGGCAGATCCCAAATAACCAAATCCAGAATAATTAAATACACCATTGCTGTTTGAATAAACGACTATTGAGTTGCCATTTGAAGTTAGAGTAACAGGCGCATATGGAATCGTTACTTCTCCTGAATCCAAAATACCGTTGGTATTCGCATCGCAGAAAACCCAACCGATGACACATTCACTTTGAACGGTTGAAGAATCACAATCTACTGCAAAGTTGGTCGGGTAATTGGAGGCTTGTGAACACAGCGTAACCGTTGTAGATTGTGTGTTATTGGTTAAATAATAACCACTTTGTGCCAACCATCCTGCATTTACGGTAATCACTGCTATTCCCGTATTGGGATTCGGAAAAGAAATCGTGTAGAAACCGTTTGCATCCGTGATTCCGTAATACGATTGGTTGTTGTAACTAACAATCACTGGCGCAGAAGCAATTCCTGTTTCACCAGAATCAAAAACACCGTTGCCATTGTCATCACAATATACCTGACCTGTCGAACAACCCGTATACGTTGGCACCGTAACACAATTCAAGGTAACCATAAACGTGGTTTGCGCTCCTGGATATACATTGATGGCAGTTGGTACCACAGAAGCCATACTATAATTATTTGCAGCTAACCATACACTGTTCAATTGAATTGTATACAAACCATTCGGAACTGTAGGAAGTATGGCTTGACCATTCACCAGGTTACCGGAATATACATTACCCAATGTATTCGAAATTTCAAATGGGATAACTCCGTACAAAGTAGAGTCCACAATACCGTCAGCGTTGCAATCGACATTTACGACTCCGTATACAAATGTATTGCAATTGCCCGATAAATAAACCGTTTCTGTAAGCATGGCATACGTATTATTACTCGGGTTTGTCACGGTAATTACCATCGTGTAATTGCTTCCCAAAGGATAAATGTGTTGCGGCATACCGCCTCCGAATTGAATGTCTACTCCTGCTGCCGTAGATTGCCCTGTATAAGTGCTTGTAGTACCATCTCCCCAACTAATCCCCACAACAATGGGTCCTGGAAGAAAAATAGAACCTTGAATGGACAGAAAATAATCTGCATTCGATGTGAAGCTTTGGTACTGAGGAGCAATTGCTATGGTAACAATACTGTCACATGGATTTACCCACGCTGTATCGATATTTAATCCTGTAATAGTATACGATTGTGCATAAAGACCGGTCGAAAACACAATCGAGCAGGCCAATAAAAGTTGTTTTAATTTCATGGTTTTAATTTTTCAATTCATTCGTAAAAACGGTCTGTTTTAAAATTTGGGGGGGCTTAATTTAAACAGTTCCACATTGAATAACCGAATGACGATAATATTTCTGATTTGGTTGCCTAGAAGAAATGAGTGACAAAGATTAGTCATTCGCATTTTCACCAATCTCAAAAATCAATTCTGAAATTTTATCCAATGAAAAATAGTGGTTTGCGATTCGTTGAATATCCTCTGCCGTCACCTTTTCTATACTTTCATTCATTTCCAATATAGAATCTACTTGATTGAACAATAAAACACTTTTACCTAAACTCAGCATCAATCCAGAATGACTTTCCATAGCCAAAGCCATGTGTCCTTTGTATTGTGCTTTGGCCATTTTTAATTGTTGATCTCCCAACTTCTTGTCGCGTAAATTCGCTAATTCTTTGTAAAGAAGGCTGAGCGATTTTTTTAAATACTTAGTATCGGTGCCAAAATATACCGACCAAAAACCAATTTCGCCATACGGCGTAAAGGAAGATTCAATATTATAGGAATAACCATATTTTTCACGAATAGAGAGATTTAATCGTGAATTTAATGCAGGTCCGCCAAGAATATTGGTCAACAAAAACATGCCTTTTCGGTCCTCATCATCGTAACCGGGTGCATATCCACCAACGATAGCATGCACTTGATAATTCGCCTCTTTTTCTACTTCTCTAAACTGAAAATTGCCTTCAAATTTGATTACCTCCTCTTTGCCTCGTTGAGGACAATTCGCAAAATATTTCTCTATCCATTTTAAAACTCGATTCGCCGGTTCATTTCCTACAAAAGAAATCACCATGTTTTCAGTATGGAAATGTTTGTGCAAGTAATACTCCAAGTCCTTTTTGGTGAATTTGGCAACGGTTTCAGGCGTACCAAGAATATTGGTGCCAAGCGCATGTCCTTTGAACAGGTGGCTTTCGAAATCGTCAAAAATCTTTTCACCAGGACTGTCCAAGTAGGAATTGATTTCATCCAAGACGATTTCTTTCTCCTTTTCGATTTCTTTTTCCGGAAAATTGGCGTTCAATGTAATATCCGCCAGCAATTCGATGGCTCGTTGCGTGTGATTTTTTACAAAAGAAGCGTAAACGACCATTTCTTCTTTGGAAGTGTAGGCATTTAGTTCACCACCAACTGAGTCTAACCTCGAAAGAACATGAAATGTTTTGCGTTTGTGGGTACCTTTAAAGATACAATGTTCTAAAAAATGAGCCAAGCCCTCCTCGTTCTTTTCCTCATAGCGAGAACCTGCGAGAACATTGACACCGAGGTGTGCGACGGGCGAAAGTGTTTTTAAATAAACGAAACGCAATCCATTGGATAGCGTGAAAATTTCAGGTTGCCATTCCTCCATTTTAAGGATTTAATCGGAAAACTTTCCAGTTTTCATTTTCAAATTGAAATACTATTCTATCATGCAAACGGGATGGTCGACCTTGCCAAAATTCAAACCGGCTGGGCTTTACCAAATACCCGCCCCAATGTGGTGGCCTAGGCACTTCATTCGGGAATTTTTCAGAATAATACAAAACCCTGTCTTCTAATTCTTTTCTGGAAATTAGCACATCGCTTTGATGCGAAGCCCATGCTCCAAGTTGACTTCCTCTGGGTCTTTCTTTAAAATAAGCATCACTCATTTCACTCGGTATTTTTTCACAAATCCCTGAAATGCTTATTTGCCTCTCAAGTCCAGGCCAAAAGAGCAAACCATGCATTTTGGGATGAACCGCCAAAGCTTTTCCTTTTGAACTAAGGTAGTTGGTGTAAAACACGAAGCCTTCTTCTAACAATTCTCTAAGATATACAATTCTCGTTTGCGGAAAACCATCGGAATTAATCGTTGAAATAGCAATGGCATTTGGCTCGCTCACCCCCTTTTCAGTTGCATTACGCAGCCATTTAGCCAAAAGATCCATTGGATTATTTCCTACCTGATCTTCCAATCTACCTTGGTCGAACTCGGAGTGGTCGTTTCTTAAAACATCGAGGAAATTATCCATTTTGAATTAATTTTCGTCTTCGAATTCATCGGAAATTTCATTTTCCATTTCCTCTAATTCTTCGTCTTCAATATCGCTACCTGGTGCTGAAAAAACAGCTTTTTTACCTGGCTTTGTACTTATTTCTGGCAAATCTATATCTTCCTCCGTTATTGGGCGACGGTTCAATTCTTTGTCCAATTCCTCCCGGTAAGGGAAAATATCAACTATCGGTGAAACCGTAATTGCAGGAATGATAAAATCGACCATTAACGTAGCCAAACTTTCTTTGATTCGATCATATGCATCTTTCACAGAGTGAGCAGATACCAAAAAGTTTTGTGTCACTTTTTTGGCTTTTTCCTCCTCCGCATCCATCGATTCATACGTTAATTTCACTTTGTACCAAACGTCTGCATCTTCGTAATGAAAAATGTCATGAATTTCCGTTCGCATAATACCCACCACGTTGAATTCTCCTCGAATCACTTGACCCAATTCCTCATAAATCCGAGCTTCAGCATCCGTAAAGGTCATCGCGGCTAACAAATAAGGCTCTGTAACGCGTTTGAAAGATCCGTTTTCTAATTGTTTTGTATATTTAACTTTAACGGTAAACCAATTGTTCATGCTATGCTTAATTTAATGTGATTGTATTTTTTGACTAAAAATTCAGGGTACAAATATAAGGTGTATTGCGCTTTCTTTTGGCACTGTTGATAAACTTTTTAAGGCTCATAGGTTTTACCTTGCCAGAAAACTTTATAGGTTTTATTGAACAGTTTTACCAATACCGAACTTCCGATAATTTCATATCCGGCATCCATTTGGTTGGTGAGTGTTTCTACTTTGCCATTGATAGAAACATCTACTCCTTTTGAAATATTGCGAAAGGCGAGCACGTCATTTTTGAGTAAATAATCTTCGGGAACATAATTGCAAACGCGCCATTTTTTTCCATTGCATTCCATATTCATGAAATTGTTCTCAAACCAGATCACCACATCATCTTTCACCTCCCATTTGGAAGCACCAAAATTGGACAAAGTGGTGCGGACACCTTTTGCATATTTTATTAAATTCCCATTTTGATCTTCGTAAACGATAAAACCTCTTCCCGCTTCGTACTTTTTCATGAACATTTGTTCAACATCCACCAATTCACCATTCTCAAATGCAGCGAAGGTTCGAGTAGTTGGGTCATTGTAACATAAAATATCCGTACCACAGGCAAAATCAATATTACCTACCCAAACATCAATTTCGTAGGGTTTGCCATTCCAGAAAATTTTGTAAAAATCGCCGTTGTCTTTGTAGCCGAAAATATTCTCCCCAATTGAAGCGGGCATTGCAATCTGACCTGTTACTTGCGTAACGGGATAAATTTTGTCTTTCCAGTAAACATTGATAGTATTGTAACGCTGGTCTTCATAAACGACCATACTGTCCTTTACAGCATATTCTCCGCATCGGTAGGTAAGTGTTTGAAGTTTACCATCGTCCCATAAATTCAATGTCTCACCAATTTTCCAGGTGATTAAGTGATCTGAAACTTGGTATTCAGCATTCATATTGGCAACATCTTTGGGTTGACCACCATTGTAGATGCGAAGGTTTCCGCGGTTATCATAATACGCAACTGCTTCGTCGCCAACTTTGTATTCTTGAATACGTTGAAATTCGAGCTGACGAAAGTGCCCATCTTCAAAGGTTCTAAAGAAGTTATTGAAGTCCACAAATGGAATGGCCGTTTGTCCCAAAACAAATTGGCAGGCAAACAAGACCAAAAAAGTCATTTTTTTCATGCAGGCTAAATTACAATTATTGTTCCACTTTCTTTTAGGTTTTGGCAATTCTATTACCGTTAACGAGTGTTAAACGATTTCATCTCGTAAAAGAACTATACTAAAATGTCATTATTTCTTACGTTATTTGTTCTCAAATATTTTTAAAACTTAAGCTATGAAGCAACTCTTAACTTTTTGTGCTCTACTTATTTTCACTCAAAATGTGTGGGCCCAAAAGAAAATTGAATTCGTGGAATATGACCTGAGCAATGGTCTTCATGTAATTCTTCACCAAGAACCGACTACACCGATTGTAGCCGTATCCATTCTGTACCACGTTGGATCTAAAAATGAAAAAGTTGGCCGTACAGGCTTCGCCCACTTTTTTGAACACCTACTTTTTGAAGGTTCAACAAACATAGAACGAGGTGAATACGACAAAATTGTAGAAAGAAATGGCGGAACGTTGAATGCTAATACCTCCAACGACCGAACTTACTATTACGAGTTAATGCCCTCTAATCAATTAGAGCTTGGCTTGTGGTTGGAAAGTGAGCGTTTACTGCATGCTAAAGTGAACATCAAAGGGATCGAAACTCAAAGAAGTGTTGTAAAAGAAGAAAAAAGACAACGGGTAGATAATCAGCCTTACGCCTCTTTCATCACGGAAATTTTCAAAAGAGTTTTTATCAATCACCCATACAATTGGGTTCCGATTGGAAGCATGGAGGATTTAGATGCGGCACAAGAAGAGGATTACATTAACTTCTACCGCACTTTTTATGTTCCTAAAAATGCAACCTTGAGTATCGCTGGCGACATCAATATTCCTCAAACCAAAGCATGGATAGAAAAATATTTTGGAAGTATACCAGCTGGACAAGGAATTAACTTGGTTCGCGATATGGAAAACATGTCAGATGATGACTTTTTTGCGGCTTACTCTATCAGCAAAGCAGATTTACAAAATCAAAATTTTTCAAATCCGTCCACTCCTGCCGCGAAAAATGTGATCTCCAAAATGACTGGAACGCCAATTGTCATTGAACGACCAGCGAATTACACAGGTCATTTGACCGGTGTGCAACGAGATACCGTTCTTGACAACATTCAATTGCCAGGTCTTTTCTACGCTTACAACTATCCTAATCAAACCAATCCTGATTTCTATGCACTCGAAATGTTGCATGATGTATTGTCAGGAGGTTCTTCTTCTCGATTGAAAAAAAGCATCGTTGAGAAAAAAGAATTGGGCGTAGAAACCTTTTCATTCGCTTATGGATTGGAAGCTGGAGGTGTAGGTATATTTGGAACCATCGTTGGAGACGGCGTGGATCTAAAAGTTGTTGAAGCGGAGTTTGATAGTCAAATTGCATTGATTCAAAATGAACTAATCAGCGCGGAAGAATTTGAAAAAATTAGAAACTTGAAGGAAAATGAAATTGTTTCTTCCAATTCAACCATTGCAGGAATTGCTGAAAACCTAGCCGATAATTATGTCTATTATGGTTCTGCAAATCGCGTAAACACTCTTTTAGACGGTTATATGAAAGTTACTCGAGAAGACATTCAGCGTGTGGCGAAAAAATATCTAACACAAGACGCTCGATTGATCCTTTACTATTTACCCAAAGAAAAATAATTAGAGATGAGAAACAAACTATTAATTCTACTCGCAATTTTCCCTTCACTAGTTTGGGGGCAAGTTTTGGACAGAACGGTTCGCCCATCAGCGGGTCCCGCTCCTACCATCAATATTAAAAATTCAGAAGTCTTCAAAACCAGCAATGGTATCACTGTTATATTGAGTGAAAATCATGCTATTCCGAAAGTAAGTTTCAATTTAGTTTTAGGTGCAGATCCTATTTTGGAAGGTCAAAAAGCTGGATTGGCTGATTTGGCTGGCGAAATGATGATGTCTGGAACGAAAAATAGAGACAAGGACAAATTGGACAATGAAATCGCACTATTAGGCGCATCACTTTCAGCCAATCAAAGCTCCGTTTATTTGTCTTGTTTGACAAAATTCGCTGACAAAGGGATGAATTTGTTCGCTGACATTGTTCAAAATCCAAGTTTCCCAAGTGCTGAATTTGATCGAATTTCAAAGCAAGCTGAATCTGCTTTGAAATCACAAAAATCAGAAGCTGGAGCCATGGCAAATAGCGCACAAGCGAAAGCGAATTTCAATCCTTCGCACCCGTATAGTGAAGTTATGACGGAGGAAAGTTTAAAGAACATCAATTTACAAGATGTTTTGGCCTTTTACCAAATGGTGTATGTTCCTGAAGGAAGTTATTTAGTGGTGGTTGGGGATATTGACTTAGCTCAAACCAAAGCGATAGTGGACAAATATCTTTCCTCTTGGAAAGGTGGTGCAGTTTATAAAAACAACTCCTTGACAGTGAAACCTGCAGCGGGAAGTCAAGTATACTTTGTGAACAAACCAGGCGCTGTGCAATCTGTTATTGAGGTAACGTATCCCGTTAACATTAAACCAGGTGATGAAGATCAAATCGGTTTAACTGTTATGAATAGCATATTAGGCGGAAGTGGATTTGGATCAAGATTGATGCAAAACTTGCGTGAAGACAAAGCGTATACCTATGGTTGTCGCTCCCAAGTAGAGGTAGATGAAAATGGAAGTATTTTTTCTACAGATGGAAATTTCAGAAACGAAGTAACGGATAGCGCTATTGTACAAATTTTGAGTGAAATTGATCGAATGACAACAGAGTATGTTACAGACGAGCAGTTGAATCAAATTAAATCGTCCATGGCGGGCAGTTTTGCACGATCATTGGAAAGTCCTAGAACAGTTGCTCGTTTTGCGCTGAACATCGAGAAATATGGTTTGGACAAAGATTACTACAAAAACTATCTGAAAAAATTAGCGGCTATTGACAAAGAAGATGTTTTGCTTTTGTCTCAAAAATACCTTTCTGCTAAAAATGTAAACATTGTAGTGGTTGGAAATGAGTCGATACTAGACATATTAAAACCTTTTGATCAAGATGGAAAAATTCAAGTGTTAGATGCTTTTGGTAATGTGGCTAAAAATGCAAAACCAGCAGATATTTCTGCGGATCAATTGATTGAAAAATACATTTTGGCGGTTACTAAATCTGAGTCCATCAAAAAAGCGAATAAGAAATTGAAAAAAATCAAAAGCTATGTTCGTGAAACGGATTTTACAAGTGCTCAAATTCCGATTCCTTTAAAAATGACGGATGTGTGGATTGCTCCAAATCAAGAAGGAAACAAATTGGAAGGTCAAGGCATGGTGTTTCAAAAATCTTATTTTGATGGCGTTGCAGGCGGAAGTTCTTCCATGCAAGGTGGAAGCGTTTCGTTAACAACGGAAGAAGTACAGGCAAAATCCTTGTCAATTGGTATTTACCCTGAATTGAATTACAAGAAAACAGGAATGAGTTATGCCATCAATGGGATTGAAACAGTTGACGGAAAAGAAATGTATACGATGCAAATCAATGATGGCACCAAAACTTCCATTGATTATTTTGACAAAGTGACTTTCTTAAAAATGAAAACGGTTGCTATCGAAAAACAAGGCGAAGAATCGGTAACAACAGAATTCACATTCGATGATTACCGTGAGGTGAACGGAGTTTTGATGCCGTATGTTATGAACTTAAACGCAGGACCAATGCAATTGGACGGGAAAGTTTCCAACTACAAATTCAACGAAAAAGTAAATTTAGATTTCTACAAGAAATAAAATCAATAGTTAAGTGAAAGAAGAGCAACCCATACATTTGGCGTTGCTCTTTTTTTCTCATTTTTTGTTAAAACTATTTGTTGCTTTCATCCAGCGAGAATAAAAGCACTACCTTAGTCGCTCGCAAAAAAAAAGACTTATGATGAAAATAAATACTTTATTCTTGGCGCTTACTTTGACAATTTCGTCTAGCGTATTGGCTCAATTAAAAACACCACAACCCAGTCCAACCACCACCTTGTCTCAAGCCGTTGGTTTAACTGATTTTGAAATTATCTATTCTAGACCTGGGACAAAAGGAAGAACTATTTTTGGAGATTTGGTTCCTTTTGGGGAAGTTTGGAGAACCGGAGCAAATTCTTCTACCAAAATTAAATTTGCAGATGATGTGAAAATTGGAGGAAAAGATGTCAAAGCAGGTCAATATGCCTTGTACACGATTCCGGGTAAAGACGAATGGACCGTGATTATTTACAAAGGTTTGGAAAACTGGGGTGCTGCCGGTTATGACATCACGCAAGACGTTGCGCGTTTTACAGTAAAACCAACCAAGTTGGCTGATAAATACGAAACGTTTACGATCGATTTTAGTAATTTTGCAACCAGTAGTGCTACATTGAATTTGATGTGGGAAAACACGAAAGTTTCGTTCTCAATTGAAACACCAACCGAAGCGCAAATTGAAAAACAAATTGCTGAAATGATGGCTGGACCAAGTGCGAACAGTCTTTACGGAGCTGCTCGTTATTATTTGGAGAAAGAAAGAGAATTAGACAAAGCAGAAATGTGGATCGCAAAAGCGATTGAACAAAAACCAGAAGCATTTTGGATGGTTCATGTGCAAGCAAAAATCTTCGCAAAAGAAGGCAAAAAGAAAGAAGCCATCGCTGCTGCTGAAAAATCCATGAAAATGGCAAAAGAGAGCAAAGACGGTGACTTTGGTTATGTTGCCAGCAATGAAAAATTAATTGCAGAAATTAAAGCTATGAAATAGGGGCTTCCACCCTTTCTTCATACGTCCCATTTGTCGCAAGATGAATGGGGCGTTTTTTATTAAAATCGCACTCCAAAAGATAAATTCAAATAATTGTAAACCGGGTCTCCCCATGGTTGGTGGAACCTGCTATCTGTTTTTCGAGAATATTCTATTCCTACTGCAAATTGATTAATATTTATTTTACTTTCCAAGGTCATTGCTCCAACAAACTCCCAATAGGTAAGATCCCAATCTGTACTAAGAATTATCAAACCACCTCCGACAAGTAAATCAACCGAAACGTTTTCATTTAATCTAAAATTGTTTCCTAATGAGGGGTGTAGTGGACGAAAAGCCACAAATAAACCGTCATCAAACCCCAAACCAAATCCAAGCCATGTCATTCTAAAAAAGGTTCTATTTTTTATGGGATTCAAAAACCAGGTTTTCCCGAAACGAAATTGAGTTCCAAATCCTTTTTCATGTAAATAGCTACGTTTTGGTTTGTTGGAGGGTACGTCGAAATAAAACACATATTGAGTAACCCCTAGTCCAAAAACAGAAAAGTCAAAAAAGTTTTTATAAAGTCCTTTACTTTCCAACTCGCTTGAAGGCATTTTATATTTTAACGTTTTGCTTTTATTCATTGAATCATTTTGACCCGATGAAAAAAAATAAACACCACAAAAAAATAATAAAATGAAAAATCTCATACTGTGAATATTGGATTAACTAATCCTAAATTTAAAAAAATAATTTCGTTAAAAAAATCCAACAAAACGGAACACTACTTTTAATTTCCTACTTTCATTCATTCTATAAAACTATAACTATGAAATTTTTTCTGTTTGCCTTCGCATCATTTTTCTCAGTGGTTGCCTTTTCCGGTGAAAATTGGATGCGCTATCCCAAAATTTCTCCGGACGGTCAAAGTATTGTTTTTTCTTATCAAGGAGAATTATTTGTCGTAGATGCAAAAGGTGGTGACGCCCATCAAATCACCTCTCACCCAGCCCACGATTTCATGCCAATTTGGTCGAACGATTCGAAAAACATCGTTTTTTCAAGTGATCGATTTGGTAATTATGACTTGTTTGTCGTAGCGAAAGAAGGTGGCTCACCCAAACGTCTCACTTTTCATTCAGCTGCCGATTTTGCTCAAGCCTTCAAACCAGGAAGTAACGAAGTAATTTTTAGTTCGGCTCGTTTGGATGATGCCAAAGCCATTCAATTTCCAACGGGTGCATTGCCTGAATTGTATTCGGTATCCATTGAAGGTGGGCGAGAAAAAATGTATCAATCATTTGCTACTGACAACCTAAATTTCAGTGCTGACGGCAACTATATGCTTTTCCAAAATCAAAAAAGCTACGAAGACGAATGGAGAAAACACCATGTTTCTTCCATGGCTCGTGACATTGTTTTGATGGATATCAAGAACAATACCTTCAAACAAATTACCTCTTGGGAAGGCGAAGACCGAAACCCCATTTTTATTGATAATACCAACTTTTATTTTCTCTCGGAAAAATCAGGATCCTTCAACATTTGGAAAGGTTCGATAAACGGAAATGTATACGGTGAACAAATGACAAAATTCACCACCCACCCGATTCGCTTTTTATCAGCTTCCACCAACGGAACGTTGTGCTTTGGCTTCCATGGCGATATTTATACGTTGCAAAATGGGAAAGAATCCAAACTGAACATTCGTGTATTAAAAGACAACTCGACAAACAAAGAAGAAATACTGAATGTTTCCGGTGGCGCGAGTGAATTTGTGGTTTCTCCAGATGGCAAAGAAATGGCGTTTATTTATCGCGGTGATGTTTTTGCCAGTTCCGTTGAATTTTCCACCACCAAACAAATCACGGCCACAGCTGGACAAGAACGGAATGTTTCTTTTAGTCCGGATGGAAAAAAAATCATTTACTCCGGTGAACGCGACTCGTCCTGGAATATCTATGAATCGCAACGCAAAAATGAAAAAGAAACGCATTTCTACAATGCTACTTTGTTGGAGGAAAAAACGTTGATTCAAAACAATGGTGAATCGTTTGACCCCAAGTACTCGCCAGATGGAAAAGAAATCGCCTTTTTGAAAAATAGAACGGCTTTACAAGTGTACAATATTGCTTCAAAAGAAATTAGAACTATTTTGGATGGTAACTTGAATTATTCCTATTCCGATGGGGATCAATACTTCAATTGGGCACCCGATTCAAAATACTTGTTGGTTAATTTCATTGAAAACGAACGATGGAACACGGACATTGGCTTGGTAGCAGCTTCTGGAAAAGAAAAGCCGTTGAATTTAACCCAAAGCGGCTATGGAACCTACGGTCAAAAATTTGCCATGAATGGTGAAATGATCTATTATGGAACCGATAAATATGGTTTGCGTTCTCACGGTGGTTGGGGAAGTCAAAGCGACGTAGAGGCGATTTTCTTGACCAAAGACGCCTATTACAAATTTACGTTGAACGAAGAAGACTATAAACTTTGGAAAGAAGCGGAAGACGAGGCGAAAAAAGCGAAAACGGACGAAGCCGATTCAAAGAAAAAAGGGAAAGACAAAGACAAAAAAGAAGAGGCCAAAAAAGAAGAAGTCATTCCACTCAAAATTGACTTGGACGGCTTGTACGATCGCAAAGTTCGATTAACCGTACATTCCTCCTACCTGGCGGATTTTATTGTCAACAAGGAAGGTACAGATTTGTATTACCTGTCCAATTTTGACAAAGGCTTTGACTTGTGGACAACCAATTTCAAAAAAGGCGAAACCAAAATGATTTCCAAATTGGGCTCCAACGGTTCGGGCATGGAAATCGATAAAGAGGAAAAGACCTTGTATTATGATCAAAATGGTGCGATTATGCAATTTGACATCGCTACAACTACGCCCAAACCAATCGCTTTCAATTCAGAAATGGTACTGAAAAGTGAAGAAGAACGCGCCTACATGTTCGAACATGTTTGGCGGCAAGTTCGTGAAAAGTTTTATGTGGAAGACTTACACGGTGTAGATTGGAAACTTTACAAAGCGGAATACGAAAAAATGTTGCCCAGCATCACAACAGGATTTGATTTTAGTGAATTGTTGTCTGAAATGTTGGGAGAATTGAATGCTTCTCATACGGGATCAAGTTATTACAATCGTCAGAAAAATGCAGACAACACGGCGCGTTTGGCCTGTTATTTCGATGATACGTATGCAGGAGACGGGCTGAAAATAGCAGCGATTATGGACAAGAGTCCGTTGACGAGTCATTCTGATAAAATCAAAGCTGGAACGATCATTGAAAAAATTGATGGGGAACCAATAAAAGCAAACGAGAGCTATTATCCATTGTTGAATCGAAAAATCGGACACAAAGTTTTACTTTCCTGCATGAATCCAATAACCAAAGAAAAATGGGATCAAATTGTAATTCCAATTTCAAGAGGAGAAGAAAATGAATTGGCGTATGAAAGATGGGTAAAACGAAACGAGCACATTGTGGACAGTCTTTCAAATGGAAAAGTGGCTTACATTCACGTTGCTGGTATGGATCCAGAAAGCTTTACACATGTCTACGACAAGGCATTGGGTAAATACAACACACGCGATGCAATAATCATTGATACACGCTTCAATGGTGGTGGCTGGTTACACGACCAATTGGCCACTTTTTTAAGTGGGAAAGAATACATAAAATTTGAACCGCGCGGTCAGAAAAATTTAGGTGGCGAACCTTTGGGTAAATGGCAAAAACCTTCCTGTGTATTGATGAACGAAGGCAATTACTCCGATGCGCATTTGTTCCCTTTGGTGTATCAAGCCTTGGGCATTGGTAAACTCATTGGTATGCCTGTGGCAGGAACCGGAACAGCCGTTTGGTGGGAAATCATGATTGATGGACACACCGTATTTGGCATTCCACAAATTGGTATGCGCAGCGTAAAAGAAGGTTATTTGGTTGAAAATCATGAATTACAACCCGACATTCGCATTGAAAATGAGTACGCAAAATTTTTAGTTGGTATTGACCAACAACTGGAAGGAGCTGTTCGTGAAATGTTGAAATAGAGACTTTTGTTAAAAGTAATCCTCGGTTGTTCAGGCAATCGAGGATTTTTTTTAAACCTATTGTAACAAATGTAACTGTGCAACCTTCATCAATCGGGTAATTTTGTCTAAAAAAAAGAAGAAAGATGAATATAGAACAAGCTTTAGCGGAAGGTCACGGAACAATCGTAGATGTTAGATCTCCAGGAGAATTTATGGGTGGAAATGCAACAGGAAGTATCAACATTCCTTTGCAAGAATTGGAAGCTCGTATGGATGAAATCAATGCCTTGAAACAACCTTTGATTTTGTGCTGTGCTTCCGGAAACAGAAGTGGAATGGCTACTCAAATCTTGTCTCAATCAGGTATTGAATGTGGAAATGGAGGTTCTTGGTTGGACGTTCAATATTACCTACAAAAAGCCTAAAATGAACCTAAAAATCCAAGCCATTGCTTTGGTTCAACGTGTAATTCTACCTTGGACTACCATTCGATTTCTCTTTTTATTTATTGGAGGATCGATTCTCGTTCAAGCGATTATGGATCAACTTTGGCTTGGAATTATTTTCGGTTCGTATTTCATGTCCATGGGACTTTTTTCATGGGGTTGTGCGGCCGGGAATTGTGCGTTACCCAATACAACGGTATCCACAGATGAAAAAAAAGAAATTGAGTTTAAAGAAATAATCGAAAAATAAAATGGCACAAACTTTTGCGGATGTTATCAATAGCTCTACGCCTACTTTGGTGGATTTCTATGCCGAATGGTGTGGACCGTGCAAAATGATGAAACCAATTTTAGAAGATTTAAAAACTAAAATTGGCGAAACGGCTAAAATCATCACCATTGACGTGGATAAAAACCAAAATGCGGCTGCAGTCTATCAAGTTCGAGGCGTTCCAACGCTGATTTTGTTCAAGGAAGGAAAAATCGTTTGGCGTCAATCGGGCGTTGTTCAAAGTGGACAGCTAAAGGCTATTATTGACGGCAATCTAGGTTAATTCTTTAGCAAAATATAGGCATTCAAAGAAGTCGCGATTACTAGCCAAACAAAATAGGGTAACACGAGTAACGATTTGTATTTCAAATCAACTCGGTACTTGAAAAAGAAATAGCCTACAAGCATGGTTAGAGCAACAATCAAAATCAATCCGATTTGCGTGTTGTGAAAACTAAAAAATACAGGATTCCAGAGCACATTCAAGATCCATTGAACGATGAAAAGGCCGATTAACCAATTCGTCTGTTCAACTGTCTTTACTGCATACGCCATGTAAAAGGAGAAGCAAATCATAATGAAGGTCCAAGCAGCGCCAAAAACCCAACCTGGGGGCGTCCAAGGCGCTTTATTCAAACTTGCGTACCAATCCGATGTAACACCCGCACCTGTGAAAAAACCACCTATTCCCAAAGCGGCAAAATTGATCAAAAGGAACAGTAAAATACGGTAAACCATGGTTTTTAGATTATGCCGGAAGCTGTCAGCAACGTATAAACTCCCGTAATGAGTATTAAGATAAGAACAAACACTTTAAATTTTTGTTCAGAAACAAATGCCAGCAGGCGTTTTCCAATATAGGTTCCAAGAATTCCGATTACAAACAAGAAAGGTACCAAGTACAAATCATGTGGATGGATATATCCATTCATCCAATAAACAATTCCTCTAGTCGAATCCACTCCAAAATCAATTACGGCGCTGGTAGCAATAAATGCTTCCGTTTTCAAGCTAAATGCTGCCAAGGTTATGCCACGAATAGCACCACCGGTTCCGATCAATCCGGCAACACCTCCTGAAAGAACTCCTCCTATAACACTATTCCGTTTGTTCGGTTGAATGCGGAACTCTTTATAAATCAACAAGTATAAACTGGTACCTATTAAAAAAATGGCCAATCCAATCTCTAAATTAGTACTGACCACATATTTTGAGAAATATGCGCCAAAAAATACAAATACAACAGCCGGAATTCCAAGATAGATCAATAAATTTTTATCGATTCCCTTTCTGAACATCGCAATTTTGCTCAGATTACTCACTACATGAAAAATAGCTGTTATCCCCAAGACCGATTGGAAATCCAAAAAATAGCTCGCAATTGGCACGAATAACAAAGATGAGCCAAATCCACCCATCGTACCAATAATTTCTGCAAGTAAGGCTAGAATTAAAAAAAGCCAAAGATATTCTATCATCCGTTTTTACTATTTCTAATCAAACTAGTAACCAAATAAATCATTTCTACCCTTCAAATTAAAAGTACATTTTTGTTGCAAATAACTTATTTTTTTGGTGAAATAACATCCAAATAGGCTGTATGCATTGCTTCGAAAACTAATTCAGTGGGAATCACGTTTAATTCAAAAGTGGTCCAACCTTGCTCACCAAACTTATTAGGTACAGGAAAAATTCCCGTTTTATAGGAACAAAAAGTGACCTGATCCACCAAAGGTAGTTTAATATTCACGGAATTACTTTTTTCATCGTAGGAGGCAAATATGCGCTTCCCTTTTACTTTGAAGGCAGTTCGATCAAAATGTGGATTCTGTTCAGTATTCTCTAACGAAAGTACCAAATCATGAATGGTCTCAAAATTCATATTTTAAGACAAAACACACTTATTGAAGAATCAATTTTGAAGTAAAGGTGCCTGAAGAATTCACGATTCTAGCGATATAAACACCTTTTTCCTCTTTCGTTAAATCAATTTTAGAAACGGATGAAGTAAGCGCAGATTCCATAATGATTTTGCCATTCAAATCCATAATCACCAGTTTAGAATCTAAGCCCGAAAGTAACTCTATCGTATACAATCCAGCAGAAGGATTTGGATATATACTTGCAAGTGTATTAGAATTCGTTTCTTCAAGTCCAGCAACACTTGTCAAGGTTACGGTTAAAAATGACGTACAAGAATTCGCGTCTGTGACGGTGACCGTATAGGTGCCCGCATTCAATCCTGTTGGATCTTCCACCAAACCTCCGCCGTTGCTCCATTGATATGTATACGGAGCGGTCCCTCCTGTTGCAGTTAAATCGATAGAACCATCCAATCCTATATTGGCGGGAACGGTGGTTGCAGTTAAAACAATGGCAGCAGGTTCTGTAATTACAATGGTATCTACAAAAACACACCCACTGGCATCCGAAATCGAATAAATAACATTGCCAGCTGATAAGAACATAGGATCATTTGAACCCCAATTAATGGAAAGACTTCCTGTTCCGCCTCTCGGTGTTACAGTAGCGGTTCCTGTTATTCCTCCATGACAGTCTACGTTTGTCGAAGTTACATTTGAAGTAATAGCTGGTGGCTGAGAAATCACAATCTGCTCTGTACTACTGCACCCATTTGCATCAGTTACAACGACCTGATACAATCCTGATGGTAAACCGGTTGGATCTTCGTTGGTACCCGAATAATTGGTCCAACTGTACAAATAAGTTCCACCAATTGGTGTTCCACCAACGACATTGATATCAATACTTCCATCTGCTGCACCATTGCAACTGGCATTCGTGTGCGATACTACAACAGCATCGAAACCTACACAAATTGAATGACCTTTTACTTCCAGCATCATTTCAGCTGTTTCATTGTTTCTCCATTCAGCCCATCCGCCAGCAACCAATTCATAGTTTCGTCTTGAAAAAGGCGTTTGCCCATAAGTGCCTAGTGAAATTGCTGGATACACTGGATCTTGTCTCCAAACAACATAGATACCTCCAGAAAAAATAGTGTCCGGTATGGATAATGTGGAAGCAATCCAACCAGAGGCCGTATTGTTCGTTATAACAGTGGATTCAATTAAATTTCCAGGTGAATTTCCAGCACCACTATCGTCATATAATTCTAAGGTCACATTGCTTGAAGTCAAGGAACTATTTACCACGTATGCACCCAATTTGGTTACAATATAGGGATAGGATGGTGGAATAATATGCAAGCCACCTCCATCGTTAAAAGTTCCACTGGACAAACTCCAGGTACTTGAATAAGCATCACCTGCATTTACATTGCTTAGTCTGGCAAGCGTTGCATTTAATTGCACGGTTTCAAATTCAATTATTTTAGAATTGTTTCCAGGATTTATGTCACTGGCATTGGTTACTGTAGATTGAATGGAAAATTGCCCAACCGTGGTGGGTAGATAACTAAAAATCAAGGTTGTATCATCACCGCTTGCCAAACCACCCGAGATAGTTTGTGTGGAATTCAAAACAGTGATTCCAATGGCATTCTTGATCAATACATTAACCGTATAAGTGGTCGTAACATTTGCATTTCCCGAATTTTTCACGTTGACGGGTATCGAAATGGCATTTCCTGTATAAAAGAATTCAGCTTGATTTTTTAGGTTCAAGGTCCAAAGCGGCGTAAGATCCTGTACTTGAATTAAAACTACCGGTGGATATTTGAACTTCACCACGTAGTTAGCTGCCGTGGCGGCATTTTGAGAATGCGTTAATCCAATGGTTCCTGTCGGTCCTTCTATACCTATTAATTGATTCACTGTACATGAACCAGCGATATAGCTGGTTGTTTGGTATTGATACGTGATGGAGGAATCTGCATTGGACAAAATTACTTGAAACGAATTGGCTCCTGTATAACCTGGTGCGGCTACTTGCCAAAACGGAACATCGATAAAACTGATAATAAATCGGTTGTTCAGGTTGTCAAATTTATAATATACCTGGGCTGTGTTTCCCATACCAGTAAAAATCAAATCCGACATCAAAGGCGCCAAATAATTATCCCCAACACCACCACCAGTAGGAATGGATGGAAAACAGGAAGCTATGTTTCCAATATTATCAAACCCAATCCAACCATTTGAACCAATTTTAACGGAATTGAAATCTCCCCAGTAATAATGAAAATTCATGCCCATTGGAATCATTCCTACGGAATTGTCATCCGTCAATCCTGTCACCAAGGTTCCGGTTGATGTAATATCAATCCATGAATAAGCTGGTCCACCGGGTTCGTTGCTGTCTATCCAAGTATAACCATACGCATCAGGGCCACCTGTTGCGGCTTTAAAAAATGGAATAGCGAGAAGAATAACCGCAAAGGAAAGTAACATTTTTTTCATAGTATCCAGTTTTACAATATTCACGGAAGTTACAAAAAAAAGTTATTCATTTGAAAACGAGCACAAAAAAATATTGTATCCCCCTATTTCATTTTAAATTATTTTTTCGCAGCCTCGTTCATCGTGATGAAATAGTTGGCTTTCCCTTTTCGGTCGACAAAAAATGAACTTATTTCTTTGTAATACAAGCTTGAATCCATCGTATTTAGTTGATTTTTTTGCTCCAAGGTGAGTATCAAAACTACAGGCAACTCACTCCTGAACTTGATTAAAAAATCACTTTCTGGAATCGTATCAACCATGGAACTGAAATTCGAACTTAAATAAAATGGCAAACTAGGTGGGTGACCTGTCGTATTCCCAATGATTATTTCACTTTCGCTTTTTGCTTCCGATGCAATGAATTCACTTACTTTTCGCGTACTGTCTTTGTAGTTGTCTACTAATGGCAAAATGACAACCCAAATTACGAATTGAAAAGTCAGATTTAATCCTATAATGGCGGTGAAAAAATGCTTGGATTCTCTTTTCCTGAACAAAGTAATCCAAGCAGTCGTCATTCCCATTGCAAATACAGCAGTAATCCATTGTAGCGTACTAGAAAACTCCATGAATACGGTTGCTCCAAACAATGCAGCCACGACCAAGCAGGCAATTAAAACCTGAACAACTATGAGCGATTTTATTGGTCGTGTATTATTTTTTAGGTGCTCCACAATGATTTTCGAAATCATAATCGCCATTGGTACGTGCGCTACGACGGCATAAGCAGGCAGTTTGCTGGGTGAAAATTCATAAAACAGCCAACCCGCTACAAACCAAGCACCCAATAGTAAATTCTCGCCTTTGTCTTTTAAAATTCCTGTAATCAGTTTCCAAAATGCAGTTGGGAACAACGCGATATACGGTGTGAAAAACGCGATTAAAAAAACAAAGTGCAAGCCTGGAGGACCTGTTTGTCCCAAAACACTCCCATTGATTCGTTTCAAAATGTACCAATCCAACATCCAATTGATGAGCACACCTCCATCGCGTTGCGAAGCAAAATACCCCCACAAAAACAATGGCAAAAGTGCCAATGGAAGAAAAAACCAAGGATGCAAAATGATCAGGTTCTTTCTAGATGGATGCAGTATTACCAAAATTCCCGCAAAAACAGCGGTAAAAATGACAATGGGCGGACCTTTCAGCAAGAGTGCCAAAGCAAAGGAAATCCAAAAAACGAGCACCGCCCAGTACTTTCGATGGTTGATTATTTCAACTATTGCCAAACCACAAAGCGTAGAAAAAAACAACAAACCACCATCCGTAACGGATATTTTAGCCAAAACAGGCACAAAAATCGATGTTGCCAAAACCAGCATAGCGATGAGTCCCGTCTTTTTTCCAAACAATTTTCCACCCCAAAAATAAACGATGAGGTAAGTGGAAAAAATACTCAAAGCCGCAGGTAAACGCACCGCAAATTCCGAAATTCCAAAGAATTTGTAGCCTAGCGCAATCATCCAAAAATGCAAGGGAGTTTTGCGGTGAATTTCAGACCACATGAATTCTGGAATCAGCCAATTGTCGGATTTCAACATGCTTTTAGCGAATCCTGCATAAGCGGCTTCATCTTGGTCCCAAAGACTAATGGAGCCCATGTGAGCAAACGTGATGATCCCCAACAGAACGATGACCAATGTGTTCAAATGTTTAGTAACCCACTCCATTAAAAATTTCATTTTCATTTTTTTACGACTTGTATGATTTCTATCCGCAAACAAGAAAAAACGCACAGCTCAGAGTCTATGCTTTCTATTCATTGTTGATCCGCTTATGTCGGATAGTTTATTTTATTCCGATAAAAATTCGTTTCCCATCAAATGTATCACTTCTTTGGCAAATTTCACACAAGGTTTTACCACCTTTCCTTCGTTAAAAATTCTGCCGAAGCAACCAATCTTTTGCGTTGGTCTCTTTTTATAGATGGAAAATTAAGGAGAATGGTTGGGCGATTCAACCAATAAACCAAGCTATTTTTAAATTGAAGTGTGTAACACGAAAATCGTATATTTGGTATAGAAAGACTCGGTATGTTGCACTTTTGTGGCGCATAGCGATTAGTTAAGTGTAATGGAGCATTTTGTGTAACTAAGACAATAATAATCGTTCGTTTATTAAAACAAATCTAATTTGAAAAGTATCTTTTTGATCGTTATCGTGATTATTTCGTTTTCACCGACATTGTGCAGTCAACAAAATTTTTATTGGAAAATAAATTGGAAATTTACTGATAATCATAATGAATCAATTAGTAATCTAGACGTCCAATTCGGATGTCCTGGATATCCCACTGCACTTTATTTCAAAACAAATTCTAATGGTTTAATTTCAACAATTTTGCCAATGCAAACGATACAAAAAGATAGTATGCAAGTAGATACAATTTGTGGATGTGTTGTTCAAATTTTTGATGATAGATACGAATCCTTTCATTTGGGACTTTTTGAATACCCAAAACAAATTATTGAAAATGGAACAGAATTGATAAAACTTAATTTAATGACTTCCGCCCAATTAGATAAGAAGAAATTCGCTTATTTGTCGGGGCGAATTTCAAAAACTGATATAGCTTTGAAAGACACGATAATAATTTATGATTTTGCTAAAATAAATCCCTACAATGAGCCGTATTCAATGGATTTATCGAAGGACTCTAAAAACAATTACAAACTTGTCTTTTATGAAAAACCAACTGCTTTTGATAATATCACTCAAATCGAAAAGACGGCAAAAATAAAACTAAAGAAAAAGAGTGTAACGATTAAACTAGATGGTAAAAAGAACAAGTTTATTCTTAGTACTTTTAAAAGCAATAACGAATACAGATATATATTAACGAGAGAATAAAAACACTTAACACACGCTATGCCGCCACTGCGCGGCGCATAGCATTGCCGTTAGTAGCAAACAGACATGACAAACTGACAATCATTTTATTTAATGAGTAATAATTTTCCCGAAATACTTTACAAATATAGGACATGGCAAAGTGACTAC
Organism: Crocinitomicaceae bacterium; assembly: GCA_041674745.1. Taxonomy (GTDB): domain Bacteria; phylum Bacteroidota; class Bacteroidia; order Flavobacteriales_D; family Crocinitomicaceae; genus UBA2040. Next base: position 117,865 of record JBAYVD010000010.1, read on the forward strand.
AGTAAGAATATTTTGCTAAAAAATGAGATTTATTTTTCTTCCTCCGTTCAGTTTAATGACCCGTTTGACGCTTCTTTACCTTATAAATATTCAGAGGCAGAGTTGACATCAGAAAACATAAGAAAAAAGCTATTTGAAATAGGAAGGAGAATTAATCCACAAATGCCTGAAGAAGAATTAGAAATTGAAGTAACCACAAGACAAAACTCTGGAATATTTGCAAACGGACAATATTGGAAAGATCACTATCCCGATTTTAAAATCCAAATGCAGAATACGTTTGGTATATTTTGCTTGACTGAAAAAAAAGATGATATTTTAATGTGGTCGCATTATTCAAATTCACATCAAGGATTTTGTATTGGTTTTGATTCAAAAATATTAATTGAGGCAACGCAATGTACTTTAGGGCCAATTCAATATGAAAACGAATTCCCAACGATGCCGCTTTTTAACTTTGGCCCACAAGACTTGTTAAGACTCGTAATGACTAAATCGAAACATTGGGAATATGAATGCGAAGCCCGAATGATAAAAATGCTAAGCCCGAATAAAAGTTTCGAAGTGCCTAACGGAGCGTTTAAAGAAATTATTTTTGGTTGCAAAATTAATGCAACGACAAAAGAGGAATTAATAAATTTGTGTCGTTCAAAATTCAGTCAAATAAAGTTTTTTGACGCCAAGCTTAATGACTCAAGTTTTAAATTGGACATTATTCCATTTGAATAGACAAAGTACAAAAACTGGCAGCTACTAACAGCAATTCTATTTGCAACTTCGGCAAACAAATTAATAAGAAACCTGCACGTTTACTACCTTAGAACCTAAACCATAATGAAAAAAATATTTATAGTACTGTTTTTATTTATGAAGAATTTCTGTTTCTCACAAAATGACAGTTTGCCAAGTTTATTGATTCATTATTCAGATGACCCATCAATCGTTTTAACAGGATACAAGCAACCAAATTTAAATTCTGAATCTATCATTACAAGTGATCTTGAAATTTCACTTGACACATTGATTAAATACTATTCAATCCGATTAGATTTTTTTCCTGATACTACTTATTTAAATTCGATAAAAAATCATTTGTATCTGGATAGTATTCGCTTTTCAGCATTGATCATCAAAGCTGAATTAAGAATGTGGGTCATAAAATCCAGAAATGGAGGACCGAGAAATTATGAAGATTTATCCTTAAAATATGGGGTGATATATTATGCGGGAAGTTGTATGAATGAACCAAGTGATTTTGAAAAAGAGTATGATCTCTTTATGAGAAAGCTTCTTTTACTCAGAAATGGAACTAATTGGGAGGAAAAATACAATTTAGAGTATCAAAAAAGAAATTAAAGACTTATAAGAATAGGTAAACAAAAGCGTCCAAAACAATATATTTGAGAAGTTGATTCTTTGCAGCAGAATATTAAAATCATTCAATAGTACTTTTAGACGTAAATTATAATAAAAAGAAAAATTTTAGCGACGAAAAACATTGTTCTGTACAACTTAGAATTGATTAAAAAATGATTACGAAAACCAAAGTTTCTGCCGTCTACGCATGCTCCTTAGAAAGAGCCTTTAAAACTCCCATGCTTTGTGATGTTTCTAAAGTTCATACAGGATTTGGTATAATGCCTAAGATAACGCATACGACCGACGATGAAAACTGGGGAAAACCGGGTTCAAACAAAAAGGTTTATGCGGCAAAATCATTCTCCCAAAAAGGAGGTTTTGCTTCGGTTGATTCCGTCCTGGAAAGAGAGGAAAATCAATATTGGAAAATTCAGGTGGATAATTTTCAATCCTGGATGTTGGGTTTTTACAAGTTTGTTGGTGAATGGAAAACCACCCAATTAGAACCGAACAAAATTCTAGTCGAATACACGTATTCCTTGTATTCAAACGTTCCATTTTTGTACCCGTTGAACTGGATATTTGCCAAAACGTTTTGGAGAATTTACATGAAAAGAGTTCTTGAAAACGTTCGAACGATGGCCTATCAAAATGAACCGTACTTGTACCAATAAACACAACCACAAAAGCCAATGAAATGATTGTTCAAAGCTACTTGACGAACAAATCCACCTCCTTTTTCGGTAAAACCTTCTCAATCACAAAAGCCAACAACAACACCAACAAGCAACCAATTAAATTGTACCACAAATACCCCATTCTCAAGAAATTTGGTGCCGTTTCGGTGAAATTGAGGTAATGAATCCACAAGACGATTCCTTCTGTGACAAGCGCAGCGATGAAAACGGCTCGTGCTCCCACTTTCTTTAAGTAAAACGCCACCAAGAAAATACCCAAAATGGTTCCATAGAAAAGCGAACCGAGCATGTTTACGGCTTGGATTAAGTTCTCAAACAACGAAGCATAGGTGGCAAACAGAATGGCAATCACACCCCACAGCAAGGTAAAGAGTTTGGAAGATTTTAAGTAGTGTTGGTCGCTTTCGTTTTTGGAAAGGGTGCGTTTGTAAATATCAATCGTAGTCGTGGTCGACAAAGCGTTCAATTCTGAAGACGTAGACGACATCGCGGCACAAAACATCACGGAAAACAACAAACCGATCATGCCCACAGGCAAATTGGCCATTACGAAACTCATGAAAATGTAATCTTTGTCGTTGGTTTCAATTTTATCGTCCACTTGTTTGATGACGGCTTTGGCAGATTCACGGAGTTCTTTTTCCTTCGCTTGCAAGGCTTCCACCCTACGCTGCTGCACGCGAACTTCCTTTTCATTTCCCGCGTTATTAGCCAACACCATTTCGGTAACGGCTGTTTTTTTCTCTTCAAACGTGAGATGATAGGCCTGGTTGATTTCTTCGTATTCGCCCGCTTTGGACGATTGCATGACCTTTTCTGTTCCCGTTTGGTTGAAAAACAGGGGCGCTTCATTGAACTGGTAAAACACAAATACCAACACTCCAATAAAGAGAATAATGAATTGCATCGGAACTTTGAGCAGTCCATTCATGATCAAGCCCAAACGACTTTGCGCCAATGATTTTCCATTCAAATAACGTTGCACTTGCGATTGATCCGTCCCGAAATAAGACATGAAAAGGAAAACCGCGGCGATCATTCCGGTCCAAATATTGTAGCGATCGTGTAAATCAAATTTGGTGCTAATCGCATTCAATTTCCCCATTTTTCCGGCAATGTGCAAAGTGTCGGTAAAACTCAAATTGGCTGGCAACAGTTGGAGTACCACAATTCCAGCGAGAATCATTCCGCCCATCATGATGACCATTTGTTGTTTTTGTGTTTGCGTAACCGCACGTGTTCCACCAGAAACCGTATAAATAATGACCAATACACCGATGAAAATATTCGTCAGTGTTAAATTCCAATGCAACAAAGTCGATAAAATAATGGCCGGCGCGTAGATGGTAATTCCAGCGGCCAATCCTCGCTGAATCAGGAACAAACTAGCAGCCAACAATCGGGTTTTTAAATCAAAACGAGTTTCCAGGTATTCGTAAGCTGTGTAAACTTTTAATCTGTAGAAAATCGGAATAAACGTCACACTCAAAACAATCATCGCAATCGGCAAGCCAAGATAAAATTGAACGAAACCCAATCCGTCCATGTAGGCTTGACCGGGCGTGGAAAGAAACGTAATAGCCGAAGCTTGTGTGGCCATGATGGAAATACCAATCGCCCACCATTTCGCGTCGTTGTTGCCTTTCAAATAACTTTGCAAATCTTGGCTTCCACGGGTTTTCCAAACGCCATAAGCGACAATGAAAACCAAGGATCCAATCAATACCAACCAATCAATGCTGCTCATGAAAAATAGCTTGAAAAAGTGAAGAAAAGCAAGATTTCAGCCACCAAGGCAACCATCAAAAGCAGGTACCATCCTTTCCAGGATTTAAATAGGGGTGGTTTTTCGTTTTCACTCATTTCCTAAAGATATCAAATTCACCAACAAACGATACGCGCCCGGAACGCCTGCCGGCAATTCTCGAAAAAAGGATAGGCTGGTATACATGTAATTTCCTTCGCCATATTTCGCGATTAAGAGTGAACCTTCTAAACTTTTTTCACCTGGATCGTTGAAGGCTAAAATCGGCGTAAATTCTTTGGACCATTCGGATGGAAAATTCAATCCTCGTTCTTGCACCCAATTTTCGAAATCTGCGGCCGTAATTTTGTTTGGAACGTTCAAAACAGGATGTTCTGGAGCCAAAAATGTAGCCATAGCGTTTTCGTCTGTTACCCTATCTCGACCTAATTTGAGTGGAAATGGGGAGAAATTATCCGTTTTCAATTGGTTACTCGTGTTGTATTGAAGGATCAAATTCCCTCCATTCTTCACGTATTCCATCAATTGAGGCATTATCGTTCCTATTCGTTCGTTGGTATTCAATGCACGAATTCCGAGAACAATTGCATCGTATTTGGCCAAGTTTGCTAAGTTGTCTTCTTTCAAATTGTCGACTTGGTAACCGACCAATGAAAGCGCGCTGGCAACCTCATCACCAGCACCCGCAATATAACCTACAAAATTTCCTGCTTTTTTAATGTCAATTACATTCAGTTGCACTTGCGCATCTTGCATGTAAAGCTGAGTTGGAATGTGGTCGTATTCAATAAATTTTACCGATTTGGAATACAATACATCTACTTTGTTTTTATCCAGAATTTCCAGCGTAAATGGACCAGAAACAGCCGTTTTAGTTGGTACGAAGGAGAAAGTAACTGTTTTTTCTTCACCTTTGGAGACGAGCGAAATGGTTTCAGGTGCATTTTCAATTTCCCAACCCATGGGCAATTTATACAGAAAGGCGCCTTCAAACTTGTCAGTATAACTTTTGAACGAAACTTTAATCGATTGTGCTGCGAAATCCTTCACCAACAAATTTTCTTTCTCAAAGCGAATGGAAACGGCTGGCACAATATTGAATGGAACGTACACTTCACCCTTGACTGGATCGTTTTCTTTGAAAACAATGGGAATTTTCATGGGCACTTTTTGTCCGAAAACTTCAAAAGTCAGTGTCAATTCGCTATTTGCGCCATTGTCTGGATGCAATACCAAAGCCTGATTTTCCAAATGATAGGTTCCCAAGGTTCCTTTTTCTTTCAACCAATATTGTTGGGTCGTTGGTAAATTTTCGACCAATTTCACCATTTCTTTTTTCTCGAAAATCAGGTTTTTCTTTAAAAGTGAATTCGGCCTCCACTTCCAGCCCAAATCTGTAGATTCGATGTTGACCAATTTAAATTCACTGGATTGTCGAGCGATTACTTCCAGGTCTAAAATAAGCGAATCTCCTGCGCTAGCCATCGGTGTATTCGATTTTGCTTCTGCATACATTCCAGCGCATTGCAAAATCAAAAAATTCACTTCTTGTATTTTGTCTTCCACCCTTTTTTCGGCTTCTAACGTTTCCAGTTGATTTCTCAATCCGAGCAAAGCCGGAATTGACTTTTCAGGATGAAGAATATCGTAAGCAAGAATAATTTTATCAAGGGTAGTTGTAATCTTTTTTCCGTTTTTCACTCGGTTCCAACTCATGTCAATTCCATCGAAAAGCGATTTTTCGGCTTCCAAACCCGCAACGTGTTCAAAATATTCCAACTGCTCTCCTCTAGCACCCGTTGAACCAAATCCTTGGCTCTTGTGCTGACTTCGGCTCAAAGCCGCAATTTCAGTGCAGGAAGTGCCCAACAATGTTTCGTATGCTCCAATGTTTTCGGCAACTACATGCGGATCATTGGCGGATATTTTATCATTCCACCATTTTCCTGTATTGGTAACAATTCTTGTTGCTTGCCAAGGTTTTACACCCAAGTCAAATTGTTCTGGATAGGCATCCTTGTTCGCCGCTAAGGCAAAAGCTTCTTCGCCCAAAATAGCGCTTGCCGTATGATGTCCATGACCGCCTCGTCCATCGGCAGGAAAACGACAAACAATAATATCGGGTTGAAAGGAACGAATTACAAAGACCAAATCCCCCAAAACCAATTCTTTGTTCCAAATGGCAAAGGTTTCCGTTGGATTTTTGGAAAAACCAAAATCATTGGCCCGAGAGAAAAATTGTCGTCCGCCATCAATATTTCGGGCCATCAACAATTCTTGCGTGCGAATCAATCCCAACTCTTCGCCCAATTCGGGCCCTATCAAATCTTGCCCACCATCTCCTCTTGTCAAGGACATATAGGCCGTTGTCAACTTTTTATCATTGGCACAATATGCTATGAAACGCGTGTTTTCATCGTCGGGATGAGCAGCCAAGTACAATATCTTTCCTTGAACGTTTAGTTTTTGAATGCCCGCAAAAATCTCAGAGGAACTGAGTTGTTTGGGTTTTTGTGCATGAAGAAATACTGAAAAGAGGGCAAAGGAAAAGAGTAAACTATTTTTCATGCCCTAAAAATAAGGAAACAGAGCCAAGTCGAAGAAATTATGATTCAATCGAGTAGTAAATTAACAGTTTTTCAGAGGTTCGGGACCACTCTTTTATTTATTTGCCTTTTTTTTTAGCCTATTTTGTTCAAAATGGAACATTTTTTGCATTTCAACGAATAACACCCTATGAAGATAATAGTCATTTTCTCGTTTTTACTTCTGTCCATCGTTTCTTTTTCTCAAAATGAACTGGACGGGGTGTGGCAAGGAATCCTTGTTCCGAACGGAAAATCAAATGCTCAATCCAATCCATTTTATTTGGAAGTAAAAACCAATCAAGGTAAAAGTTCTGGCAATACGCGAGAAGAAGTTTATGGGACCAATTTTTATGCCATTGGAAAGTTTTATGGGACACAAAAAGACGAAATCCTTGAATGGAAGCATGTGGTATACCAGAAAAAAGAAGGCTCAAAAATAGCCTGGTGCAAATTGGATGCGAAATTAAGTTACAACAAAACAACAGGTTATTTAGAAGGAACTTACAGTGGGACAGATTGCAGAAATGTGGCAGGGAAACTCATTTTATTTCGTTCAAAAGCAACGTTTTCTTCCGAACAAGCCTCCTTCATTTCGCAAAGCGCGCGAGACATATTGGTAAAAGATTTGGCAGAAAATCGTCCAGCACCTGCCATTCGAGAAATACAACGATTGAATTTCAAATTTTTCCCCATCTTTTTTGATTACGACAAAGCCCTCATTCGGGATAAAGATGTCCCGTTTTTATCCAGTATTGTGGAGGTGGTGAAAGGTCACTCCGACTTGCGCATAAAAGTAATAGGCAACACCGATGCCGATGGCACTGATCAGTACAATGATGACTTGTCCAAGCGCCGAGCGGAAGCCATCATCGCCTTTTTTGTTGAAAAAGGATTGAGCCGAGATCGGATTGAAATTCAATTCAACGGCGAAAAAAGACCCATTGACCGCAACGACACGCTAGAGGGAAAACAAAAGAACAGACGGGTTGAGTTTGAATTTATCTAAACAAAAAAACCGCCAATCGAATGATTGACGGTTGAAAGATTTTGTTGCAGAATTACTTCACTAACCAAAGCAACCTGGAGGCAATTTTGTCTCCAACGATTTCGACAAAGTAGATACCTGCTTCTAGTTTTAAATCGGCTGAATATTCCTGCTGATTTACCAAATTCGTGGTGAACACCATTTTTCCATTACAATCCGAAATTAGCAGTCTCGCATCGACTTTTTGAGGAAAGGCAACGGTAATTTTTCCATTAGAAGGATTGGGGAATATTTTTATTTCGCCCAACAGAAATTCTTCGATTCCTAGTCCTGAAATCAGTGTGCAATCACTTGTATCCGAACAATTTTGCTCAGTTACTTTTACGGCATAATTTCCATTGGAAGTAGGCGCGTACGTTTGACCGTTCGCGCCTGGTATTGCCGCATATCCATTTGCACAATCCAACCATTGATAAGCGGCGCCAGAAGCTTGTGCCGTCAAAGAAGTTGTATTGTTAGTAACTCCAACATTGACAGCCGTTACGGTTAAATCTAAGGTGGTAATACTATCGCAACCATTTATGGTTTGTCCGTTATCAAAGTAAATTCCAGAAGTCGAAATTTGGTTTCCATTGAATGTTATTTCTTCTCCTTGACAAATGGTCATTGTGCTCAATACATTGTACGCAGAATGAAAACTCAAACTGAGCGAAATTGTACTGTCGCATCCAACAGAATTAGTCGTAACAACATTGGTCATGCCCGAACTGGAAACATACTGACCACCCACCAATATTGAGTCACCCGCACAGATTGTAGCCGACATGGACGAAAAAGTGGGTTGTTTGATGGTAAGGGTTGTTGTTACAATACTATCGCAACCGGCAACGGTCAATAAATTGGAGGTGTAAACCCCTGCCGTGGTTTGATTCGCACCAGCCAAGAAGATGGATTGACCATTGCATATGGATGCCGTATTACTAATATTGTAAATCGGTCGGATTCTAATTTGCTTGGTCGTTGTTCCACCCGCAAATGTGTACGTCACGGTATACAGTCCAGGTGATGAAGAACTGGTTGTAATATGGCCCGTGGAAGAATTTATTGTTAAGCCAGCAGGTGAAGCGGTAAAGGTCCCCCCTGTTGTACCTGAAATGGTCGCATTCAAATTCGAACCATTGTTACAAACTTGTATTACGCCATAACTGATGGTTGTTGGACTCGTTTCAGTAATAATCGCTGAAATTGGCGTAGAAGGTAAATCTCCGACTGGGGCACCATTGCCGTTTACACCATTTCCGCAAGCATAAAAGGTAACATTTCCAGATCCAGCAACCGGCGCAACCCATGTAAACTTAAACAAACCTGATCCGCTAGAACCTTGGTGTTCTGGATATTGTCTTCCACCCAATGTTGAGATTGTTGACTGCGTAGTTAAAACAGTTGTGAACGTCCCGGCTTGTAAATTGCCTGCTTTTAAGGCAACGGCTTGAAAACCTTTTATTGGCAGTGTGCTGGTGACTTGAAATTCAGCCGTATAACTTGATCCAGCCGTATAACTCGTTACGGCAACATTGCTTGAATTTTTCAATGTAAAGGCGATGGATGTAGATCCAGAACCTCCACTATGACAAGCTGTACAAGTTAAACCACCACTGATTGGACCACCTGTCCGATCAATTCCCGAAGCTGCCGGTCCAGCAGAATAATATACGCCCAAAATTCCTTTCGTGGCCGAGGCGAAAAAATACCATCCAAAAAACAAACCCAAAGTGAGCCCAGAAAACAATAAAAGTCTTTTCATAAGTTGTATTTATAATTTATTCGGAAAAAATAAAGTTTTTAATTGTAATCAAAAAATATAATTTCATGTATTTCAACCCTTCTCTCAAAAAATCCTTTACAGGGTAACTAATTTTGAGAATACCGTTTTGAAATTAAAGTAATGTGCACAAAAAAAACCGTCAACTTGTAGTTAACGGTTCTTATTTTATAGTCTATTCAATTATTATTCCTCCACTCTCACCCATGTTTGGGTTCGGTAGAAAGGCCCCATATATCCTCTGACATTCAAAATATTGGGTTTGTCTTTGTCCACCCACATTTTCAAATTGTACGTTTTGCCAATTTCAGGGTCTACAATGGTTCCGCCTTCCCAAGCACCACCATTCCAATTCATACCCCGAACAATCTGTAATCCCAATAGCGGTTGATTTTTGCGATCATCTGTACATTTATCACATTTAGCATTGGGCTCACGACCTTCACGTGGGTACAAATAAATTATCTTTCCGTACATTTTATCACCGTCTTTGTACAATTCAACGATGGATTTTTTCTTGCCTGTTTTATCATCTATAGTCACCCATTTCCCTAAACTGGATTGAGCGAATAATATGACATTAAACAAAAGTGCTAAGGTTAATAGAACTAATTTTTTCATAATTTTTGAAATTTGGTTTAAATAGATTGGTGTTAAAATAAACAATTTATTAATTCATAGAAACAATTATAGCGCCAAAAAGTTTTTTAAAATCGTTTTTCCTTCTGGTGTCATGATACTTTCAGGGTGAAATTGCACACCAAATAATTTTCGCTTTTCCGCCTCCATGGCCATTAAAATGCCAGACGCGCTGACTGCGATAGCACTGAAATCACTTTTATCTTGCAATTCAATTGCCCACGAATGATACAAACCTACTTGAAATCGGCTGGGTAAATCTTGCAATAATTTTGACTCCCCCTTTTTGCTAATGTATTCTTGCAAACCGTGCTTCACTACTTTTTGATTGTACAATTTACCGCCCGTGTATTCTGCTAATGCCTGCATGCCTAAACAGACGCCCAAAATTGGCATTTTGTCAATTGCATCCTCAATACATTGGATCATCCCAGGGGAATCTTGTGGTAAACCCGGACCAGGTGATAAAATAATTTTATCCACATCCATTAGATGATTTTGATGATACTCATTCTCTCGTATAACTTTAACAACCGCTCCTAATCCTTCCAAGTAATGGGAAAGATTAAAAGTAAAGGAATCAAAGTTGTCAATCAACAGTATTTTCACGGATTTTTGCCTCAAAATTAGTAAACTTGCACAAAGTTTTAAACCCATATGAAAAAAGCCATATCCATTCCAGGTGCTCCGGCTCCAATTGGTCCTTATTCTCAGGCAATTGCTAAAAATAACACCTTATTTGTTAGCGGACAAATTCCTTTGAATCCGATGTCGGGTGAATTGGTGTTAGATTCTGTGGATGCAGCAACGGAACAGGTGATGGAAAATATCAAATCACTGATTGCAGCCGCTGGATTTGAAATGACAGATATCGTAAAATGTAGTATATTTTTGCAATCTATGGACGATTTTGCCATTGTAAACGCACGGTATGCACAATATTTTGAAAATGAACCACCGGCTCGAGAAACCGTTGAAGTTTCCAAACTTCCATTGGGCGTTCCAGTGGAAATCAGTTGTATAGCCCTAAAATAGAAAAACATCTTTTGTCCAATTCGTTTCCATATAAAATAAGCATCGTCATCGTTAATTACAACGTTGAGTTTTTCTTGGAACAATGCCTTAATTCGGTAAAAAAAGCACTTTCCAATGTAGAGGGAGAAGTGTTTGTTGTGGACAATTTCTCGATAGATGGTTCGGTGGATATGGTTCGCCAGAAATTCCCAGAATACAATTTGATTGCGAATAAAGTAAACCTTGGTTTTTCAAAAGCCAATAACCAAGCCATGCTTTTAGCAAAAGGTGAGTATCTACTGCTGCTCAATCCAGATACTGTTGTACAGGAAGATTCTTTTGAAAAGGTGATTCAATTCATGGATGAAAATCAAGAAGCTGGCGGTTTGGGCGTGAAAATGGTGGACGGTAAGGGAAGATTTCTTCCCGAATCTAAAAGAGGATTACCTACTCCATCCGTCGCTTTTTGGAAAATCTCAGGCTTATCAAGTTTGTTTCCAAAATCCAAACTATTTGGCAAATACCATTTAGGGTATTTAGACGAAAACAAGGTACATGAAATTGAAATCATGAGCGGCGCTTTCATGTTGATGAGAAAAACGGCTTTAGACAAAGTTGGACTGCTCGACGAAGCTTTTTTTATGTACGGTGAAGACATTGATTTGTCCTACCGAATTATCAAAGGCGGGTATAAAAACTTCTATTTCCCCGAAACATCGATTATCCATTACAAAGGGGAAAGCACCAAAAAAAGTTCTGTAAATTATGTTTTGGTCTTTTACAAAGCCATGGTCATTTTTGCGAAAAAGCATTTCTCTCAGAAAAATGCCAAACTGCTCTCGTTTTTCATTTATAGCGCTATTTACTTGCGCGCAGGTTTGGCGATAGGAGCGCGTTTGATCAAGCAAATAATTCTTCCAGCCACGGATACGTTGTTGATTTACGGTGGATTATTGGCATTGACCAATTATTGGAAAATGTCCAATATAGAATTCCCTAGCTTTACTTTTGAAATCGCCTTACCCGTATACACATTAATCTGGTTAATCAATTTATACTACCAGGGCAATTACGACAAACCGTATCGATTTAGTAACAGCCTAAAAGGAATCGTCTACGGTACGCTCATATTGTTGATTGTCTACGCATTGCTACCAAAGGAATTCCAGTTTTCAAGGTTATTTATTTTGGTTGGAGCAGTGTGGACTGCTCTTTATCTAGGCTTATCGCGCATTTTTATGCATTTGTTTTTTGGCTCCAATTATAGTTTATCAAAAGTGAAAAACAAATCATTTGCCATTGTTGGTAGCTCGGAAGAATCGGTACGCGTGGAAAAACTATTGAAACAAACCACCCAAAATCAAGCCCATATTTTCAAAGTTTCACCAGGAAGTGAAAAATATGAAAATGGTATCGGAACGATTGATCAATTGGATCAAATTGCCTTTATCAACAAAATAGATGAAATTATATTTTGCGCCAAAGATTGCTCCGCCCATAGTATTATAGAATGGATGAAGCGATTAGAAGGCGAAAATCTCGATTTTAAAATCGCGCAACCAGAAACGATCTTTTTAATTGGATCCAATTCGATTGATACGGCTGGCGATTTGTATTTAATGCAAGTAAACAAAATTGAGGAACCGAAAAATAAACGATTGAAAAGACTCTTTGACTGTCTCACTTCTTCTATTTTCATTCTAATTTCTCCTTTTCTACTCTGGAAATTTGACAACAAGGGAGCTTTTTATCGGAATATGTTCCTTGTTTTGGGTGGAAAATACTCCATTGTCGGTTATTTCAACAAGACAAAACCAGCCATTGCAAACCTTCCAAAATTAAAATACGGCATTCTATCGCCTTCTGAGGAACTAGAGAACATTGACGAAAATCAATCTGAGAAACGAAATCTACTGTACGCAAGAGATTACAGTATTTCCAAGGATTGGAAGATATTAAAAATTTACTGGGGAAAACTTGACAAACCCCTCAAATAATCAAGGCATGAATATTATAATTTTGTTATTAACTAAAGGACAGGGCTAAACAGACTATGGCACAGATCGAAATTAGACTCCCAAAAATGGGAGAAAGCGTTACAGAAGCAACCATTACTAATTGGTTGAAGAACGTTGGTGATTCAGTAGAAATTGATGAGCCTTTAGTAGAAGTTGCGACCGATAAGGTAGACAACGAGTTACCATCAGAAGTGGGTGGAGTATTGGTTAAAAGATTATTCGAAAAAGACCAAGTTGCTCAAGTTGGAGATGTAATTGCAATAATCGCAACAGACGGAGATACTTCAGCACCAATTGATACCCCATCAAGCGTAGCAACTGCAGTGGAAGCAATCACCCAACAAGTTGAAGTTGCCGTGAATCATTCGAATGGTTCTGCGGTTTCTGCCGTTGTAGAAGCGCACGGTGATTCTGGTAAATTTTATTCCCCTCTGGTAAGAAGTATCGCTCAAAAAGAAGGAATTGGTATGCAAGAATTGGAAAATCTTGCAGGAACAGGCCAAGGAAATCGAGTAACGAAAAAAGATATTTTAACTTACTTAGAAACACGTGTGTCTGGATCAAATTCAGCTCCTGCTGCGGTACAAGAAATTAAAACAACTGTGGCTCCAGCTGTGCCAGCGCCACAAGCTGCTGCGCCAGTGGTTTCAGGTGGAAATTTCTTGAGTAACATCAAAGAACCTGTTGTAGCTTCTATGCCAGGTGACGAGATTGTAGAAATGGACCGAATGCGAAAATTGATCGCAGATCATATGGTAATGTCCGTTCACGTTTCTCCACATGTTACTTCGTATGTTGAAGCAGATGTAACCAACATCGTAAACTGGCGAAATAAAACGAAGAAAGAATTCGAACAAAGAGAAGGTGAAAGTTTGACATTTACACCCATCTTCATGGAAGCCATCGTGAAAGCGATCAAGGATTTTCCGGGAGTGAATGTAGCTGTAAGTGGCAACAACATCATCAAACGAAAAGATATTAATTTGGGAATGGCCACGGCTTTGCCTTCTGGAAACTTAATTGTTCCGGTTATCAAATCTGCTGACCAGTTGAATTTAGTTGGCATTGCGAAAGCGGTTAATTCATTAGCTAGAAACGCAAGAGACAACAAATTGAAACCAGAAGACATACAAGGAGGAACTTATACGGTAACGAATGTAGGAACATTTGGAAACGTTATGGGAACTCCAATCATCAATCAGCCTCAAGTAGCCATCTTGGCACTCGGCGCAATACGAAAAGTACCAGCTGTTATTGAAACTCCAGAAGGAGATTTCATTGGTATTCGTCACAAAATGTTCCTTTCACACTCGTATGATCACAGAGTTGTAGATGGTGCTTTGGGTGGCATGTTCGTAAAACGCGTTGCCGACTATTTGGAGCAGTTCGATGTGAACAGAGCTTTATAGAAGTAATCGACATTTCTAGGTCGGTTCTTCACTAAAAACAAATAAAATGGTAAAACGTTTTTTATTTTTATTGATGTTCTCTAGCCCATTTTTGGCTGCAGCACAACAAGAACTGACCGAAAAGGATATTCGCGCAATGGTCGAAAAAGAGTCTGAACAAAAATTATTGGTTCAGTGCTCTGTTTTGACACAAGGTGGATTTAGTTATTATGCTGAAATTATAGCAGACAAACTTCTTACTTTTCAGCCCAATAGTGCCAATTACAATTACCGAAAAGGTTTTTTAATGTTGGATTCCCACAATGATTTTGAAGGTGCATTAAAGTACTTAAAAATTGCGGTAACCGATACGAAGAAGAACTACGACATGTATTCCGCTAAGGAAAAAAGCGCCTCCATCGATGCGTTTTATCACTTGGGAAGATGCTATCATTTGAATGAACAAATTTCGGAAGCAGTTGAATATTTCAATAAATTTTTGGCTGTGTCTGACGCAAGTTCTGAGTTAAACATCGATGCCAAATTAAAAATCAAGCAATGTGCCGTTGCGCGCAAGGAAATGGACAATCCATCTAGAGCGCAAATTATCAATTTAGGTACACAAATTAATTCAGACAAAGCTGAATTTGCTCCTGTCGTTTCCTTGGATGGTTCTGCGTTGTATTTTGCTTCGAGAAGACCTTGGGAAGATAATTCAACAGACGTATACAGAGATAAAAGATTCAATCAATATCCTGAAGATATCTACGTAAGTTATATTGATTTCGATGGCTCCTGGATTGATCCATTCCGTTTGGATTTCTGTGACGGAAAACGAAATGAGGCAACTCAAGCCGTTAGTGCGGATGAAAGAAGAATTTATGTGTACCAAGATAATTCTGGAAACGGAGATATTTACTATTCCGATTTTACCACAAACCGTTTCCAAGAAATTAAAAAACTCGATGACAAGCGAATCAACTCTGATTTTTGGGAACCACATTGCTATGTAACGACGGACGGTCAAAATTTGTATTTCACATCGGATCGACCAGGTGGATTTGGTGGACGTGATATTTATCGAACAGTTCGACTACCAGATAACACCTGGAGTGAGCCAATTAACCTTGGACCATCGGTAAATACACCTTATGATGAAGACGCTCCATTTGTAGCTATTGACAACAAAACTTTGTACTTCTCCAGCAATGGTCCGATGAGTATGGGAGACTTCGACGTTTTTGTAACACGACGAGATGAAGAAAACAATTGGTCTGCCCCTATTAATTTAGGGTATCCGATCAATTCTACGGGCGATGATATTTATTATACAACAACAGTTGACGGTTTGCGAGGTTTCTTAACTTCTTCCAGAAAAGGAGGTTACGGAGAAAAAGATATTTACGAAATTAAAAATGATTTCTTAGGTGTCAATTCACTAGCCGTTTTGAAAGGTCAAATAAAAACAGTTGACAACCGTCCGATTCCTGAAGATGTTGCTATAACAGTAAATTGTTTGGATTGCTCTTCTGAAAGTTCCCGTACAGTTTTTCCTCGTTTACGAGATGGAGTTTATTTTAGTTCCTTGGAGCCTTGTCAAGAATACGAATTGATTTATACGTTTGATGCCGGAAAAAGAGAGATTTACCGTGAAAAATTGAAAACAGATTGCGACAAAGAATATGTTGAGATTTACAGAGACATTACTATTGACGTGCGTGATCCGTATAATCCCAAAATCGTAGAAAAAGCAGATACAACGGCAGTTGTTAAACCGGTGGATCCAGTTGTAACGCCTGTTAATCCAGAAATTACTATTAAAGAGGTAGAAGCCGTAGATTTCTCGAATCCGAAATACAAACACTTCTTTGAATACAACGGAAACAAAATCAATCCAAAAAAAGGAGACTTCAAACGCTTTGTGAAGGAAATTGAGAAACAAATGCAAGCAGGAAGAAAGCTAGTTGCTATCAATGTCTATTCATCCGCTTCAACAGTTCCTACGGTAACGTATGAAACCAATGAAAAGTTGAGTTTGCTCAGAGCCGAAAATATCAAATACGATATCCAAAATTATTTCCAAGAAAGCACCCAAATAAGTGATAAAATCACCGTCACCATTCTAGGTTCCATTGTTGCGGGCCCTGAATACAAAAATGACGCTAAAAACAGAGCGAAATATCGAGTTTATCAGTATGTGGAAGTGATAACTCAATAAGATTATTTAAAGTTAAAAAGTCCAATCAAGTTGATTGGACTTTTTTTTGCCATCAACTATTGATTTTTATTTTAACTTTAAAAAAACGATCTTCATGAATATTCAACTCCTTCGACCTATTGCCATTTTTGACCTTGAAACAACGGGTATAAACATAACCCAAGACCGCATAATCGAGATCGCTATCTTGAAAATACATCCGGATGGAACCCAAGAAACGTATGAAAAAAGAGTGAATCCGGGTATTCAAATGTCTCCAGAAAATATGGCCATACACGGTATTTCAAATGAAGACTTGATACACGAGCCAAGCTTTGGAGAACTAGCCCCAGAAATCAAAGAATTCCTAGTAGGTTGTGATTACGGTGGCTACAATTCCAATCGATTTGATGTTCCTGTTTTAGTAGAAGAAATGTTGCGCGTAGATCCCACTTTTGATATTTCATCCTCGAAATTTATTGATGTTCAAAATATCTTTCACAAAATGGAGCAGCGAACACTTTCCGCGGCTTACAAATTTTATTGCGAACAAGAATTGATAAACGCCCATTCCGCGTTAGCGGATGCTACGGCGACCTGGGAAATATTAAATGCACAGTTGGATCGTTACACTGATTTACAAAAGGATGTTGATTTTTTAGCCGATTTCACTTTGGCACATGACTTTTCAAGAGTAGATTTCGCAGGTAGATTGGCTAGAAATGATAAAAATGATGTCGTTTATAATTTTGGGAAAAATCGAGGAAAAACGGTGCGTGAAATTATGAAAACGGAACCTGGGTATTACGGTTGGATGATGAATGCGGATTTTCCATTGCACACAAAGCAATGCTTGAAACGTGAAATCGAAGCCATTAAACAGTCTGATTTGAAAAAAAACGACACGAATAAGCAAGAAAATCAAAGTCTTGAAGACAAATTGAATCAACTTAAAAACAAATTCAAATAATGAAAATCTTTTGTATTGGAAGAAATTATGGTGCACATGCCAAAGAAATGAACGCAGCGTTGCCGACTACCCCTATTTTCTTCATGAAACCGGATACGGCCGTTTTAAAAGAGAGCGATTTTTATATGCCGAAATTCACGAATGACTTGCACTATGAGTGTGAAATTGTGGTTCGGATCGATCGAGTTGGAAAAAATATTGCCGAACCATTTGCACACAAATATTATTCTGAAATTGGCCTGGGAATCGACTTTACAGCAAGAGATTTGCAACAAGAATGCAAAGAAAAAGGTTTGCCTTGGGAAATTGCCAAATCGTGGGAAAACAGCGCTCCTTTGAGTAACATATGGTTTGATAAATCGACACTTGACTTAAACAATCTGAAATTCTCTTTGAAAAAAAATGGAGAGATTGTTCAAACTGGAAATTCGTCTGATATGATTTTTAGTATTGATCAAATAATCGCTTATCTTTCTCAATTCAACACATTGAAAGTGGGAGATTTGATTTTCACAGGCACGCCTGCAGGTGTTGGTCCCGTTCAAGTCGGCGATGAATTGATTGGAGAACTTGAAGGTCGTGAAATGTATCGTATCGCTATTAAATAACCTATTTACCGGTTCCTTTTAGCACAATTCTCACAGTATAGAGCATTATTTTAAAATCCAACGCAAGCGATCTATTTTTCAAATACAACAAATCAAATTTCATACGTTGCAACATTTGGTCGACATTTTCCGCGTAACCAAATTTTACTTGTCCCCAGGAAGTAATGCCCGGTCGAACTTTCGTCAATTGTTTGAATTGAGGTTCAATAGCTGCAATTTGATCGATGTAAAATTGACGTTCCGGACGTGGTCCAACCAAAGACATATCGCCTTTCAATACATTGAAGAATTGAGGGAATTCATCAAATCGAACCTTTCTCAAGAACCGACCAATGACTGTGATTCTCGGGTCATTTTCTGATGAAAGTTGCGGACCATTGGATTCCGAGTCCAAATACATCGTTCGGAATTTAATTATCTTGAACAATCGACCATTCGCTCCTACTCGATCTTGAAAATACAAAACTGGACCTTTTGAGCTGAATTTTACCAAAATAGCTATGACGATAAAAAAGGGAATCAATACCGTAATAGCCATCAACGAAAGAATAAAATCCAACAATCGTTTGGTCATTTTTTGCCAAATAGGCATGGAATCCGTATTTACTTCCATCAATAAAGCTCCGTAAATATTGGTCATTTTCACGGATCCGGACAAAATATCGTACATATCAGAAAGTATTTTAATCGATATATTCCCAGTGTCAATTCGAGAAATAATGCTACTCAATCGTTCATGTTCGGTGCTTTCCAAGGCAATTATCACCTCCTCAGCTTGGGATTCAGCTAAAATTTTCTCTACGTCATCAGCATGTCCCAAATACGGCAATTGATTTTCCAACAACTTGTCAATACCATTTAAATTCACAAAACCGATGAATACATTTCCAATTCCTTTGTTCAGTTGTTGAATTTCATTGTAGATCGAAACAGCTTTTTCGCTTCCACCAATCAACAAAGTTTTAAACCCATATTTTCGTTGGTGAATTTGAGAAACAATCCAATTGGTTAGGCTCATTCTAAGAATGGTTGTCAAGACAAAATGTAAGGAAAACAATATTAAAAGAGAATGATAGTAACTTTGATAGGCAAAAATGGTGTCGTCCAAAAGCAAACCAAAGAAAAGAACAAAAGTCCCCAATAAGCTTCCGAAAAAAGTCAATCCAAGTGCTTTCAATCGATGCATTCTCCGCACATCGTGATACGTTCCTTGAATGGTATAAATCACCAACCAAATAATTGGAACCAGTACGATTCCAAAGAAAAAAGTTGGATTGGTCTGAAATGTCTCCTGCTCAACATATATTTTTCGAAAATAATAGAAGAGTCCCCAAGCCAAAGAAGCGGAAAGAAAATCGAGCAATACCAGAAAAAATGTGAGCTTTTTCTTATTCATTTAGAAATAAATCACTTTAATATTGTCAACAATAATATCTCGATTGATTCCGCCATCGTCCAGCAAAGCGCTCAACGAAATTTTATAATATTCTGCATTCGGCGTGCCGGTTACAATTTCCTGCATATCAATGTAAATCTTTTTCCAAATTGGTCCGCTGATATCCTGCGCATTCATTTGTACATTCGGGTGATTCTTTATAGTTGCTGGAGAAACTTCTATTACACCTGTGACAAGTGAATTGGATGAACGGTAATCCACTTCCAGATACACTTGAGCTCCTTGTTTGGGCAAAAGCAGGTTGTCACTGTCCGAATTGTAGGCATAAAAAGTGGAATTCTCTGTTGTGAGATGTACTGCTCCATACTGCAAGCCATACTTTAAAATGGTCGGATCATTTTCCGCCATTAATATGGCCGTTGAGGTTGGATCAGGAACAAATTTAATGGAAGCATCCTCAAAATCTTCAATCCAAAATTTCACATTACTGTAATACTTAGTCTCAGGATTAATAACAATTTTTTCGTCACGTACTAAATTTACATCCAACTCATAGGCTTCAACAAACGGATAGGCTTTTTTTGTGGCTGAAATACCGTTGTTGTGAATGGCCGGTAAAATTTTAAAATGAGTGGCTCCCTCTTTTAAAATTGGAAGTTTAACAGGCAATTCGAAAACGCCTACTAACTGACCGTCCGCATAAATCCAAGCATCTGTAAAATTATGCGTCAATTCTCCTTGATCATCAACAATATCAGGATTGAAATTCAGTTTCCATGTATTGATTTCAATCCAAGATGGATTTTCATTATTCTTGATACAACCCGAAAAAAGGAAAAAACCAAGGATAAAAACGACAAGTGATTTCATAAAACGAAAACGCATAAAGAATAATATTATTGTTACAGTTTGATTGGATTTCTATTTTCTATTTTTTCCAGTATCTGATGAGCTACCAGCAACGCTCGCGTGCCATCTTCCAAAGTCACGATTGGGTCAACATCTCCTGAAATCGATGCATGAAAATTTCTCAATTCTTCCTTAATTGCATTGGCCTCTTCAATTTCTGGTTTATCAAAAAATATTTTTTTTGATGGTTTTCCTTCTCCAAGGTCGAATACCATATCGAATGGATCAGGTTCGCCTATTACATCTTCTAAACGGACAACTTCCATTTCTTTAGTTAAAAAATCAACACTTATGTAGGCATCTTTCTGAAAAAATCTTGATTTCCGCATGTTTTTCAACGAAATTCGACTTGCTGTTAAATTGGCCACACAACCATTGTCAAATTCAATTCGTGCATTGGTGATGTCGGGTGTGTCACTTACAACCGAAACACCTGAAGCAGAAACCTGCTTTACTTTTGATTTCACTACCGATAAGATAATGTCCAAATCATGGATCATTAAATCCAAAACTACTGGCACATCCGTGCCTCTCGGGTTGAATTGAGCCAATCGATGTGTTTCAATAAACATGGGTTGATGTAAAAAACTTCTAGCTTTCACGAAGGCAGGGTTGAATCTTTCAACATGACCGACTTGTACTTTCACGTCGGCTTCATGGGCTAAAATAGCTAGGGATTTTGCTTCATCAATGGTCTCTGTAACCGGTTTCTCAATAAACACATGCTTGGAGGAACGTATCGCTTTTGAAGCGCAATTGAAATGGGCATACGTTGGGGTCACTATGTTCAGGCAATCGACAGAAGCAATTAGTTCTTCCATCGAGTTAAAAGAAGTGATCCCAAAATCAGTGGCAACTTTCTGGGCATTTTCAACATCAGTATCAAAAAAACCAACTAATTCAAACAATTCAGGCAATTCCAAAATCAATTTAATGTGAATTTTTCCAAGATGACCAGCACCAATAACGCCTATTTTTAGCATGAATCTATTTTTATCCCAAAATTAACCAGAAATTATGGCTTTAACACACGTGTAAATGGCTATTTATTGACCATTGGGTGGTGAATTACGTTAATGATTGGTTTTATTCAAATCCATATCGCCATAATACCCCAAATCCTTTTTAGTGAAAATTTTGGTTAGTGTCGTTATCTGGCCTGTGTGATATGAAAAATGTTCAATTACATGTACGATTACAGAAAAACCACTTTCCTCAAATCCTTGAATAGACAAAGTTTCGTTGAGCTTATCCGAAGGCATTTCTTCCAGCACTTGTCGTAAATTAACGCGCAAATTTTCCATCAAAAAGATCAAATCTGTTTTTTTAATGTTTTTATGGATTTGAAACTCTTGCTCTCTCAATCTATTATCTGATTTCCCACCAATCCCAGATAAAATCCACTGCCGAGCATTCCCGCATAGGTGTAAAATTAAACTTCCTATCGTTGGGATTTCTTTGTTTATTTCTTGCCAAATTTGGTCTTCATTCAAGCAATTTAAACATTTGAAAATCCGATAATAAGACTCCCTAAAAACTCTTTTTTCAAACGCTTGAACCACTGCTTTCTTTGCTACCATTGTAGAGGATTAATCAGAATAAATTTAAGTTTTTTTTCTGAAAAAATGAAAATACAAACATTATTTATATATCTTTGCACCCGCTGAATTATGGTGGTTGTAGCTCAGTTGGTTAGAGCATCGGTTTGTGGTACCGAGGGTCGTGGGTTCGAGCCCCATCTTCCACCCAAGAAAATGAAACCAACCTTTTTTAAGGTTGGTTTTTTTATGCGCTTATGAAATACTTTGTTTACATACTGTTCTCAGCGTCAACCAATAAACACTATATCG
>JBAYVD010000011.1:0-131087 GCA_041674745.1 Crocinitomicaceae bacterium
ATCATTGGTATTTTGGTAGATGATGCTACCGTAGTTTTAGAAAACATTCAAAAGCACTTAGATAAAGGAAAAGACAAACGAACTGCTGCAATGGATGGCAGAATGGAAATTGGCTTTGCTGCACTATCCATCACCTTAGTTGACGTTGTGGTTTTCTTGCCTATTCTTTTTCTTCAAGTGTTTGTTGCTGATATGCTCAAACAGTTTTCGGTTGTGGTAGTAACTTCAACGCTCACCAGTTTATTGGTTGGTTTTACTTTAACGCCTTGGATGGCTTCTCGTATTGGCAAAAAAGAGGACTTACAACCTACCAATTTTTTCAATCGCTTTTTGCTATGGTTTGAAGTTCAATTAGAAAACTTCAATGATTGGTATGGTCGCAGATTAGAATGGGTTTTGAGCCATAAATTAGCTTTTACGGGTATCGTTATTGTACTTTTTGCAATGACTTTAGGTATTATGAAACAAGGCATTATTGGTAAAGAATTAATATCAACAGGTGACCAAGGCAAATTTAGAATGGCTTTAGAGTTTGATAAATCAACTTCCATTCAACAAAACAACTTAATTGCTCAAAAAATAGAAAACTATATTCTTCATCAAACCGAGGTGGCAACCGTATTCAGCAATATTGGCGGGCCAAGTACAGGCATTGGAAGTTTGGGTGTAGGTGCTGCAAATAAAACTGAATTTACGATTCAATTAAAATCTAAAAAGGAACTGCAAAATTTGCCAACTGAAACATTTATGAAAAATCTTCGGGAAGAACTAAAGTCAAAATTTCCAAGTATCAATTATTCAATGGCGGCTTTGGGCTTAATTCCACGTTCAGCTCCCATTGAAATTACGTTCAGCGGTAGCAATTTGGATTTGGTGATGAAAACAGGTGATGGATTGAAAACGGTAATAGAAAAAATTCCCGGTGCGGATAATGTTCGCTTATCCGTTGAAGCAGGTAGTCCTGAATATAAAATAATTCCCGACAAAGATAAAATGCAACGGTTAGGCTTAACAACCGCTTATGTTGGATTGAACTTAAGAACTGCCTTTACAGGAAATGATGATGCAACCTTAACCGAAAACGGAACAGAGTATCCTGTCCGAATTTGGTTAGATGAATTTAGCCGACAAAACTTTGAAGATGTTCAACAACTTTCTATCATTAACCCAATGGGAATACCAGTTGACGTTTCACAATTTGCAAGCGTAGAGCAAGACAATTCTCCATCGTTATTAGAACGAAAAGACCGACAACCAGCTGTTACTTTGACAGCAGACGCATTAGGCAGACCATCAGGAACTGTAGCAGACGATGTAGTAGCTTATCTAAAAGAAAATCCTTTGCCAAACGGAATACAAATGACTTGGGGAAGCGACATCAAAAGACAGAATGATAGTTTTGGAGCATTAGGTTCTGTTTTACTCATTTCGTTTTTGCTGATTTACCTGATTATGGTAGCACTGTATGACAGTTTTGTTTATCCATTTGTAGTGTTGTTTTCTATCCCAGTTGCAGCAATTGGGGCGTTTTTCGCATTGAATTTGTCGTTAAGCAATCTGAGTTTATTCGCCTTATTGGGTTTAATTATGCTAATGGGCTTAGTGGTAAAAAACGCTATTCTAATTGTGGATTTTACCAATCAATTAAAAGCAGAAGGAATCCATTTTAAAGAAGCATTAATCATCGCCGGAAAAGGCCGAATGCGACCCATTCTTATGACAACGCTTTCAATGGTTGTAGGTATGCTTCCCATTGCAATGGCAACAGGTACAGCTGCAGAATGGAAAAATGGACTTGCTTGGGTTATCATAGGTGGCTTACTTTCTTCCTTGATTTTGACGGTGTTTTTAGTTCCTATGGTTTATTATTTAGTTGATTCTGCAAAGGATAAATTAAACTCTAAAAAAATAATCACTAAGAATACCAACTTTGAATAGAAAATGGTTTTAGACATCAAAAAGGCGATGATTTCTCATCGCCTTAGCTCTTTTTCAACAAATAGTCTGGGAATTATTTTGGAAGTAAAACATCACCAATAACGTGAATGATGCCGTTAGAAGTAAGGATGGAAGCAACAATTTCAGAGCCGTTTACAAACGTTTTATCGCCTTTTTTTGTAATCGTCACTTTTCCACCATATACCATATCAAAGGCTTGTCCATCTTGCATATATTCTGTTTTCAAAACACCAACATACGTGTGGTAACCAAGAATATTCTCCAAATCTCCTTTTTTATCAGGTTTCAACAAACCTTCTACAGTTCCTGTTGGCAACTTATCAAATGCTGCATTTGTAGGCGCAAAAACAGTGAAAGGTCCGGCGTTACTCAAGGCATCAACCAAACCAGCCTCTTGAACTGCCGTGACTAAAGTTGTGTGATCTTTGCTTCCTGCAGCAACCTGAACTATGTTCGGATTCGATGTGTCGTCATTCACTCCTGATTGACCTTGTCCAACTTCTGTTGCCTCTTGATTTTCTTCTGAAACTTCTGTTTCATTGGCACCACCGCAAGATGTTATTGCCAAAAATGATGCCATGGCAAAAAGATAAAGTACTTTTTTCATAATCTAGAATTTTAGCACAATATCTGAACAAATCAATCCTTCTTTTTATGACCATAGTCATAGTATTGAGAATAATTCACGATTTTGAAAACTTACATCTATTCAAAACAATGAGACTTAAAAATAGAAGGACAGAAATTGCAAACAATACTTGATTTACGAATGGAACTGTAGTATAACTGAGAGACGCAATTCCTTGAACAGCTAACACAATTTCGTTAAATAGAATACCAATGGCCAAAAGTAAAACTCCTTTTTTTGACGTAGAATTGTAAACCATCCAATTTTGAAGAAACAGATAAGCCACCAGAAACAAACTTGTAAAAGCAAGCAAAACCAAATGCAAATACGCAATTACGATAGGACGAAAACCAAACGCAAATTTGGCAACAGCGGGTATTGTTGAACCCAATTGCAACAAGATTTTTAACGTCAACGCAAAGCCAATAAAGAGAAACAAAAATTTCAAAACAGGATTCCAATCCAAAAGAGAAGGAGCCTTCATTTTAAGAAAATGATACAAAAACAGGACAACGGCAAACAATTGAACAAAAGCAGCAAAGCAGATAATCAAATACAATGGAAACGGCAAATCCAACCAAAGAATGGACAAGCCATAAGCAGGTAGACAAGAGAGCGCAAACATCCAAAAAACTGTATGAATGGATTTTGGCAATAAATTCTTTTGCTGCAAATAATGAACAAACAAACCCATACAAGCAAAAAAGAACCAACCGTTGTATTGAAAATGCAAATACCAATACACCGAACTCAAATAGGCATGTTGTTCAACCGTTTTTGTTGCCATCATGAAACTTAAATAAAACGTTCCAAATGATGAAATAAAGGCGAAAAACAAAGCTGCAATCAACCAATTTCGGGCATATAAGTCTTTTCTTTTTACAATTTCTTTGAAATACAAAATCACAAAAGAAAAGGAAAAAACAATGGTCAATACTGATAATACAATAGAAACCGGGCCATATCCTTGGGCGGAAAAAGAAAACAAACTTCCATAAGCGGTGAGCAATGATAGGATAAAAATCACATGGAATTGCTTTGCTTTTTTGTCCGAAAGTGTATCCTGAATAATTCTTACCAAAAAAACCATCAAAGCTAAAGTCACCCAACCTGAAAATGCAAAGTGAGAATGCGCATGCTGCAAGTTTTTTTGATCCAGCCATGGTAGCGAAAAGGCAATTTTAAAGCGCATCAAAACACCTAAAAAAGCAACAATTGCAAAGTTAATGAGGGACACTTTTACCCAATTTATACCTAGAAATAATTTCACCTCTTAATAATAGATTTTATGATGTTTAATCTCCACTTTGTGTTCGTTATTCAACTTAAGCAAAGTGCGTATAACGGTTTCGACACATAAACCCGTACTATCCGCAATTTGTTGGCGGGTATATGGGATTTTTGTTTGATTTTCGACTCCCATATCCCCTTTTACCATGTTTAAAAATCCTAGAATTTTCTCTTCTGGATTGTTGTTGCTTAATATTTGTGCAGAAAGTGCTTTGTTGTAAATTCTTAATGCAAATATTTCCAACAATTTAATGGCAATAGAAGGCTTGTCATCGAGCAATGCCAATAGGTTTTTTTTTGACATCTTTAATATGATGGAATCGACAATCGCAACCGCAGAACTTGGATAAGGTTTATCAACGAACAAAGGTGGCTCGCCAAAACACTGGCCAGATTTGAAAATTCCCTGAATTAGTTCTTTTCCGTCTTGATTTAAGGAAATCATTTTCACTTCTCCTTCCAAAACTTGAAAAAAATAATGCGGTTCAGATCCTTCTAAAAAAATCATTTCATTTTTAGAAACCTTCTGATTAATAGCACCATAAGCTAACAATGTATCCGATTCGACGAGTATCATAAAGTAAACAAATTTAATATTTTACACCAAGACTTTCCGTCACACAATCATGATTTTTGTCATGTTTTACAAAATACACTATCTTTCGTGAGGAATTTACTCTTTACTCACAAGACAATATGAAAAATATCCTTTTTTTAACATGTACCTTTTTAACTTTTCAAAGTTTTTCTCAAAGTGCTATTGACGGTTTTCTGAAAGGAAAAAACACCCTTGACTTGGCGCTTTCAGGTTCTTATCAAACAGCTGATAACTATTTTGGAAATTCAGGAAATCTCAATTTTAGTCGAGATTTTGTCATTGCGAATTTGTTTGGAGAATACGGAATTACAGAAAAAATTGACCTCATCGCTACCATTCCCAATTTGAGTGGTAAATTTCAAGATGGAGCCGTTTATGGTAAATACAAATTTGCAGAACTAGGCATAAAAAACCAAAAACTGAGTTTTCTTACAGCAATCGGAGCATCTGCCCCTCTTTCAAAATATGAAACACAAGCGTTAACGGCTATTGGACAACGCGCTACGCAATTTCACGGTCATTTGGTTTTGCAAACTACCCTACCTGCTGGGTTTTATTGGCAAATTCAAGGTGCGTACCATTATGCGCTCAATCCAGTTCCTTCTTCCTTTACTTTTTCGTCCAAACTAATGTACACCTACAAAAAATTGTACTTGGATTTTTGGTATGAAAACCAACAAGGGTTAGGAACAAATACCTATCCAAGTGGTGTGGATTTCCGGACCCTGACAGTTGATTACCAAAAAATTGGTGGAGTGATTTTTTACAACCTCAAAAACAATTGGGGCACATTTGTGAATGCGTCGTATATTTTTAAAGGTTTAGATACCTTTAATTCGAAAACCATTTCGGTGGGTGTTACGAAGAAAATGGTTTTTAAGGGGAAACCGTAGACTTCGACTACGCTCAGTCTGCGGTTTCAATCAGAATGTGGTTTCAAGAAGGTGAAAGTTAACTCTGTACAGTTACTATTTTTAATCAGGTCTATACAACAAGAAATTTCAAAACATGAACAGATTCACTTGATTTCAATCGGAAAATATAAACACCTGGGTGTAAATTTTCAATGTTGACCGTTGTGGAAGTTATGTTTCCTGAATCTACCAATTTCCCCTGAAAATCGACAATTTCGTATGTTTCATTACCGTTTAAATTTCCTTGAAGGTACAACGTGCCTTGCGCTGGATTGGGATAAATGATGTAATTTTCTTTTTCATTTTCTTTCAATTCCACCGTATTCAAAGCCAACTGAACGGCTGCATACGCATTCACTTTTCCTGCACCCCAACGCAAACTTCCGCCCGCAGGAATAATACCTGTTTTGTCATCTGTTCGAGCGGTGGTCTTGATGATTTCTTTCACCTGATTGGCCGACAAAGTTGGGTTCGCATCCAAAATCAAGGCAACTACTCCCGTAACGGCTGGACCCGACATGGACGTGCCCGAAATTTTCGTGAACTTGTAGGTGGTTCCGTTGAAAACAATACTTGTCGCTGCGGTAAAAGGATTGTCGGTAAAATGTGACACGGCTGAACCAACGCTTACACCAGGTGCGGAAATGTCTGGTTTCACACGTCCATCTAGTGTTGGTCCGAAGCTTGAAAAATTCGCAATTTGACCTCCCAATAACGTTGAACCTGAATAGTACGAAGACGAATACGCCGCCACGGCAATGGTGCTATTGGTACAAGCTGGCTCGCCAATTCCGTAATCTTTGTTTCCGGCCACGGTGCCTGCTCCCACAGCTGAAAAAGGCATTCCCCAATTCCCTACATCGGTTGTAAGTTCCGTAACATTCCAAAAATGAACGGTTCCTGCTGCCGCTGTTGCCACTAAATTGATGCGCAAAGAAGTATTTTTATTTTTCACCCGAAAACGCGCATGCGGTCTCCCATTTTGAGGATTGGCTGCTTCCATTTCCAGTTTGTAGAATAAGGTATCAGTTCCAATGATGATGGTATCCTCAACCGTAGACAATGTAGTCAATGAACTGAAAAACGGCGTTGTTGCCAAAGAAACATTGGAACTATTGGTGATATTCAATGCTAAAGAGAAATCATTGCCCGCTTCGCCCCAAACAGAAATCGATTGTCCCCACATGTTTGGGTTAGCGGAATAGGAATAAAAATCGACCTTGGTTTGAAGAGTATCGCTTGAAAACTGTTTTTCTAAATGGAAATTCACATCACCATTGTTTCCGCCAGAAGTAACAAAAACTACGCCTTGAGCCGAATAGT
Organism: Crocinitomicaceae bacterium; assembly: GCA_041674745.1. Taxonomy (GTDB): domain Bacteria; phylum Bacteroidota; class Bacteroidia; order Flavobacteriales_D; family Crocinitomicaceae; genus UBA2040. Next base: position 6,713 of record JBAYVD010000011.1, read on the forward strand.
TGTCAATGGCTTGACTCAACAATGAAGTACCATCCAAATTACCGATGTGGTGCAAACCCCAACTTTGGTTGATGACCAAACGTTTTCCTTCCGCGATGGCTTTGTTTTGCATCCACTGGTAGGCATCCAACACCGCACCGGCATCAATTAAAAAAGTGGCGAATAAAAACTGAGCTTCAAACGCAACGCCTAAAAATGGCGTTCCCGCTCCTCCGCCTCCGGCAATTCCAGCGCAATGTCCGCCATGATAGGCATAACTATAGATATTGGCCGTATCCGAACCTGCTGCCAACAAAGTTGGAATCGTAGAATATTCTGTTCCATAGGTAAATCCTGCTGGCGCTGGTCCAGAAGTTTTGTATTGATCCCAAGCAGCCAAAATGCGCGTTTGAGTCATGGCTGTATCGTAGTACATCGGATGCGTATAATCAAATCCCCAATCGCAGACACCAATCAACACATCTTTTCCGGTGTATTTTTCAGGTAAGTTGTACCCTTGGTGCACACTGTCTGCGCGTATATCAGGTATCACTTTGTTTAAAGAAGGTTGTACTTTCTGTGCAATTTCAACGTAGTTCAATCCGTCAAAAGTTAAAAATTCCGCCATTTTATTCACAGGGATTTTGAAACTAACAATGTTATTGATTTTACTTCCTACCAAAATACCAGCCGCAGAAAACGCTTGCAAATCGACTCCGCTTTCAACTTTAGCCAAAACAGAAAGCATCCATTGGCCTTGGATTAAATTCAATGGGTATTCCACGTTCAATTTTTCCAAGCCTTTTGATCCACCAGATTTATAAACCGATTGAATTTCTTGCCATTGATTTTTGTGAATGTTGGACATTTTGACTTGGGAAAAACCGAAAGCAGGTATCAACACCAAGAATGAAAGAAGGTAAAAATTTTTCATGAGCTAAATTTACGAATGTTTTTTGTACTCAGAAAAAAACAGTCGCTCAGGAAGTTGGTTCACTGCTGTTTTTTTGAATCACAATCGCAAGATCAACTTCAAGTTGAATCGTCGCTGCGTTAAGTTATTCGGAATGGCATAATAACCACCATCCGTCGCTTGGATCCATTGTTTGGACAATACATTGTTGATTCCAAGCAAATTAAACACCTCGAATGAAAGTATGGCATCGTCAAAATTCTTCGTCCAAAAGTTTTCACGTGTACTGATTTTCATTTTCTTTTTGTACAAGAAATCATATGAAAAACCAATGTCGACACGGAAATAGGATTTCAATTTCAAGGTATCTTTGTAGCGGTTGTGATCCGGCGGACCATATGGCAAATTGGTTCCAAATTGAAGGCCCATTTGTACTGAAAAACTTTCATAACCCGGCATTTGATCTTGGATCAAAGCACCAAACGTGAACAATTGATCAGTTGGTCGGCGAATGTAACCGGGATTGACAACCGTACTATCTACAATCGAATCATTGTAGGTATAGCCGAAATAGATTTTTTCACCAGCAGAATTAAAGTAGTCTGTATAATGGTCGTTCACTAAATTTTCTTTCGTAGAAAGTAAACCGAACTTAAAATAAGATTCTATTCCTTTGATAAACTGTCCGTTCATATGAAAATCCAATCCGTATGCATAAGCGACTGCATCGTTGTTTGCATAATAACGCGTCCGTACATTGTCAATTTCATATGGATTTACATCCCACATGTATTTGTAATAAATATCGGCTCCCAACTTGAAAGGAATCGGTCTTCCCCATAAATTTACATACACATCCGTACCTGCAACAATGTGAAACGATTTTTGAGATTTCACATTCGTATTCAATTGACCATCAAAAGTTCTGAACTCACGATAAAAGGGTGGTTGGTAATACAAACCAGAAGCCAAACGCATGCGAACATCTCTTCGGGTCAATTTCCCATTGCTGCGCATATAAACGCGCGGAAAGTAAGTCAGAGAAACCCTTGGTGTGACATAAAATTCTTGATTGATACTTGTGTAGCCGACACGAACGCCAGAATTCAGCGCCAAACGCGAAGCCGATTCCGTCAAGGTATCCACAAAGGTATGACGCGTTTTCTTCTCACTTAAGGAATCTTTTTCTCTCGAAAACGTTGTGGTGACATAATTTTGTTTGTTCTTAGACCAGAGACTGTTCAATTGCAAAAAGCCTGTAGTTCGGAAGGTAGACAATTCCAATTTGCTTTTTATGGTTTCCGTTAATCCAACGGTATTGTCTAATCCTTGCGGAATGCTGTAGCCAGAAGAATCAATCAAGCGCCATTCGCTCAACACATCGTGAAATTGGTCGTGCTGTAAATTAATCCCCCAATTCAATTGGTTGCTGAAAAAGCGCAAGCGTTCATCGTCCTTGAATCCTTCTTTCAAATTCCGAGATCCATTGTGGTATACATTAAAAATCGTCGCGTTCAATTTGTTTCGGGCATGGTTTAAAAACCCACCTACCCCAACGCTTCCAATGGAATCTCCATAATCTGCCTTGGCGGGATCTGTTTCGAGTTGGTTCAAGAAATATTCACCTAAAATATCAAAGTATTCCCGCTCCACGGAACGAAAAACAGTCGCATATAAATCCAAATTTGTTTTTTTATTGGGTTGCCATTTTAAGGAAGTTCCACCCATGGCTGTTATAAAACGTGTTTTTTCCTGCCCTTCAAAATAAATATTCAATGAATACGCTTCGTTGTAAGATCCAAAATCTGTTTTCTGGGATTGTGGGGCAAAACGATAGTCATTGGAAGAAAAATGACCCAAAATAGACCAATTCAACTTTTCAGTCAGCGCATAATTGGTAACAAACTGTCCATCGATAAAAACAGGATTGTACGCTCCTTTGGCGGGCAGTGAATTCAACAAATACCCATTGGCTCGGTAACGAGCTCCTATTAAATAGGTGAATCGTGGTCCTAAGGCTTGTTCAACATGCGTTTCGACACCCAATAACGAAGCCATAGCAGAAGCTTGAAAGGTCGTTGGTTTTCGGTATTCAATGTCCAATACAGAACTTAGTTTGTCCCCATATCGAGCATCAAAACCACCGGCTGAAAAGGAGATTTGATCGACCAAGGCCGTATTTACGAAGCTCATACCCTCTTGTTGTCCAGAACGAGTAAGAAAAGGTCGGTAAATCAAAAAACCATTGACGTACACCAGATTTTCATCGTAATTACCGCCTCGTACGTTGTAATTACTGGTCAATTCATTGTTTGAAACAGCCGCTGTTGTGTAGGTCAAGAAACGTTCTACCCCCCCCAGCGGTATATTTTGAATATCTTTAAATTTTAATGGTTCCAATACAAACGGATTGGTTTTTCGTTGTGAGAATTCTACAGTGTTTTCTTGTTGAAAATTAAAAACAATGTTGCCAATTTGCTTTCTTTTTTCACCAAAACCAACAAAAAAATGCTGTTCTATTTTTGTACCCGACGAATCACTTACATTGAAGAAAAGCACAACTGAATCACCCGGTGTAACCGCCAGAATAAATTTACCATTGGCATCCGAATAGGCTACCGATTTTGCTTGCGGACTTTTAATTAAAATTCCTTCAATTCCTTTGTTCCGTTTATCTACACAACGACCCGACAAATCACAAACTTGTGATTGTGCAACGAACGCAAGAAAAGAAAATAGAAGGAAAAGTCCGTTTTTCATAAATTAAAACCTCAACGACAAAAGCGCAAAAATATTGGATAGATTGATTTTAAAGATATAAAACAACAAAATCTTTTTCAAAAGGATCTATTCCTGCTTTTATTTTTGCCAAATGCGTTTGAACATCGCCATCGGCACAAAACGAGAAAAAGTTGCTCGAACGCTCTTGTAAACCACCGTTTGGAAACAATTTTTCCTTGATCTGATCCATTTGGTTCAACACTTTTTCATAGTTACTTTTTTCGGCACGGATTAGTTTTTGTTCCAAATTGTCCAATTGTTTGGACATTCGTGTCATTTCTGCTTCCAAATAACCGGTCAAACTGCTGTCTACCACATTCACCAAATTTCGACACGAATCGATGAGTGCCTGCTGTTTTTCACGCATTTCAGTTAAATCCAATTCTGAAGCATTTGCAAGAACATACGCTTTTTTCTGAGCATCCACGTCCGAGAACAAATCTTTCGTTTCCCAGCCTACATTTTCCATTTTTTTCTGCGTTGCCTCGTCAATCAGCATCAGTGAATTCCGAACCTGAATCAATGGATAAACAACCCCGTACGCTTCAAAAACGCCTTTTAATTGCAACCAATATGCCATTTCACCGCCACCACCGAGGTAACACAAATTCGGTAAAATCAATTCTTGGTACAAAGGTCGAAGAATCACATTCGGTGAAAAATCTGCTGGATGATGTCGCAATTGTTCAAGGATCACCTCTCTAGAAAATCGTGTGCCTGAATCCGTGAAATAAACACCATTGTCATATTGAATACGTTCCCGTGTACCTTTCTCCAAAAGAAAAACATTGATTTCTCTTGCAAACGCTTGTGCATTCCAACCAGCCTTTTTCAATTCCTGATTGGTCGCCTCCACCGCATAAAAAGAACTGTTTTTGGTCAATTCTTGCTCAAAAACGGGTGCCAACAAGGTTTTTAGTTTGGCTTGGTCTGCATCCAAAACCAAAACGCCTTCTGTCCCGAACAAAGTATTCACCAAGTAAAAAGTTGCCTCCGCTAAATTCGCTCCCGTATAGGATTCCAAAACCGTTTGAATTTCGGCTTCCGGACGATTGGCAAAAAGTGCTTTGATCCCATCAATGAATTCCGACCAATTTTCAAGTGTAAACCTGCCTACGGCTCCGGTTTGTTCGGTTGTCCAAGAAAATTTTTGGTTGAATAAATTCACTTGGTTGATTTCCGCAAAATCATGGTCTTCACTCGCCATCCAAAAAATGGGGACGAAATTTTGATTCGGATATTTAATCGCTAATTCTTCTGCTAATCGAACAGCATGAAGAATCTTGATGACAAAATAAAGTGGACCCGTCAAAAGTGACAATTGATGTCCGGTTGTGATGGTAAAAGTATTTTCTTTTGCTAATAACGCTAAGTTCTTTTGTTGCGCTTCGGTTGCATCCCCAGCAGAATAATTCGTTTTCAAAACATCGGCTACTGTCGCCCGATTGGCGGCTGGATAATTCGCTTGTTTTTTCTCCATTTGCGTCTCAAAAGCCTCAAGAGAAAATTCCTGTTGAATAAATTCCTTTAAATGGTCTTGTTGGTAGACCAATTCGTTGGCCAAATCAGAAAACAAACCCGTTTTTTCGCGGTGAATTTTAACACTTTTCATGACTACAAAAGTAAGAGCTACGACCGAACTGACCTTGGAATAAACAAGTTTCTTTTCAATTCACGAAAATTGGCTATTTTTGCCGTCCAATAATACATTAAAATAAAAACAAAGATGCACGCACTAATAAAAACCAGCAAAGGAGAAATGAAAGTTGAATTTTACGAAAATGATGCGCCGAAAACGGTAGCGAATTTTGTAAAATTGGCAAAAGAAGGTTATTACAACGGATTGACTTTCCACCGTGTATTGCCTGATTTCGTTATTCAAGGTGGTTGTCCAAATTCCCGTGAAGGAGCAAAAGGTATGGCTGGAACAGGTGGACCTGGCTATTCTATCGATTGTGAAACTTCTGGTGATAATCAGTACCATGACAGAGGTGTACTTTCAATGGCACATGCCGGAAAAAACACAGGTGGATCACAATTTTTTGTTTGTCATTCAAGAAACAATACTTCTCACTTGGACCGTGTTCACACCTGTTTCGGGAAAGTGGTAGAAGGAGTAGATACTGTAGATGACATTCGTCAAAACGATTTGATCGAGTCCATCACAATCGTAGACTAAAACCCAATCGATTAACCAAATTTTGCGTTGTTCAAAACTTGGTTTTTTCTTTCGTAAAAAAAATATACTTTTGCACCGTTAAAAAAGCAAACATGTTAGAAAACCTTTCGGCAGATAATTTAAAGAGCGAATTCAAGACGAATTCTAAATTGAGAATCATTACTTACACTGTTTCGGCGGTATTGGTATTGGTATTGGGCTATTTTGCCTACCATTTATTCATATGGAAACCAGCAAACGTTAAATCAACAGAAGCAGGTTACGCAGGAATCAACTATGCAGCGATGGATTCAACAGATTTAGCAATTGAAGAATTGACACCCGTTGTAAAAAAATACGACGGTAAAGACGGTGGAGAAGTTGCTCAATTTGTTTTGGCGCGTCAGTTGATGGCAAAAGGAGAATTCAAAAAAGCATTGGACAATTTGGAAGGTGTGAAAGTGAAAGATACGTACGTTCGTGTTTACGCAATCGGATTGCAAGGCGACTGCTACAGCGAAATGAAACAATACGACGAAGCGGTTGAATATTACTTGAAAGCCTCAAAAACGGACGAAAATGACTATACAACACCGATGTATTTGTTCAAAGCAGGTTTGGTAACCGAATTGAAATTAAACGATCCTGAAACAGCAGCTGAATATTACAAAACAATCAAAGACAACTATTTGCAATACGCGAATCAAAAAACGATTGACAAATATTGGATGAGAGCATCGAATAAAAAAGTAAAATAATGGCAACCGCATTACGCAATTTGTCTGAATACAATAAGGATTTTGTTCCAAACGGTGCCGATTTTAAAGTCGGCATTGTTGTTTCTGAATGGAATGAAAACATCACCTTTAACTTGTTGAAAGGCGCCAAGCAAGCATTGTTAGACAATGGTGTGAAAGAAGAAAATATCCATGTGCATTTGGTGCCAGGAGCGTTTGAATTGCCTTTGGGCGCTCAAATGATGTTGGATTCTCGTTTTTTGGATGGAGTCATTGCCATCGGATGCGTGATTCAAGGAGAAACCAAGCATTTCGACTATGTATGCAAAGCCGCTACCAGTGGTATTGCCAAACTGAATTTAAAATACAATCGCCCGGTGGCTTTTTGTTTGCTAACAGACAATACCTTGCAACAATCCATCGACCGATCGGGCGGGATTCACGGAAACAAGGGTATTGAATGTGCGATTGCTTGTATGAAAATGATCGATTTAAAGCGGTCGCTTTTCTAAAAAAACTTTTACCATGACATTAATCAAATCTATCTCTGGCATTCGTGGAACGATTGGCGGAAAAGTCAATAACGGACTAACACCTGTTGATGCCGTAAAATTTGCTGCAGCTTATGGAACCTGGTTAAAGGAAACCAATCCCAACCAAAAAGTGAAAGTGGTGATTGGACGAGATGCACGGATTTCAGGCCAAATGATTTCCAATTTGGTTATCTCTACCCTATCCGGTTTGGGAATTGATGTGATAAATTTAGGTTTGTCCACAACACCAACGGTTGAAATTGCCGTTCCTCTCGAAAACGCACAAGGTGGAATTATTTTGACGGCCAGTCACAATCCCAAACAATGGAATGCCTTGAAATTGTTGAACCAAAAAGGGGAATTCATTTCAGGTGCTGAAGGAGAAAAAGTATTGGACATCGCTGAGCGAGAAGCCTTCGATTTTGCCGAGGTTGATGATTTAGGTATCGTTACAGAAGACAATTCCTACTTACAAAAACACATTGACGCCGTTTTGGCCTTGCCTTTGGTAGACAAAGCTGCTATCGCTGCGGCTGATTTTCACGTGGTGGTAGACGCCGTGAACTCTACCGGCGGAATATTCGTTCCCGCTTTGTTAAAAGCTTTGGGGGTGATACGTGTAACAGAAATGTATTGTGAACCAACAGGTCATTTTCCTCACAACCCAGAACCGTTACCAGAACATTTAACGGATTTATCCGCTAAAATAGTAGAATCCAAAGCAGACGTTGGCATTACCGTGGATCCAGATGTGGATCGTTTGGCACTTGTTTGCGAAGACGGAACCATGTTTGGTGAAGAATACACTTTGGTGGCTTGCGCAGATTACGTGCTTACACACACGCCAGGCGCCACCGTGAGCAATTTGTCCTCTACACGGGCTTTACGCGATGTAACCGAAGAAAAAGGGCAAATCTATGCCGCTGCCGCAGTAGGTGAAGTGAACGTCGTGGCTAAAATGAAAGAAATCAACGCCATCATTGGTGGTGAAGGAAACGGAGGTATCATTTACCCAGCATCGCACTACGGTCGTGATTCATTGGTGGGAATTGCTTTGTTCTTGTCGTCTTTGGCGCACAAAAAAATGACGGTTTCAGCCATGCGTGACAGTTTCCCGAAATATGTGATTTCCAAAAACAAAATTGAATTGACTCCCGAAATCAACGTGGATCAAGTATTGGCTGATATGGCAAAAAAATACGAAGGGTACGAAGTCGATACGGTGGATGGCGTAAAAATCTACATCGAAAAGGAATGGGTGCATTTGCGCAAATCCAATACCGAACCGATTATCCGTATTTATTCCGAAAGTAAAACGGCAGACACAGCGAATTCTTTGGCGGAACGTATTATTGGAGAGATTAAAGATTTGATTTAAACTCTACACAACCAAAAGTTGGATCTTTTTGCCTCTTCAAGGAGTCAAGAAACAATGGATCGCATTCAATTCGATCTTAGTCTAAAAAACGTCGATGGTAATTGATTTGACCCAAGTGATAAGCCAAATGTCCTGTTAGATGGATTAAAAAGTATCCGGTCGACATTTTTTCTTGAAAAACCACCATCGGATAATCTGCATTCAACGCTTCTTCTGAGATATTGGGTAAAGTGGATCGAAGTATTGATAAGGTTTCTTTAATACTGGAAATCAATTCTTTTTTTGGTATGTTTTTAGTTGAAAATTCCAATTCTCGGTGACGAACATAGCCCGTATTCCCTAATTGCGAACCAATAAAAGCATTTAGATTTCCAATCAAATGCAAGCACAAATTTCCAGCAGAATTGGAAATGTTTTCCGTTGTCAACCATAGATTTTCTTCCTGTTGATAGGCTTCGATTTCCATTTTTAGTTTATTCAAATCTCTTTCAAAAAGAGCGAGGACTGTTTTGTTCAACATCATTTCTATCTTTTTACCGCTTACTGCGACTTGAACCTTAAATTTAATTAAATAAAAAAGTAGCGATTAAAAACTATTTTTTTGTCCCTACAAAACGGACTACCGAACCTGTTCCATTGTGATACAAGCCTTCGTTCAATTCTATTTCCACTTCTGCCAATTGTTGAATGTCATAATTGGGAAAATCGTGTTGCAATTCTTCTACAGAACACAAAATGGCCAAATCTCTCGGTCCGCCCACTTTTTCGTTTTTTGCCACGTACGCCAAATTGTTTTTGCTGAAGGCTTCAAAAATGACTGTTCCACCTGTACGCAACATTTTGTCCAAAGCTTGGTGCAATTGTGATTTGATTTCGGCTGGAAAATGAGCGTAAATCAAAGCAATAGCATCGAACTGTTGAGGTTCAAAATGTAAATCTTGTAACTCGCCAACTTGGTAATCAACTGTTACACCATTTTTCTCTGCCAACTGCATGGCTTTCTTTTTCCCTTCGCTGCTGATGTCAAAAGCGGCAACCGTCCATCCCATTTGCGCTGCAAAGACCGAATTCCGACCTTCTCCTTCTGCTGCAAAAAGAATTTTTCCTGCGGGAAGTTGCTCTAGTTGTGCTTTTAAAAATTCGTTCGGCAATTCGCCATAGGCAAATTCTGCGTTGCTGTATCGTTCATTCCAGCGGTCTAGCCATGGGTTACTCATGTTCACTTTTGTTTATGTTATTTAATAATTGATTGACAGGGTGATATTTTGGAATGTACCATTCTACAACCATTTTTTTAAACACATTCATTCTCAATAATTTAATCAAAAATCGAACTAAACTTTTAGTCTTTTAAAATTTTAGTTTTTTAAAAGACTAAAACACTATTTGTCAGTTACTTAACTCAACTTTACTCTCTAAAACACTACAACCTCATCGGCCAACAATTTCCTAACCAAAACAGTCGCTTATCTATTAATTTTCTTCAAACTGAATAAATCCTTCCGTCGATCTTTGAGATTGCGAACACTTCCAAATTGATTGAGTTCGCGGAGCAAATCTAAATCTACGTCGGCAATCAAAATCATTTCAGTATTCGTTGTTGCCTCAGCTTTGATTCCATTCGCGGGAAAGGCAAAATCACACGGTGTGAAAACCATGGATTGCGCAAATTGAATGTCCATGTTGTGCACTTTGGGCAGATTTCCTACGCTTCCAGCAATGGCAACATAACATTCGTTTTCGATGGCACGGGCTTGTGCACAATGACGCACACGCGAATAACCATTTTGCGTATCGGTTAAGAATGGAACAAATAAAATGTCCATTCCTTCTTCAGCCAAAATTCGACTCAATTCTGGAAATTCAGAATCATAGCAAATCAAAATACCAATTTTACCGCAATCTGTTTCAAAAGTTTTCAATTCACTTCCGCCTTGCATGCCCCAAACTTTGGCTTCATCAGGCGTAACGTGTAATTTTTCATATCGTTCGGTGGAACCATCTCGTTTGCACAAATAACCCGCATTGTAGAGTAAATCGCCTACCAATTCTGGCATACTGCCTGTGATGATATTGATGTTGTACGAAATCGCCAATTCAGAAAAACGACGGACAATTTCAGGGGTATGTTTGGCCAATTCGCGGATAGCCTCAGATTCCGGCAAATGGTTGTTGTCGGCCATCAAAGGCGCGTTGAAAAACTCTGGAAACAAAGCGAAATCAGAACGATAAGCAGAAACTGCATCTACGAAAAACTCGGCTTGTTGCATCAACTCTTCCAAATCTTTGTACAAGCGCATTTGCCATTGAATTAACCCCAATCGAACGACACGTTTAGTCGTTTGCGCTTTGGTCGTTCGTTTTTCGTAATACACATTGTCCCATTTCAGCAAAACAGCATATTCGTTGGAAGCTGCGTCACCGGCCAAATACCCTTTTAGGACTTTGGACGGGTGAAAATCATTCGAAATTTGAAAATTCAAAACTGGATCGTGAATTTCTTTACGTTTAACTTTTTCAATGTATTCTTTCGGTGAAATTTTATCCGAATGTTCGTGGTAATTCGGAATTCGACCGCCGAAGGAAATGCCTCTCAAATTCAATTTTTCGCACAATTCTTTTCGGTAATCATACAATCGACGCCCCAAACGCAAACCTCTGAATTCTGATTTGATGAAAACGTCTATTCCGTACAATACATCGCCATCCGAACGGTGTGTATCGAAAGAATAATCGCCTGTGATTTGTTTATACGTGTGGTGATCATCAAAAGTATCGTAATCGACAATAATGGAGAGCGCACAACCCGCCAAATGTCCGTTCGCTTTGATGACAACTTGTCCCTCTGGAAATTTTGTAATCAACGATTGAATATGCGCTTCCTTCCAATAAGCGTCGGGCATCGTAGGATAGGCCTCAATCATGGCATTTTTGAGCTCTTGATAATCACTCATGGTGAGCAATTGCAATTCTATGTTTTCAATATTCGCCATGTACAAATTTCTTTCCTTGGGATTACGAAACTAACTCTTTCTGGGCACTTCACGACAAAATTTTAGTTCTTTTAACGGGCTAATCATGTAAATGGATGAACTACCTATTTTTAACAGAACTTAATGGCTGAGCGCGATCCTTTTTTGAATTTTGGACATGCTACCCAATAAATTTTTATTTACAAGTATTCGATTTTTCTCCAAATCGATGCGGTAAATTACCAGGTTCCAGATTTCGAGGTCTTGCGCGATTTTTGTGTAATCATTGTGTCGGAAATTTGTAAAATTTAATTCCTTCAACTTAAATCGTTCCGATTCAAAATTCATATAATCCACTTGCAAGTAGTTGAGTTTGTTCATCAATTTAGGCATGACAATTTGGTTGTGGAAATTAACAAATTGCTGGTCGTCTACTTGACTTTGTTGACGATTGTAATTTAACAAGTTAAACGACTCAAGCATCAAGGTATCTTTTATCGCTGTTAAATAACCTTGGTTTAAAAATTCATCCACTACCGGAAAAAAGAGTGTTTGTGCATCATTTTCTGAAATGGTTTTAAATTTAACAGCAAAAGTGGAATCTATTCTATTTTCAGCAATTTGGGATAAGCAACTGGATAAATCTTCAATGATGTGATAGCCAACATCCATGTTGTGTTCTATCAACTGCTCCGTTAGGTTTAGCTCAGCATCAATTCGAGTTAAATAATTGAGGACTTTGTCGTGTTTCAGGTTTATTTCATTCCATTTATTCGCCTGTAGACCCATGAAAATCCCAATAACCACCAGAAAAATTTCTCCTAGGGCATAAACCATATAGCGCGAGAATTTGTTCTCATTCAACAAGGCTTTCCGAATGGAATTAAAAATTCTCATGTACTTATTTTTCGATACACTCAAATGTAATTAAATATTGCTAGGGTTGAATCAGGTCCTTCTTATTTCCAATCTATTAATCCTGCATTACATCTTTTTCCTTCCCTGATCTTATTTTTACAATCAAGCCTGAAATAACCAATGGAGGAGTAAAACACCAGAAGAAATCGTTTAATAAACTTTTGTCTATTAATTTTAGCGATACATAAATTCCAGCGATTCCAAGTATGGACATACTAATTTTCAGCCAAAAATGAGGAATATGCAAGGCGTTCAAAGAATAGTATGCCAAAACAAAAATCACGAAAAATGGAATCGAAAAAACCATTCCCATTCCCCAAAAAATGGGCAAGGCTTCAAACATGCCAGACCAATCTCGTATATTTTCTAAAGTTGAATTATTCATGAACCAAAGAAAAGGTCCAATTGCAATCGTTAACAACCAGACGAAAAACGGGTAGGTCATGTTCATATCAATCCGGTAAATTGGTTCATCAGCAGCAACAAAACTATTTGAGTTTTCTTAATAAACTAAGTGTTAAGAATTGTCGTATGGACTTCGTAGTGGCTTCGAGTTGATTGAATTCATCGGTCAAACCAAGATGAAAATTGTACCTTGGTTCCAAAATCCACTTACCAAAAACAAATTCATACCCCAAGCTAGAAACTACTCCGAGGTTGAATGGCCGTAAAAAACCATCAATTTGGTCGAGAGGTACTTTTGAAGAGACAATATAAGGTGGGTTGGACTGCGCATACCAAGAACTCATTTCCCCTTCCAACCGACTAGGCAGAGAAATATTAAAAGCAAGACCTAAACTAAAAGTTGCCCGTTTTAAAAAGTTAAAGTCCAACGGATAAACTTGCAGTGAGAGTGAGTTTTTCGTCAACTTCCCTTTTTCAGTTTTTTGACTGGCATGACCACCGTTTGATTCAAAAAAACTTCCGCCGTATTGTTCAAATCCAAGGATAAATTTGAATCGGAAGAAAGAATCAATTTTTAAATCCTTGCATTCAATCCCAAAGCGGAAAGTCGTCTGCCCTTCAAACTCTTTATTGAAAAATCCATCCGATTTCACTAGGCTATAAAATCGACCGTAACCGGCACCAAGGTTGACGCCAATGGTTTGCGCAGTTGTTTGTAGGCAGAGAAAAAGAACAAATATCAGTACTGTGGGTTTCATATTTCAGCTTATAATCACTTAGACGTCTAGACAGTTCAATTGGTTGAAAAATTCAGCAATTCTTGTTTGTTTACAACGTTTCTTTTATTTATTCAATTGTCATCACTTTTTCTTCGAAAGTGAATACGGCAAATCATTCAACCCGCTCCCCCGTTTTAAATTCGGTTGATCCCCCAAATTGAATTCAAAAACACCGCCTTTTAAAATATCCTCAAATGTCAGATAATTGGCTGTATACCTTTTTCCGTTGAGCGCAGTAGATTGGATATAGAAATTTTTTGCCGAATTATTCGTCGATTGTACTACGAATTGTTTGCCATTTTGCAATGAAAGCGTGGCTTTGTCAAACAACGGACTTCCAATCACGTACTGATCGACGCCTGGCGTAACGGGATAAAAGCCTAAAGAACTGAACACATACCATGCGGAAGTTTGACCATTGTCTTCATCGCCACAATATCCATCCGGCGTTGGCGCATACAATTTGGTGAGCACATCCCGAACATGAAATTGTGCTTTGTACCCCGCTCCAGCATAATTGTACAAGTAAATCATGTGTTGAATCGGTTGATTGCCGTGGGCATAATTCCCCATGTTGACAATTTGCATTTCTCGGATTTCATGGATGGTGCCGCCGTAATACGAATCGTCGAAATCGGGAGGCATTTGGAAAACCGTATCGAGTTGACGAACGAATTGCTGGTTGCCGCCCATCAAATTGATCAAACCTTGCACATCGTGGAAAACCGACCACGTATAATGCAAACTGTTCCCTTCTGTAAACGCATCGCCCCATTTTAGTGGGTTAAACGGTGTTTGAAAACTGCCATTTTCGTTGCGTCCGCGCATCAGGTTGGTAGTGGAATCGAAGACGTTTTTGTAATTCAAGGATCGTTTGTAATAGTTTTCTGCCAACTTACTTTTTCCCAATTTCATTGCCATTTGCGCGATGGTGAAATCCGCGTAGGCATATTCTAAGGTACGCGCTGCGTTTTCGTTGATATTGACATCGTAAGGCACGTAACCCAATTTCTCGTAATAATTCAATCCTTCTCTTCCCACCGAACTTTTCGGGCGACCTTCTTCAATCGTAGCATTTTTGAGCATGGCTTCGAACAGAATTTCAACATCGGCGTCCGCTACATTTCCTTTCAGGAAGGCATCAGCAATTATCGGGGCGGAATTTGAACCAATCATACAATCGCGGTGACCTGGACTCGCCCACTCCGGCAACCAACCCGATTCTTTGTATGTATTCGCTAATCCACTCATGATTTCTTTGTTCAATTCAGGATACATCAAATTGAAGAAAGGATACACGGCCCGAAAAGTATCCCAAAAACCATTGTCGGTGAATTGATAACCGGGCAATACTTTTCCGTTGTAAGGACTGTAATGAACCACTTCATTTTTGGCATTGTACTCGTAAAACTTTCGCGGAAACAATAAAACACGGTACAAGCAAGAATAAAAGGTTTTCACATGTTCTTGGTTGCTGTCTTCTACCCGAATTCGACCCAATTCTTTCTCCCAACTAGTTTTCGCTTTTTCCAGCGTAGTTTCGAAGGAGTCGTTGCCAATTTCGCGTTCCAAATTGAGTATCGCTTGCTCTGGACTGATGAACGAAGACGCCACTTTCGCGTGGACCTTCTCCCCTTTCTCGGTTTTAAATCCAATAATGGCACCTACGTGTTTTCCTTCACTAAAAAGGGAGTTTTCTTGCAATTTCCAATCGTCGGTCCAGGTATGTTTCCACTCAAAATCCTTGTCGAAATCTACAACGAAATAGTTGTGAAAATTGTCCGGAACGCCACCACTGTTGTTGCGACAATAGCCGATGATACGGCGCTGTTCAGGCAAAATTTTCACCATGGATCCTTTGAAAAAAGCATCCAGTAAAATATAGGAAGAATCCGATTTCGGGAAAGTGAATTGAAATTGAGCGGCACGCTCGGTCGGCGCAATCTCGGCCACCACATTGTAATCGGCTAAATACACTTTGTAATGATACGGTTTCACGGTTT
This sequence comes from Crocinitomicaceae bacterium, assembly GCA_041674745.1. GTDB lineage: Bacteria > Bacteroidota > Bacteroidia > Flavobacteriales_D > Crocinitomicaceae > UBA2040. The sequence continues at coordinate 22,269 of JBAYVD010000011.1, forward strand.
CGGCTTTGTGCGAAAACCACGATTCACGTTCGTCTTCCTTGTATTTCAATTTTCCTGTCACCGCCATGAAGGAAAATGCCGCATAATCATTGATCCATGGACTGGGTTGATGCGTTTGTTTTATGCCTCGAATTTTGTTGTCGTTGTATTTGTACGTCCAACCATCGCCCATTTTTGCCGTCATCGGTGTCCAGAAATTCATGCCCCACGGCGTTGCAATGGCGGGATAGGTATTTCCATTCGACAAGCTGTATTTGGAATCGGTTCCCATTAAAGGACTCACCAAATCGACCAACCCGATATTTTCCGTTTTTTGAGGCAGTAGAATACTTTTTTCTTTGACGCCACAGGAAGATAGTACCAAAAAAATCAGCGCGACTAGAGAAATGATTTGTTTCATATTTTGTTCGTTGATGACCGAAGGTAGCCAAATAGTAGCGAATTCTACTATTTACCTTCTTTCTGTTTTTCACTAAATTCCACCTTATTTCGATCCGAAGAATTGGAAATTGAACGAGCATGAATGGGTTGATTGGTGGCTTCAAAAAGTTCTTTCGGTTTTTTCTGAAAGCGAAGGAAAACCAAAACGGCTAATACGATCAAACAAATTGTTGCCAGCAAAACTGAATTCTGATACAGAATTAGAATCGCAAAACCTGAAAAAATGAAGCCCCAATATTGCAGAGGAATCAAAAAAAGTGAATGGTTGTTTTTTACTTTAACGATTCGTTTGGATTTTGGATCTACTTCCGTCAACTCCTCGCCCATGTTCCATTTTTGTCCGAAATACCAGCTAAAACCGGCAGCAATAAACAACGATAGCACAAACGCGGCATCTGCACTGCCTTTGGGTAAAATCATCGTCATGAATAACATACTTGCGAAGAAAACGAGAATAGCCGAAATTCCTCTACCGGACCAGATTAGCATAGATTATTTTTGATGGTAAATTACTAATTTTTCTTTTGTTTTTAATTAAAGAACAAACTTCTCAAATGCTTTCCCGTTCCATTTAAACGCTCCGTTTTCGTGTGAACCCAACCACAAATCGCCTTGTTTGTCTTCATAAATAGAGAAAAGGGTTATATTTTTGTTGCCGTACTTTACCGAATAATGTTTGACTCCCTTTTCATTGTATCGCCAAACACCTTCATTGTAGGTCACTAACCAAATATCACCTGCATCATCTTGCACGGACGAAAGGAAAAAAGTAAAATTACCACCGTCGCCTGACGTGATGCCGTCCATTCCTTTTTCTTTGGTGTAAGTGACTAAATTGCGGTCATTTTCTCGGTTGACTTCGGGAGAGATTGTATAGCGATAGTGCGAATTACAAAACCAAAAATGGCCCGTTTTGTCTTCTAAAATAGAACGAATTCCAAAAGATCCTCCGTTCGGCGTATTGGTCATTTGATCTTCGTACAACCAACTCAATTCTTTCCCGTCATAACGACAAACACCGAAATTGGATGTGCCAAACCACATGTTTCCTTTGTTATCCTTGTAAATACTGTACACTTCATATGGACTCCACGCGTTGTTGGGAAACTGTTTGAAATAATCGTCTGCCAAATAATGTTTTGGGAATTCCAATTGGTACAAATGTTCGCCGTCATAACGATACGGCCCTTTTTTGCCTAAAATACTGAACCACAAATCATCGGCTTGGAGTTTCCAATTTTCATTGGAGTTTTTGCTTTTGATGGGTTTCAAGGTAGAGAATTGTGTTCCATCAAATTTAGAGATACCGCTCAATGTAGTGAAAAAAATATTTCCACTTTGGCCTTCTTGAATACCTCGAATGCTGTTGCTACTTAAGCCATCTCCTTCTGAATAATGCAGGATCTTTTTACCATCATAGCGATAAACTCCGGTCGAATCGCCACCAAACCAATAATCACCATTGTTGGCTTGAAAAACAAGCCAACAACTTTGACCGATTTCGGAAACTATTTGACCAACGGCATCTTTTGGTTGATTGTTCACCGATTTTGGAGTGTTGCAGGAGAATAGAAAAACAATAGAAATCAAAAATAAAAGCGAGTTTGAAACCATTTAGACGCGTGTTAAGTTATAAATCTACAAAATGTTAAGAGAAGTTGATGTGCGAAGGTTAAAACCATGATTTAATACCTGCCTGTCGGCTAAACAGGAATAGCGCCGATTTTTTTTAGGATTTACATGAATTTTCCACTATCACCTTGCAAAAACTCTGCGATCTCCGTGCCTACTTAGCGCCCTTTGTGGTTAAACTCACTCACGGCACTTTATGCCCCTGACTCGCTGCCAACAGCAAAAACCAATCTTCCAATTCCAGTGTTGTTTCTAAAGCTCTATTGGCATTCGCAATCCGTTCTTTGTTGGTGGTTCCAATCACCGGCGAAACATGGGCAGGATGTTGTAAAATCCAAGACAAAAGCAAAGCATCTTCAGTAAGAGCATATTTTTCTGCCAGCACGTTAAGCACAGCGTGGATCCTGTCGGTTTGTTCGGTTTTTTCTTTGAAAACCTTGCCCAGCGGACTCCAACTCATCGGTTGGATCTTCTTTTGCAGCATCTGGTCCAAACTTCCTTCGTACATGGCTTTGTTTTGCGTGAGCGAAAATTCAATTTGATTGACGGAAACTGGAATTATACTCGAAATCATTTCTACTTGCGAAGGCGTGAAATTTGACACACCAAATTCCCGAATCTTACCGCTGGTTTGCAAAGCTGTGATGGCTTCCGCAATTTCATCGGGATGCATCAACGGGCTCGGGCGGTGCAATAAAAAAGTATCTAAATACTCCGATTGCAAGTTCCGCAAAGATTCTTCCGCGCTCCAAATGATGTATTCTTTTGAATAATTGTAATGCTTGATGGAATTGTTGCGCGTTTTGCCGACATACTGAATCCCGCATTTGCTGATCAACTGAAACGCTTCCCTTCGAACACCACTTTCCTTCCAAGCTAAGCCAAATTCGGCTTCCGTAGTGTAATCGCCGTAAATATCCGCGTGATCAAAAGTGCTATTGCCTTGTTCTAGACAAAATTGAATCAGTTCCGCTTGGGAGTGTGTGGACAATTGCTTGCCCCACGCTCCCCAATTCATGCAGCCAATGATGATATTTTGAGTGGGTGTCATTTTTTTTGGTTTTGAAATTTAAAGGTAATGGGAATTTTGGAGGTTGGGAATATTAGTAAAAGTTCAAGTCCAGAAGTTTAGATGGATTATAAAGTACCATTCTTTAAAACATTTCTATATTAGTCGACAATGACTAATTTTTGCATTGAAATTAGTTGATTATCTTGCGTAAAATCAATGAAATATACTCCACTTTTAAGATCCCTTCTTTCAAAAATAATTGTTTGTCCATTTATATTCTTTATTTGAGAAACGATTTGTCCGAAATAATCATGCACCGTGAGATTTGCATTGTTTAATGAAATGTTTGTTTGCAATACCGTCTGTAAAGAAAAAGGATTTGGGTAAATGGTGCAGTAAAACATACTTTTCAATTCTAAAGTATTTGTTTCGAGCGTGCAAAAGGAAGAATCTTCAATTGAATTATTAAGTCCCCATCTCCCTTGTAGACCGCTTAAATATTTTCCATCATGCGCATAGTTACAAAATAGTCCACCGCCATTGGGATTATTAATTACCCCTAAATAGTTAGGATTATTGCCTCTTGAAACATATATTTTTCCGTCTATACCAAGTTTTAAACTTCTGAACATACCATTCGGATCGGTGTAAATAGTTGTTCTTGAATTTTGTATTGTTGTTTGATAATTTGAACTAACATCAAATTGAAAAATTTTCCCATTATAGGAATAATTTGGTGCTCCCGTATTAGTATCGACACCAGATATATACAACTTTAAATTATCTGGTGAAAAAGTAACTCCGTAACCTCCTGATTCAATTTCCAAGGGAATTGGATTTGAAACCACTCCAGTTGATTTGTCAAAATCGACAAGGCATGAGGTTCCGTTGTAGTAACTTGTAAAAGCTAATTTACTTCCATTTGGAGAGGCTTTCATTTCTCCAATAGCATCATAATTGGAGGATCCTGGACTGCCTGATTGCCAAGTATGAACTACAGGCCCAACCGACGATATCACAGGGACATAATTTATTCCAGAACTAGTGATTAAAAAGCTGAAAAAATTATTATTCCCATATTCATGTCCGATTAACCATACATCTTGTCCGTTGGAATGATAAACTGCCGTTAGTTTTTCGCAATTACTAGTATCTTTTAGAGAATTGAAAATTGAAACTACAGAACCCAACCCTCCATTCAAAGACATATCAACAAGAGCATAATTTAATCCTCGTGAATTAGGATACATGGCATTATAAACAAGCCCGCCCTGCATATCTGGTGTAAACATGTAATAAATGGAGTTACTTCCAGGTTTTTTGATAATGATTGTTTGCGTTAGTGAATTGTTAAGTCCAGCACCATTTCCATATTGCATTACATTATTAGTAGAATCGTAAATATTATACCCATCAGTATAAAAAAGCAAAGTTCCTGTTGTATTGTCTGATATCGCAGATTGCCCTTCAAAAGGCATTAAATTGTTAATTCCGTTAGTTAATAATGTTGGTGAGCAAGTTGAAAAATCAATTCCGGCACCAGTAGAGCCAAATTTCCAAACATAGTTTTGTTTTGACTGTCCATGCGCTATTGTCACAATTAAAAATATGGATGTCAAAAGGAATAATAATTGTCGCATAATGGTTAGTCATTTTAATATAAGTTACAACGAATTGAATCTACTTTTAGTTGGCGATTTCACAAAGCAAATGTGGGCTGGAAGTGCAATTGAACTTATCTATTCTCAATTAAAAAATAGCCATTGTCAGTTTTATAGGTAGATATCATTTTTTTTGTTTTGGAAATTAAAGGTAATGGGAATTTAGGATTTTTGAAGTTTTTTTTGAAAGAGAGAATTTGAACACAGATAACGCAGATTTGGTAAGATTTGAAAGAATTTTTAAAATAAAATCAAGAAATCGCATGCAAATCAACCGTGTAATCGACATTTGCGTCACTTCATGAGCTTTTTAAAGTAGGTATCTAAATTTTCTCAATTTCTTAGTGGTTAAAAAAACGCCGACTTCAATTCAAACAAAGCGCACACCCACCCTGCCCTCCCTCAAGGCCTGCCTGTCGGCAGACAGGGAGGAAAAACTCCGTGAACTTTGTGGTTAAACAGCATAATCTATTAATCTCCGAGAAACTCTCTGCCGTTCACCGTAGTAAAAAATCATCCGTGAACTTTGTGCCTTCTTTGTGAACTTTGTGGTTATATTCCTTTTATCTTCGCTTCAAGATTAGAACAACCCATGGACAGACAAAAGATACAGGCTCGTTTCAGCGACATTCGCACTTGGTTAACGTTCTTCTTTTTGGTGCGTTTTGTCGGCATAGCGAATGCTCCTTTGGAAATTGGTCACAGTTGGCGCCAATCGTTGACCAACATGACGGCCCGTAATTTCTACGAAAATGGCATCGATTTGCTGCACCCGATGATCGACATGGCCGGCGAAAAATCGGGGATTTTGGGATCAGAATTTCCCTTTTTCAATGCCTTGATTGCACTAATGGCAGATGTTTTTGGTTACGAACATTGGTACGGTCGTTTAATCAACCTCATCGTTTCAACGCTAGGCTTGTACTTTTTCTACAAACTCATACGTGCCATCCTGAACGAAAAAATCGCCTTTTCCTCCACTTTGGTTCTGTGCGTTTCCATCTGGTTTGGCTTTTCGCGTAAAAGCATGCCCGACACCTTCAGTGTTTCCTTGGTCATCATAGCCTTGTACGGTGCTTATTTGTACTTGAAAGAGGGGAAATGGTTGCCATTGTTCGCCTTTTTTACCTTGGCTACTTTGGGCATTTTGTGTAAAATTCCGGCATTGGCCTTGTTGAGTGTTTTGGGTGTTGCTCCATTTGTTTCTTCCATTCCAGTTAAACGAATAGGCGTTTTGAATGCATTTGGTGCTTTATCCGTTGGGGTTGTTGGATTGTGGTATTTTTATTGGGTGCCCTATTTGGTGAAAACGTATGGATTTGAATTGTACATCAACAAAGGGTTGACCTTGGGTTGTCAAGAAATCTGGGGCATGAAAGCCGCTACCTTGGAAAAATTCTATTTCAGTGCTTTTCATTCGTATGTGGCATTGGCTACATTCCTCGTTGGACTCTATTTTTTGATTAAAAAAGGAAATTCCAGGATTTGGTTGGCACTATCGCTTTACACATTTGTTTTCTTTGTCTTTGTAATTTTGACAGGCGATGTTTTTCCAAAACACAGTTATTATGTCATTCCGTTTGTGCCACTTATGGCTTTGGTGGTAGGCTACTTTTTTGCCGAAATTCCACCAAAATATGCGACTCTTCTCCTTGCGATTATTGCAATTGAATCCATTGCCAACCAGCAGCATGATTTTTTCATCAAGGGCAGCGAAAAATACAAACTGACCTTGGAACCACTCGTGGAAAAAACGATTCCGAAGGACAGTAAAATTGTTATCAACGGAGGAGATTCTCCGCAACACATTTATTTTGCTCACCGAAAAGGTTGGACCGTCGATTCGGATAAAATTCTCCGAACCGATTTCGTGGATTCTTTGTCCAATTTAGGCGCACAGTATTTGATTGTCGACAAACAAGCCATTCCAGAAGCATTGTTTTTTTACACGAAAGCCAGCTCGAATACAGGGTATGTAATTTACCAATTGAATAGGAAAACTAAACCGTTTGAGAGAAAAACAGGTAAACGAATTCCCTAAAAAGCGTGCGATAAATTGAAAAAAAACTGTCGATCTTCTTTGGAAAACGCATAATCGAAGCGCAAAATGGTATTCACATTCCAAGCAATTCGCAAGCCAAAACCTTCTGAAATTCGGTAATTGTTGAAATTCCATATCCGAGAAAGATCATCCCAAACGGCACCTGCATCTACAAATGGCACAGCGCTGAAGGCAAAATGTTGGTTCAGCAATTTCACCTGTGCAAATCGGTAACGGATTTCCAAATTGTTGAAACTCATCGCACGACTCAAAAACCGAGATTGTTTGAAACCACGTAAGGTATTTGCGCCGCCCAACCCTTCGATGCTTCCTTCGGAACTCCATTGATCTTGGTATTCAAAAAAAGGCGCGTTTAATGCAGTGTTACCAAAAGCCGTTCGTCCGGCTAAAACCATTTTTTTGAACGTATTGGGAAAGAGTTTTTTATAGAAATTGAAATGGGCAAAGGTTTTGTTGAAATCGTAGAGTGAACCGAGTTTTTTCAGCGACAATTCATTGGTCAATTCTGCAAATACGCCACTGCTTGGGTCAGTTTCCAAATCGCGGGTATCGTATATAAAACCAACTTGAAACAAATGAACCACTCCTTTTTTCAAACCCACCACACGGCCAGCATCGTAATCATTTTGCAAAAAGGAATTGCCTGCAAACGGCGAAAAATTAACGTAAGCGGCTTCGTAGCCAAGCAAGACTCGGAATTTTCCTTCTAGAAACGAACGCTCCATACTCACATTAAAAACCGCTTCTTTTTTAAAATACGTGTTGTAAAACGTAGTGTTGCCAACGAGACTTTTTTCGTAATCGCGGTATTTGGCATTGTTTACGATGGTTTGTGTGCTGTCATTGTTGGGGTAATAACTGAGTCCCTGCAAGGATTTTTCTGTATTTCCAAAATACAGTTGATTGGGATTTGCTTCGTACCCCCCTTCCATCCGTAGTCGCCATTTGGTATTGAAAATATACGGGATATCCAATTTCAACATAAATTCCCGCTGACTTCTCGTGGTGTTGAACAAGACCAAATCAAGCCGTGCCCGGTAGGGAGTAAAGGCAAAAAATGGATCCGTTCGTTTCCCATTGAAATAAACAGAACCTTCCAGACCGTAGCCAAATCCATTGATTGGATCACTACTCAAATCGGGAGCACCTGTCACATATACACCTTCTTTTTTGTTTATTAAATCCTCTTCCGAAAGTTTTTTTTCATTGGCAATGGCGAATGGAAGCTTTAAGGTATCTTTCTCTTGCGCGATTCCTTTTTGGGAAATCAAAATTACCAATACCATCCAACTATATTTCACCTTCGTCCGTTATATTTTGGGATTTCAAAGCTAACGCAAAACGTTGGGTACGCCGTGAAAACAAATGTTAATTAAGGAAAGCTTAAGATTCTTTCCCCTTGTTATTTTATTTCAAACGTCACCTTCATGGTTTTGTACAATTTTATTTTTTGAAAAGTAATGCTATCGGTTAATTTGTCTACCGAAGATTCGTAACTCGCAGCCACGTTTCTTTTGTAACTCTGGATTTGAATCTCATCAAATTGTTGATAACCCCGTCCGTCGAACGTTTCATTGATTGTCAAGGCTCCACCAATTTTTTGATCAATAGCAGCTGTTAAATAAATCGCTTTTTCTTTCGCTGCTTTTATGGCCTCAATCTCTAGTTCTTTGTTGAATTCTTTGATTTTGGAATGCGTCACTCTGGAAATGTGTACATCATTTATTTTGATTTCGTCCAATTTTTCAATGACATCAGCCACCTCTTTTGCATTTTTCAATTTTAGTTGAAACTCACTTTGCGAAATCACTTCGTTGCGTTTCAATTTCACGCGAATGTAATCGGCTTGGGCATCGGAAATGGTCAAGTTTTCCAAAGGAATATTCAATGAATTCAACGCTTTTCTCAAATCTTCCTGTTGCTTTTCGATGGACACCTTGTCTTTCCCCGATTCGCGCTCCCGGATGGTAATCGCTAAGTAAATTTCATCGGGAATAATTTCTTTTTCAGCAAATCCGTTTACCTCAATGAAAGGCGTTGCATAAATGGATTTATCCTGCGCAGAAGTAAACTGAGCAACAAAAAGAAGGGCAAAAAGGAAGGTGAAATATTTATACATGATTTTGTTTTTTTTTGATAACGTTTGATTTAATTATTTATTCGAAAAGGCCTAGTTCAAGAACAATGCCAAAATCAAATAACATTTCGTTTGTTCAGTTAATTGAATCCTACAATAAACTTCGAATAAAAAAGCCACTCCTCCGGGGAATGGCTCTTGTATTGGTATTTCTTTCGTTAGATTTTTCTCGTTTGTGGATTGGCATATAGTTCAACTTCTTCCGCTGAAATTTCTTTACCACCGAGGATAATCAAACGTTCAGTAATGTTGCGCAATTCGCGAATGTTTCCTGTCCAATCCACCGATTTCAAGGCTTCCAATGCACCTGCTGAAAAAGATTTGCGGGGAATTCCGTGCTCGGAGCAAATGATGGTCATGAAATGCTCTGCCAACAATGGAATGTCTTCGCGGCGATCGTTCAAGGATGGAACGTGAATCAAAATCACGGCCAAACGGTGGAACAAATCTTCTCGAAAACGACCTTCGGCAATTTCTTTTCTCAAGTCCTTGTTCGTGGCCGCTACAACGCGTGCATCTACTTTCAGATCCTTCTCACCACCAACACGTTGGATCACATTTTCTTGCAAAGCCCTCAACACTTTCGCTTGCGCACTCGCCGACATGTCACCAATTTCGTCCAAGAACAAGGTGCCACCAGAGGCCAATTCGAATTTCCCTTTTTTCTGTTTTATGGCTGATGTAAAAGCGCCTTTTTCGTGACCAAACAATTCACTTTCAATCAATTCTGAAGGAATTGCGGCACAATTCACCTCAATGAATGCCATGGATTTTCGGCTGCTGTTGTCGTGCAAAGAGCGAGCGACCAATTCTTTTCCAGAACCGTTTTCACCTGTGATTAAAACACGCGCATCGGAAGGAGCGACTTTTTCAATCATTTCTTTGATTTGGTGAATCGCTGGTGTTTCACCAATGATGCTGCCGCCCTTAAAACGTTTTACGGTGGTTTTCAGCACTTTCGTTTCTTCTTGCATCACCGTTTTGTCTTTCGCATTGCGCACGGTCACCAATATTCGATTCAAGTCCAAGGGTTTTTCGATGAAATCAAACGCACCTTTTTTAATCGCTTGCACGGCCGTATCAATGTTTCCGTGTCCGCTGATCATGATGACAGGTGCTTCCACTTTCTTTTCTTGAAAAGCGGCCAAAACCTCCATTCCATCCATTAGCGGCATTTTGATGTCACAAAAAATGATATCGTAACTCTCTGAAGTTGCTTTTTCAACGGCTTCTTTGCCATTTTCGGCTTCGTCTACCTCAAATTCTTCAAATTCTAAAATTTCTCTCAAAGCACGTCGTATGCCTCGTTCGTCATCAACAATTAGAATTTTTGCCATGTGTTTTTTCGTTTAGAGCTTAAAGATAGTGAAATTGGAGAATTATTAGCGTGAGTATTGTTTTGCTGTTTCGGAAGGATTCTCTAGATTTTTCTATTATTGCACAATTCGGTTTTGTACGATTTTAATCCAGGATTATTTATACTCAAACGCAAAAATGATGCACTAACAACAAAAACCAGGATTTTCGGGATGGAAGGATTTTCTTATTGGTTTAAAAACACAGTAACCATTTCAAATAGTGGATACAATAAACCTGCCCTCCCTCACCAGAGGAATGTTCAATTCTCCAAGCACTTCATTTGCAGGGTACAATTAAAATTCTTCAGAAAACAGCGCGCCTTCTTTTAGAGAAAAAGGAGAAATAACGATGCGTTGCGTTTGTAATTTTTCCATCAACCATAGGGTTTTTACTGCGGTGATGGGTGCCATGATTTTGCGGATGGGAAGAATAAAGGAGTTCTGCTCACGTTCCGCTAAGGTGGATAGAATAACATCCTGCAAAGCGGCCTTGAATTGAGCCAAGTTCATTTCAAAACTGGCTTTTTCCTCTGGAAATGCTTCTTGATGTGCCAATTCCCAAAAGGTTTCAAAACTGCCAGAAGAACCAATCATGATTTCTTCGTTTCTATCATCCAAAAAACCTTGGCATTCTACTTCCAAAAACTGACGAATGGTTTGAATATCTTGTTCGGAAACGGGATCTTGAAAGTCAAATTTCTGGTAAATGCGGGAAACGCCAATGTTAAGACTTTTTAGTTCCGTCACACCCGAAGAATCTGCAAAAACTATTTCAGTACTTCCTCCGCCAATGTCAATGATAACGGCTTTTTTGTTAAAACCGTATACTTGTTTGACGCCGCAATAAATCAATTCGGCTTCTTTTTGACCGGAAATCACATGAACATCCAAATCCAAATCTTCTTTCAATTTTCGAAGGAAATCAACGGTGTTGGCCGCGTCGCGTAAAGCAGAAGTTCCAAAAGCTGTAATTTTCTGTACGTCGAAATCGTTGCATACATTTAAGAAATGAGCAATGGCTTTTTCGCCTCTTGCCATCGATTCTTCTGTGATGACATTCGAATTGATGCCACCCATTCCTATAGCAACTCCTTCTTTTTCGGCATGAATCAATTGAAAATTCGCCCCTTCCAAATCGGCGATGAGTAAATTGAACGTGTTGGTTCCCAAGTCGATGATGGCCTTTCTCATCTAGTTATTTTTGGTCCATTTGAAAAAGTGACCCAATTTCAAACGGTGGCCGAATTTCAATATTCCATTTTTGTAAATTCGACCTGAAATCCAAAGCATGAGCAAGCTGGAAATAAGTAGAATCAGCCCCACCAAAATCAACGAATAAGCTTGTCCAGGTAAAAATCCTTGGGACAACTTCACCATCACAACAGAAGGCGCGGTAAAGGGCAAATAATACAACCAAGTTGTCAACGGTGCTTCTGGATTTTCCATTGCGAAATAACCAGCATACACGCCGAAACAAAGCAATAATATCAATGGTATGACAAATTGCTGTCCGTCACTTTCAGACCCAACAGAAGCTCCCACGGCAGAAAATAGAGAAGAATAAAACAAATAGCCACCAATTAAACAAAGGATAAAAGCGAGTACCATGGGTGTAAATTGCACGCGATCAAAAACCAAATCGACAAACTCGTTGTATTCAAAACTAGTGAACGCCAACTCAATATCGTTGGTCGCCCGGACTTGAGAATCAATTTGTACACTTTGATTCAAATTGGACTGCAAATAGTCTGGAAACAAAGTCGTTCGCATCACCAACAAGCCAATGGTAATGGTCACCAACCAAATGCTAAACTGAAACAAGGCTGCCATTCCAATGCCGAGAATTTTCCCAAACATGAGTTGCATGGGACGAACAGAACCCAACAATACTTCTACAATTCGATTGCTTTTTTCACGACTCGTGCTGCGCAACAAAGACATGGCAAATAAGGCGATAAAAATAAAAATGACCAAACCAAAAAACAAACCGACCCACGCCCGTTTGTCTTGTGATTCATCGTGCGGATCGTATACATTTCTGAAACTTAAATTCAGCGGTTGTTTAATCTTTTTAAAATCCAATAACGACAAACTGGTAAACTGTTTCACCAACACTTCTTCCAGTCTTCGTTCCACTTGGTATTGTACTTTTTTCTCCAATACTTTGGAAGGCAACTGACGATAGAATACAAAACCCGTTTTGTTGGACAGTACTTTTTCATTCACTTCCACCATGGCATCGTAGTTTTGGTAGCGTTTGGCATTGGCAAATTCCTCCACTTCTATGTAATCATCTGCAAAAGAATAATGAATCATACTGTCTTTCTGCGCCATGATTTTTCCTTCCATCAAATTAGTTGGATCTGTAATGAGCACATTCCATCGGGTGGCCGTTTTACCCCCGTAGGCAAACAACATGTACAAAACCGTTAAAACGGTGATGGGACCTAAAATTGAAAACAAAATAAACGTGCGCGAACCAATTCGTTCCGACCATTCTCTCAAGGCAATTATCCAGCTATTTCTCATGCTACTTCTGCGTTTTGAGCCGCTTGAATGGCTTGAATGAATACTTCTTGCATACCGGGCAATTTCTCAAATATTGCTTCTACTTTCACATGACCAATTAAAACGCTCATCAAATTGTCGATGGAACTATCGCCGCGCATGGCCAAATCCGCTTCAAAACGGTTGTTACCAAATTCACGGGTTTCCATGATTTCAAATCCAGACCACAAGGCATTCACAAAACCAATCATATTGCCTTCAAAACGCACGGTGTACTGTCCTGTTTTGTGCTCGTCGCGCAATTCTGTCACACGTCCTTCCAAGATTTTCGTTCCTTGATTCAGCAACAAAGCACGGTCGCAAATTTCTTCCACACTATACATGTTGTGTGTAGAAAGCATAATGGTTCGACCCTGTGCTTTCATGCTTTGAATTTCTGCTTTAATCAATTCCACATTCAAGGGATCGAAACCGCTGAACGGTTCATCCAGAATAATCAATTTGGGCTCGTGCAAAACTGTGAAAATGAATTGAATTTTCTGTGCCATTCCTTTGGACAATTCTTCAATTCGTTTCTTTTTCCAAGAGAGAATATCAAATCGTTCCAACCAATAGTCTAGCGCTTTTCTCGATTCTGTAGCGTTCATGCCTCTTAGTCGTCCCAAGAAAATACCGTGATTCTCCACCGTCATTTCTCGGTAAAGTCCGCGCTCTTCTGGCAAATAACCAATATTTTTCAGATGTTCTCGGCGAAACAAATCACCTTTGAATTTGATATGTCCGGAATTTTGATCCAGAATTTGATTGACAATTCGTATCAAGGTCGACTTCCCTGCTCCATTCGGACCAAGTAGACCAAATATTTCACCTTCTTCCAAATGAAAGGAAACATCCTTGAGAGCCAGATGGCGACCGTACGACTTTGTCAAATTGGAGATTTCTAGCATGCACTGTTTGATTTGAGCTTCTCAAAGATAACTTTCGTGCGGCATTAATCAAAGTTGAAATAAGAATTCTTTTGTTTGGAATCGTTAATGCGGATGCAATGATTTTTTATACATTTTCTCGATAATCTCCGGATGGGTTCCTTTTTTGAACATACGCATGGCTTTTCGGTTGGCGAGTTGCACGCGCAACCAAGAATTGTTGTCGTATTTCCTTGCAGAAACTAGAGTACTTTGTTCTAAAACTGTAAATGGAGCTATTTTTCTAGCTCGATTCATAAAATCGTATTCTTCCATGATGGAAAAAGTCTCATCGTAACCGTTCAATTGCTCGAAAAGTATTTTATCCACGAAAAGCGTTTGATCTCCGCCTCTGCACCACGTAAAATCGAATCGGGTAAAAAAGGCGTTTATTTTCAAAAGTCGATGATTTCCTTCAAATTTTTGCCGAAAAGAGCCAATTTTTGCCCCATTTTTATGATTTTCAAGAATAATTTCAACAAATCCATTGGGTGGCAAGACATCTGCATGCACAAAATAGAGCAGATCGGTGGAAGCCATTTTGGCTCCCAAATTCATTTGGTGCGCACGACATCGAATGCAGGTCGAAAGCGCTATATCGGCTTGATCCATAGCGATTTCATACGATTTGTCATCACTATTTCCATCCACCACAATGATTTCCACTTGACTAAAAAGATCTTGGTAACGAATGTTTTCAATCAAACGCGGCAAGTGTTGTTCCTCATTTAAAGATGGAATAATTAAGCTAATTTGAAACTTACTCATACAAGAAATTCTCTAAGTGTTTTCAAATCCTCTTCGTAATCTACATCCGAAAGGATAGGTAAAATAGTCACTTTCTTACCCGCTTTTAAAATTGAATCTTTCGCCTCTTCACAAACCGTTTCCGTACTCCACTTTTTGTTCAGGAAAACAACTTCATCTGGTTGAGTCGTTCCAATCAAATAATAGCCGCCATCCAAAGCAGGTCCGATACAATAATCGTTTGTTTCCAAGGCAACGAAAGCTTCTTCAAGAATGTCTACCGATAAATCGTAGCAGTCGGTTCCAATTACAACGATTCGTTCAGCTCCTTCCGCTTTCACCTCCGCAATTGCGTTGAACATGCGCAAACCCAAATCTGACCCTTTTTGTACTTTTTTATCATATGGAGCCCATTTTACCTCCTTTTCAATAAAATCAGAGAAAAAAAGATACTTTTTCGCAACGATTGCCTCCACGAGTTGATGGGTCTTATCGACCAGTATGGAGTAGATACGCAAAGCATTTTCATCGCCAACTGTGGCAGCCAATCGAGTTTTCACTTTACCCTGTTCCGGATTTTTTTGAAAAATGATGAGTGCGTTTTTCATGTTATAATAAGTATTCTGATTGTATACGTGTATAAATCGAGTTTGGATTTAAAAAAATACGTCCTTTGTATTTATGACGCGAAAAAAATCGAAAAGACGCATAGTGCTTAAGAATTAAAGGAAATTTCACGGAAATATTTAGTTTAGTGAATCAATAATTTACTTTTTGCTGCGTTTTGAATTAATATATACAAGTATGATGCCACTTCGATTGTTTATCATCTTCACTTTTATTGTCTTGGTTGGAAATGCCCAGCAACGAATTGCCTTGGATGTTTCTTCCCGTTTGGAAAATGCCAATTTCACTTTCAGCTACCACAAAGTGGTGAAAACGCATTTTTTGTTGTCGTCTGGAGTATTTTATGGTGGGAACGGTAGTTCTTACAGCGGAAAGGACACACTTCTTTTTGACAGTGGTGTGCATACATCCTCGCCATTTGCCCAAGTGAATAATGCCCGAGCGGATTCCGACGGTACGTATGCTTTACTCGATTATGGAACCCAAGGAAAATCATTTGGAATCCTAATTGGTGCCGGCTATTTTTATCCCATAAACGAAAATCATTCTTTGCGCGCGAATGTTTATTCTAAATTTGGGTATGCTACTTCCAACGTTCGAGCCTATTATCGATTGGATGCAACCCACAACGACATGAAAGCAGGTTTTACTATGAGTCATGCTATCGCTTCTTTTTCTTTTGAATTGTACCACGGAATAAAAATGAGTGATCGATTTGCCGCCTATTACGGCGTCAAGTTTCCATATTACTACTCTCCGAACAAAGCAAAATTCAATCCTTTGATATACAAAGATCTCTATTATGGATTTGAACCAGAATTGAGTCTTGGTATCAGTTATTTTATTGGAAAAGTTATGGGTTCAAAAGAAAATACAAGCAATACAATCGACCAAAACTAAGCAACCGTTCCGCCACAACTCGAACCAGATCCAGCTGTGCAACCATAGCAATGTTCATTTAAAATGATATTTCTACTTTCCAGTTGTTGCAAATTGAATTCTAATAAATGTTTGGAGTTTTTTGTCGAAACTTTTAAATCCAGCATTTGGTTGAAATCACAATCATAGATGTATCCGTCCCAGCCTATGGAAACTGTGTTGCGACACATTACATCTGCCGCCGCCATCGGATTGAAAGCATTCACCAATTTTTCCATGTATTTTTCGTAGTTATTGGAAGCGACCAAATAACTCAAATAACGGCTAATCGGCAAGTTGGTGATGGCAAATAGCTCATTGAATTCAATTTCCCAACCTTTGCGCAGTTTGTTTTTGAATTGCGTTTCCAAAGAATGTTGGTCGGGCGGTAAAAAAGCACCAGAAGGATTGTACACCAAATTTAAAATCAGTCCCGTTCCCTCTTTTCCATACCCCACTGCGTTGAGCATTTTCAGTGCACGAATACTTTTGTCAAAAACCCCTTCACCCCGCTGTGCATCGGTTTTCGCCGAACTAAAATACGGTAAAGAAGAAGCCAATTCGATGTTGTGCAATTTATAAAATTCCGGTAAATCGTGGTATTTTTTATTCGCCACGATAATCGTGAGATTGCAACGAACAATGATTTTCTTTCCTTTTGCACTAAGTTGTTCCACAAACCAGCGAAAATCTGGATTCATTTCAGGTGCGCCACCCGTTAAATCGACCGTGTGACAATTGGTTTGATCTATCGCTTCCAGGCAAAGTTCCATCGTTTCGCGCGTCATGATTTCTTTGCGATCGGGACCGGCATCAACATGACAATGATCACAAACTTGGTTGCACATTTTTCCGACATTGATCTGAAAAACATCCAATTGCGTAGCTTTCAACGGAAACAAATTCACTTCGCTTAAATTTTCTCGAAACGGTTTCAAACCGGCCGATTGAATCAATTGAAGTTGTTTATCCGATTCCGAAAGTTCGTGTCCGCTTGCCTGAAGAGATTTCGTTGCTATTGCCATTCTATGTATTTCTTCAAAATACGGTTATTACCGTCGTTTGGTTTTTGTATTTCTAATTTTTACTGAAAGAATTCAAGTTCCAACAGTTGGTCGTTCCATTCAGCAATTCCTTACAAATTTGCTTTCAAATTCCATTTGTATTTCCACTTGAAAAAGAAAAACAACAAAGGTTGCCAGACCAACATGGTCAATAAAATATCCCATCCGAAAACGGGTGATGCTGTGTCGATGAACAAAGCTTCCGTCCGCAAGGCTTGCCAATTGTTCGTGACGAGTAAAGCGGCGAAAATATTGTTGATTGCATGATAACCAATGGCTAATTCCATGCCATTGTCAAAATGTGTTATTAAACCGAGAAAAATACCATTCCAGATGTAAAAAACCAAAGCTATTCGTCCCAATACTTCAATCTCTGGATTGGCGCCGTGCATCAGCCCGAAAAGTGTACCACAAATCAAAACGCGCACCAGAGGTTGGGCAACCATTTGCATATTCTTGAAAAGATACGAGCGAAACAATAATTCTTCGCAAGTCGATTGCAAAGGCAAAAGAAACAAACAAATCAACGCCAGCATCCAAAAATTGATTGGATGATAATTCCAAATAAAGGTATCCGAATTGAAATAGCTATACCCCAACATCAGAGTCATGAACCCACCCCAAATGCCCAAACTCAAAAAGACACGCTTCCAATCAAAGCTGGCTCGTGACGTAAAGAAGGCAAGAACAGACGTTCCGTGAATGTATTTTATTCCCAACACCAAAGCCAACAAGCCAAAACCAAATGGAATAATCATCAAGGTTAAAAACCAGTTGCTACCCAGCAAAGCGGACATGGCGTCGTAATTCAAACTATCCATTTCACCTTGATCCAATACTTTACTGAACAAGGCCAAAACCAGCGGGATTTGTCCAATTCCGACGAAAACCGAAAGGAACAAAACCAGCGTAACAAAAAATTGAAGAAAGCCAAATTTACCCTCTTCAGGCAAAGCGTGAAAGGGTTTAACCGATTGACTCAATTGGTTTTTCATTTTTAGGAACGAAGAAAAGCAGGATTAATCCTACTGCGAAAAAGAAGGTAATCGACAAAACTGACATCCGAAGATTGCCTGTCATGGCATAAACAAAACCGTAAAAGAAAGTTCCCAAAACGATTCCAATTTTCTCTGTTACATCGTAAAAGGAAAAATAAGAAGCATGATCTTCGGTTTCTGGCAAAAATTTGGAATACGTTGAACGAGCAATGGCTTGCACACCGCCCATTACCAAACCTACTCCACACGCCAAGAAATAAAATTGTACTGGAGTTTCAATAAAGAAGGCGCAAATGCACAGAATGACCCAAATTGAAACAGACAACATCAAGGTCGATATATTTCCAATTTTCCCAGAAATACGTGACATCAAGAAAGCACCTACCGCGCCTAGAATTTGAATTAATAATATTGAAATAATTAACCCTGTGTCACCACCCGATTTGCCCCAATTCACTTCTTCTTTGGCAAAATAAACAGCCATTAACATAACTGTTTGCACCCCCGTATTGAAGAAGAAAAATGAAGCTAAATAACGCTTCAATCGTTTCGTTTTTCTAAACTCAGCAAAAACCAATTGCAATTCCTTGAATCCTTTCCAAATAAAACCTTTTTCTCTTTTCTTGTTGTACACATTGTTGGGCAAAACACGGTACGTAATTTGACTAAAACCAATCCACCAAAGTCCGACAAGAATGAAGCAATACTTCGTATATTCTTTCCCTAATCCCATAATAATGACCAAACAAATGACAAGTAAAATCATGGAGCCAACGTACCCCATGGAAAAACCGCGGGCTGAAATTTTATCATGATCTTCCGGTTCTGCAATTTCTGGCAGATATGCATTGTAGAAAACCAATGAATTCCAAAAGCCTATACTCGCCAAAAACAAGGCGACCAAGCCCCATTCAATGTTGGATTTGAATCCTGACAATGCCATGCAAGAGAAGGCGCCTAAGTAACAAAAGAATTGAAGAAATCGCTTTTTACTTCCAATCAAATCGGCTACGCCTGACAACAAAGGCGAAAGAAAAGATACGACCAAAAACGATGCGCTTAGGATGTAAGATATCAATACTTGACTTTCCAAATGAAAACCAAAAAAGTCAACCAAAACGGGCATGCCCTCGGTATAGGTTTTGCCTTCTGCTTCCAGTTTTTCGAGGTAAACAGATTTGGTAACGTTCGTGTAGAATATGGGGAAAATAGCAGAAGAAATAACCAAATTGTATACAGAATTGGCCCAATCGTAAAAAACCCAACCCCGTATTGTTTTTTTGTCTCCTTTTACCATTTTACAGTATTAATTGTTTAATCCGTCGACATAATCTTGCAGGAAGCCATAATCTTCATTCAATTTTCCGTCGATTGTCGTTTCACTACCTTTGTAAATAATTCCATCTTTATCACCGGTCAAAAGGTGCGGTAAGATATTATTTATCAACTGATTTCCAAAATCCTCAGATGATTCTTTTGGCAATTCACACGGTAAATTATCCACGGCCATTACAACTATATTTTCGTCTAGCTGCCAATCTGCTTCAACATGATTCTCAGCGTTATATCCATACAAAGGATCTGCGATCGTGCTGGAACGTAAAGTACTTGCAATTGGATCATTGATGTCGCAGGAAATATCTGCCACTACTTTCAAATTCTTGGCTTTTTTTAAATCTTCTTGTGTCAGCAATTTAGGCGATAAGTTGTTCCAAAAATGGCACGCCATGTACAAATCAGCTGTTTCAATGTAGCGGTGTAAACAAGAAATATATTCTTGCGGATTTTTATAAAAATCAGATTTATCAAAACTACCATCTGATTTTCGGCAATAATAATCCGACGTTTCTAAATGAGTGAAAACCGGCTCATCAAATTTTTGTGTTAAAAATTCTTCCGGTCCGACTTCCATGATGGGAATTAAATCCATGATTTCTTGGGCACCGTACCCCACTTTTCCAAACCCTGTAATAACTATTTTCGTATTGGCTTCAAAATTCACTTTGGCCAATTCTGATTCCATTTCTTCTCGATCAAAGCAATCCTTCGCCCGTTTCAATTCAAAACGTTTCGTTTTTAAACCATAGGCGTAAAAGGCATTGTAAGCGCCAACAATTCCTGCAAAGCGTCCGAACCCTGTGATTCGTTTACGGTCATTATTTTTCAATAATTCGTAATCAATCAATTGAATTTTGTTGTTCAAAATGGCTTGCAACAAATGCCGATTGTATTTCTGCTTTTTAATCGTGTGCGAAAAGAATAAGAATTTTTTGTTTGGAATTAAATCCTGCACATTTACTTCTTTCACGCCCATCAAAATATCGCAATCGGATAAATCTTCTTGAAGCTGAATGCCTGCTTCTTGGTATTCTTCATCTGAAAATGCACGTATGGGACTCGGTTGAACCACTATTTCTAAACCCGAAAAGGTATTGACAACCTTACTGCATTGCTGCGGTGTAAATGGAACTCTCTTGTCAGGTGGTGTTTTTCCTTCTCGTAAAATTCCAATTTTAATTTTTTCCATTTCCCTTATTCAATTGGAGATTCCAGTAAAATATGATCGATAAATTCTCTCACACAACCTTTCCCTCCTTTTTTGTTCAATACTATGTCCACGTTCGCCTTTACAACCTGTACCGCATCTGACGGACAAGCTGAAAAACCAACATTTTTAATGATTTCTAAATCATTTATATCGTCTCCAATGATGGCAACATTTTTCAAATCTAAGTTCAATTTCTCACAAAATCCTTTCAAAATGTCAATTTTTTTATCTCTTCCCAGATAAAAATGTTGAATCCCCAATAAATCAGCTCGTTGCTTCACAGCTTCTCCCTTGAATCCGGAAGAAATAATTCCAACCTGAAAATCGCTTTTGGTCAAATGCAAAATTGCCATACCGTCTTTGGTATTGTATTTTTTTAATTGATCGCCATTTTCGCTGGCATACATTCCACCATCGGTTAATACGCCATCAACGTCTAAAATCAATAATTTGATGGCTTCTAATTTCGTTTTCCACAAATGTGGACGATACATGGGTTTGAAAAGCAGGCTGTACAAATCAATTTCATACTCTTCGCTCACGGCCATCAAATCGTACAACGTTAGTTCATTGGGTTCATCGACATTTAAATCCTGCAAAAACGCATGATAATCGAGCCCAAAATGGTCACAAAGTCCGCGAAGATTCGTTTCTAATAACATAGTTAAACAATCGTATATCCAACACTACTTGCCACAGGTTTCAAACTTTCTACCAATTGACGGAATTCGTCGTGGTTTAGTTGCTGAGACGCATCAGATTTTGCCACTTTCGGATTGGGATGCGCTTCTACCAATAAACCATCAATGCCCATCGCTACACAAGCGCGGGACAAATCTGCAATACCGTAGGCATATCCCATCGCATGACTAGGATCCAAAATAATCGGCAAATTGGAATATTGTTTCAACCAAGCCACTCCACAAAGGTCTAAGGTGAAACGGGTACCCGTTTCAAAGGTGCGGATTCCTCTTTCGCAAAGAATCACATTTTCATTTCCGCCGCTTAAAACAAATTCTGCCGCTTGCACAAATTCTTGCAAGGTGGAACCAAATCCTCTTTTTATCAAAACTGGTTTTTGTGTTTTTGCACAAGCACGCAAAATCCCTTGATCGTACATGGCTTTTGCGCCAACTTGTATCACATCTGAGTATTCGATTACCTCTTCAATTTGCGTCGCGTCGCGGACTTCCGTAATCACATTCAATCCGTGTTTTTCACGCATTTTTGCCAGTAATTTCAAACCTTCCAATCCCATTCCTTGAAAACTGTATGGACTGGTTCTTGGTTTGTAGCAGCCTCCTCGCAAGGTCGTTAAACCTAAGTCTTTGATCAACAAGGATGAAGACTCAATTTGTTCTTCGGATTCGACAGAGCAAGGACCACCGATCATAACCGTATTATTGGTTTTTCCACCAATCGTGATGTTGCCTATTTTCACTTCACGTTTTTCATCTTGGTACGCACGTGATGCCAATTGCATATCATTGTTCATCGGGAAAAAGGCATCAACATGCGCTTCAATTCCTGCTGGCAATTCTTTTACGGAAGAAGCCGTAATCAATATGTATGTATCGTTCTTTTTGTAGAACATGGCTTTGCAGGTAGCAGCGATTTTTTCTGCTTGCTCAGCGCCAGTATTTTCTTTCAAATGTATTATCATAACTCGCCTTTGATGAGGTTTACAAATGTAACAATTCCTTTTGCTCTTCGCATGGAATCCATAACGGGTAAATAGGTAACTTGGAAAGGACAATTGCGGATGACTTTCATCATGTCTACGACCGTCATTTCTTCGTCGAGAGAAACGGGGTTTTTATTGACTAAGTTGATGGGTGTCATTCCATTGAAATCGGAAAGATTGCGCAACAGCCCTTTTCGAACATCTGCATTGGATACCAATCCTGCTAATTTTCCATCTTGGTCGACTACCAAACAAAAACCTAAGCTTCCGTTTTCTATCGATTTAAGAATATTTTCATTCGACAATTGTTCCAAAGCAACGGTAGGTGCTTCTTCAATTGGAATCATGAAATCCTTGATTTTATAATGAGAATCCAGTTCGCGTGTTGTCAAATCCATCAAAGCGTGCCCAATACTGGGCGCTTTGAACAAATAGGAACCTGAAACCGATGAGCGAACGCCCAAATTCCGTAAAATAAAGCTGACTTCTCCATTCACGCCACCGTCCACATGAATCGCTTTTCCTGGAAATTGGTTTCTGAATTGACGGATTTTTGAGAAATTCAACGCATCAAAAACACCACCACTTTGGCCAGGAATCGTAGCCATAATCAAGATAAAATCCATTTCTGGAAAATGTTTGAAGACGTCTACCGAAGTTGGTGTGATCACAGCCAATCCTTTTTTACCCGAAATATCAGAAGGAATGGCAAATCCATCTTTCAACTGCTCGTATTGAAAAGTCACATATTCAACAGGGTGTTGGCGCAACAAATCAAAATATCGGTCAGGCGTTTCCGTGATAATGTGCAAGTCAATCGGTGTTTGGGTCCACATGCGAATTTTAGCAATGTCTTCAAAGACAGCCAAATCGTCGTTGCAATCCACGTGCAATAAATCTACTTTGTGATCAATCAAATCGTCAATCACTTCTTTCAAAGGGCGTTTGTTGTCACTGTAAATGGAAGCGGATATTTTCATACTTATTGATTGATGTTGTAAAGTGTTTTGAATTGTTTGTCAGCAATAACCAACTCCAACTGCTCGGGTTCGACCACCTTTTGCAAACTATCTTGTAAACTTTTTAGCAGCGCTCTTTCGTCAAAACTGAAAGTAGCCATCGAAAACTTTTCTTTGGCAATCAATTTAAGTTCCAACGACTTCCCATTGCGATTCAATTGGAGAAATTGTTTTTTGTCGCCTAAAAAATGATTCTCCTTCCAATAAACAGCAATCTTACGTGCAATTTCCTCATCCGACGGGTTCGTGAAAAAGATGTCCATTTCTGCCGATTCCAACTTGCTGCCGTAATCTTGACGACAAGCCACGAACAAAAGCGCACATGACAGTAAGATTGCAGATTTTTTTAATTTCGTCATAGAATTACCAAAGATAAGAAGCAAAAACAAAACTAAGGCTATTCGAGCTTTTAATTAATTGTGACATTTTGAACATGGAAAATCAAGTGCTTAAAAATCAAATTTTCAACGGAGCGAATCATCGAAAATCAGTAATCGACCTGACGATTCCTAGCACTTATTCCGGTAAAACCATTCTTTTTGTTCATGGTTTTATGGGTTTCAAAGATTGGGGCGCATGGCACCTCGTGGAAAAGTATTTTACGGATTTGGGATTTGGTTTTTGCAAATACAATGTTTCCCACAACGGTTGTTCACCAGATGACACATTGAATTTCGTCGATTTGGAGGCTTTTAGTGAAAACAATTATTCCAAAGAATTGGAAGACTTGCAAGCTGCTTTGGACTGGATGGAAAGTCACATGAAACCATTTCCAGAGCTTTACTTAATTGGCCATTCGCGAGGCGGAGGTATTGTACTTTTGTCCCACAACGATGCGCGCATCAAAAAAATGGCGACGTGGGCGGCCATTTCGGATATTGGCATCCGTTTCCCCGCAGATGAAGAATTAGCCAAATGGAAAGCCAATGGCGTTCGCTACCAACAAAATGGACGGACGAATCAAGCCATGCCCCTGCACTATTCTCAATACGAAAACTTCGACGAGAATCGAGAAAAATTAGATATTAAAAAGAGCGTTCAACAAATCGATAAACCTTTGTTTTTATTGCATGGAGACAATGATACCTCTGTGTCAATTTCAGAAGGAGAAGAATTATCCGAATGGACTCACACACCGCTTGAAATAATACCCGGTGCAAATCACACCTTCAATTCAGCTCATCCATGGACATCCATCGAATTGCCCAAAGAATTAAAATTAGCCTGTCAAAAAACAGCTGAATTTTTCTTGAAAAGTGAAAAATAAACTATAATCTTGCCCCAATAAATTATTCTAAATGACCGAAAGCGAACACCACGAAAAACTAAGTTTATTGACACAATTGATACAATTGGCCAAGGTAGACAGTGATATTCACGATAGTGAGTATCAATTTTTATCCGCAATAGCCAATCAACTCGGTGTTTCGAAAGAAGAATTCAACGGTTTGTTTGACGAATACATTTCCTTTCAACCACCGGCTTTTGAATTTGATCGTATTGTTCAATTTCATCGGTTGGTATTGTTGATGAACATCGATCAAGTCGTGGACGAAAAACAGCTCACTTTGATTAAAACCATGGGTATTAGATTGGGATTGCAACCGCTGGCGATCGCTGAAGTATTGGATACAATGCACGATTACCCCAACAACATGTTGCCGCCAGATAAGTTAATCGCCATTTTCCGCACCTTCCAAAATTGATGAGTCTCTGGTTGAAAGAAAATTATTTGATTAACCGATAAACTGTTTTTTCTGGTCGGAAGTAGGCACAGCGCAGAATCCTTTGCTCAATTTATGACGTCTTTGTGCGATAAAATCATATCCTTTGTCGCGAATAAACTGTGGTACAATCCATAAAAATTGAAACCAAGAAAAAGGAAATCTCAAGTGTTTGGCAATGCTGATTCCCGCATCTGATTTGGCATAGAGCTTTTCATTTTCATAAAAATAAACGGTACTTAAATCCGGCAATTCCCATCCTTTTTCTTGAAACAATTTTTCAGCAAAAGAGGACTGTAAAGTCAAAAATTGAAGGGATTTGTCTTTTTGAAATTTCAATATAAACTGAACAGATTGATTGCAAAAACCACAGTCTCCATCGTAAAAAACAAGTTTGTCTGGCGCTTTTTTCATGATTGCAAAGATAGCCTTTTCCTTTCCTGAAATCGACCTATGAAAGGATTAACTTAAAACTAAAACCTTATATTTGCCCAAAATTTTAGAAAATGAAAAACGTAGCTGTCATCGGAGCTGGAACCATGGGAAATGGTATCGCACATACTTTCGCACAATTTGGACACAAAGTAAGTTTGATTGATGTTCAACAAGCCTCTTTGGACAAAGGAATGGCCACTATTGCCAAGAATTTAGATCGTCAAGTAGCAAAAGAAGCGATTACGGAAGCTCAAAAAGCTGAAACATTGGCCAATATCACCACTTTTACTGAAATGGCAGCTGGTGTAGCAGGAGTAGAATTGGTGGTGGAAGCAGCGACAGAAAACGTTGATTTGAAATTGCAAATTTTCAAAAACTTGAGTGAAATCACTCCTGAAAATGTGATTTTAGCGACGAATACGTCTTCTATTTCCATTACAAAAATTGCTTCTGTAACCAATCGTCCAGATAAAGTAATTGGTATGCATTTTATGAATCCGGTTCCTGTGATGAAATTGGTGGAAATTATACGGGGATATTCTACGACCGATGAAATCACAAAAACGATTATGGATTTGTCTAAAAACTTAGGCAAAACACCGGTTGAGGTGAACGATTATCCTGGTTTCGTGGCGAACAGAATCTTGATGCCGATGATCAACGAAGCGATTTATACGTTGTTTGAAGGCGTTGCTGGTGTGGAAGAAATCGACCAAGTAATGAAATTAGGGATGGCTCATCCAATGGGACCCTTGCAATTAGCAGATTTCATTGGTTTAGATGTTTGTTTGGCGATACTACATGTATTGCACGACGGATTTGGCAACCCAAAATACGCTCCTTGTCCGTTGTTGGTGAACATGGTCATGGCAGGTAAAAAAGGAGTGAAAACAGGAGAAGGATTTTACTCTTGGGGTCACGGAACAAAAGACTTGATTGTTGCGGATAACTTTAAGAAATAAGCGACCAACATAAAAATACAAAAGCTCAGGAATTTTCTTGAGCTTTTTTGTTTCCGATTGTTTAGTTCGCAAACAAAGGGCGAATTACTTGACCTCTTGAAGTAGGCATATTCAAGCCCAGAATCGCCGCAGCTGTTGCAGTTACATCTATCATTTCGTGCTTTTCAGATATTACTTTTCCTTTTGGGAAATCAGGTCCCAACGCTGTCAAACTAATGTGTCGACAACATTCACAACCTCCGCCGTGGGAAACAAATCCATCTTTTTTACCATCGCAATGCCGACCGTGATCATTCGTTATAAAAAGGGCTGTTTTGTTTCGGTAAATTGGGTCAGATTGCAACTTGTTCCACAAGGCCAATGCTTGCTGATCGGTGCTTCGGATTCCACTCAAGTAACCTTCCCAATTTCCCGCATGCCCTTGCACATCGACCTCCAAAAGATTTACTAGAAGTAGACGCGGATGAAAATGGTCAATCACACTGTCTACAATTTGCATGGTATAAGCATCGTTGCCGTAACCATAACCTTCACCTTCTGGTCCACACCAAGTCCTCGCTAAATTGGTATTTTCCCAACCTTTGTAGCTAGAATTGGCCAAAATATCCAATTTCCCTTTGGAAGTAATAATCCACGCGTCGTTGTAATTGCGTTTTTTATCGCGCATGTAATATTGAAAAATACTCGGATACTTCGGTACTTCCAATCCACTATTTTCTACCTTTTGATAACGCCCGGTTGTAATTGAAGCGTGGCCCGCATTGGTAAAAGTTGAACCTTCGTTGTAGAATTGATTGAAAAAAGTCCCTTGTGGCAACAAGCTATCTCTAAAATTTGGAATGTATTGCCGTGTTGGCTCTCCGAAAGTTTCGGAATACCGCGGACCATCAATTACCAAAATCACAACATTTTCGGCTATTATTGGCTTTTTTGGAACGAAAATTTCTTGTCGGTCTTGTTTTTTCGAAATGAAATACTCACCCACAGGAAGTATGCCTGCCAGCGACAACGCGACAATAACAATCGTTTTGATCATTCGCTGAAGTTAAGGGAATTTCGGAAACTGTTGAAAATCAGGATCCCGTTTTTCCAAGAAAGCGTGTTTTCCTTCTTGTGCTTCTTCCGTCAAGTAATACATCAATGTGGCATCGCCTGCTAACTCCATCAATCCATGTTGCCCATCCAATTCGGCATTTAAGGAACGTTTGATCATTCGAATCGCCAATGGGCTACGTTTCATGATGGTTTTACACCATTCTACTGTCGTATCCTCCAAATCAGCTAAAGGAACTACTTTGTTCACCATTCCCATCGCTTCAGCTTCAACAGCCGTGTATTGATTGCAAAGGAACCAGATTTCTCTCGCTTTCTTTTGACCCACGTGACGAGCCAAATAGGAAGAACCAAATCCACCGTCAAAACTACCGACTTTCGGACCTGTTTGACCAAATTTAGCATTATCAGAAGCGATTGTTAAATCACATACAACATGCAAAACATGTCCGCCTCCTATGGCATAACCATTCACCATCGCAATAACCGGTTTTGGAAGCGATCGAAGGGCTTTGTGCAAATCCAATACATTCAAACGAGGAACACCATTTTCAGAAATATAACCACCTACCCCTTTCACATTTTGATCACCGCCCGAACAGAATGCTTTGTCGCCTGCACCCGTTAAAACTACCACACCAATATCGTTTCTTTCTCGGCAAATATTCACCGCATCCAACATTTCAAAATTGGTTTCTGGGCGAAATGCGTTGTATACTTTTGGTCTGTTGATTGTAATTCTAGCAATTCCTTCGTGGAAGTCAAAAAGGATATCGTCGTATGATTTGATGGTTTCCCATTTTCTATTGGACATGACTTTTTTCTTGCAAATTTAATCATTCGAATCATTTGACGATTCGAAATTGTTTGCAATAATGGGGAAATATCCAACCTTCTTCCACAAAAAAGCGGTCCAGAAAACAACTTGTTTTTCTGGACCGCTCCAATTTGTTTAATTATGGTAAAAAAGAATAACCTCTTTTTGATTTCCAAAGGAAGTATTTTTCCAAAAAGACTTTGCTGAAATCGAATATGACATTCGGAATCATGACCGCGAACGTTCGCGGTCTGAACAGGTGATTGGAGAAAATAAGCACTTCTTTTTTTCCTGCATCCATGACACACAATCCTGCAATTTTTCCCCATGGTTTTCTTTTCAACACATCATCACCTTGAGAAAGTCTAACAATATTTTCTGCTACGATTTTCCCTGTTTCATCAGATGGATAACCGGTTTTTGGAGCAGAAAAAGGGATGTTTTTACATACAAAAGGTAAATCCACCTGTACTGCTATTCCCGCTGCCCAAACATGGGGCACCGTTTTATGCTGGTAGGTATCTTCAACAGGGATATATCCGTTCGCAGTTGGATAAAGAGAAGGTGAATTTTGCACAAAATCAACACCTACAAACGGCGGCATCAATTGAGTTAAGCTACTTGGCAAAACTTCACCGGTTGACAATCGAACTGAATTTGCCGTAACTTCTTCAATAGCTACTTGTGTTCTATAATGAATATGGAACATTTTCATGAATCCTTTCAACATGGCTTCACCCATTGGCATCCCATCGATTCCAAAGTGTCCGAGGTAATCTTCTGGAGTTACCCAATACAAATCTACTTTTTTACGGATTTTTTGTTCGCGAAGCCATTTTTCTACATTGAATAAAAACTCATAAGCCGCTCCCATACAACCCGCATTTTGAGTTGCTCCAATGACAATTGGTCCAGGGTTTTTCTTGAAATCCTCCAACGCTTTTCTCAATTTCATGGCACCATTCGGTGTTCCAACGTAATGAGAATGCTCTGCTACTCCTGGAGCAACATCAAAATTCACTTTTGGACCTGTGGCTACCACCAAATTATCATAAGTAAAATCTCCTTTATCCGTTTTTACGGTTTGTGTTGTCGTATCAACCGATAAAGCTTCCGCCAAGACAAAGTCCACTCCTTTTTTGGTTAAAATCCCTTCTTTTTGAAAAGAAATATCTTTCATCTCTCTTCGATGAAAAGGTACCCAAATCAGCGATGGGATAAATAAAAACAACGGTGATTTATCAATTAAAATCACTTTATGCTGGTCTTTTCCTTTTCGCTTGATCTCTAACGCGGCAGTCATTCCTGCAAAACTTCCACCTATAATTACTGTTGTTGTCATAGTCTAATTTATATAAACAAAGGTACTTTTGGCATCTAAATTCAAATATGACTTTGGTCAGGTTTTTATTTGATATTGGTCGCGAAAATTGAGCCTATACGTCTGCTAATTAGCACATCAACTATAGATTGTTGAACAAAATCAACCCTTCGGAGTGTACATGGTGACACCCTTTTCTTGAAATTTATTTAGCATTACTTCCAACATAGGTTTGGCTTCAAAAAGCCATGTAGGAGCCATGCCAATTTTCACTTTTATAGCCACATTCTCTTCTTCAAATAATGGCAAAAGTTGATCACATTTTCTTTTTTTTGATTGTTCAGGATTGTGAAC
The DNA here is from genome assembly GCA_041674745.1 of Crocinitomicaceae bacterium. Taxonomy (GTDB): domain Bacteria; phylum Bacteroidota; class Bacteroidia; order Flavobacteriales_D; family Crocinitomicaceae; genus UBA2040. The sequence goes on from JBAYVD010000011.1 coordinate 52,316, forward strand.
TTTGGTAACCACATCAAAAGTTCTTCCCTCATTCAAAATCGAAATTTTATAAGATTCCGGTCGATAAACGGGATAAGGAAAATCTTGAACGGCATCTTCTAAAATATGCAAACTAGTCCCGGCATTATCCAGTGTAACACCTATGTAAAGAATTTTACCATTGATCTCGGTCAACTTATAAAAAGGGCTATTTTTCCCATAGGCGGTTCCGTCCAGTTCATGGTTTTCAGTCAACCATCTGGCATTTTTACCCCAAGCGCAAACCGGTTCTGCTGGATGTACGGAACGCAATACATGTTCACTTTTTCGAAATGTTTCACTCAACCAACCCATTTTAGAAGGCTCATTTTGAACATCAAATGATTGAATTTTTTGAATATATTCCAATTGAAAAGAATCGTTGGGCGACGAGGGCATCAGAATATTTCCTTCTGCTCCTACCACATTCTTTAAAGCCTGAATGAAAGTTTCTGGCCCACCAGCAACAGGACCGATTTTGGAAAAGGCACAATGCACCAAAACACTATCGCCTGCATGTATTCCAATGGAACGAAATTCCTTTTCTAAATCGGCGCAACTAAGCGCTTCGCCGATTTGCAGTTCCTTTTCAATGTTTTGTCTTGTTCGTTTTTTTTTAATGCTTCGTAGAATTTGGAGCACAAACGGTGGTGTAAGGGAACGAATTAAATCTCTGGTATTCATATCCTACTGAGAAACAAAAGTATACAATATTTGTCCGTCCTGACTTTTTGGGGCATCCGTCTTAAATGCAAAACGTGACATTTTGGCGTATTTCTGCGCTTGTTCAATCATGCATCCATTGGCCCCGGAGCTTTTACTTGAATTGTAAACAGCTGAAATTACATCCCCATTTTGATTAACACGAATATCAATCACGACGCGGCCATTGGAGCCTACTCCACACGTGTATCCTGGATTACGGACATACCAATTGTTATTTTGGTGTGCATTTCGATCGGCCAAAACCCATTCTACCATTACATTTCCTGCAAAGGCTTTGTCTCCACCTGTTTGAGAGGTTGTGGCCGGTTTATTTGTATTAGTAGGTTTGCTTTTGGTTAATTTATCTTGTTCTGCTTGTTGCCGAATTTGATCTCTCTTCGCCGCTCCTCCAGCCTCTTCAAACAACTTCTTTTCGTAATCCTTTACCGATTGAGCGACATTTTCCGAAGGTTTATTTTGCGAATAATTTTCATCGCTTCGTTCCCGTTTGTCATTTTGGTCGCGAACCATGTTTTTGGGATTACTATTGAAATCACTAGGCACTTCAATTTGCTCTTTGTCCAATTCAATTTCAGGCTCTTTTTGAATCACAGCGCCTTCGTGAAAAGGAGGAATGGGGAAATACTTGGTATAGGAACGCATTTGCAAATACATAAAAATCAATATATAAGCCGCAAAAGTGCCGATAATCCCAAATTTATGTCTGTCAATTAAATCAAAAAACCGGTTCATATTACTTTTGGCGCACCATTTTGTTTTCGGGAAGATACAAATAATCAATCCGCTCAGCCGCTATTAAAACGTAAAAACTATCATTCAATTGTCTTATCTCATTGTAAACTGCTGGGGCGATTAATTTACCATCGATACTATACAAACCAGAAAGATAATCTTTCACAACCAAAAAACGTGTTGCATCCATACGTGTGATTTCGTCAAAATCAATCGGGATGATTTCATTTCCAGCCGCATTTATTACGCCCTGCTGATCAAATTTAGCCACAATAGCGGTTTGGTTTTGAAAACTTTCCGCCCAGTCAAACGCTGGTTTAATCACCATTTTATTTTTCTGATCAATAAACCCCCACAATTTACCTTTGTTGAAGGCTATTAAATTTGAATTTTCCCCCAAGCGACTGTACGTATTTTGAATAACAAACTTGCCTGATTTATCAATTAATCCAAATTTGTCTTTCAATTTGACCACGGCCAGATTGTTTTTGAATTGGGCATTTTCTAAATAATTCGGATATATTTCATATTTCGGTTCAATTTTTATTTGACCGAGTGAATCAATGTAGCCAATTTTACCATCCAAATTCAAAATAGCCAAACCATTCGAAAGCAAGCCTATTTCGTCATATTCGGCAGGTAATGCAACGTTCATTTTAAAATCAATCAATCCGTAATAATCATCCTCTTCAAAAATGATCAAGCTTGCAGAAAAAGGTTTTAGCGAATTAAATTTTGGTGGAAAAACAAACTCCCCTTCCGTATTGATGATGGCTTGATTTTCTCCAACCTGCACATTTGCCTTTCCTTTTGAAAACGAGAATACATCGTTGAATTTTGATTTGATTTGTTCGGTTCCAAACTTATCATAATAACCATACAAACCATTTTTTTGCGCATAAATCAGCCCTTCCGAAAAGGTGCCTATGTCGTCAAACTCACAAGGCAAAATCAATTTCCCGGAACGATCGATTAGTCCGTATTTACCGTTTTTTTCAACAACGGCACGACCTTGTTCAAAATCCAAACCTGCATCGTACAGCATTGGAATTGACAGTTCATTTATCTTATTGATGTAGCCGTATTTCTTTTTGTTGCCTACCAATGCTAAGCCTTCATTGAAAGTGCTCAATACATCATACTCAGCAGGAATGACTATTTCGCCTTCCATATTCATCGCGCCAAACTTGTCGTTTACACGAACAGGAACCAGCAAGGTTCTCGCCATTTTCAAGTCCGACTTGATTTCATTTTTAAACGGGTATTGCGGAAACTCTTTTTCAAATTCTTCGATGCGATCATCGGAATATTCGTACATGTAAACTTGGTACAATCGTCTCCAAGCCTCATCTCGGTTGCGATTAAATGGATTCTTTGTGATAAAATCATTCAAGGCCTCCACTGTATTTTTTTCAGTAGCCATTTGGTAAACTTGATCTTGCGCCTGACCAACAAATGTGTTTTTTGGAAAATTAGCAATGAAAGTTTGGTAGGCACTTATCGTTCCAGCAATTGTTTCCTCTTTGTATTGGGCTAAATAAAATGCGTTTTGAGCCTCCTCAAATAAAGCACTTTGAGGATAGGTGCGCATGTACTGATCAAACTCCTTCGAAGTATTCAATTGAGCAGCCGCTTCATACGCTATTGAATCTCGCATACGAATAGCAACAGGATACTCTTTCGCTTCTGTATTTCGATTCGCAAATTGGTTCCATTCTTCTACCGAATTTTGGGGAGATAAACGGTGAAAATAAAACGTACTAATCTGCTGTTTGAGCGCTTGTATTCCTTGAAGTGTAAAACCATACTCTACATACCGAAGCTTTTGTTTTTCCGAAACCAAAGGGAAAGTCGTTTCAGCTAGTCTTACATATTTGTAAGCGGAGTCAATTTGATGAAACGGATTGTCTTGACGGTAATAGATTGTTGCTAAACCAAAGGCACAAGGTGAATTTACTTTCTTAATTTTCTTTTGAAATTTTGCCTTGGCATCGAAATAATTGAACTCTTTTAAGCTTTCAAATGCCTTTTCAATTTTATCAGCTTTTGATATAAAAGGCAAACACAAAAGAATAAAAGCAATTAAGATCAATCGAATTCTCATACCACAAAGATAATTTACCATCGGTCAAATACCGCAATTTCAAGTAAAATCTTAAATATTGGGACATAAAAAAAGTCCAACCAAAATAATGGTCGGACTTTCAAGAAGTTGATACAGCTTATTTTTTGTTTCTTGCTCCGAAACGGTTGTTGAATTTATCAATTCTACCCGCAGTATCCACAAATTGCACGATTCCAGTAAAGAAAGGGTGTGATTTGTGTGAAATATCTAATTTTACCAAAGGATACTCATTTCCATCTTCCCATTGAATGGTTTCACTGGAAGTTGCGCATGAAGGGCATAAAAAAGCATAGTCGTTTGACATGTCTTTGAATACCACTGGTCTGTAATCTTCTGGATGTATATCTTTTCTCATTTTTGTGCTATTAAATCTATTCTGCCCTTTAACAGGAGTGCAAATTTAGGGAAAGATTTTTAAATACCATCAAATTTCAAAAAAATAAAATAAACTTTCTACAATTTCGTTAATTTTGAAATCAAACGAACCAATGACAAAAATCATTTCTGGCATTTTTTTGCTTTTCGCAATTCTACTAGGACAGTCCTTAGTAAGTTGTAAAAAACCGCTGAGCTTCTCCAATGGAAACCTGAATTTTTCAACAGACACAGTAGTATTTGATACCGTATTTACAACAGTAGGCTCGACTACAAAACGATTGAAGATATACAATCCGGGGAAATCAACCTTAAAAATCGATGAAATAGAATTGATGGGAGGTTCCTCCTCTCCATTTCGATTGAATGTGGATGGGCTCAAAGGCAAATTGTTTTCTGAAATCGAAATGGAAAAAGAAGATAGTTTGTTCATTTTTGTAGAGGTTACCTTATCTGTGAACAATGGAACGTTGCCGTTGATTGTGGAAGACCGTATTCGTTTTCGCACCAATGGAAAAGATCAATTTGTTCAGTTAGCGGCTTGGGGTCAAGATGCGTATTTCCATTACAAAGACATCAATTCAGGCACCTGGCCCAATGACAAACCACATGTAATTTATGATTATGCGGCAGTAGATTCTGCTCAAACGTTAAACATTCAACCCGACACGAAAATTTACTTGCACAAAGATGCTATTCTATACAATTACAAAGGCACATTGAATATCAACGGAACGAGAGACCACGAAGTCATTCTTCAAGGCGATCGCTTGGAAGCTTTTTATCAAGATCAACCTGGCCAATTTTACGGCATTTACATGCAAGAGGCTCGACATTCCGTCATCGAACACGTGATTATAAAGAACGGAACAGCAGGCATTCATTTGTATTCAAATGACCCTAGTAATATCTCTCAATATACACTCGATTTGCGTTTTGCTGAAATCTACAACAATGCAAACTATGGTTTATTTCTCTACTCTGGCGCCAAAGTGAAGGCAGAAAATTGTTTGATCTATAAAAATCTATCTCGAGCAGTATTGGTTTTAGAAGGTGGTGATTTTAATTTCAATTACTGCAATCTTTTGGGTTATGCCGCTTCGGATCAAGTTGAAACCGTTGGAATTACCAATTATTTTAAAAATAGTGAAGGAGTCACCAATTACAAATCCATCAACGAAGGTGTTTTTACCAACTGTGTGATTACGGGAAATCAAGCAACTGAGTTTGCTATAAGTACTGAAAATCCTGGTGGCGTGTACAATTTGAACTTTTTGTTTCGAAATTGCTTGATAACAGCCGAAACGATCCCAAGTGATGGGTACTTCCAAAACATCCTCTGGAATCAAAATCCTGCATTTGTAAATTATATAGAAAATGATTTCAATATCCTGAATTCATCCGTATTGAATGGGGCTGCAGATGATAATTTTCATTTGAACGAAGACTTCGACGGAGGCAATTCAAGATCAATACCATCCGATGTTGGCGCCTATGAAACTAACTAATTCAACCTTAAATTGATAAATGTTTTGTTTTCATGAAAAATTATCGGTAAAAACATCCATATTTGTTAAAAAAAAGGATATTTGCCGAGTTATTAATCGCTGACATTCATGTTGACAAAAGAACTTTTTGACCATTTAACGGAGAAACAAAAGATAGAATTGATTGAAGAATCAAAGTTATTGGTATTTCCAAAAAACACTGTTTTGTTTGCGGAGGGAAGCAAAAGTGCGGGTCCATTTTTTATTGAATACGGCACTGTAAAACGTTACATTTCAGGTGTCGATGGCAAAGAGTCGATATTTGAAATCTTAGGACCAGGAGATATTTTTGGGCACCGTATTCTTTTTACTCACGAAAACCATTTTGATTCTTCCTGCAGCATTACGGAGGTCCGACTTAAATTCATTCCGAAAGATCTTTTTACCCGTTTCATTGTTGAAAACAATGAATTCAACAAGGAATACATCAATTTATTGAGTACCGATGGGATTCGTCACATTCGTCACTCTCAAGTTGTAGCGCAATTATCCTTAAGACAAAGAACTGCTTTTTACCTTTTGTATATTCAATCCAAAAATTTGAATCCTGAAAATCGAGATGTTGAAATTTCACGAGAAGATTTAGCCAACCTATTGGGAACCGTGAAAGAGTCAGCGGTGCGAATTTTACATGAATTTAAAGCGGAAAATGCATTGACCAGTTCAGGCAGAAAAATGACCATCACAGACATGGAACACATGAAAAAGGTGGCGAAAATATTTAAATAAAAAAAAGTACTTTACAATTGTAAAGTACTTTTTTTTATCTTCATTCGAATTCTATCCGTGAAACATATCCTTTACCCGTTGGAAAAATCCTTTTTCCGCCCCATCTGGATTGGGAATAAAATTTTCACTTTTCTTTAGGTTTTCTAAGATTTCTTTTTCTTCCTTGCTCACCTTTTTGGGTGTCCAAACATTGATATGAACAAACATATCTCCTGAATGGTGTCTTTGAAGAACAGGTAATCCTTTGCCTTTTAAACGCAGCATTTTTCCGCTTTGCGTTCCTGGCTCTATCTTTATCTTGGCTTTACCCGTAATTGTAGGTATTTCGATACTTTCACCCAAAACAGCATCTACAAAATTGATATACGCTTCGTAATGTACGTGCTCACCATCTCTTCGAAGAAATTCATGTGCCACTTCTTCAATCACAACAATTAAGTCGCCTGAAATACCATTAAATGGTCCTGCATTTCCTTTTCCAGAAACACTCAACTGCATGCCTTCCTCTACACCTGCAGGAATTTCTATTTCGATGATTTCCTCTTTTCGGAGTAAGCCATTTTGATCAGCATCCGCAGGCTTTTTGTCGATTGATTTTCCTGCCCCTTGACAACTAGGACATGTAGACTGGGTTTGCATCGCGCCTAAAAAAGTTTGCGCCACTCTTGTAACACGCCCCGTTCCGTTGCAGGTTGTACAGTTTTTAAAAGTTACTCCATCGGCATTTACCAATTTATTTACTTTTATTTTTTTCGTTACACCTTCCGCAATTTCTTCCAGCGTCAATTTCATTTTAACGCGTAGGTTGGTTCCTTTAACGACTCTTGAACCGCCGCCACGGGAACCACCGAATGAACCGCCAAATCCACCACCAAAAATATCGCCGAAATTGGAAAAGATATCATTCATATCCATTCCGCCGCCGCCAAAACCGCCACTCATTCCTGCGTGACCAAAACGATCGTATTTACTTCGTTTCTCAGCATTTGAAAGCACTTCGTAAGCTTCTGCAGCTTCTTTGAATTTGTTTTCAGCCGTTTTGTCATCCGGATTTTTATCAGGATGGAACTTCAACGCTAATTTTCGGTATGCTTTCTTAATTTCACCTTCATCAGCATTTCTGCTAACCCCGAGAACTTCGTAATAATCTCTTTTTTCACTCATAATATCGTGTTCTGCAACTTCTTTATTGACCGACTACTACTTTTGCAAATCGAATTACTTTGTCATTTAAAATGTATCCTTTTTCAACATCATCAACAACTTTGCCTTTCAAATTTTTTGAAGGGGCAGGAACATTCGCAATTGCTTCATGAATTTCACTATCAAACTCTTGTCCTTTCGCTAACATTTGTTTCAATCCTTTTGATTCCAAAATACTTTTGAATTTGGTAAAGATTAAATTGAAACCTTCCTTCAAAGCAGTAGGATCTTCAACAACTTCGTTGTTTAGCATTGCTCTTTCAAAATCATCCATTACCGGCAAAAGGTCTTTCAAAACACCTGCACTCGCGTGGCTCAATAAATCCACTTTTTCTTTGTTGGTGCGTTTTCTAAAATTTTCAAATTCCGCATACAAACGAATGAACTTTTGATTGGCTTCCACCAATTGTTCTTCCAACGATGGCTCTTTCACGGTTGCCTCTGCTGTTGCCTCATTACCATCAACTGAAGTTTCTTGGTTCATTTGGGTTTCGTCATTTTGCAATTCTTCCTCTGAAATATTTTGATTCTCTGACATGCTTATTTTTCTTTTAGCGTTTGCAAAGATACTGCCAAATTCAAAAAATTGACAGAGTGTCATAAAATGGCTTTTTTTCAAGAAAACTTGTCACAAAAAAAACCCGGACTGTCAAACAATCCGGGTTTTTTAAATTTTATTTATTCTTATGGTTTAGGGCGCAAAACGCTTTCACCTCGAGTAGACATGATCAAATCGGCTTCAGCCACAGTGATTCGTTTACCTTTGTAATAACAGGTAATAAATGCATCAGCAATACCATTTTTCTTCGCCTGATCCAATTTTGGTTTTGCTTCCGTTACAGAATGAAAAATACCTGAATAGAATCTTGTTGTTCCATCCTCAATTTTCATTTTGTACAATGGTGTAATATCTTTCCAGTATTGTTCTGGAATCATGTTACTAAACACACCCAATTGAACCGTGTAAAACAAGCCTAAATTCGGGTCGTTGTTCATTAAATCCTCTACAACTGGCATTTTAATTTCTTGACCTTTTGTATTAACAGTTGCCCCTTCTGGAGTATTTGGCTCTATATCCAAATAATTAGCAACGCCATCGTTGTCATCATCCATCAATTTTGCTTCAACAGCTCTCACATCTTGGTTCAACAAATCCAAATCACCTTTTGTGTTCTTCAATTCTGCTTCCAATTCCTCCAAACGTTTTTTCAACGCTGCATCGTCGTTAAATTTCCAATCAATGTGGGAAGATTTTTTTCCTAAATAAATAGTAACCCCGACTGTAGCAGTTCCATAATATCCATCAAATCCAGCTGCTGTAGTGGCTGTTTGAAAATCGAAAGAACGTTGTTGTGTAAAGGTACCAATCACTGAAAGATCTGTGGTAATTGCTAAACGATTGCCCACTTTAAAAATAGGAGAGAATCCGATAACTAAACCACCTACTCTGTCCGTTCCCGAAATTGGGTTGGTAGCAGAAACATCTTTTAAGAAACCAATCATCGGTCCAGCGTGAGCTAAAATACTAATGGATTTGGTCCAATCTTCGAAATTGCAAACCCGACCAACATTCATAATACCTTGCAAAGAACCTCTCATCATTTGGCTTTTGTGATCTGCCGTTCCAAGAGTTGATTTAAATTGATCCATTCCAAAATCCAGTTTAATACCGAATTTACTGTTCGCCATGTAGCGTAGGCCAATATCAGCGCGAAACAATCCAAAGTAAGAAAAATTGCTTCCTGCGGAAACAGGAGTCATAATCTTATTCACGCCTCCTGAAATGTCAACAGATAATCGATTAAAATCTTTGACCTGAGCGGATGAATTAGTGGAAATAAAAATTAACGCAATAGCGATAATTAATGAGAAAGTGTATTTCTTCATAAGTTTTCATTGTAAGTTTGATGTACAAATTTAATAAAAACCATGGAAAATGGGCAATTTTTTATTATTTGTTAGTTTTCAATAACGACTTTAATGTATTTTCCAATCCTGTTCCTCTTAAATTTTCGCCTTGTGCAACGATCATCCCTTTGCCATTAATCAAGAATGCGCTCGGAATAAAACGCACATTATAATCTTTTGAAGCGACACCGTTTTTGTCCCAACCATGATTCATCCAAATCAATTTATCCTCTAGAATGGCTTTTTTCCATGCGTCTTCTGCTTTATCCAAGCTTACACTATAGACCTCAAAACCTTTCCCTTCTGTAAATTTTTGGTCTTTGAATTCCAAATAGGCTTTTACCACATTTGGATTCTCTCTTCGACAAGGACCACACCAGGAAGCCCAGAAATCAATCAAGACCATTTTTCCTTTAAGCGAACTTAGTTTAACTATTTTCCCGTCTTGCCCCTCCAAACTTATTTCCTTGGCTTTTCCAACGATATCATCATTTTTAACGGATAATAATAAAAAGGCAACCAGTATAACACTTAGTATTTTCATAGATTCTTAAATTAGATTCTTCGAATTTGTGCACCCAAATTATTCAATCGGATATCGATATCCTGATATCCTCGGTCAATTTGCTCAATGTTATGAATCGTACTTTTTCCTTTTGCTGAAAGCGCAGCAATTAAAAGGGATACGCCAGCTCTAATATCAGGAGAAGTCATCTGAATTCCTTTTAAGCTATGTGCACGGTTCAATCCAATGACAGTAGCTCGGTGTGGGTCACACAAAATAATTTGCGCCCCCATGTCGATCAATTTATCCACGAAAAACAAACGTGATTCGAACATTTTTTGATGAATCAATACACTTCCTTTCGCTTGCGTCGCTACTACCAAGATAATCGACAATAAATCTGGCGTAAATCCAGGCCAAGGCGCGTCTGCAATGGTTAATATTGAACCATCAATGAACGTATCAATTTCGTAGGATTCTTGAGCAGGAACATAAATATCGTCTCCTCTTCGCTCCAATTTGATACCCATTTTCCGGAAAACATTCGGAATAATTCCCAAATTGTCCCAACTAACGTCTTTTATAGTGATTTCGGACTTCGTCATAGCCGCTAATCCAATGAAACTGCCAATTTCGATCATATCAGGCAAAATTCGATGGAAACAACCACCCAATTCTTTCACACCTTCTATGTGCAACATATTGGATCCAATGCCCGTGATTTTTGCACCCATGCTATTCAGCATTTTGCACAATTGTTGCAAATAAGGTTCGCAGGCTGCATTGTAAATCGTTGTTTTGCCTTCTGCTAAAACTGCCGCCATCACAACATTGGCAGTCCCTGTAACAGAAGCCTCATCCAAATGAATATAGGCTCCTTTTAATTTTTTCGCTTCAACAGAATAGAAGTGTTCGCCTGCATCGTAATTGAATTTTGCACCCAATTTCTCAAAGCCTTCAAAGTGTGTATCCAAACGACGACGGCCAATTTTATCACCACCTGGTTTGGGAATGTAACCTCGGTTGAAACGAGCCAAAAGGGGACCAACAATCATGATGGAACCTCTCAAAGAACTCGCGCGTTTTCTAAAATCGTCCGTATCGAAATAAGCTAAATCAATGTCTTTTGCTTGAAAAATAAAAGTACCTCTTTCCACTTTTTCCGTTTTCACACCCATCGTTTGCAATAAATTGATGAGTTTATTGACATCAATTATGTCTGGCAAATTAGAAATCGTGACTTTTTCGGGTGTTAATAATACAGCACAAAGTATTTGCAAAGCTTCATTTTTCGCGCCTTGCGGAATCAATTCTCCACTTAATTGTTTTCCTCCTTCTATTTCAAATGAAGCCATTTCTTATTTCTTTTTCTTTTTGTACTTGTTGTTATTGTTGTTGTTCGTCTTTTTGGTTGTTTTTGGAACGGAACTTCTGGTTCCAGTTCCCAACGCACGAAGCACTTGATTGGTCGCCACCAATTCATCCGGATTTGAAATCGTTAAATAACCGCTGGACAACTCTGAAAGTTGATTGGCAATCACGTTGTTTTCAACCGTATCATTGTTATAGGCCAAAAATTGCAATTTCATGAAATTGCCCATCATTTTTTCCATGAAAACTTTTTCTTCATCGGATGTGATGTTTTTGGCTTCTGCTAATATTTTTTGCGTGTATTTGCCGTAATGTCCAAAACGAATTTTTCCTTTTGGATATTCCATAATGGCTGGTTTTTCTTGCAACGATTCTTTCAAGGGAATCTCATAAGGAGAATCCACATCCAATTGAAAATCAGACATCACAAAAAGGTGCGTCCACAATTTATGACGGTAATCGTCCTCATCCCGTAAATGCGGATTCAGTTGCCCCATTACTTCAATAATCGCTCTGGCCGCTCGATTGCGCTCATCGCGATTTTCAACGGTCATTGCATGACCAATCATATTTTGAACATTTCGACCGTATTCGGGGAGAATAAGCATCGATCTAGTTGTATTGTATTCCATGAAGGTTTTTCTAAGAGATTGAATCGAATCATATAAGGATTCACCTGTCAAAAATAATAAAATTAAAGCAATGATGTAATTCTTGCAAAATATTCATATTCAATTAACGCATCAAGTTAATAAAACCGGCTGCTTCGTTTTCCTCGTTTCGCCAAGTTTTCACTTTTGCTTTGAATGTGTAGGTATCATTATTTTGCAAAACTCCTTTGTAATAGCCATCCCATCCATGGTCCATATCAAAGGATTCAAAGACCATTTCACCCCATCGATTAAATATCTGGAAATAAATCACTTCTTTGATTCCCCACCCGACAAGATAAATAATATCATTAACTCCATCGCCGTTTGGTGTAAAGGTGGTTGGTAAATCAACAAATGTTTCTGGATAAATATGAATCACAAAGATTCCGTCAGCCTTAGAACAGCCTAAAATATCCTCCATTACGACCGTGTAGGTAATATCTTCTAATCCCTGATGAACGGGATTTGAACAATCATAACAACTCAAACCAGTATTGGGGGTCCAAATAAAATTCACAAAGCCATTTTGATTCGAAATCGGTAAAGCAACCGAATCACCAACAACTATTGTAGTATCCCAATAAATATCATCCAAAGGTTGAATGACAATGACAGAAGCTTGATCACTGGAAGAGCAATCCGTAGTGGTATCCAAAACCGTAATTGAATAATTAACCGTTTCATTCAAATTAGCGGTGGGGTTGGGAATCGTTGCATTGGATAAGCCCGTAGAAGGCGTCCATAAATAAGTATACGCAGCGATGGTTGTATCCAAAGTCAGTTGCCCAACTTGTCCCAAACAAACCGTATCATTGAATGCATTGAATACAGGACGATTGAACACAATTACAGATTTCACAATTGTATCACGACAGCCAAATTCAAGGTTGTAAACGCTCAAGCTGATGTTAAAAGTATCCGCCGTATTGTAGAGGTGGTTAAATGTTAAAGAGTTCGTTGTGGAGGTTGTACCGTCATCGAAATCCCAGGCAAACTGGTCGGCGTTTAGAGAAGTATTCGTTATCGTTAGAGGATCTCCCATGCAAATAGTTGTATCCAAATCGCCATTTCTTAAAAAATCAGCAATGACTTCTCGAATAAACACTGTTTTTTCAACCGTAACAGGACACGCTCCTCCCGCTCCGTAAACTGTCAACTTAGCAACAGTTTGCCCCGATGGAGGAATAAATAAATACGGATGAGCAATTGGGCTAACATCTGTTAAGCTGGTTCCATCGCCAAAATCCCAAGAATAGCCGCCAACCTGCGTTGAATCAAAAATGGTGAATTCAATTTCGTCACCCAAACAAATATGATTGGTATCCATCAAAAAATCACCGGCTGGACCAATCACGGTGAAAGTGCTATAAGCCGTATCTCTGCAATTGTACGAAGTACTGGATATTAACTGAACCGTGTACGTTCCTGTATTAAAAGTAAAAGCTGGATTGGGTAAATTACTAAACAAACCATTGCTAAACGTCCAATTCGTATAGGCAACCGGTGAGGTCCCTGAACTATTGTCTAAGAAATTAATGAGTTGAGGACTGCACAATGCCGGCAACGAATCTACATTACTGGCTATCGCAGCCGTTGGATAATTTTGGACATCTATGATCACTGTATTTGTGTCTTTGCAACCCGATGAAGCTTCCGTATAAATCACTTGGGCGGTGTAACTGGTATCGCCGTTATAAGTGTGCGAAGTAAATTGTCCGCTTCCTGTAGTTCCGTCGCCAAACGTCCAAGCAAAATTCAAATTTGAACCTTGCGCGGTATAGTCTGTCGAATTAAATTGAACGGGAGAGCCTGCGCATACATGCCCGAAAAAGGGACTGATGGACAAGGTACTAATTGGTTTGTAAAAATACAAACGGTGACTGATGGTATCCTCGCAGCCGTTGGCATCTTGAACGGTGAAAAATACCCGTGACGTATCGGCTAATACGGTTGTAAAAAGATGTGAAGGATTTTGGGTCGTAGCTGTCAACGAATCAGGGAACACCCAATCCCAATTCGCTACGGTTGTATCCGCGGTTGTTTGATCTGTAAAAACGACTGTATTCGGGTCGCAAATGATACTATCCGAAATCGCAAATTGTGCCGTTATATTGTATACATGAAAATTATTAGTAGCCGTATCGGTACAGCCATTGATGTCGGTGACGACCAATGTCATCGTTTGTGCCCCAGAAGTATTCAAGGAAAAATCTTCTGATGGATTCTCTGTTGTAACAGGACGAAGTGTTGGATCTGAAAAAATCCATTTGTACCCTCGGTGACAATCCGCATTCACATCAATCGATGCACTCGCATCCCAAGGATTATCTACTCCACCGCAGTAGGTCGACAAATTATTGAAAACAGCTTGGATTTTACGAATGTGTATGAGTGCTGAATCAACTGATGCAGAACAACCTGAGGTCGCATTGGTCGCTGTTAATTTCACCCAATAATCGCCAGTAGAAACATACGTATGCAAAGGGTCTGTGGCGGTAGAAGTAGTTCCATCCCCAAAATCCCAAAGTAAACTGGTATACCCTTGACTTTTATTATACAATTGAAGATCCATCGTGTCGGCACAATCGTAGAGATAATTAAAATCGGCTATTGGACCCAAGACCGTTAATACATTCGATAAAGTATAGTTGGAAATACACCCATTGTAATCGGCGGTTAATGTGATATCAAAAACTCCTACCGAATCATTGAAAACAAAAACACCATTTGGGTTTTCGTGACAGGCAGAAAGCAATTCCCCATCGGATGAATAATGCCAACCATCCACTGAATCAGGGAAAATGCTTGGGGATAGATTCGTCATGGTGACCGATTCGCCAGGGCAAATCGTAGTAGGTGCTATAGAGAAATTTAGCGGGATAGTCGCCCCCACTTCTATCCAAATGGTATCCGAAGTATTGCTGCATCCAATCGAATTATCGGCCGTCATTACAACCTGGTAGACACCTGGATTTGAGTAAACATGTATATTCGGAGCAGAGGCGGAAGAAAAATTGGCAAAAGTACCATCTCCATATTCATAATGATAATTTGTAATGGGAAAATCGGATAAGGTTGAATCCGAAAAAGTGACTGTAAGTGGGGCACATCCGTGATATTTATCAGGCATAAATCGCGCACCTACCCAATGTATGGTATCTGTAAAAAAGGTAGTATCAATACAACCACCGGATGTGGTGAAAACTAAAAATCCATACACATATCTCGGTCTGCGTTTTTTGTATGCGGTGTCCTGAATATGGTAAATAATCGTAGGGTTGGCCAAAGAGGAAATCTGCCCATCTTCAAAATGCCAATCATAGTTAACAATATTCGAGGTTGTATTCACTGAATAATTGAAAACAGCATGGGTATCACACTGTCCATAAGGCAATCCGGAAACAATAACAGTGGGATCTTCCACAAAAATCGTCCGAATGGTATCGTCATTGCAAAGTCCGCCGGGAGATAATATGGTCATTTGAACATTCACTGGACCGGCAACGGAAAAAGCATTGAGCAATGAATTTAAATTGGAAGTAGGAAATTCGGCATTCGGACCAAATGACCAAGAAACTGAGCCTGCGGAAGTAGATGAATTTTCGAAAAAGACAAAATCATTAATACACACTGTATCCGGTGAATCAAAAGAAGCGGTCGGACCTCCTACCGTTATGGGCTTCGTCACCGTTTTTACGCAATTATTGGTATCCGTGATAATCAATTCCACATTCACGGTTCCAAGTGCTGTATAAGTTTGAGAAGGCGGGTTAACAGCTGTTGACGTTGCTGAGTTCCCCATATCCCACTGATAGGTCAAGGGCAATGTGCTGATAGAAGTGTTCGTAAAAACAACATTCAAGGGTGAGGTACACGAAAACGCAGGTGATGGTGAAGTTGAAAAATTGGCTACTGGATTGGAAACACCTACGAACGAATTAAAGGTTACCGTATTGTTGCAGGAAGGAGTATTAGTAATAATACCAATGGACACATTGAAAATTCCTGGGGTATTGTAAACAAAATTTACATTTTGACCTGTCCCACTCGATCCCTCGCCATATGTCCAAGTATACGTTGTGACCGTGATTCCACTGGGCAGCGTAACATTGGTTTGAAAATTAACAGGCAATGGTAAACAACCTTTTGTATCTCCAATGGCTGTTATGGTTGGAATTGGCTTTGCATATACATTAATCGTTACCGTACCTACCACGGGTCCAGAAGCAGAGTTTTTAAATTCCACCACATAACTACCCGGATTGATAAAAGTATTGCTTGGGTTTTGAATGTTTGCACTTGCACCATCCATGAAATCCCAGTAAAAAGTGGATGAACCAGCTGGTGCTGTAAAATTTACGGTCAAAGGCACACAACCTTGAACAACATCCGCCGTTTGACTATAAACAAACGGAGCTAACAATAGGCTACAAATCGCAAATAATGGAGTTATACCAACTTTTAAAAGTGAAAAAAGTCTTTTTATAGTTCTAAGCATGTTACCAAATTTACGTTTTTTTTGAATTACCTTTAATTTTAATAACTTTGAGTTCCACCACCTTTAAACGTATGAAAATAACTTTTTCCATTTTGATGGTTTTATTTTTCTCTAATCAACTAAGCGCACAAACTCGCGATAGGTTGCCTTGTGTTGACAAAGAATTTTCGGTAGTTGCACATTTGTTCAAAGACTCCATCGGAAATTTCAACATTACTGAGACAGAAATAAATAACTTGTTCAATGCTGTAAATGGTGACTTCGCTCCTATTTGCGTTTCCTTTAAGGTGTGTGAGTTTCAATACCACGACAATTGGGAATACAGTGTTCACAATGCTGATCAAGAATGGGGCGAATTGCAGAATTTATACCATGTAAAAAATAGAATCAATTTCTTTTATGTCGACACCATAAAAATTCCATTGAATGCTTGTGGATATGCTGGTTTGGGAGCAATTGGTGATTTTTACAGCAGTGGTATCGTGATTCAAATTGGGTGCGGAACAAAAACGCATTCACATGAATTAGGTCATTATTTTAGTTTAGAACACACCTTTGAAGATTTCGGTACAACAGAATTGGTCAATGGCGCTAATTGCTTAACGGCTGCCGATGGCATTTGTGATACTCCTGCCGATCCTTTCATCAAAGGTTCCGACATGTCAATTTGGTTGGATGGATGCAGATTTATCTATACAGGATTAGACGCGAATGGAGAATTTTATGACCCCATCGTTGGTAACATCATGTCCTATTATCCTTGCAGTTGTGGCTTCACGGATGATCAATTTCATCAAATGGCCACGCATTATTTGAACAATATTGGAATGTGGTAATTCATGCATAAAAGAATACTATATCTTATCCTACTTACTTGGTCTGGCATTGCATTCAGTCAGGACATTCATTTGTCACAATTTTACACAGCTGATCAATTTCTAAATCCTGCCATGATGGGTCGTCATGATGGAGAATGGCGTTTTTCGGCCAATTATAGAAATCAATGGCGTCAAATCAACGGTGCACCACTAGCCACGGGTTTGGTTAGTTTCGACAAGAAATTGCATTACTACAACAAAGAAATCAGCGGCGGAATCTATTACGCGCGCGATCAATTTTCTGGTTTTCAAACCATCACAAATAAAATTTATTTAACAGGTGCTTACGGTGTCGATTGGTTGAAATGCAACTGGCGTGGAGGCATTCAAATGGGATTGGTAACGAATAGCACGGATTTATCGACACAAACCTTTCCAACTCAATGGGATTATCCCAATGGCCAATTCGACCAAAGCATTTACAATGGAGAAGAAAATATTCGTCCATCACAAATGTATGTGGATGTCAATATTGGTGGCGTTTGGTCGAAAAAATTCAAACGATTCAATCTAGTTTCCGGAATTGCTGCGAATCATGTCAATCGACCAAAAGACACTTATTTTAGTCAAGTTTTTGAACGCCGCAAAATGCGGGGTGTTTTTCATACCATGGTAGAAATTCCTTTGAATCTAAAATTGCAATTGGAACCCAAACTCATGTGGATGTGGACCACCAAAGCCAACGATATGCTTCTAGGCTCGAATCTACGTTATAAAACAGAAAACAAAACCATTCCGGCTATTTATGGAGGTGTTTTCTATCGACATGGTATCAAACGAACTTTTGACGCGGTTTACCCCGTTTTTGGTCTGGTTTACAAGCGTTTTGACATCGGTGTTAGTTACGATGTAAATGTTTCAGCCCTTAGCAAAGGAATCAAACGCGTTAAAACAATTGAATTTTCACTAATCTATACAGCACCTAGCAACAAGGTGAAATATAAAATCATTCCTTGTGATCGCTACTAATTCTTTTTATCGGTGGACGCTAATTTTTGGTGCCATTTTCCTTTCATTTTGTTCTTTGAGTCAAGAAGTGGATGCCGTGGAACTTTTACAAAAAAAAGACGGTAGAACGTGGCGCTTAGCTATGGAAGCAAAGAGAACGCACAATTTGTACTTGGCTCAAAATTATTTGGAGCAATTGTACGCCAAAGACAGCACTCAATTGCACGTTGTAGAAGAATTGGCTGCTATTTATCGGTTGACACACAACTACATCAAAACAGAAAAATTTTACACCAAAATATTGGATAGCAAAAAAGAAAACAAACATGCGGAAGCTCTTTTTTATCTTGGACAAGCCCAAAAAAATAATGGAAAATACCCAGAAGCTATTGAATCTTTCAATCAATTTAAAAAGCATTCTTCTGGTTTAGGCAACAGAACTTTGAGTAAATTGTATAAAACAGAACTCGAGGGTTGCTCAATGGCTATTGCCTACAAAGACAGTATTGAAAATGCCGTTGTAAGGAATTTAGGGGACAAAGTAAACAAACGCCACATCGATTTTTCGCCTATTCCAATTGGGGACAATGAATTAATTTTTGGCAGTTACAACGAATCCAAAGAGCGGGTCTATGAATTAATTGACTCCCTACCATTGGATGTTTTAAAAAGACAATTTTACCTTGCAGAGAAAAAAGACACGATTTGGACGAAAAAAGGCGCTCTACCCGGTCCTTTCAATGACCCAAACATGGATATTGCCAATGGCTGTTATTCGCTGGATGGCACCCGTTTTTATTTCACGAAATGTCAAGAAAATTGGCAATACAACATCATTTGCTCCATCTACGAGTCGCGATTGAGCAATGGGAAATGGAGTACGCCCGAAATGCTGCCTGAATTAGTGAATTCTCCAGATTTTACCACTACGCACCCAACTATGGGACGAGAAACCAAGCGCAACATGGAGGTGCTCTATTTTGTTTCCGATCGAGAAGGAACTAAAGGGGGAATGGATATTTGGTATGCCGAATTCGATCCTCGCAAAAAAGCCTTTAAAAAAGCTAAAAATGCCGGATCAAAATTGAACACCATTGGTGATGAGCTCACCCCATTTTATGATTTAGCGAGCAAAACCATGTACTTCAGCACCAATGGTCGTCCAAATTTCGGTGGTCTGGACATCTACTCGATGGTGGGTGAAACCAGCAAATGGGAAAATCCTAAAAATGCAGGAGGTCAAATCAATTCATCCGCTGATGATTTGGATTTTGCTTTGAAACCGTCCAACCGTGGTGGCTTTTTTGTTAGTAACCGCCTTGGTGGCATGTCTCTTTATCATCCGACTTGTTGCGATGACATTTATGAATTTCAATATACCAAATTCATTAGTATAGAAGTCGATGTGGATGTAACAGATGTGGAAACGGTCCGCTTGTGTAAAAATGGCCCAGTGTATGTCGATCTGTATTTGGTGGATGAAGAGGGTCGTTTGTTGATTGAAGAAAAACGCAATATTTGTGACAATGCTCGATTCAATTTGCGACCCAATCAAACTTATGTTTTGGTCGGGAAGCAAGAAGGTTATTTCCCCAGCGAAAAAATGCTGAGCACAAGTTACATTTCAACATCGACCGTGTTAAAGGAAAAATTGGTATTGGAAAAACAACCGTTGGAGCCGATGATTTTGGCCAATATCCGTTATGAATTTGATAGTCCCAACTTAACAAAAGAGTCAAAAAACATTTTGGATACCACGTTGCTTTTGATCATGAACAAGTACCCCAATACCAAAATTGAAATCATGGCGCACACCGATAGCAAAGGATCTGACGAATACAACCTGAAACTTTCTCAAAAACGTGCCGAAAGCGTGGTGCAATACCTCATCAAACAAGGAATTGACAAAAATAGATTGTCAGCAAAAGGGTACGGAGAAACATTGCCCATTGCGCCCAATGAAAATCCAGATGGCTCAGACAATCCAGCTGGTCGCGAGAAAAACCGGCGAACGGAATTCAAAATCATAGGCGAAGTAGAGCAAGAAATCATAGAATACGAAGATTAAAAATTGAACCAAGAATTAAATTTTTAACAGATTCGAGTCAATTCATAAATTGATTCAACATTAAATTGATTTTTCCGTTGCCAATCCAAAAGGGCGCTTAAATTTGTGTAAAACTTGTTTCCATGGAATGCATAAGCGTTTTTGATATGTTAAAAATTGGTGTTGGACCATCCAGTTCTCACACGCTGGGACCTTGGCGCGCAGCATTGCGCTTTTTGGACCAATTGGCATTAAAAACAGATATTTCCACTTTGAAAAGCATCAAAGTAGATTTGTATGGCTCTTTGTCCTTGACAGGAAAAGGTCACGCAACGGATATTGCGGTGGTGATGGGATTGTGTGGCAATGACCCTACTTCCTACCCTGTAGAAAATATGCAAGGAGACATCGATCGAATTAAAAAAGAAAAACAACTGACACTCAACAATACTTCCTATGCGAATTTTGACTGGGAAACGGATATTGTTTTTCATCGAGAATTTCTGCCGTTTCATCCCAATGCGTTGATTTTTACCGCGGAATTTACCAAAGGCAAGAACTTAGAAGAAACCTATTACTCCATTGGTGGTGGTTTTGTAGTGCAAGAAGATAGAAAACGATCCAAGAAAAAGGATGAAATTTTTGCGACCTATCCCTACCCGATCGAAAAAGGAGATGAACTTTTGGCTTTTTGCGCTGCCGAAAACAAGAAAATACACGAAATTGTCTTGGCCAACGAACTATCGGTTCGCTCTCAAGAAGAAATTGACAAAGGTTTGCAATCCATTTGGGATGTCATGCTCGATTCCATGTATACGGGTTGTCATACCGAAGGAATATTGCCGGGTGGATTAAATGTCACTCGTCGCGCTTATGCGATGCACGAAAAATTAATTGGTGACCGAAGCTATACTTCTCATACAGAATGGGTGGCTAGTATTCGAAATACAACCGTGGCTTTTCGAGAAATTTTAAAATGGGTTTCCTGTTATGCGCTAGCTGTGAACGAGGTAAATGCTTCATTGGGACGTATTGTTACCGCTCCTACCAATGGAAGTGCAGGAGTCATCCCGGCCGTATTGATGTATTATCTTACCATTGAAAATCACAAAGCTGGTTTTGAACACATCAAAGAGTTTTTATTGGTCGCGGGTGAAATCGGTAGCATTTTCAAAAAAGGCGCTACTATTTCTGCCGCCATGGGTGGTTGTCAAGCGGAAATCGGCGTATCCTCTGCCATGGCTGCAGGAGCCTTGACTTCGCTTTTGGGTGGAACTCCTGGACAAGTTTTAATGGCCTCAGAAATTGCCATGGAGCATCATTTGGGACTTACCTGTGACCCAATTGGCGGTTTGGTTCAAATACCCTGTATTGAACGAAATGCCATGGGCGCAATAAAAGCAATCAACGCAGCTGAATTGGCTTTGGATGGAGATGCGAGCAAAGCCAAAGTTTCACTCGACAATGTAGTTCAAACCATGTGGGAAACAGCACAAGACATGAATTCTAAGTACAAAGAAACCTCAGAAGGAGGATTGGCAGTGAACGTTGGGTTGGCCGATTGTTAGTCTGGCTCATAAAGTTGAGACTTTTGTGCATCAATGGAGTTTGGTAGTATCATCAAAAATTAAGAATGGAAGCCAATTGTTGGAAAGAAATTAACGATTTAAATGAATAATCCGGTCTATCGTCTTGTTCTAGAAGAAAGTAATTTATTTACTTCTAATGAAAAGAAAAAACTATATAAATCACAAAATCAGCATTTTAATTGGTTTCTCCAATAATTAAAAGACCCCGTGATTTTCCCCAAAAACCCCGTTTTTATTCCCGTTTCACCTTTTTAGTGGGTTCAATTCATTAAATTTGATTTGTGTCGAAACAAGAATGGCAATTTTTCACTTGGGAGAGTGATTGGGAAAAGCCAAAAAAATTGTAGCTGCACTACTAATGATTAACTAAAAAGAAACCCTGTATTTCATTTGATTTGCAGGGTTTTTTTAGTTCAAATTCTGTGAAAAGTCTTTTTAACAAACCCTATTCTGATTTAAAATTCTGTATTATCTTGCAGTTGATTTAATAAAACCACAAACCACCCGCAATTAAGAATGAAAAGTAAACTTCTTTATTTATCGCTCATTGGTATTTTATCAAGCTGCTATTTGAAACAAAATTCTAAAAAAGTTTTTTATTCCTACAATCCCAAAGCGAACGAAACGACCTTAACGATATCCCCGATTGGGAACATCCATATTCCAGGTAAATGGAAACGAACTGGGTACGATGAAAAAATGAAATCGTATTTATTTATAGATGATGAATACAACCGAATTGCCATTGCCAAAAACCGCCAAGCCGATTTTATCTTTGTTCGTCCAGCCATGACGGAAGAAATGTTTGTACTGGAATATTTTGCTTGGGAAACCAGACGTTCTGCAAGTCCAACCTTTCAAATGAAAAAGTTGCCTCATTTTGAAGGCGATAATTACCTTTTTTGGACGGCAAAAGGCAAAAATCTAGAAGCCATATATCTGTTTGGCGCCAAAAACAAAATTGCTTACAGCTTAGCCATTTATTCAGAAAATTGGGACTTTCAAGAAAATCTAGCTTTTTTGAAAAAATTATTTGACGACAATTGATTCAGCTAGTTGATTTAATCACAAAAAAAGGAGACTTGTAAAAACAAATCTCCTTTTATCTAAACTATTTTGGCCTATTTTACTAGAACCAATGAAACTGTCTTGTTGAATTGATCCGTTACAACGTTGATGAGATAAGTCCCTTGTGCTGCATTTTCCATGGAAATAGAAGTTGTAGAATGCACCAATTTTTCAGAATGGATGATTCTTCCTGATAAATCCATTACAGTAACCACGGCAAGGCTGTTGGCATCAATCAATTGAACCGTAAAAATACCCTTGTTCGGATTCGGATACACTTTAAACAAATTCTCCGTTAACACGTCAATTCCAGCCACATTTTGAATGGTAATGCCAGAAATTGTAACAATATGGTTACAAGCATCGGTCACATTTACTGCGTACGTTCCGGCCACTAATCCGGTTAAATCTTCTGTATTTGATGTAAATCCGCCAGTTCCAGTCCATGAAAATGAATACGGAGCAAGACCTCCAGAAACTGTAATATCAATTGTTCCATCATTTCCGGTGATTTCAGGTGAAGAATTTGTAAAATTAGCTACCAACGGAGTCGCACAAGGATCAATCATGCCTACGCAAAAATTATTGGTTTCACTGTTTCCAAAATTCAGCGTTTGAATGCTTGCCAAAACAGCAGAAGCACTATCAGTAATTGAGTAGCTACCATTGGATGAACAACCAGATGATGTTCCTTCCATTCCATCGCCGTAATCATCAAAAATGGTAAAATCATAGCACCCTACGGCCAAACAAAGAGTTGTATTAACCGTTGTTTGATCTCCATAAGCACCCAGATCCGTTTGAGTAGCGACTTGAGTTCCACCAGGCAGCACAAATTCTTGATTCCCTCCAGAAGTCACCAAATTACTCCCAACATCTCTTAATTCCCAATAAGTTTCATATCCCCAACAGTCTGTTGTTACACTAATCGTAACCGCTTGACCCGTCGTAGAAGTTGTAAAACTCGAACTATTCGCATCATTTCCTGTTCCCGTATCAGGTACACCGTTTGGCATTGAAGTAGCACAATTGAAAACATGTGCGCCAGCAGCAACCGTCATACTCGGCAAAGTAACAGAAGTGCTTGAACCGGGAGCCAAACTTCCTGTCCAAGTGTAGATGTTGTTGGTGCCTCCATCGACATTGTAATTGATGGTCGTAGATGTCAACACATTGTTTCCGTAATTTTTAATTGTAACGACTGGCACAAATTGGCCAGAACAATACAATCCGTTGGGTGAAGTTATCGCATTAACACCTGCATTATCTGGCGTTACGGCAACATTTGGGTCATATCCATCCAAAATGGTTAAACCCGAATTGTTGGGATCCAACCAATGTTTTAATTGTGCTGAAATAGACGCATTATTTGTCCAAGAAAGCGATAATTTACCATATTCATCTGATAAATCTGAATTTCCACAACCCGAAGCACCACCATGCAACTGACCAACAATTCGGTGATTCTGGTCAAACAATGGCGATCCAGATGAACCGCCTTCTGTCACACCTGAATCCCAATAATCTACTCTCCAATGACTGTTGGCAGGTGTTCCAGCCCACGTACCTGAAAGCAATGGATTATTCTCGAACGAAATCTTTTTAATATCACCTGATGGGTGATGAATTCCTACAGCGGAAGTTGGAAAAGCACCAGTGGCATCCCATCCTGCAAAATAAGCATTGAACGAACTTGGAACTGTTCCATTGACAAATGGAGTTCCACTTGTAGCGGTCATTTCAACTAAACAGAAATCAGAAGGTGTATCCCTAGCTCTTAAAACTGCGCCATTAATGGATTGAAAAGTTGGAGAAGATCCAGGGTTTGGACAACCCGCTGCTTCCCAATTAAAACGGAAAATCCAGTTCGTTGGTGTGCTATAACAATGGTTCGCTGTTAAAATATAGGGCTTGCCATCTTGTAACGTATTGTTAACGAGAGCACCTGAACAAAAACCATTGCTTCCTGAAACCAGCATGACTACACTGCGTTTTTCATCGGACCAAGCAGCGCCTGAAGGACAGTTGGCGTTGTTGTTGCAATTTCCTGAGGAACCAAATGCTTTTTCAGCAAATTCGTTTGCTGTACGATACCCGTGTGTTACTTGATCAAATCGGAAGGAGCCATTCGCATTGTTTGGCGCGACGTAATATTCAACGATAGCGGTGTTCCCTGGCACCAATTCGGTTCCCAATACATTTTCGCACAAGTGCTGTGTTGTAAATTTTCCGAGAATAAAACTTTTATCTTCATTGTAAACGTATAATTCATTTCCTTCCGGAATGTTTACATTATCCAATGTCAAATTTACGGTCAATGCGTTTTCACACACCAATTTTACCCGCCAAATCTTTCCACTATTTGGAAGGGTAATCCAAGCACCTGAATTGGCCAAGGTCAGATTCGTATGGTTGTTGAAACCAAATCTCCACGGACCTGCTTTTTGAGCATCTATCAAAGAATCTTCTTGACGAAGTGCTGTTATATCAGGCTCACTAAAATGGACGACAGGAATCACAAAGTGTTGATTTGCTTTGTTACTTTTCGGTAAGCCTCCGCCTCCTTGTATTTGTGCATTTGATGATAGTCCGATAAGCAATAGCCATCCTAGGAGTAATTTTATTTTCATATTTTTTCTGTTTTAGCAAATAAGGGGTTCTTGTAACAAGTCAATTCCTTTCGCCGGTTTTATTTTTAGCGAAATAAAAGTAAAACAATTGCAACAAGACTCCAAATTAATAAACGATAATTGCGAACAAAAGGTTGAAGTATAGAAGTGAATCAAGATGGCTTTTGATAAGATTAATCTGATTAACAAAATTGTTTTCGTCCGGTAACCCTTTTATCCCAAAAAGAATGACGTACTTGCGCTAAATCTTTCGTGTGAATGCACACACTTGCGATTTCGGTATAAACGATGAGCAAGCAAAATAAAGCGGAGGTAGCGCAATTTGAAGGATTGATTCAAGGATTGATTGATCATCAATACGGTTGTTGCAATGATTTTCTAACTCTCGCAGAACTTGCAGGACTTAGAGACAACTTATTAGCATTCAGACAAAAAGGAACACTAAAAAATGCTGGTATCGGCAATAAACTAGCTTTGCACAAAGACAAATCCATTCGAGGTGATCAAGTCAAATGGATTGACGAACAGAGTTCAAACGTTTTTGAAAGTATCTATCTCAAGAAAATCTGGCGTTTCATTGACTACTTGAATAAAAGTTGCTTCACCTCTATTTTAACATTTGAAAGCCATTATGCAAACTATGCGTGCGGTGATTTTTACAAACGACATCTCGATCAGTTCAAAAATGAAAAAGGTCGAAAATTCTCGATAGTATTGTACTTAAATCAAGACTGGAAAATGGAAGATGGAGGCTTGCTTTCACTCTATCCTGAATTAGGAGCTCAGCAAAACATTTCTCCGATGGAAGGTCGTTTGGTCCTCTTCAGAAGTGATGAAATGGAACACGAAGTTCATCCTTCACCAACCCGAGAAAGAAGCAGTATTGCTGGGTGGATGAAAAATTGAGACGGACACTGTTTGGTTATTTTTTTCACACTTGCCTATTCTCTGTACGGATTGAGATTCACAAACGCAACCCAATCAAACAAATGTCATCGGTTTGTTCATTGGCACCTTTCCAATCAAGGTGTTCAGATAGCAGACGATTTTTTTGATCCTCCAAGCAATCTGAAGCGTTTTCCTCTAGTAGTTTCCGTAGGGCAATGGATTTGTATTTTTTGTCCTTCGGTCCACCAATCTGGTCTTGAAAACCATCTGTGCTTAAATAAAGTGTGTCGCCTGTTTTGTATGCAATTGATTTTGATTCGAAATTCCGATCGGCTGAAATTTGCCAACCACCGAGTGGATAAACAGAACCTTTTAGAATTTCAATGCCTTTTTTTTGTACCAAGAACGCTTTTTGCTTGGCGCCAGCGTAATGAATCATTTTATTTTTTCGATCAATGCAACACAGTGAAATATCCATCCAGTCATTGTTGAAGCCTTCGTCTTGCATATCCGAACTGAAACTTTCGATGAACCGTTTGTCCATTTCCATCAAAATACGATTCACTTTCTTGATCCGTTTCTTTAGAATGGCGTACGTCAGCATATTGTTTCCCAAAATGGATAGCATCGCTCCTGGAACACCATGACCCGTGCAATCACCCACGGCCACATAAACCAAGTCATCATTTACTTCTGACAACCAATAAAAATCGCCCGAAATAATATGTTGAGGCAAAAATAAGACAAATGAATCGTCAAAAATTCGGTTGAAATGGCGAGGCTTGGGGAGTATACCTTTTTGCAGAATCGCAGCATATTTCAAACTACTGATAAACTCACTGTTCATATTTCCATTCAGGTTACGCGAAATCGTTTCATTTGTGACATTTTCAACAGTTGGGACTAAATCCTTTAGTCTGCGCATTTTAGTATCGTTGGTTTATTTGGTAAATCTTGTGTTAACAAAAGTAATGGCGCTAGGCTGTTGCCGTGCTACCTCAATATTAAGTTCGTGTTATGATATTGAGGAGAATTCAAGCTTTTCAAGGCTTTCACCTAGTTTTGACAGGCGATTCACGTACAATTTCTCCTCTATCTTTTCCTCCATCAAAAACCACTAAAATCTTTGTACCTTTCTGACGTTTAATGATTCAAAAACTAAAATACCAGTGAAGTCAACTCGTTACAAAAACAGTCGTAGAAAATCATCCCTCCTGCTGTTGCTCTTTTTTCACTTTTGCAGTCTAAGTTTTGCCCAGAAAGATACTGCCTGCACTTCCTTATCTTACGCACTGCAGCATCCATTGGAAATAACGAATCTAGAATTGGTTGGTCAACATTTAGATACTTTACCAGAGGAGATAGGAGAAATGATTCATCTCAAATACTTGTTGCTGGAAGACAACCAACTTTCCTTTTTACCAGCTTCCATGTGCCAATTGATCGAGCTGGAAGAATTGGGCGTAGACGGCAATAAGTTAAGCGAATTACCAGCATGCATCGGGCAATTGAAACAGTTGAAATACCTGGGTATGGACGACAATCAACTGACCGTATTTCCAAAAAGTTTCACCGATTTAACTCAACTGGAAGAGTTGTACATGAATGGAAATCAACTTGCTGCCTTGCCCGATGATTTTGGGAAACTAATCCAGTTGGAAGTAGTGGAAATGGATGAAAATCAAATCACAGGACTCCCTTATTCCTTTGGAAATCTGACCAATTTAGAATTCCTCTTACTTGGAAATAACCCCATTTTACAGTTTCAAGAATCGTTTTTCAAACTGACCCAATTGGAAGAACTAATGATATCAGGTCCTACCTTTACACCTGAAAGAAAAGCATTGATTCGCAGTAGATTGCCCAACTGTGTCTTGAATCCAACGAATTAATAAAAATTGTTAGGGACCGATTCAAATGAGAACTTTTAATTGAATAAAAGAGCATCACGGTTGAACCCTTCTACCTTTCTCTTGTACTGAGCTAAAAACAAATCAAAAGTACCATGAGAAAATTTTCATCAATCGCTATTCTATTCTTTATTCAATCGGCAAGTTTCGCGCAAGTTTCCGGCAACATCAATTACCAAAAACAAGTTGCGTTTCCTGAAAAAAACATCGATATTCGATTACAAACCAACAATGAAAACTCCATTTCCGTAAAAGGTTTGGCCAATGTAAAAGCCGATGCTTACATCGCCATTTTTAATGTTTCACAAGAAGGAAAAACCGCGGAAGAAGTAAATGAATTAATCGACAAACGCATTTCTGAGTCTTTGACGAAAATTAAATTGAAAAAGGAGATTGAAACGTATGTAGACATGATTTCATTCGTTCCGGTTTATGAATATGAAGTGGAAAAAAAGATTTTCAGCAAGAAAAATTATATGGAAATCCCGGTGGGATTTGAATTGAAAAAAACCATCCACATCCGTTATACCAATCCAAATTTCCTGAATGAATTCATCGAAATTTTGTCACAAAACGAAATTTATGATTTGGTTCGCGTAGATTATTTCTCCACGGCATTGGAAGCCATCAAAAAAGAACTCATGACCAAAGCCAAATTGTTACTCACGGAGAAAACGAAAAATTACGAAGCCATTTTGGGAGAGACGTTTGCCAATACTGAAAAACAAATCGCCGATGGATTCAAAGTTGTTCTACCCGTGGAAATGTACCAATCTTACGAAGCATATAGCAGTTCATCACTCAACTTAAAGCGATCGGCGAATGTCAATGTTGCCCAGAAATCAAAAACCTTGTATTACCAACCGATCGTTGACAAAGAATTTGACTTTGTCATCAATCCCGTGATTTTAGAACCCGTTATTCAAGTGATGTACGAATTGAAACTCAGCGTTCTCCGAGAGAAAAAAACGGCTCCTGCTCCCACCGTTGAAGTGAAAAATACCAAAGAGTACATTTTAATCACCCCAAATGGTGATCTAAAAAACTTGAATTTGATTAAATAAGTATGGAAAAGTGTCAATAAAATATTTAATTAATTGAATAGCTAATAGTTATTTTATATTTCAAGCTTTTTAAAGAAAAATTCCCTGTTAAAATTCCCCAATTCGTATTGTGGGAATTTTTTGTTGTACTACATTTGTATCGCATACGATATAATCGCAATCGATAAAAATGAAAAACCGACCAAATTTCAAAACAATTTCCCGAATAATTTTGGCCAGTTTCATGATTTTTGCTGGGTTCAGTCATTTAACTTTTAACCGCATAGAATTCCAATCGCAAGTTCCCAATTGGGTTCCACTCGGCAAAGATTTGGTCGTTATTTTATCTGGAATTGTTGAAATGATACTGGGAATTGGATTACTCTTCTCGAAGAAATACCGTGTACATTTTGGATGGGCCTTGGCTACTTTCTATGTTTTGATTTTCCCTGGCAACATCGCTCAATACATCAATGGAACCGATGGTTTTGGTGCATTGAATACAGATAAAGCGCGACTCATTCGACTTTTCTTTCAGCCCGTTTTAGTGTTATGGGCTTTGTGGTCGTCTAACGCATGGCAAGTTTATCAATCAAAAAAAACACGTAAAAATGGATGATCAACAATTGTTGTTAGGCAATCAGATTTGCTTTCCGTTGTATTCGGTTTCCCGACTCATCACCAAAGCGTATACGCCCTATTTAAAAAAGATGGGTTTGACCTATCCTCAGTATTTGGTGATGATGGTTTTGTGGGAAAAAGATGCTGTCAGCGTGAATCAAATTGTAGAGCAGTTGATGCTGGATACCAATACACTGTCTCCTTTGCTAAAACGCATGGAAAAAATGGAGTTGATCAAACGCAATCGTTCCACAGAAGACGAACGTTGTGTGCACATTGGTTTGACCCAAAAAGGAAGAGAATTAAAGAAAACTGCCGTCCCAATCCCTGAGCAATTGTTACAAAATCTACTAACTGAAAATATTGAATTAGAAGAAATTATCCATTTAAAAGAGGTGCTCAATACCTGGATAGATGCATTAGCAAAAAAACAAACAACAATCAAATAACAGTCAAATCAAAATGGAATTATTAGACAAATTGAACTGGAGATACGCTGCCAAAGCGATGAACGGAGAAAAAGTAGCACAAGACAAAATCGATCGGATTTTAGAAGCGGCTCGATTGGCACCTACTTCCAGTGGCTTACAACCTTTCGAAATTTATGTGATCACCAACCAAGAAGTAAAGGAAAAAATCAAACCCGTTGCATGGAACCAATCAGTCATCACGGATTGTTCGCATTTATTGGTTTTCGCCGCGTGGGACACGTACACAGTGGATCGTATCAATAAAATGTTTGATTTAACCAATGAAGTTCGTGGTTTTTCAAACGAAGGATGGGAAAATTACCGTCAAATGTTGTTGGCAAGTTACCCACAACGGGACGAAGAATTAAATTTCAATCACGCGGCAAGACAAGCCTACATTGCCTTTTCACAAGCCATTGCAGCAGCTGCTTTTGAAGGAGTGGATGCTACACCTTTGGAAGGTTTTGACCCCAATGCAGTAGACGAAATATTAGGTTTGCGTGCAAAAGGATTGCGTAGTGTGGTCTTGCTTCCATTGGGTTACAGAGCCACCGATAAAGATTGGTTGGTCAACCTAGTAAAAGTGAGAAAAAGCACAGAAGACTTGGTTACAGTCATCGACTAATCATCGATAAAGTTCATTAAATCAACGATAGTTCGAACGGTAAAGTTGGACTATCGTTGTTGTTCATTCATCACCGATTTGAAAAAAATCCATGAAAAAAATTAAGTATTCCGTCTTAGAATTGGCGATCGTATCCAAAAACAATACCATCGACCAAACCTTGCACAACAGTCTTTGGTTGGCGCAAAAAGTAGAGGAAGTTGGTTATACGCGATTTTGGTTGGCGGAGCATCATAATTCAGATCATATCGGCAGTTCAGCTACTTCCATCTTAATTGGCTACATTGCTCAAGGAACCAAAACAATTCGCGTGGGTTCCGGCGGAATTATGTTACCGAATCATTCACCGCTCATTGTCTCAGAGCAGTTCGGAACTTTGGGATGGTTGTATCCGAATCGAATTGATTTAGGATTGGGTCGAGCCCCTGGAACCGATCAAGCCACGGCCACAGCTATTCGTTCCGATCAACGAAATGCAGCCTTTACTTTTCCTGAAAACATAGAAGAAATTCAGACGTATTTTTCCAAAGAAAATGCAACAGCCAAAGTACGAGCCACGGTTGCAGAAGGCGTAGCTATTCCACTTTATATTTTAGGTTCAAGTACGGATAGCGCTCATTTGGCGGCAAAAAAAGGATTGCCTTATGCTTTTGCGAGTCACTTCGCGACTTCCCATTTGTACAACGCTCTGCGCATTTACCGTGAAGAATTTCAACCATCGGCCCAACTTACATCTCCTTATACACTAGCGGGTGCAAATGTCATTGTCGCCGAAACCGACCAAGAAGCCGAAAAAATCTTCACTTCCCTGATTCGAATGATCGTCAGTTTGCTCACCGGAAAAAGAGATGCACTGCAAGCACCTACAGAAATGACCGAAGAACTGCGCGAAATTGCAAAGCATCCTTCGGTACAAGAAATGTTACGATTTACCTTTGTTGGCAGTAAAGCAACTGTCAAAAAGCAAATAGAAGACTTTTTAGCAAGAACACAGGTGGACGAAATTATTGCCGTTACCAACATCTACAATGCAGAGGATCGAATAAAATCCTACATACTTTTTTCTGAAATTATGCAAGAAATCAATGAGCAAGAGCAAGAGGTCGCACGGATTGTTTAAAAAGCACCATTATACTGTCTAATTTCAGGATTAAACTGGTCAACTTCGGCAATTGTCGTAAATTTACGAACCGCAAAAAAATTATAACAAATACATGGAACAATCCGATTTTTTAGACCGACACGTTTTCTCCAATTTAAAAAGCACCACGGGTGGTGTAGAGACCGATCCAATTTACTTCTTCTCAGAAGCCGATTTCTTGGTAGTTCTGGAGCGTGTGGAACATTTCGGAATTAGTATTTATACCATTGAACCTTTTTTGGACGGTAAATCTTATGGCATACAAACCAATGAAGATTTAAAGAAAAAAGCCACCGATGCCAAATGGTATGGAAAAGCTTTTGCCACTTACAAACATCGACAAGAAGGAATGTTGTATTCAGCCACTTACAAAGTTCCTGCAAAATTATTGGCACGCTATTCTTAGAATAAATTCGTGTTTAAGTGTGATTGAATTTTATTTTCATAAATTCGATTCCTTAAAAACAAGCAAGTATGTCAGAAAAGAAGAATTCTAAGTCAGGCAACGAAATAGGAATTGGAGCTGCTCTGGGAGTTGCTTTCGGAGCCCTATTTGGAAATTATTTCGGAAATTCTTCTAGAAATATTGCCCTAGGCATTTCAATAGGGGTGACTGTCGGCGCTATTTTTGAATACTTCAAAAACAAAAAGTAAATTCCTTCAAAACTCCATTCTCTAAATCAAATGATTAAACAGATCCTACTCCTTGTAATTCCCGTAGCACTGATGCGAATTACGACTAGTTGCGATTTGTTTCACAAAAAATCAAACACCATGGAAGAACCAACAAGCTCCGTATCGGCGAACGATACGACACCGAAAGTGATTGGAATAGGCGGGATTTTCTTTTTTACGGACGATCCCAAAGCGACTAAAGAATGGTACAGCCAAAATTTAGGCATGGAGATCAATGATTGGGGATCCTCTAGTTTTGAATCCCGAGACATCAATCATCCGGATACCATCCACTCGCTTCAGTGGACACCTTTCAAAACAGGAAGTGACTATTTTGAACCGTCCAAGAAGGATTTTATGATCAATTACCGCGTTCAAAACTTAGAAGGATTGGTCGAAAAATTGAAACAAAACGGCGCGAACATCTTGGATAGCATAGCTGTGTATGATTATGGTAAATTCGTTCACCTGATTGACCCAGAAGGAAACAAAATCGAACTTTGGGAGCCAAAGTAACCGATCTGAAAAACTTTTTTCACAAAACAACCTTTGGTTGATTCAATTCATTTTTTCGTATCTTGTTCTTTCAAATTTTTGAGAAATGGCATCGAAAACTTTATTGCACGCACCGGAATTAACGCATGAACGATCGCTGAAAACGTTGGTGGAAAATCGCACGGTTTTCTCTTTGGAGAATTGCGAATTGAATATTTTTGAAACCTACCAACAATCTACTTTGGTTCCGCTAAAATTCAATGATTTGGTTGTTACGAGCATGTTGCGTGGTAAAAAAGTGATGCATCTATTCGATGAACCTGGTTTTGATTATTTGCCGGGCGAAACAGTGGTGATTCCCGCCAACGAAGTCATGAAAATTGATTTCCCAGAAGCAAAAAACAACAATCCAACCCAATGTTTGGCTTTGGCCATTGACCAAGCAAAAATCACCGAAACCTTGAATTTCCTCAACGAAAAATACCCGAAAGAAGGGAAAAATAAGATGTGGCAGTTGAATTCAGAAAATTACTTTTTCTACAACAATGTAGATTTAGCTAGTACGATCAACAAATTGGTAAAGGAATGCATGAGCACGAATTTGACCAAAGATGCTATCGCGGATTTAACTTTGCAAGAATTGTTGATTCGAATTATTCAATCGCAAACGGCCAAATCAGCCGAACAAGGCAATTACATCGATATCGATAGCCCAATTCAACATGTGGTGGAATACATTCACAACAATTTGAACGAAAGAATTCAATTGAAAACATTGAGTGAACAAGCCGGAATGAGCAATACCTCGTTTTATCGGTATTTCAAACGTGAATTGGGTATGAGTCCCATTGAGTTTGTGCTCAACGAGAAAATAAAGTGCGCCAAACAATTGCTCCGCGACCAAGGTTTGCACATCAACGAAGTCGGGTATTTAGCAGGATTTGAAGATTGTAATTATTTTATTCGCTTGTTCAAAAAGCACGAAGGTATCACGCCAAAACAATATCAATTGTTGTACATCAATTAATCTTCTACAAATTTCAGGGGCGTCAATTGTGTCAATTCTTCGTCGGTAAACATCCGTGATTGGGTCAAAAATCGGAAACCCAAGGGAATCTCCAATGAAAAACTAGAACCCATTCCTTTTACGACATGAATCGTTAAGTGAGTGTATTTCCAATATTCGAATTGGTCTTTGTTCATCCAAAACTCACAGCCTTCAATTTCACCCAAACAAACGTCACTTTGTCCCAAGCGAAAATCTCCTTTTTCGAAACACATCGGTTGTGAACCATCGCAGCATCCGCCACTTTGATGAAACATCAATTCGCCATATTTTTCTTTGAGCTGATGGATCAAAGCAATGGCTTCTGGGGTGATGGATACGCGGTTTGTCATGGTGTTTTTGATATTTTTGTTCTGGATTTGTTTTAGTCTACTGATAAACAAGAATTTTACCTTTTAAATTTGCAAACCTCCCCCTTGATCCCCCTCCAAAGGGGGAAAATAAAAAGGCCAAAGCCTGACTAAGGGAAAATCAGGCTTTGGCACAATCATTTGATCTAAATCAAAAGAAACCTAACTTGTTTTTATCGTAAGAGATCAACATGTTTTTTGTTTGCGTGTAATGCGCCAACATCATTTTGTGATTTTCTCTACCGAATCCTGATTTTTTATATCCTCCAAAAGAGGCATGAGCTGGATAAGCGTGGTAATTGTTTACCCAAACGCGTCCTGCTTGAATTGCACGTGGAACTTGGTACAATTCATGCGCGTCACGTGTCCAAACACCTGCACCCAACCCATACATCGTATCGTTCGCAATTTCAATGGCTTCTTCCACTGTTTTAAAAGTTGTAACGCAGGTTACTGGTCCAAAAATTTCTTCTTGGAAAATACGCATTTTGTTGTGTCCTTTGAAAATAGTTGGTTGGATGTAAAAGCCATCCGCCAATTCACCTTCCAAATGGTTTACTTCACCACCGCAAAGAACTTCCGCTCCTTCTTCTTTACCAATTTTCAAATACGATTGAATTTTCTCGTATTGGTCGTTAGACGATTGAGCACCCATCATCGTAGACCCGTCCAATGGATGGCCCATTTTGATAGCGTTGGTGCGCTCAATAACGCGGGTCATGAATTTTTCATAAATGTCTTCTTGTACCAAAATTCGAGACGGACAAGTACAAACTTCACCTTGATTCAAGGCAAACAAAACTGCGCCTTCAATCGCTTTATCAAAGAATGCATCATCTTCATCTGCAACAGAGGAGAAGAAAATATTCGGTGATTTCCCGCCCAATTCCATGGTAACGGGTATCAAGTTTTCAGAAGCATATTGCATGATTAAACGACCTGTAGTAGTTTCACCTGTAAAAGATACTTTCGCTACACGATCCGATTGCGCCAATGGTTTACCTGCTTCCAATCCGAAACCGGTAATCACATTCAAAACGCCTGCTGGTAATAAATCTTGAATCAATTCCAAAAGAATCATAATCGACGTTGGCGTTTGTTCCGCTGGTTTTACTACACAGCAGTTACCAGCTGCTAAAGCAGGAGCAATTTTCCAAGTCGCCATCAAAAGAGGAAAGTTCCAAGGAATGATTTGTCCTACAACACCCAAAGGCTCGTTCAAACAAATGCTTACCGTGTTTTCGTCATGTTCTGAAATTCCACTTTCATCTGCGCGAATAACACCAGCAAAATAGCGGAAATGGTCAATTACCAACGGTAAATCAGCTGCTCTAGTTTCACGAATCGCTTTCCCGTTGTCAATTGCTTCAACAATTGCAAGGTATTCTAGATTTTCTTCTATTCGATCAGCAATTTTGTTCAATACACTGCTTCGGTAGGCTGCAGATGATTTTCCCCATGTTTTAAAAGCCAAATGTGCCGCATCCAGAGCCGCATCCACATCTTCTTTCGTCGAACGTGCCGCGCTTGTAAACACTTTTCCATCAATTGGAGAAATGTTATCAAAGTATTCTCCTTTGATTGGAGCAACAAATTTGCCCCCAATAAAATTACCGTATTTTGCCTTAAATTCAGGTCTTTGTGCTATACTCATAGTTACTTGTTTTAGTATTCCTAAAACCAAAAGTATCCGCGAAGTCAAAAAAGGAATAGCACAATTTGACCAAATGATAGCACAAAAAAGTTTCGAAGTAGAAAGTCGCAGCAGGAAACCTACCTTTTCCTGAATTAAGGTTAGATTTTATTTTTAGTCAACTGAATGCGCACACCATCTTTCATGAGTGTTTCGTCTCCATAATAATTCCATTCATCCTCTACTGGATAGCTGAATTGAATCGTAGTGATATATTTTGACTCTGACTTTTTAATCAGTTCCGCTAAGTTTAAACACAAAGCATCATAAACATAGTTCATATACTTTTTCTTTTCACTGGCAGTATCCGGATTCAAACTGGTTAATTTTTGACTGAGCAAACTTAAGTTCACATGACTTTCTAGTAAGTCTATTAGTTCTTTGACGCTTCCCCCATTTTTACTTTTAAAGAAAAAAAGGGCAACATTCAAAGAATCCACTACTTTTTTTTGAGCAAACAAAGTTCGGTTCGAAAGCGGTTTTGGATTACCAGGATTCAGTAAAAACGGCTGTTTAGTGAAGGTAAAATTCAAACGAGGATAAATGGTTGGATTCATCCCTGAATAATCCCAGGCAATGGAGACCATATGTATGTGCTCCTTTCTGCCTAAAAAATGGTTGATAAAACCGCCGAAATCAGGATGCAAAGTAATTTCCGATAAGGAAAGCGACCAGGATTCATTGGAAGTATCCAATTGTTTTCTGAAATTTCGAAAATTGATCAGATGAGCATCAGTAGTAAGTTGAGTTTCCATCATTTTTATTTCAAACTTAACGATTATAGTTGATGGAATTTACAACAAACTTTGGTGATTTTTCCCGAGAATTTGGGGTTTTCCCCATAAAAAAAAGTGACCCATTTGGACCACTTTTTTTTAAAAAATATTCTAGTGATTAAGCTTCCAAACGTTTGCCTAATGCATTGTCATAGATTTCTTTCGCTTCATGGATAAATCCAAAATGGTAATCATCCACGGTCATTTTTCCTTTGGTAACGTGTCCTAGCAAAGTAAAGTTCACGCCAGATTCAATCATGAATTCAATGAAATCTTCTTCTTTGTCTTCTTCAACCGTTACTACTACTCTACTTTGAGATTCTCCAAACAAGAATGCATCTTCTCTGATTTCGGCATCTGTTACAATATCAAATCCTAAATTTCGAGGAGCAGACATTTCGTACAAGGTAATGAACAAACCACCATCGGCACAATCGTGTACAGCGTTAACTATTTCGTTCGCAATTAATCCTTTTACTTTCTCTTGTAATTCAAATTCTTTGTCCAAATCAAAGAAAGGTGCTGGAGACTCTTTTACACCGTGGTAACTTACCAAGTATTCAGAAGAAGAAATATCGTTATGTGAATCGCCCAAAATAAAAATCAAATCTCCTTTTTGTTTGAAATCCAAACTCATCACTTTGTCTTTGTCCTCCAAAATTCCAATCATTCCAATCGTAGGCGTTGGGAAAACCGGGATTTCAACTCCATCTATGGATGTTTGGTTGTAGAATGAAACGTTTCCACCGGTTACTGGTGTCGAGAATTTCAAACACGCTTTTGACATTCCTTTGATCGCCCCAACAAATTGCCAGAAGGATTCTGGATTGTATGGATTTCCAAAGTTCAAACAATTTGTAATCGCAGATGGAACACCACCCGAACAGACAATGTTTCTTGCTGCTTCTGAAACCGCGATTTGCGTTCCAACTTCCGGATCCGCATGTACGTAACGGGAATTGCAATCCACCGTCATCGCTAAAGCTTTGTTGGTTCCTTTGATATTTACGACACCTGCATCCGAAGGACGGTTCGTTGTCATGGTTCTTGTTCCAACCATGGAATCGTATTGTTCGTACACCCATCGTTTGGATGCAATGTTTGGATGTGCCAACAAAGTATTCGCTACCGCCACTAAATCTTCTGGTTGAGGAACGGAATCAATGTTAAATTTTTTGTATTCTTGGAAGTAAGCTGGTTCTTTGTATTCTCGTTCGTAAACGGGAGCACCGCCACCCAAAACCAAGGATTCAGCTGGAACGTCGCCTACCAATTCACCATTCATGAAATAACGAACTTGCGTGGAATCTGTAACAACTCCAATTTCCTCTGCATGCAAATCCCATTTATCGAAAATGCGTTTCACTTCTTCTTCGTGTCCTTTGTTTACGACTACCAACATTCGCTCTTGCGATTCTGAAAGCAAAATCTCATACGGTAACATATTATCTTGGCGTGTTGGAACGCGGTCCAAATGAACATCCATTCCGACATTACCACCTGCACTCATTTCACATGAAGAACAAGTAATTCCTGCCGCACCCATGTCTTGCATTCCTGCAACTGCGTCGGTTGTCAGCAACTCCATGGTTGCTTCCAATAACAATTTTTCCATAAATGGATCACCCACTTGTACAGATGGCAAATCCGATGCAGATTCTTCTGTAATATCTTTTGAAGCGAACGCGGCACCTGCAATTCCGTCTTTTCCTGTAGAAGAACCTACAATGAAAACCGGGTTGCCGGGTCCTTTAGATTTCGCTGAAATAATCTTTTTAGAGTCGATGATTCCTGCAGAGAAAGCATTCACCAAAGGATTTGTGTTGTAGGAATCATCGAAGAAAACTTCTCCTCCAACGATTGGAATACCAAACGCATTTCCATAATCGCCAATTCCTTTTGTAACACCTTTCACCAACCACTTTGTGCGGTCGCGATCGATGTTTCCAAAACGAAGGGAATTCAATTGAGCAATGGGACGAGCACCCATTGTGAAAATATCACGGTTGATACCACCAACACCCGTTGCCGCGCCTTGATACGGCTCCAATGCACTTGGGTGATTGTGTGATTCGATTTTAAATGCGCAACCCAAACCATCTCCGATATCGACCAATCCAGCATTTTCTTCACCGGCTTTCACCAACATATGTGGACCATCTTTGGGCAATTGTTTCAACCAAAAAATCGAGTTTTTATACGAGCAATGTTCCGACCACATGACAGAATAAACGGCCGTTTCTGTAAAATTGGGTGTACGACCCAAAATCTCTTTGATTTTATCAAATTCATCAGGTCTTAAGCCTAATTCTACTGCTTGTTCTAGTGTTGCTTCTTTTTGTAATGTGCTTTCCATAACGCTCGATTGAGGTGCAAAATTAATCAAATTATCTGTGAAAGGAAGGACTAGTTTTCACGAATAAGAGAAGTTTTTCACACATCTATGGTTCTAACTTCTGGTGTTGAGTAGATATTTCATCCCGATGGGATTCGGATTCGGGGTACGCATTTTGGGATTAGATACATTGCATCCCGATGGGATTTCATTTTGAGTGAGAATTTCATGTCTCTCAGATTTCATCTCGATGGGATTCAGATTTATAGTTAGCGCTTTGAGCCTTGGCACATTTCATCCCTATGGGATTCGGATTCGAGGTAATCATTTTGAGATTAGATACATTACATCCCGATGGGATTTCATTTTGAGTGAGAATTTAATGCCTTTTAGATTTCATCCCGATTGGATTCAGATTTATAGTTAGCGCTTTGAGCCTTGGCACATTTCATCCCGATGTGATTCGGATTCGGGGTACGCATATTGGGATTAAATACATTACATCCCGATGGGATTTCATTTTGAAACCAAGTCCTGTAAGGACGATATCCTTTAACCACAAAAGCTTCCCAACGCAGCAAAAGTCCCAGCGGGACGACATATTTTGCCTAAATTTTAGAAATAGAACTGATAAATCTTGCTTTAAATCAACTTTTGAAATTACATCCCGATGGGATTTCATTGTTTTTTTTAGACCGTGTTGATTTCAGCCCAATGGGATTCGGATTTGAGGTAAGCATTTTGAGATTAGATGCATTTCATCCCGATGGGATTCGGATTCGGGGTAAGCATTTTGAGATTAGATACATTACATCTCGATGGGATTTCATTGGTAAACCAAGTCCTGTAAGGACGATATCCTTGTAACCACAAAAACCTCCCAACTCGCAAAAGTCCCAGCGGGACGACATATTTTGCCGAAATTTTAGAAATAGAACTGATAAATCTTGCTTTAAATCTTGCTTTAAATCTTGCTTTAAATCAACTTTTGAAATAACTTAAAGTGAAAATTTTAAAATACTACTAAATGGCGAACACCTATACCCAGATTTACATGCAATTTGTTTGCGTGGTAAAGTATCGAAGCAACCTGATCCATACATCATGGAAAGTTGAACTATACAAATATATTACCGGCATTGTTGAAGCGAAAGGTCATAAACTTTTAGCAATTAATGGAATGCCGGATCACCTGCATATATTGATTTCGATGAAGCCCCATCAATCTACTTCTGAACTTTGTCAAGTAATCAAAGCAAATTCATCACGTTGGATTAATGAACGGAAATTTACTCGATCGAAATTCGAATGGCAAAGTGGTTTTGGCGCTTTTTCATATTCAAAATCACACGTATCGAGCGTTGCAACGTATATTCATAATCAAGAAATTCATCACGCCAAAAAGACTTTTCACAAAGAGTATCAGGAATTTCTAATAGAACATGAGATTGATTTTGATGAGAACTATACTTTTCATGAACCTTTGGATGAGTAGGAGATGTATCATCCCGATGGGATTCCTATTACGATTGATTTTCTTCAGATTAGCGACATTTCATCACGATGTGATTTCATTTTAAACTAGAATTTGATTCGTTTCACCTTAGATTGGAATTTGATAGATACTTAAGTTATTGAACCTCCTATTTTCAAATCTTTCCTTAACTTCGCCACTCAAATAGATATTTAGCGAATATGAATTACGATATTATTGTCATAGGAAGTGGACCAGGTGGATATGTAACTGCCATTCGTGCCGCGCAATTGGGTTTGAAAACGGCAATTGTAGAAAAAGAAAATCTTGGAGGAGTTTGTTTGAATTGGGGTTGTATCCCAACAAAAGCATTGTTAAAAAGTGCCAACGTTTTCGAATACATCAACCATGCAGCTGATTATGGAATCAAAGTGGCGGCACCAACTGCTGATTTTGGTGGAATGGTCAACCGAAGTCGTGACGTAGCCGGCGGTATGAGCAAAGGTGTTCAATTCTTGTTGAAAAAAAACAAAATTGACGTTTTGATGGGTACTGGTGTTGTGAAACCTGGTAAAAAAGTAGCGGTTACAGATGCGGATGGCAAAGTAACGGAGTACGCAGCTGACAAAGGTTTGATCATCGCTACTGGCGCTAGAAGTCGTCAATTGCCAAACTTACCACAAGACGGTGAAAAAATCATTGGTTACCGTGAAGCAATGACATTGAAATCACAGCCGAAAAAATTAGTTGTGGTTGGTTCAGGTGCTATCGGTGTTGAGTTTGCTTATTTCTACAACGCGATCGGAACAGAAGTTACAATCATAGAATACATGCCAAACATCGTTCCGATTGAAGACATTGAAGTTTCAAAGCAATTGGAAAAATCTTTCAAAAAAGCAGGAATCAATGTGATGACAGGTTCATCTGTTGAATCGGTTAGCACGAAAGGTAAAGGTTGTGTTGTAACCGTAAAAACAGCAAAAGGAGAAGAAAAAATCGAATGCGATGTTGTTCTTTCTGCCGTTGGTATTGAGGCCAACATTCAAAATATTGGTTTGGAAGAAATGGGAATTGTAACGGATAAAGGTCGTATTCTTGTAAACGATTTCTACCAAACAAACATTCCAGGCTATTATGCAATCGGCGATGTAATTCCAACTGCTGCTTTGGCACACGTTGCTTCTGCTGAAGGTATTATTTGTGTTGAGAAAATAGCAGGACACAATCCAGAACCATTGGATTATGGAAATATCCCAGGATGTACTTATGCTTCTCCTGAAATTTCATCCGTTGGAATGACAGAAGCACAGGCGATCGAAAAAGGATTCAAAATCAAAGTAGGTAAATTCCCATTCTCAGCTTCAGGTAAAGCAAGTGCTGCCGGAGCAAAAGATGGATTTGTGAAGTTGATTTTCGACGAACAATACGGTGAAGTTTTAGGTGCACATATGATTGGCGCTAACGTAACTGAGATGATTGCTGAAATCGTTGCGATTCGCAAACTGGAAACAACCGGTCATGAGTTGATCAAAACAGTTCACCCGCATCCAACCATGTCGGAAGCGATCATGGAAGCGGCAGCGGCAGCTTACGGAGAGGTGATTCACTTGTAATCCAATTTAAACTATATTTCAAAGCCGAATTTCAAAAAAGAAGTTCGGCTTTTTAGCTCTTACCAACACAGGATCCCAACTCCATCGAATATTTATCAAAACCAAAACATTTATTTTCTACTTTTGAAACGTGATCGATTTGAAATTGTCAAAATAATTTCCAGCATTCTATATGCCAAAATTGAAGTATATTTTTCTCTTGTTGCTTTTCTCCTTAGGCATCAAAGTAGTTTATTTAATTGTCAATGTTACTTTTGCTGAGGAACCTCTCTACGGAAATGTGTACGAAAAGTATATCC
The DNA here is from genome assembly GCA_041674745.1 of Crocinitomicaceae bacterium. Taxonomy (GTDB): domain Bacteria; phylum Bacteroidota; class Bacteroidia; order Flavobacteriales_D; family Crocinitomicaceae; genus UBA2040. Next base: position 95,340 of record JBAYVD010000011.1, read on the forward strand.
AAACCACAAGAAAATATGATGCTTACTGGTATCAAAAAATTGCGGAAAATGGTTACCCAATCGTCACAAAGAAAATCGATTTAGGGTACGCCAACGCCAAAGATTTCAAACAAAGCGAATGGGCATTTTTCCCGCTTTATCCCAAACTACTGGCTGGAATGAAAAATGTGTTGGGGATGGGTTATGCTTCCGCCGCATTTGTACTCAGTCTATTGTTTTCATTTCTTTCCATGCTTGGCATGTTTTGGTTTGGTCTTCTATTTCTAAAAAATGAACAAAATGCCTTGTATGCCACCGTACTTCTTTTTTGCTTTCCATTTGCCTTTTATTTTTCCATGTTTTATACTGAGGCGCTCTTCTTCACTTTTCTGATTTTCAGTTTTATTGCTATTCATTTCAAAAGACAAGTACTCCTGTCTTTTTTAATAATTCCTTTGATTTTGTTGCGCCCTAATGGATTGTTCTTATTAATACCTTTGTTTGTTTATTATTTGGAACAAAATAATTTATTGGTTAAATGGAAATTAGATTGGCAAAACGTAAAGTCAAAAAAAACAATCCTCACTTCTTTGGCCTTTTTAACGGGTCCAATCGCCTTCCTTCTTTACTGTTATTACCAATACAAAATGACTGGTTTCCCTTTTGCATTCAGCATTGCTCAAGCCGGTTGGTACAGAGAATTCATGTTTCCCCTACTCGCATTTTTTAGAAAAGGCGATTTGGCCACCCAATTCAATTCCATATATTCCATATTCGCTATACTTTTTGCCTTTTCTATCCGAAAAAAGTTACCAATCAGCTTAAATCTTTTAATTTGGATTAGTCTGATTCTCCCACTCTGTTCCGGATCGGTTACCTCCATGACTCGTTTCATTTCCATTATTTTTCCTTTTTTTTTAGTTTTAGGAAAACAAATTGCGATGTCAAATAAAAAATATTTGTGGCTCGTGATTTTACTCGGATTTCACTTACTAACTTTCGTTACCTGGGTGCAAAATTTAGTGATAAGCAACTGAAAGACATAATACTAACAATTGTTAGTATTCAATGGATAAGATGTATAATTGTTAAACATTTCACATGTGGATAAAAAATTCATGTCCAGTTTCTTAAAACCGCAATTACTCTTTACTTTTACATGCAACTTATTAAAAAACTTCTGCGTCTAATCCAGAGTAGAAAAAAATAATATGAATATGATAATTAAAACTATGAGATTTTCACTTTTTCTTTTCTCGATTGTTTTGTCCAGTTTCACTTGGGCTCAAAGCACCGGAAATTTATCGAATGAATGGCAATTGTTGAACGAACAAAGCGGCGTTCAAATTTACGGCAGGGTTCAGCCATGTTCCATGTCCAAAGATTTGAAAGCCCCTTTTGATATCGCTTTTTTGAAAATTGTCAATACGACAAATGAAGCGAAAGAAGTTTCGTACAATTTTGTGATTGAGTACACAGAAGGATGTCATGGATGTAATGATGAATTGGAATCATTTTTTGTGCAAAAAATCCAAGCCAACTCAACGCTTCAAGAGGATTGTTCTTTCACGCAAAATGGTATGTCTCATATCATTAAAAATCCAAATTTCAAGGGTGGTTGGAATTTTACCAATACACGTATTACCAATTTAAAAATTGACTAAAATCGAATTATGAGAAAATTACTAGCTTTTTTATTTGCTTGCACTATCCTCTTTTCGAGTAAGGTGAGCGCACAAGGTATTTGTTTAATTGACGTTTACCCAATGTATACAAATATCGTTTGTCCAGGTGACTCTGTTTTAATTTCAGCTGTTGGTGGATTGGTGGATTCAAGTCAAATTTTCGACTTTAATACCTCCGCTTTACCAGCTGGCTGGTCGGCTTCAGGAACCACTTTTTTCTCCTCACCATGTATCGCAAGTTTGGACAATACACCCTATTATTGGGCAGCAACGAGTACTGGTATTCCAGGACTTACTACCGCTGCTTTCGATGTTACTTGTGGGGGATTGATCAACTTTGAGATGGTATATGCCGTTCAGGGCGGGACTACGCCATGCGAAGGCCCGGATCAATCAAATGAGGGCGTGAGTCTTCAATACAGTTTGGATGGTGGTTTGACTTGGATTGATATCATCTATTACAGTCCTGGAGGATTTACCCTTCCGACCAACCCAATGACTGTTTCACCTGGATACTCAGGAGCGACAGCCTATACGTCTTGGAATTCATTCCAAGTTGCTATTCCCGCTGGAGCATTAAGTACAAGTACTATGTTCCGTTGGACCCAGTCTACGACTTCTGGTTCTTGTTGTGATAACTGGGGAATTGACAATATCGCCATTAATGCAACAGGGGCACCTTGTGGTACGAATTCAGTTATTAACTGGAGTACTGGATTAATGGACACGACTTCTTTCTGGATGGTTCCAACGGGTGACACTTCTTTTGTAGCTTATGTTTACGACACAACGGGGGTTTTACAATGTACATCTGACACGGTTTACGTTAATTTGTTCAACGGTGCATTTTCCTATAATTTACCTGCTTCTGCAACTGTTTACTGTCCTTTGGCTACAACCACCGCATCCGTTACAGGAATTACAGCTACTGCATCCCAACCAATTTCTTACAACTGGAGCTCGGGGAGCACTACAGCAACTGGATCACTTGCCGCCGGAGGAAATCCGCACGATACAATAACGTATTATGTCGACGTCACCGACGGTTGTGGGTTCACGGTCACGGATAGTTTACTTCTGTATGTCAATCAATCGCTTACGATAGATACCATAACGCATGTAGATCAATCCAATTGCAGTGCGAATGGTTCTGCCCATGTTGTGGTAAGTGGTAATCAAGGTCCTGTATCTTATAACTGGTCTGCCGCTCCAGGAGCGACGGGTAATACTTCTTCCATCTCCAGTAACATGAATGGTTTAAGTCCGGGATGGTATTATGTTACGGTTACAGACAACGTTTGTTCAACAAATGATAGTGTTTACATTGATCACTTTGATGTGGATTTGTTCGACTTCAATCTTTTTGATACCATGACGGTTTATTGTCCAGGAGATTCAGCTTTGGCACAAATTACAGGTATTGTTGGTGCAGTTGGTCCGATTTCTTACAACTGGTCCAATGGAAGCAGCACGATTTTCTCTTTCTTGAATTCAACGCCAACCGCTATTACTGATACGATTACATTTTATGTAACAGCAACAGAGGCTTGTGGATATATTGAAAATGATTCGATTGTTTTGGTTGTTTCTCAAATAGACAACTTAATGTATAACTTACCAGACACGATAACCAAATATTGTCCATTTGAAACGGCCAGCGTTGGTGTTTCCGGAGTAACTGGAGCTTCCGCCCCAATAACCTATTTGTGGTCAAATGGTTCAACATTGAATACAACGACAATGACATCAACCGGCGCTGAACACGAGGAATTAACTTATTACGTTACCTTCCAGGATAAGTGTTTGCGCACACGAACAGATTCTGTTATTTTCGTTATTGACAAAAAATTGAACATTGATCTTTTGACACAAACACCTTCGACAACTTGTCAACCTGACGGATCCGTAAATGCTGTTTTCTCAGGAGCGACGGGTTCACCAATTCTGTTGTGGCAAGATTCGATTGACCATGTTACACCAGGGATGGGTGGTTCAATTTCATCTAATCTTTGGAACAATATCACAGGTGGATGGTACTATTTCACAATTACGGACAACGTTTGTTTTGATGTAGATAGTATTCAAGTAGATATGCTCAACCCTCCATTGGCTGATTTCACTGTAAGCTCAAATGATGGCTGTGCTGGGATGTATGTAGACATTACCAATACTAGTCAAAATTGCACATATTACGAGTGGGACTTTGGTAATGGAAATACGTCAATCAATACGGATTTGACTGGCTCAACTCAACAATATTTTACTTCCGGACAAATAACGCTTTTGGCTTATTTGGACAATACAAAAACGTGTGGTACTTCTGCTACGCTCAATATCGATGTAGTCGTTTGCGGTTGTACTGATCCAAACGCGATGAATTACGATCCAACGGCAGTGATAAACAATGGCAGTTGTGTTTACCCAATTCCAGTTGTACAGGACCCGAATGTATTTACGCCAAACGGTGACGGTAAAAATGATTTGTTCTTCTTCGAAACTATCTATACGGTGGAATTCAAATTGACAATTGTGAACCGTTGGGGTAATGTAATGTACGACCGAACGCTTGATTACACTGTAGATTATCCTCAAGGTTGGGATGGTAAAACACCAAACGGAAATGAAGCAGGAGATGGTACTTATTTCTATAACTACGAAGCGATTGGCATCAATGGCGACACAGTTAAAGGAAAAGGATTTGTTCAATTGGTAAGAAACTAATCCGCTAACAAATAGTTTGAAAAGCGAGAATTCTTTATTGAATTCTCGCTTTTTTTTGTTCTAAGCGTTTAAAGCAATGTCTATCCCTAGCCGACGATGTATAAAAATTCGATTTAAGATGGTTGGTCAGAATGACAATTGCATCCATTTTCGTACCTTTAATGAAATACAACTCCAAAATGGATATTAAACTAGCTGTACTTATTGACGGCGACAACATACCTTCCGCTTACATAAGTGAAATGATGGAAGAAATTGCAAAATACGGCAATCCGACTATCAAGAGGATTTACGGTGACTGGACCAAACCGCACTTAACGAAATGGAAAAATTTATTGCTCGAAAATGCCATAACCCCTATTCAGCAATATGGGTATACAACAGGTAAAAACGCAACTGATTCAGCCATGATTATTGACGCCATGGATATACTGTATTCTGAAAAAGTGGATGGTTTTTGCCTCGTTTCAAGTGATAGTGATTTCACTCGTTTGGCTACTCGACTCCGCGAAGCAGGAATGAAAGTATTCGGAATTGGTGAACGAAAAACACCCAACCCTTTTATTGTTGCCTGTGATAAATTCATCTACATAGAAATTTTAAAGAAACTACCACAAGAAAGCGAAACAGAAGACACAGAAGTAAAAACAGCCGAGAAAGAACCCGTTACACAAAAAGTAATACAGTTTATCTCCAACAGTATTTCAGATTTGGCAGATGAAGACGGATGGGCTTTTTTAGGTGATGTGGGTGGCTTGTTGCAAAAAAAACAGCCCAATTTTGACGCGCGAAATTATGGTTTCTTAAAATTAACCCCTCTCATAAAATCCATTCCTCAATTTGAGGTAGACCAACGAGACAGTCAAAACGGTCGTTATAAACTCATTTATGTAAAAGTTGCTGAAAAGTTACAAGGCAACAAAAAGTCACCGATAAAAAAGACGATACGGAAAAATAAATGAAGCCTTCGAGTTTAAAAGACATAAAATCGGATTTAAAAAATTGTTCCCAAGAGGAACTGTTGGAATTGACATTGCGACTCATCCGGTTTAAAAAAGACAACAAGGAGCTCGTTTCATATTTGCTATATGAATCCGAAAGCGACGATTTGTTCATCGAATGTGGCAAGGAAGAAATGAATGAAGCCTTTGCGCAAATCAATCGTTCCAGTTTTTTCTATATTCGAAAAGGCATCCGTAAAATTTTAGCCAATACAAAAAAGAACATTCGGTACGCTCAAAAAAAGGAAATAGAAATTGAACTCTTACTCCATTTTTGTAAATGTGTTCTGGAATTTAGACCCAAGGTTGAGCGCAACAAAGTAATCATGAATACGCTCGAAACGCAAATCAGAATGATTCGTAAAGGTATTCAAACCTTAAACGAAGATTTGCAACACGACTACACAGTACTACTGGAAGAACTTCTTGCTCTTTAATGCCTAAAGGCCTTGAGAATTCACAAAATTGGATTGAATGCTGGCATTTTTTTCAATATAATATTTCCAATTCAAATGATTCGGCACTTTAGAGGAAATAACTCGGTATCCAAAGTAGGTGTGTTTTATAAAAAGGAAGTTCAACGTATCGAAAATTAATTGGGCGAATCGAACAAGAAAAATAGTCACCTAAAATCAGTTGCCAAAGTGCACAATTCAGCACAATTTGAATTGTTTCTCTACGCTTAAAATTCTGATTCAAATGGATATAAAATAACAAAAGTTTAGTATTATTGTAAATTGATTGTGAAAACGACAAACCAATTATTTCTCCGTTTGTCGACTATCTTGAATGAACTTTTTAGAGTCGATTCAAGTCTCTACAAAACCGATTAAAAAGGTTGACTCTTCTTAAAATTCCAAAAAAATAATGCTATGAAAAAAAGTCTACTACTCAAACAATTGTTGATTATTTTCCTCTTTCCCTTTACATTTTTCGGGCAAGTCAATGATACAAGTTGGGTAAACATGATGGCTGACCCAGCTGCCAATTTCTATGATGTTCAAAATGCCTTCAATAACTATTGGCGAGATAAAACTATTGAAAAAGGAAAAGGCTACAAAACATTTAAACGCTGGGAAAATTACATGGAACCACGCGTTTATCCAAGTGGTGACATTACACTTCCCTCGTTGGCTTATCCCAATTATCTAGATTGGATCGTTTCGTGTCAAAATGACTCTACACCAACTCCTTTAGCAAATTGGACGCCCGTTGGGCCCATTGGAGCACCCGTTGGAGGTGGTGCTGGAAGAATCAATTTTGTTCGATTCGACCCAACCAATTCTAACACAATTTATGTTGGAGCCCCAGATGGAGGCTTGTGGAAATCTACAAATGGTGGAGTAAGCTGGACCACCAATACGGATCAGTTGACCGTCATTGGTTGCACAGATATTGCCATAAATCCAGCCAACACACAAACAATGTACCTCGCAACAGGCGATGGTGAAGCGGGCGATTCTTATAGTATAGGTGTTTTGAAATCTATAGATGGCGGAGCAACTTGGAATACAACTGGTTTGACCTGGGCGGTTTCACTTGGACGAAGAATATCTAGGCTATTAATGCACCCAACCAATCCACTTATTTTGATTGCTGCTACAACCAATGGCATTTACCGAACCGCAGATGGTGGCACCACATGGACGCAAACGAGCACGGGTTCATTTAAAGATGCTGAATTTTCTCCAGGAACGGCTAATACAGTTTATGCAGCCGGTACAATATTTCAAAAGTCTACCGATAATGGAATTACCTGGTCAACGATTTCATCCGGTTTGCCTACTTCGGGTGTTCAGCGGATTGCCATTGCCGTTACCCCGGCCAACAATGCCTATGTATATTTATTGATTGGACAATCCTCTGATCAAGGGCTATTGGGTATTTATCGATCAACCGATTCAGGGGCCACATTTTCAACCCAAAAAGGACCAACTTCACCCAATTTATTGGGATGGAATGCCAGCGGAAGTGATTTAGGAGGTCAAGCCTTTTACGACTTATCCATTGCCGCATCTCCAACTGCCGCTAATACAATTATTGTCGGTGGAGTAAATACGTGGCGGTCAACAGATGGTGGTGTTACTTGGACCCTCAATTCTCATTGGACGGGCAGCAGTGCTCCTTATGTGCACGCCGATTGCCACGCCATCGAATATTTGCCGGGTTCTTCAACCACTTATTTCATTGGTTGTGATGGTGGTATTTTCAAAACATCCAACTCGGGTACATCTTTCAGTGACATTAGTGCTAACTTGCAAATTGCACAACAATACCGTATTGGTTTGTCCTCAAACATTGCAGGTAAAATAGTTGCTGGACATCAAGATAATGGAACCAATTTATTAAATGGTGGGGGTTGGTCCCAAATTTACGGTGGCGATGGTATGGATTGCTTTATCGATCGAACGAATAACAATACGATATACGGTTCTTATGTTTACGGTGATTATTACAAATCTACCAATGGTGGTTCCTCTTGGACAACCATTACAACCGGTTTACCTGGCGGAAGTTGGTTGTGCCCATACAAACAAGATCCCGTTGCTGTCGCAACACTTTATGCTGCCGGTCGAGCAGATCTTTACAAATCTACCAACGGAGGAACAAGTTGGTCAGCGGTAGGAACGCCCTCAGGAACAAACAACGTTTTGGAGTTTGTTGTTTCACCGAGCAATAATCAAATTATTTATGCAGTCAAACAAAATGCAATTTCAAAGTCGTCCAATGGAGGAACTAGCTTTACAAATGTAACTGGAACGTTGCCAACTGGCACAGCCTCATTGACCAATGTTACCGTTTCAAGTACAGACCCCAATATTGTGTGGGTCACTTTTTCTGGTTATTCTGCCACTACGAAAGTATTTAAATCAACCAATGGTGGAACCTCGTGGGTAAACACAAGTACGGGATTGCCAAACGTTCCTTGCAATACGATTGTTTACCAAAATGCGGCAGCCAACGATGTGGTTTATGTCGGCACGGATGTTGGCGTATTTTTCATGGACAATACGATGAGTTCTTGGGCCAATTACATGCCAGGTTTACCAAGAGTATCCATTAGTGACTTAGAGATTTACTATCCCACTTCCAAAATACGAGCAGGTACATTTGGTCGTGGGACTTGGGAAAGCGATCTAGCCAGTACGAGCACCTTCCCTCCAATTGCAGATTTCACTTCCCCCCAAACCGTTTGTTTAGGAAACACCGTTGCTTTTACGGATGGATCCTTGTTTGCTCCTACTGCTTGGACCTGGACTTTCCCTGGTGGAACGCCTTCAACGTCTACAGTTCAAAATCCAGTCATAACTTACTCTACTGCTGGAATTTACGATGTAACCTTGGCCATATCGAATGCGAATGGCGCAGACACAATCGTGAAACTAGCTCACATAAGCGTTTTGGCTGGATCTGGCTCCACCCTTCCATTAACGGAAGGTTTTACTACCGCAACTTTTCCTCCAACCAATTGGTCGGTTGTGAATGCAAACAATTCTTCCACATGGGTGCGAAGTTCTACAATTGGCACAGCTCCAACCGCGGGTAATTCGATGCTATTTGACAACTATAATATCAACGATTCGGATGATGACGAAATGCATGTCCAACCGGTCAGTTTATTGGGACTAAGCGATGCTAAATTGACTTTTGATGTAGCGTATGCACCATATAATACTGTGAATTTTGATGGATTGGATGTATTAGTTTCTACCGATTGTGGAGGAACTTTCACGACTATTTACTCTAAATCTAATTTGGTTTTGGCAACAGCGCCAGCTACTTTATCAAGTTTCACACCAACCGCAGCTCAATGGCGAAGTGATACAGTTGACTTAACTCCTTATATTGGTAATTCAAGCGTGATCGTTGCCTTCAAAAATATTGCGAACTACGGCAACCGCTTGTTTATTGACAACATCAATATTACTGGTACTACAATTGTTCTACAGCCAACCGCAAGTTTCACAGGGTCGCCAGCAGCCATTTGCCCTGGTCAATCCGTTGCTTTCACAAATACATCAACGGGCACACCGACTTCCTATTTGTGGACTTTTACAGGTGGAACACCGGCTACTTCAACAGCGGTCAATCCAACTGTAACCTATGCTGCTTCTGGAAATTACACAGTGGAACTCACGGCTACCAATGCAGGTGGGTCGAATACTACTACAATTACGAATTACATCACCGTTAACTCAACGCCATCAACTCCAACTATATCTGCTGGCGGCCCCATAACATTTTGTTCTGGAGGATCGGTCGTATTGTCTTCCTCCTCCCCAACTGGCAATCTTTGGTCGACGGGTGCAACAACTCAATCCATAACCGTTCCTTCATCAGGAACCTATACCGTTGAGGTAACCAACGCAGGTTGCGCCTCCAGTCCATCATTGGGCACAACAATAACGGTAAATCCTATACCAACTGCACCGACCATTTCTACCGGCGGTCCAACAACTTTTTGCGCTGGAAATAACGTAGTGTTAACCTCTTCTGCGGCGTCTGGAAATTTATGGTCGACTGGTGCAACAACCCAGTCGATTACCGTTTCCACCTCTGGAACTTTTACCGTAAACACAACAGCCTTGGGATGTACCTCATCAAATTCTGGAGGTACAACCATCACGGTAAACCCTGTACCAACCACACCAACCATTTCTGCAGGAGGCCCAACCACTTTCTGCACGGGAGGATCAGTTCTGCTGACGTCATCCTCTGCCACTGGTAATCTTTGGTCAACTGGAGCAACCTCTCAATCCATTACCGTTCCATCTGCTGGGACCTATACTGTTGCCGTCACAACGGCTGGCTGTACTTCAGGCAACTCTTTGGGCACAACGATAACCGTAAATCCAATTCCAACCGCTCCGACCATTTCAGCGAGTGGCCCCACATCTTTCTGTTCTGGAGGTAATGTGGTTCTCACATCGTCTGCTTCCACCGGAAATATTTGGTCTTCAGGTGCAACAACGCAATCCATAACTGTTTCAAATTCTGGAATCTATACGGTCACATCATCAAATGCAGGTTGTACATCGGCGCCATCATTCGGTACGTCAATTATTGTAAATCCCATTCCTGTAATTGCTGTTGGAACGATTACCGACCCTTCCATTTGCTCCACAGCTAATGGAAGCATTGAAATAAATGGTGCTGGATCTGGTAATTTATTCTGGTCAGGAACGTCTTCTGGTTCAATGAACGGTACCTTACCTTTATCGGCAAATGGAATAGGCGCCGGTTCCTATTCATTTACATTTACGAGTGCTGTAGGTTGTAATTCAAATACGGTTTCGCAAGTATTGAATGACCCAACTCCACCAGCTACACCACTTATTACAGCCAGTGGTCCGATCACTTTTTGTGATGGCAATTCGGTTACGTTGACGTCTTCTTCAGCCGCTGGAAATACGTGGTCAACTGGTGAAAATTCATCTTCCATCACAGTGAATTCTTCGGGTAATTACAGTGTTACTTATACGGATGGAAATGGCTGCTCTTCTACCTCTAACGCTACAAATGTTCTTGTCAATTCTTTGCCCATTGTTTTATTTGACGCACTTGAAAATGTCTGCATTTACAATCCTGTCATTCCATTGGTTCAAGGTTCTCCAGCAGGTGGGATTTACAGTGGAAATGGCGTGACTGGTAGTCAATTTGACCCCAATCTTGCTGGTCTAGGATTGAGTACATTGACCTACTTTTATACCGATGGCAATGGTTGTGGCAACTCCGCAGTATCGACTATATTCGTGGATGGTTGCGCCGGAATCGATGAGCCTACTAGTAGCAAGCTCGAAATATTTCCGAATCCTTCAACAGGAATTCTGACGATAAACGCAGGCAATACGGTAATCGTTCAATTGATTGTTTTTGATTACGCGGGAAGAAAAGTCGCAGAACAAAATGGTAATTCTAGTGCTCAATTACTGATTGATTTATCAGATCTGGCAAACGGCATGTATACCTTTGAGGTTATTTCGTCGAATTCTGCACAACGTTTACCCATTCTAATTCAACATTAATCGCAAAAATGAAAATCAAGAAAAATGCTCGTCCGATTTGGACGAGCATTTTTTATATAAAATAACGAATTTACCTCTTCATGAATGAAGTAGGATTGTTAATCAGCTAACTCATCCATTTTCTCGTCATTGTCGTCGAGATCATCTTGTTTGAATTCTTCTTTCAAATTTCCTTCTTCATCGTATCGATCTTTTTTAGAGCCTTCGTAAATAGAAAATTTACGGAAACTACATTCCAAATCTCCATTGTACAAACGTACCCTTCGCTCAGGACGCAAACCTACATTTTTCAAACCTTCTTCACTCGCTGAAATAATCCAGCAGGTAAATCCAGTCAGCTCTTTTTTCATCCAATCGCCCAATTCCGTATACATTTCTGGAATATCAGACCCCATTCTTTCTCCATAAGGGGGATTTGAGATCACCATGCCAGATGGAAATGGTTTTTTCACATCGGCAAAATCATTGGAAGTAATATCAACGAAACGCCCAATGGCCAATCCACGTAAATTTCGTTTTGCTTTCAACATCATGTCCGAACTAATGTCACTTCCAGCAATTTTGCATGGCAAACCTGTGCAACGCTTATTGGCATCTTCGTATATTTTGTCCCAAACCTCCGGTTGAAAATTCTTGAAGTTTTTAAAAGCATAATGGTGTCTTTCGATATTGGAAGGAATATTTGCAGCCAACAATGCCGCTTCAATCAAGATGGTACCTGAACCACAAAATGGATCGTACAAATCTGTTTTTCGATCCCAGCCTGACAAGCGAATTAATCCTGCCGCCACCACTTCATTAATCGGTGCATCTCCTACGGATTCTCTGTAGCCTCTTTGAAACAAAGGTACACCTGACGTATTCAAGGAAATCACACAATCATTTTCTTGAATGTACAAGTCAAACATCACTTGAGGAGCTTTCACCTGTACATCTGGTCGATCGATTCCTTTGTCACGAAATTTGTCAACAATCGCATCTTTCAATAAGAAGTGTGGATATTGAGAGTGACGGAACAATTTGGAAAATACCGCTCCTTTTACTGCAAAGGTCTTGTCGTTGGAGAAATATTGAGTCCAATCAATTTTAAACGCTTTTTTATACAAATCGTCTTCATCTTTGATTCTGAATTTAGCGATTTGCACCAAAACGGAAACTGCACATCGCACGTGCAGATTCATAAAATAAACATCTTTCCATTCGCCCGATAATTGTACTGCGCGATTTAAAATTGTAATGTCTGAAAAACCCAATTCTTCCAATTCTTCTTTCAAAACTTCCTCTAAACCAAAAAAGGTTTTTAGGGTGATTATTAAAGGTTCCGACTCGTTTGTTTTATTGATTTCTGTCATGGTTTCACTATATTATTCGCTTTGATTGTTCGCAAATACTTTTAAATTTGTACAAAAGAACGCATTTGAAGTCATTTCTTAATAAATTTCTTCTACTATTCCTCCATTTAATCGCTGTCACAACTCTTTTTGGACAGCAAAAAGTCGGTATAGTTTTGAGTGGCGGGGGCGCAACCGGCTTCGCGCACATCGGCGTACTGCAGGCTCTGGAAGAAAAAGGAATTCCAATCGATTACATTACAGGAACATCGGCAGGTGCCTTGGTTGGTGCATTCTATGCTGCCGGATTTTCTCCAGTAGAAATTAAAGAATTTTGTAAAAATGAGAATTTCTATCGAATGGCAACGGGCGAACTTCGGCCAGAACAACAATTTTTATCGAAAGAGGATGATCCCAAAAGTTCGATGTTTTCTTTTCCGCTTTCTTTAGACAGCATACTTCAAAAATCTTTGCCTACCAATTTTACGAACTCGACCTTCTTGGATTACGAGCTCATGAAATTATTAGGAACGGTTGGTGCGGCGAAAGGGAACGATTTTGACAACCTTTTTGTGCCTTTCCGGTGTTTGGCATCAGACATTGTATCGAAGGAAAATGTGATTTTCAAATCAGGACACTTGAATGAAGCCGTGCGCGCATCTATGACATTCCCTTTCTATTTTCAACCCTTGCGTGTTAATGGACGACTTTTATTTGACGGTGGAATGTACAACAACTTTCCAGCAGATGTTTTATACGATGAATTCATTCCAGATTATATTATTGGTAGCAATGTATCCTACAATGCATCGGCACCAGCGGAAAATGATTTATTGTCGCAAATTGAAAACATGTTAGTTCGGTATTCCAATTTCGAATTGCCATGCGAAGCTGGAATTTTAATTGAACCCATTTTAACGGTCGGCACGTTTGATTTTAAGCAAGTGGAACAAGCCATCAACATAGGCTACCTCACGGGTTTAAAATACGCCGATAGCATTTTACCTTTTATCGAAAACTTGCGTTTACCGTCTGATTTGGCCATGGAACGTCAGAAATTCCGAGAAAATATCCCTGCACTAAAAATTGACAAAATTAACAGCGGAACGGATAAAAAAATCAATTCTTTTGTTCGCAATTCTTTGTTGAGAGAAAAAAGACGGAAACCATTGACTTCCAAAGAAATTGAAAGACGCTATTTTAGATTGGCTGCTACGGAACACATTGGATTTTTATTTCCAACCATTGATACAAATGGCAACGGAACCTATGACATGAACTTGGTCGTTCGTAAAAAAAATCAATTAAAACTAGAGGTGGGAGGGCTCATTTCTTCTCGGCCAATTAACACAGGTTACTTGGGCATTACGTATTATCGCTTGAAAAAAACAGCTTTAAAAATACACGCTGAGTCCTTTTTTGGGAAGTTTTATGGTTCCATCAATACCAATGCTAAAATTGAAATCCCTGCCTTATTTCCCATCACTATCGAACCCTACTTCACCATGAATCGGTGGGATTATTTCAAAAGTTTCGCCACCTTTTTTGAAGATGTAAAACCTTCCTTTTTGATTCAGAATGAAATGTATTATGGATTAAAAATTTCACACCCAATCACCAATAACAGCAAGAGTACCTACGATTTTCGTTTGTTTAACCTAGAAGATGATTATTACCAAACCGAAAACTTTACCTCGCAAGACACAAGTGACATTACTACTTTCAAAGGCGAAACCTATTGTTGGAAGCTGGAACAAAACTCACTCAACCGCAAACAATTTGCCAGTTCGGGTCATTACCTCAGCTTCAAGGCTCGTTTTGTGCACGGACATGAAAAAACCATCAGTGGTTCCACATCCATCGAACCCGACCAAGAAAAATCACATCAATGGCTCAATTTGAATGCCGACTTTCAAACTTTCCCCATCAGCACGGCATTTTTTCATTTAGGTTTTCAAGGAAAAGCCACTTTCAATAGTCAGAGTTTATTTGGAAATTATACTGCTTCGTTGCTTTCCATGACTGCATTCAATATTATTCCCGACGCTTTTACCTATTTTCTACCAGAATATAGATCTCCTCAATTTTTCGGAGGTGGCATCAACTTAATTTTCAGTTTGCCGAAAGGCATTGATGTACGATTTGATGGTTTCTATTATCAACCGTTGATTCAACTGGTGAAAAATGATACTGGTGGTTTCAATTATTCGAAACCATTCAAGGGCGAATCGTATTTAGCTTCTGCTTCTGTTATTTATCACTCTGTTTTAGGGCCACTGCGCGCCACCTTGAACTATTTCCCGAAACAGACCACCCCACTCAATTTCCAAATTAGCTTTGGCTACGTTCTTTTTAACGAAAGAGCTATCCGATAATTCTTGATTTGGTACAAGTTTTTATCTTTGCCCTCTTAAAACAATCTCATGCAAAAAATCATCAGTGGAATACAACAAATGGGGATCGGTGTTCCCAATGTTCCTGAAATTTGGAAATGGTACCGCACATTTTTTGGTGTAAACGTAAAATTATTTGAAGATGCTGCAGAGGCACCACTAATGATTCGATACACCGGAAACGAAGTTCACAAGCGAACTGCCACATTAGCGCTTTCCATGGATGGTGGCGGAGGATTTGAAATTTGGCAATACACATCTAGAAATACTGAAAAAGCTACTTTCGCTATTCAATTGGGCGATTTTGGTTTGTATGCTTGTCGTATAAAATCAAAAGACATTCAAAAAAGTTTCGACTATTTCAAAAGCAATGGCGCTGATATTATTGGTGGCTTGGCCAAAAGACCGGATGGTGGATTACACTTTTTTGTGAAAGACCCAAACGGTAATATTTTTGATGTTGTCGAAGGATTGGATTGGTTTTCCAATACGAATCACCCAAGTCACTGTGGTGCCGTAGCCGGAACACTAATTGGAGTTAGCGACATCGATGCTGCCATGAAATTGTATTCCGATGTTTTAGGGTATACAAAAATCGTTTACGACGAAACAGCTGTTTTTGACTGCTTCAGTGGATTGCCCGGAGGGCAAACAAAATACCGTAGAGTTTTATTGGGACATCCAGAAAAAAGAAAAGGACCTTTTGCTGAACTTTTGGGTTCCACAGAAATCGAATTGGTCCAATCTTTAGACCGAACCGATTGTAAAAAAATATTCGAAAATCGCTATTGGGGAGATTGGGGATTCATTCACCTTTGTTTTGATATTCAAGGCATGGATCAATTGAAATTGGATTGTGAAAAAGCCGGTTTCCCATTTACCGTGGATAGCGGTAACACCTTCGACATGGGCGAAGCAGGTGGTCGTTTTTCTTACATTGAAGATCCTGATGGAACGTGGATTGAATTCGTTGAAACACACAAAGTTCCAGTCATGAAAAAATGGGGTTGGTACATCAATTTGAAAAACCGAAACCCTGAAAAACACCTGCCAAAATGGATGCTGAAAGCCATGGGATTCAGCAAAGTAAAAGACTAAATTGAGCCAATGGCCCTTGTGACTGAGTTAACGGTTATGAAAGTCAGTTTGAATTCCTTACATTTGTTTTCTTAACAGCAATTATGAATAAATTTCTTTTGATTTCCTTGTTGGCACTCATTGCCTTTTCATTTCAATCTTGTAACGAGGATGTGCAATTGGCGACCGAATACAAAGAAGTCCCTGTAATTTATGGACTTTTAGACCAAAGCGATTCGCTACATTTTATTAAAATAAACAGAGCTTTCATTGGCCCTGGAAATGCGTTTGATATAGCGCAAATTGCTGATTCCAATTATTTTACAAATGTAAATGCCAAAATTGAAGAAGTGATCAACAACACTGTTGTTCGTTCCTGGACTTTGCGAGACACTACCTTGTATACAAAAAGCACCAATGGACTATTTTATGCTCCGGAGAACAAAGTCTATTATTTCGACACGAAAACAAATCCTTTGTTGGAGAATGCAACGTATCGCTTAACCGTTGATATCAACGAAGGTAAATTAATCGTGCAAGGGGAAACTCGCTTGGTGAGTGGTTTTGCTACTCAAATCGGAGCAAACACTTCGGTACTGTCTAATAACAATCTTACTCTTAAGTTCGCGAAAGATCCCGGAGAATTGATTAGCACTTCCATTTGGTGCCAAGCAGGTACAGCCGCTTTCGGTAATGTTTCCTTGGATATTGAAATTTCAGAATACAGAGGAACGGATAGCACCCACATTCACGTTCCATGGGTGGTTTCAGAATCAACCGTTGCCAATAATAAAATTACTGGGGTTGCATTGGGACAAACATTTTACGACTTGGTTAAAAGTAAATTGACCAATGATAATACCATTGATAAACGAAATTTTGAAGGCTTTAGAGTAACATACACAGGTGGCGCAGATGAATTGTACAAATACATTTTGGTGAACAAACCAACCTCATCTTTGACACAGTCCAAGCCGACTTTTACCAACCTAACGGTTACAGAAGGATACTCAGTGGTTGGGTTGTTCTCTGCTCGAAACGTTTTTTCAATTTACATACCGTTTATAAACCCTGATTCTCAGTATATTCGTTGTATCGACGCAAATACAATGAGAGAACTCTGTCAAGGAGCTATCACCGGGAATGCCTATTATTTCTGCAGCCAACACCCAATAGACAATAGTAGCTCAAATCCAAAACCCTACGCGTGCAACTAATTCCTGTAGGAAAAAAATAGTATGTACCTTTAACGCATGAGTGAAAGGCAAACCCTTTTTATTGATGTAATCATTCCAGTTCCGGTTCATCGGGCTTTTACCTACCGTGTTCCTTTTGAGCTGAATGACCATATTCAAAAGGGAATTCGCGTCATTGTCCCTTTTGGAAAAGCCAAATTATTGACAGGTATCGTCATCAAAGTTCATGAAACGGCTCCAGCGGATTATCAAGCCAAATACGTCGAACACATTTTAGATGAAGCACCAATCATTACGGGAAATTTATTGACATTTTGGAATTGGATGGCTACTTATTACATGGCGCCAATTGGCGATGTAATGAATGCTGCTTTGCCCTCCAATTTCAAATTAGCCAGCGAAACCAAAATCGTGCTTCACCCCGATTTCGATTTGAAAACCCCCATGACCGACGACAAAGAAATTGCCATCGTCGATGCATTGGAAGTGCAAGAAGTACTCGATTTAAAAGAAATTTCTGAAATAGTTGGAATCAAAACGATTCAACCCATCATTAAAAAAATGCTGGAAAAACATATCATACTTACCTTGGAAAGTTTGGATGATAAATTCACCGCAAAAACGGCTCTGTACGTTCAACTAGCACCGGACTATTTACGGGAAGAAAAAATCAACGAAATACTCACGGCTTGGTCTGATAAAAAGTCAAAAATCAAGCAATGTGAAGCCATTTTAACGCTGCTAGCGGAAGGAAAGTACAGCGCTGAGCAAATGACACCAGTACTAAAAAAAGACTTAGAGACAAAAGGCATTTCGAATAGTGTTTTGAAAACCTTAGCAAAGAATGAGATCATTTCAATAACAAAGCAAGTGATTTCGCGCGTTGTTTCCGAGGAAGAAAATGAATCCTTCCGAACGTTTGAATTGAGCCAAGCTCAAAGCAAGGCGTTGACGGAAATAAAATCGCATTTTCAAGAAGACAAAGTTTGTCTGTTGCAAGGTGTTACCGGTTCGGGAAAAACAGAAGTCTATGTTCGCTTGATTGAAGAACAATTGGCGCTCGGTAAACAAATTTTGTTTTTGGTACCCGAAATCGCCCTCACAACTCAGTTGATTCAACGTTTACAAAAAATATTCGGTCAACAAGTTGGTGTGTACCATTCCAAATTCAATCAAAATGAACGCGTGGAAATTTGGAACAATATTCTCGTCAACAATCCTGATAATTACCGAATTGTTGTTGGCGCACGTTCATGTGTTTTTCTACCCTTTCAGGATTTGGGTTTGATTATCGTTGATGAAGAGCACGAATCGACTTTCAAACAATACGATCCGTCACCAAGATACAATGGTCGTGATTGCGCAGTCGTATTAGGGCAAATTCACAAGGCACACGTTTTATTGGGTTCTGCCACGCCATCCATGGAATCCTATTACAACAGTCAAATTGGAAAGTATGGCTTGGTGCAACTAGAAGAACGCTATGCCGGGATTCAAATGCCCGAAATTTTATTGGCTGATTTAAAAAAGGAACGACAACAAAACAAAGATTTTCAGTTTTTCAGCAATTTTTTGATTGACTCCATGCGCGAAGCATTGAACAACAAAGAACAAATCATACTTTTTCAAAACCGACGTGGCTACAATCCTCGCTGGCAATGTGAAATTTGCAGTTGGACGCCTCATTGTGTGAATTGCGATGTTTCCTTGACCTATCACAAACATACCAATACCTTAAAATGTCATTATTGCGGACATACCGCGGCACCGATGGGTTCTTGTCGTAAATGTGGAAGCAATCGACTGAAAATGATTGGTTTTGGAACCGAAAAAATTGAGGATGAAATGAGTCTAATTTTTCCGGATGCCAATGTGGGTCGATTGGACTTGGATACGACCCGCAATAAAAATGGATACGAAAACATCATTCATGCTTTTGAAAATCGACAAATCGATATTTTGATTGGTACACAAATGATTAGCAAAGGATTGGATTTTGACCATGTCAGTATGGTGGGGATTTTAGATGCCGAAGACATGCTGAATCGCCCCGATTTTCGTGCCTTTGAAAAATCGTTTCAAATGATGACCCAAGTGGCCGGTAGAGCCGGTCGAAAACACAAACGAGGAAAGGTTATTATTCAAACGGGGCAAGTCGATCATTGGATCATTGAAAAAGTCTATCAGTATGATTACAAAGGGTTTTACGCCCATGAATTAATCGAACGGGAGAATTTCTTTTATCCACCATTCTACAAAATCATTCAATTCACCCTTCGTCACAAAGATGAAAACGTATTGAATTCAGGTGCAAAAGACTTGGCCGATCAACTCAAAGGCATATTCAAAGAGCGAGTAATTGGACCAGAATTTGGAATTGTACCAAGAATCAACAATCAATTCATAAAAATAATTAAACTGAAATACGAAAAATCGCTTTCAGACAAAGGGATAAAAGAAAAAGTCCAACAAATGTTGGACTCATTCTATAGTAAAGTAGGTAATAAATCTATTCGCGTATCCATTGATGTGGATCCTATCTAGCCCAAATACGATTTAAGCATTTTGCTGCGTGAAGTATGTTTCAATCTTCGAATCGCTTTTTCTTTAATTTGGCGCACTCTTTCTCGGGTCAAATCAAACCGATCGCCTATTTCTTCTAAGGTCAATGGATATTTTCCATTCAAACCATAATACATTTTCAATATTTCACTTTCGCGCATGGTCAAGGTCGACAAGGAACGATCGATGTCTTTGCGCAACGATTCGATCACCAATTCTCGCTCTGGCCCAGGCAAACTATCATTGGGCAAAACATCATACATACTGGAAGAAGATTCATCCCCTTCTACCAACGGAGCATCCATCGATACATGACGACCACTGTTGTTCAACGATTGTCGTACATCTTCCACGGAGCATTCCAAATGTTCGGCCAACTCCTCAGCAGAAGGTGGACGTTCATAGCGTTGCTCCAATTCAGAAAATGCTTTTTTAATTTTATTGATGTTTCCAATTTTATTCAAAGGCAAACGCACAATTCGTGCCTGTTCCGCCAATGCTTGCAAGATTGACTGACGAATCCACCAAACGGCATAGGAAATAAATTTAAATCCTCTTGTTTCATCAAATCGTTCAGCAGCCTTAATCAAACCGACATTTCCTTCATTGATCAAATCGGGTAATGAAAGTCCTTGATTTTGATACTGTTTTGAAACAGAAACAACAAATCGCAAGTTGGCTTTGGTCAATCTTTCTAAAGCGGCTTTGTCTCCTTCTCGAATTTTTCGAGCCAATTCAACTTCCTCTTCAGCCGTTATTAAATCAACTCGCCCGATTTCCAAAAGATATTTATCCAAGGATGCCGTTTCACGATTAGTGACTTGTTTTACAATCTTAAGTTGTCTCATAAAATGTGGGTATTAATTAAACTCACTTTATATAAGACGAAAAAATCAAAAAAAGGTTGGCGAGATTTTGTTTTTTAACATTTTTTACTTATGAAATGGGTGCAACCAGTTAATTTTTAAGCGATTTAATGGCTATAAAATTTTTTCGATGAGTAGGTTTGAGTACTTTTGCGCCATGAAAATACTCATGGTTTGTTTGGGAAACATTTGTAGATCTCCTTTGGCTGACGCTTTGATGCGTAAAAAAGTAGCTGAAAGAAATTTAGAGATAGTGGTCGATTCAGCTGGAACATCAGCCTATCACATTGGAAATCAACCCGACGAAAGAACACAAGAAAATGCAAAAAAGCACGGTTTAGACATTAGTTTCTTGCGTGCTCGTCAATTTGTAAAAGAAGATTTCGATCTGTTCGACTTGATCTACGTCATGGACCGAACCAATCAATTCAATGTTTTGGAGCTTGCGTCCACCGACGAACATCGTCAAAAAGTAAGACTTATCCTGGATGAATTGCCAGATGAACACAAAAAAGAAGTTCCGGACCCCTATTATTTGGGTGAACAAGGTTTTGAGCGTGTATACCAATTGTTGGACGCTGCAACGGATGAAATTCTTCAAAATTTAATGGAAACTGTCCAATGAGCGCACCAGCCCCGTACCGAGGAAAAATTTATTTATTGCCCTGTCCAATAAGTGAAGAAGATTTTCGAAATGTAATCCCAGAAGAAGTCGTAAAAAAAGCGGCTACGTTTCGCTATTTCGCTGTGGAAGATGTAAAATCTGCCCGCCGTTTTCTTCGAAGAATGGATCGAACCTTCCCGATTGATGACAGTATATTCTTTGTTTTAAATAAAAAAACAACGGCTGATCAATTGGAGAAAATGATGGAACCCATCATGGCCGGACACGATGTCGCTATTATCAGCGAAGCGGGTTGCCCTGGCGTTGCTGATCCCGGAGCAGCTTTGGTAGATTACGCGCACAAAATTGAGATTACTGTTCATCCTTTGGTTGGACCTTCGTCTATCCTTTTGGCGTTGATGGGGAGTGGTTTCAATGGACAATCTTTCACCTTCCATGGCTATCTTCCCAAGGAACGAAAAGACCGTGTGAAATCCATCAAAGACTTTGAGTTCAATTCGCTAAAAACAGGACATACAAATCTATTCATGGACACGCCTTTTCGCAACATGAATGTGCTACATGACTTGTTGAATGAACTAAACGACAATACATCTTTGTGCATCGCAAGTCATATGACAGGTTTGCATGAAAAAGTAAACACGCGAACCGTGAAAGAATGGAGAGAAAGTGCCTATGATTTGGGGAAAATACCTTGTATCTTTGCCATCGGAAAAGGGCAATCTTAAGGAATTGAGATAACAGTCACTTTGCTTATTAAATTGAATTGAAAATATGATCATTTATAAAACAGCGGACGAAATTGAAATCATGCGTCAAGCAGCGCAGGTAGTGAGTCGTACGTTAGGAAAAGTAGCGGAAAAAATTCAAGCGGGTGTAACACCAAGAGAATTGGATCTATTTGCAGAGCAATATATCTTATCACAAGATTCAATTCCAGGTTTCAAAGGTTTGTACGGCTGTCCAAGTACCTTACTCATATCGGTAAATGAACAAGTAGTTCATGGATTACCGACAGACACGCCTTTGAAAGAAGGTGATATCGTTTCCGTTGATTGCGGTGCTGTTTACAAAGGATATTATGGCGATCATGCCTATACATTTGCCATTGGTGAAGTCAGTGAAGAAAAAGCACGATTGCTGAAAGTAACGGAAGAATGTTTGTATTTGGGTATCGAACAAGCTCGAGTAGGCAACCGCATCGACGATATTGGTTGGGCGATTCAAACCCATGCCGAAAAAAATGGTTACGGCGTAGTGCGCGATTTGGTGGGTCATGGCCTTGGGAAAACCTTGCATGAAGATCCTCAAGTTGCCAATTATGGTCGACGAGGACGTGGGAAAAAAATTCAAAATGGATTAACCATAGCGATTGAACCGATGATTAACATGGGGACAGAGCGTGTGGAGCAATTGGATGACAATTGGACGATTGTAACAGCAGATGGCTTACCAAGTGCCCATTTTGAGCATGATATTGCGGTGGTAGACGGCAAACCAGTTATCCTTTCTACGTTCGATTATATTCTTGAAGCATTAAGCAAAAAATAATGACGGAACAGAAACTGTTTTACACCGTTTTTGCCACTTTGCTGGTGTACGGTTTAGGCAGTTTTTTTCAATTAGGGACTTTTGTACTTCCCCTTCCATTTTTTGAACTAGGCCTTTTGCTCATTAGTTTTTTCTTGGGGTTTTCGAATGGGTCGAAAAACAAAACATTAAGTCTGTTCCTAATCGCTTTTGGAATTTTGCAATTCTTTGCGATAAATTACAATTACAGCTTTTTTCTCAATGACCAAAATTTGGAAATATTGGCGCAAAGCCCCATCACAGACTTATTCAGTATTGCTGCTCGAATCACCTTGCTGGGCATTTTATTTCTTCAAAATCGGACTAAAATCGTGTTCACGCATCCAATACACCTCCTTTTATTTTCTTTGGTATTATTATCCACTTTGTTTATACCAGAACCCGCTTTCATCCTTCTGCCCCTGCTCTATCTATGCATCCTATTGGTTATCAAAGGAAAACAATTTGATCATTCTTGGAGTTTGTGGTTGTATTTGCTATTGTTCATTGGTTCTCGAGAACTCAGTTTCACTTTTTTATAAGGAATTCAACTTTTTTTTTCCAAAACTTTCATTTGTGCCAATGAAATTACTACTTTTGCCGGCACGTTCTTTGAACATCCGGAGGGATGGGTGAGTGGCTGAAACCACCAGTTTGCTAAACTGACGTACGGGTAACTGTACCGCGGGTTCGAATCCCGCTCTCTCCGCATAAAACAAAGAAAATAGTTCGAAATATTTATTTTTTTCTTGCTATTTTCATTTTTAACAGTATCTTTGCACTCGCTTTGACAATCTAGCGATAGAAAATCAAGCGACAAAAGACGAACTTTTAGAGTTCGGGGTGTAGCGTAGCCCGGTATCGCGCCTCGTTTGGGACGAGGAGGTCGTAGGTTCGAATCCTGCCACCCCGACACTGGGGAAGAGAAATCTTCCCCTTTTTTATTTCCAATGGTTTGTAAAAAATCATTGGGCTTTATAGCTCAGTCCGCAGCGGCGGAAGCAACTGCCAAAGTTGCAGAGTTGTAAAATGATTGGCCCCGTAGCTCAGCTGGATAGAGCAACTGCCTTCTAAGCAGTAGGTCTTTGGTTCGAATCCAAACGGGGTCACAAAAGAGGAAGCAACCGCTTCCTCTTTTCAGTTTAACACTATTTTTTATGACCTATTATTCATATGTGCTGCGCTCCTTGGAAAATGGAATGCTGTATAAAGGATCCACTGAAAATATCGTAAATCGACTAGCAACACATAATTCAGGAAAAGTACGTTTTACCTCACGCCATTTACCTTGGGAATTAATTTTAGTAGAAGAATTCACAACCCGAGCGGACGCTATGAAACGCGAAAAATGGTACAAAACTGGAGTCGGAAGGGAATGGATTAACAATGAAATTCAAAACAGAGAAAATGGATAGAGCAATCCGCCGCGGCGGATAGGTCTTTGGTTCGAATCCAAACGGGGTCACAAAAGAGGAAGCAACCGCTTCCTCTTTTCGGTTTAACACTATTTTTTATGAGCTATTATTCTTATGTGCTGCGGATCAAACGATCAAGTCTAAAAGTTGGGGATTACCATATTTAACACTTCGATTAAAATTCTTTCTTCCCCACAACATTTGATAGCGTTCTGCAATTTTACAGCTTTTTAGCATTTTTTTTAAGAAACCAATACAACTTGCGACTAAATTTGAACGTACGTAGATTGTGCTCCTAATTGATTCTAATAAATAAATCTTCTTCGATATCACTTTTCGAAAACAATACGACTTGACGCAATTTTATCGGGTTAAAATTCAAATACTTATGCTTAAACTAAAAGAAACTACGTTGTACTCTAGCAAGCATTTAGACGTCCGATTCAATAAAAAAAATAGTTTATTCATTCAAGAATGGAATCACAATTTACCTGTTCCCTTGAACGAATTCAGAAATGAATTATTAGCCTTCAAAGAACTCATCAAAATTCACCGGCCCAAAAGCACTATCTGGCTGCAGGAGGATTTTTCAACCATCTTGAAGTTTGAAGACAACTTATGGATTGAAAAAAATGTCAATGAAGAGTGTCTCCAGTACGGTTTGAAAAAATGCGCGTTTGTGGTTGGGAAAAACGTTATGGCACAATTACATGTATTCAATTTCTTTGATAAAGTTCAATCCTGCATTGCTCCAAGACATTTCTCAGAAAAGGACGAAGCTTTGAATTGGATTCTCTATGACGAGCTCACGTCCAAGGCAGGCGGTGACGAAATTCAAATTGAATATGGCGGTAAAACGGCGGATGGAAAAAGTCAATACACGTTCAAAACCAGTTCTAAAAACACGGAGGTCACGCTAAAATCGTTCAATATATTACTGAAAGAGAATGCATTTATGAAAGAAAATGCCATTCGTTTCTTTTCATTAACCAATCGTGAAAAAGAAATTTTTCAATTGTATGCCAATGGTGCTAATTTTAAAACCATTGCAGCAGAATTGTTTCTTTCTGAACTTACAATCCGCACACACTGGCGGAATACGAAGAAAAAACTAGCTATTAAGAGCCTTTCCGATATTACGGATTACAAAAATTCATTTTTGCGCTAAATCGAAAACTACCCACATTTGGGTATTGTTTAGCTCCTCAAACAAATTTATATTTGACATCTGCATAGCAGGATTGTTTTAATTGTTTAAATTTTGAGCTTGGCTCTATAATTTTAAATATCGGTGTCATTCATTTGATACCGATATTTTTTTGAGCAAGAATTAATATCCAGGATACCCTGAAAGATAGCGCTTCCCGATACAATGCATTAAAATTCCACTTCCGATGCCTATCAACGCACCTACTAACACATCGCTTGGATAATGAACGCCTAAATGCATTCTGGAATAGCCCGCCAAACCGGCCCATACAAAAGAAGGTGCAATGACATACCATTTTGGATAAGCCAAGCAAAGACTTGTTGCTGCCGCAAATGCGCTAGAAGTATGACCGGAAGGAAAGGAATAACTTCCCGCCTTGTCTAACTTTACAATATCGGGATAAGTTACAAATGGCCGTGGTCGTTTAACAGCAAACTTCAAACCCGTAGTAATTGCTCCGTTCAACAACAAGGTCCCTCCCATGACCATGCCTCTTTGAATTGTCGTTTTATCTTTTTGAATCAAACCAATTGTCAATACAGACAAGGGAGCGGCCAACATGATGGGCGTAACGGAATTGGAGACAAATTTAAAAGCAGGATCCAATTTCACATTTCGATTCACATTGATCTTGCGCAATAAATCAATATCGGTATTTTGGGCACTTGCCAAATTGACAAACAAAACGAGAATTAGGAGTGTTTTTATTTTCATATTCCTCAAAATTACAGAAAATGCTTTGGTATCCACATTAATTTAAATTCCCTTTTTAAATAAAAGGTTTGCTTTCAGGTCATTGCTTCAAAACAGCCTGTTTACATAATTTTTTTTCTGCTTTTTTTCTGCTTTTCACTTGCAGAAACAAAATTTATACTTACTTTTGCCCACGCTTTTAACGTAAAGCAATACACAATTTCTTCATCTTACTGTTGTAAGAGTTCGAAAGAGCAAGAAAATTGGTTTGGTAGTTCAGTTGGTTAGAATACCTGCCTGTCACGCAGGGGGTCGCGGGTTCGAGTCCCGTCCAGACCGCAAAACGCTCACGTTAAAAGATAAGCCTCTATGGCTGGAGGACTAGAAACCCCTAAGATGTATCAAATATCTTAGGGGTTTTGTCTTTTATAGAAAATCGTAGGGGCACCATTGGGGGCCCCTTTTTCTTTAAACACTCTGCCCTACTCTCTTTTACTAAACGAGCTGTATCAAAATGTCAAATTTGCCGACAGTAAAGATACATTGAAATATTTACCTTTAATTTGTATAACCTAATTTTAAATCCATGAAAACGAATGAATGTCTTATCCAAATCACGATTCAAACTGGGGCTTGAATGACCAAACAAGCTTTACTACACAAGTAAAAAAGAGTAAACAAATAAGAAACAAGAAGAATAGTTTCTTGAGGCTCTTGCCGAAGGTGGATTCCAAGTGGGACCACGATAAAGCCTCCAAAATGGACCTTAATTACGCAAGGCTCAAATTAGGGGAAAATGAAAAAAAGATTAAAGAAAAATTTCTTTAAAAATTGGAGAGAGTCATGAAATTGGCTCTCTTTTTAGTTATTAAAAATGCATATTTCATATGTTGGTTTTCTTTATTATTCAATGAAAAGTATATTTGTAAAAAAACCAGAAATATCTCTATGTCTGAATTCAAAAAGAATAAACCTTCAAGAACTCCTAATCAATTAATAGCCAAGCTTAAGGAGAGAGGATTAACAATCAACGATGAACTTGAAGCAACAATCGCTATCCGTACTTATGGATATTTTAGATTATCTGGATATTTTGGACCTTTACAAAGCTCTAAAGACACCTTTTACCCTGGTACCACATTTAAAGATATATTAAGATTGTATCATTTTGATAGAAAACTAAGGAGAATAACTTCCCAAGCCCTGAAATCTATCGAGGTTTCAATCAAATCCCACTTAACCAACATAATGTCAGATGAATATGAAAGTGATTGGTATGAGAACGAAGAAATTTTCATGACTGAGAAAAAGAAACGAATATACATTATTAAGCATCGTTGTGAGAAGGATGAAATTATTGATTATCAGCAAGAAGTAGATATTGGCATGTACAGCCTGCTCAAATCAAGTATAGCAAATTATATTGACAGAAATTCAGAATCTGATTTCATTAAAAAATTTAAAAAAGCCTACGGTTCAGATTCTACTGTTCCTTCATGGATGATGATGGAATGTATTTCGTTTGGAGAGTTGAGTAGACTTTATTCATTAATTAAACCAAGCACAACTGAAACAAGAACAATTGCAAAATATTTTGGAGCACTTACAGCTGATAATTTTACATCCTGGTTGTATGGTTTTGTAGTTTTACGAAATGCATGTGCCCACCATGCAAGAATATGGAACAGGATGACTATATTGGATTTAAAATTTCCTCATAAAAAAGAATACAAATTCATATCAATAGATGAAACAAAATACAAAAGTAAGTTTTATGGTATTTCGGCCTGCATATTAAAATGTTTGTCAAAAATATCCCATGAAGAATATGAAACGTTCAAAACAGAGTTTTATAACTTGACTGAAGAACATGGAATTGTTCTGTCTGCTATGGGCTTTCCAACTACTCTAGAGCCCCATGATATATGGAAAAAAATGGAAATAGAAACTATTTAAAATAAAGAAGCCTCTCGGTTTGAGCGATTCTCTTCGTTAAAAGAGTCTAAGCTTGAGAGGCATTATTAATACAAATGTATAAACTATTGGCCAATAAATCAAATTATGAAAAATTAATTTAAAAAGAAGCCTCTCGGTTTGAGCGGTTCAATGTATTTCAGAACCTATACTTGAGAGGCATTATTAATCATAAATAGATTAAAAAATAAAAATATTCTTTCAAATCTCAGAATAAAAACCCCTATAATTTAGTTAATTCAAGAGAATTCATAAGGTCGGTTTCATCTTGCAACATGAACTCTATTAAGTCAATTAGATTATACATTGGAGTCCAAGGTCCACATGAGGCAAGCTACATTTTTCAGGAAGTTTCAAACTGTCATCAAAAATAAAAACTTCTTTTCCTTTTTGGACAGTAGCTGCGCTGTACTGTAAGTCATATATGAAATGTCTTCTGTCAGTATATAACTCCAAAATTTCAGGAACTCCATCATAAGATAATACCCATGGGTGATTTATTCTATTTTGAATGGCAATCGCCAAATCTGCATGGTCATTCTTCTTATAGGAATTCAAATAAAGTTCACTTGCCTTATTGTAATATGGAGGGTCGAGATAAACCAACGTATTATTGTCTAAATTAGGAATGTAATTATCAATAAAAGTCTCTCCGTCAAGATTACTTATATGGATATTGTCTTTAAAAAGACTTATTAATTCAATTCGCTGAATGAGGTCATTTCTATTGAAACGAGCATCCATTTTATAATTACCAGTCTGATTTAATCCCCCAATTACACCAGCAGAAAGTACGCCAGACCTATTAACTCTATTTAAGTAAAAGATACTAAAACCCAGGTCAAATAAATCATGTTGAGTTGGATTACGAACGATTTGTTGCTGTCTCCTCCATTCTTCAATAGTCATTGATGCGCTAAATATTTTACGACAGAGTTTTTCTGGATGATTTATAATTGAGTGCCAAAAAGCATAAATCCCAAGGTGAGAATCGTTCAAGTGAACGTTAGATATTTTCTTTTTAATTAATAGTTCCATTGCTACTCCCGCACCACCTGCAAAAGGCTCGACATAGTGACCAGTAATTGAGTTAGCTTCAAGAATTTCGTCTATGAATGGAGTTAATCTTTGTTTGCCACCTGGGTATCTTAAAGGTGTTATGAATCGTCCCATATTTTAATTAATTCATTGCTTGAAGCAAAGGGTATATATTACTAAATAATGTACAAATGTCAGAAGGAATGATTGAGAAAGATGGGTTATGGACCAACTGATTCATTGAAGTTACCGAGAGTATTTTATTTGGATTTGTTATTTCAACATGTGCACCGTGCAAGACCCTCGTCATTGGTAAATTTTTCTTATTTGCTGTCAAATGGTTGGTGGCATCAGTTAAAAGTTCTGAAAGAGTTTTTTCTTTACCATTAGGCTTTGTGGTAGATAACGAGTTGTCATCACAATAAGCTTTTGCAGAAATTTCAAACGTGCTTCTAAGTAGAAAGCAAAAGGCTATAGGATTACTGCTCACTTTTAATTTAAGCATTTCATCCCTCAAAGTTACAACTTTAGGTCTATTCACAGTTGGAACAAACTGTTTTAAAAGAGAATTTACATGTTTTTGAGTATTTGTTGCAGCAGATTTAGGTGATGGAACTGCAGCTGGAATAACTAGCGTTGGTGTTCCGTTTATTGGAGATGTTGTGGGAGATGGCTGGGGCACTGATGGATTAGTTGAATTTGTAGATACACTCGATTGAGGGGATGGTCCTGACGAACTAGTCGGATTAGTTTCAGGCTGTGAAGGTGCAACTGCATCTGAAATAGTTATTGGCTCAAGAGGAGGAACTGGTGTAAATCCGCCAAAACCAACAGTAAAATCACTTTTTTCATCTCTTATTTGTTTAAACCCTAAATTTCCAAGGCCAATAGACAAAAGAATCTCTTCTAGTTTATCTCTATCCGAAATATTTGGGTAAGCTTTAACAAGGTCAGTGGATGAATCACATTTAAAGCGAAAAAGCAATTTTGGTATTGTTGCATCAAGTACACTTAAATTGTAATCACCAGCCCAACGTTCTTTTTGTTGAGCATTGATATTACGTCCATTCTCAATATATTTCTCAAGTAAATTCAACCCTTCCTCCTTAGCTTTATTTATATCTCTATTATGTCTTGCTTTGGCAACTGAAGTCCATGGGTCTCTGCTAGCTTTATCTCCTTTACCATGCGTAAGCGCAACAATACGTTCGACCCTTTCTGATTCATTTTCTTCGTAAACTGAACACGGTACAGATTTGTTTCTGCTTTTCCAAGAATTATCAAGTGATAAAATTTTCGCTTTTGTAGATTCTGGAATTTGAAATTCATTAATTTTATGCAAGCCAAGAATCAATTTCATTGCTGCAATTCTGCGGTTTCCTTCTTTAACAATTATTTCTTTTCCTTGTTTCTGACAGATAATATTCTCGGTCGGAATATATTCATCCTCTAAAAGACTGTCAATTATTCCTCCGAAACGATTTGGATTAACTGCAATCATAGCGTGAATGGCTCCTGATTCATCTGTTTGAGGTGTAGTTCTGAAATTCTTTAAATCTAGTGAAAGGTCAGAAATATTTTTTTGTTGTGTTACTGACATATATTATTTAGTAGTTAATTTTTCTTCATCGTAGGTGGATAAATATAAGATTCTTTTAATTAAAATAGTATAAGAGAATCTCTTTAATTCTCAAACCCTCTGAAAAAAAATCTTCTATTGACATTTTTAGACCGAATTTGACTATTCAAACTAAGTTTGCATAGGATATATTTCTTTCCTTTCGGACTGTAGATATACCGCTTGCCCAAAAAGTACGTTATATTATTAGGCATAATTGTTATTTTTATAAAATGAACGAAGATTTATTGAGACATTATGCAATGATGATTGCAAACACTGTCATGACTATGAGTCGTGGATTTGGACCTAGACTTGACCAATGGTGTTTTATGCGTGTTACCGAGCCAAAAATACCGTTTGCTAATGAAAGTAAAGTCCCTAACATCACATTTACTTTTAATTTAGAAACAGATAATAATGCACAAGAAGTTCTTGAGCTTATTTACGAATTTCTTTATGACCAAGGTTACAAATCTCTTGATTCAGAGTTTGGCCATTATCTGATTTGCTATGCGCAGAACTAGAAATGTTGTAAAATAAATTATACGCATCCTGCACTGGTTGCAACCTTTCCATTGCATCTTTAATTCTTTTTTCCGCAGCCTCAATAAGCGCTTCATTATTCATCTGTGAAAATCCATCTGGCATTTATCTTCCATTTATTTATAAGTAGCTCTAAAAAATAAAACCTCTAACATTCTAAAAGAAAATCTTATGATTCAGTATTATCAAGTATTAAAATTAAAGTCAGACTATTGTAGATTCACTACTGATGATGACAGGTTTATTGCCTACCTTTTTAAAGATACCATTCAAGTTGTTGACATTGAAAAAACAAGTGATTTTGAATTTAGTAGATTAGTTTTTCAGATTCCTGTCATAACAGATTTGGCGCTATTTAAGAAGTCTGAGAAGAAAGAAGGTTTCAATATAAAACCTGTTCTTCTGAGCTCAATTAGAGCATTTGATTGGCTAGATGAATCCAAAATATATTAATTCTACAATAAAAAGTAGTCTGATTTTTCTGACTCCTTTGTTTTTTTTTAGCCTTTGCTGAGACTTGTGTAATTTAGGTCCAAATTGGGGGCTCTTGTTGTTTTACCACATACTATTTCGCCTACTATAGTTTGCTTTTGAGCCTTATTTTGTGAATGCCTCGCTTTTAGAAACGTGAAGCTCTTTAAAAAAATTAATTAGTGTTCCCTATCTATTGCTTTTTCCAATCTACATAATTCGTTAAATGACATATTCTACGCTCTAGTAAGAATAAAATTAACTTCATCAGCACGAATTATTTTTATATTTGGCCAAGAGTTACTTTCACATTACTTGAAAAAGCAAATAACTTACAAATGTGTTCCGAATGCCTATTCTCGGATTATTAATTTTGGATACAGCATCTTTAGGAATAATCCATGAGTAATAAGCCAATTGCTGTTATCATATTCTTAATGGGCAAATATTATTATAAACTATGAAGAAATTTTATTTACAAAGTATAATTGTCTTTATCTCTTTAGTATCTTTCTTTTCTTGTGAAGATACATATCAATATAGTAGCCAAAAAGAACCAAGTCCTGCGCAGCCTCAGCTTCCAAAAAGTATAATTAAGTCTGAAGATTCGCTTTTTTTAGGTTATTATTTCGGAATGCCCTTGGACGATTTAAGAAGTGATTCAACAAAAAAATACTGGTTCATGCTTGAAAAAGATTCGGTTGATTTTGATATTTCTTACACATCAGAAAATGACAAAATGTTCTCATTTATTCTGAAACGTGAAGGTGATGACCAATACGATGACATAAAAAACCATATTTCAAACATTTATAAAAATAAATACGGTGTTGCAAAAACAACCTCTAAAGTGTTTAAGGTAAAACATTTTGAAAATTATAGAATTTCAAAAATTTATTGGGATAATGCTAATCCGAATGATTTTAATTATAGGACTGACCGTTTATTTTCTAGAGAAATGTCAAAAGAATTTGGTTACGCAATTTCTGGAAAAAATAAACGAACTGGAGAATTAATAAAATTTGACGTAAATGTTGAAACAAAGAAAGTGTTCATTAATTATAATAAAACAACCAAAACTTATTTCATGGACTCAGGTAAAAAAATTGTTTTGACTTTTTACGAACGAGAAAATAAACATCAAATCAAACAAGGTGATAATGTTTCGGATTTACATTGGTTTGGTGGATTAGTCAAGGGGGGGGTACCATTGAAACAAGAATTTAGAATTCCAACCCAATACATTGAAATAGAATATTCAAAAATAATTTTGGACAAAGAAAAAACGAACCCTAAAAGCAATATTATTCCAGATTCAGTTATAACTAATGGAAAGAGAAGAAATTCTAATGAAATCTAAAAAATTAGACTTATAAACCTTGAGCCCAAAAAAATGGACTCAAGGATTGATTCTAGTTGTTTTTATTAAGCACCACAGGGTTTAAAAGTGCTATTTCATTTAAAATCTGTTTTGTTTCTAATTGTCGTTTTAAAGTCTCACGATAAAAGTTTTCAGGAGCAGAATTGGGAAGCTGAAACTTAGAATGTTTTTTCGTTAATTCAATAATTTCCTGCTTTTCAATTTTGGTCCGTTCAGATAATATCCCAGCCATTGCTAGTAACAATTTTTTTTCTTTTTGAAGTTCTTCTTTTGCCATTATTTTTGCCATTTCTATTATCGCTTTCACTTCACTTTCTATTTCTGAAGTGTCATGATATAAGTTTTCTGGGTCAGAAATATTTATACCGTGAAAAATGGGAATAGAACCAAAACCATGTTTTTTGAACAAAGTCATTAAGAGTTCCGTAGCTTTTTTTATATCTGAAGCCCCGCCAGCAGTAAGATGATTCTCTCCAAAAATTAATTCTTCAGCGGCAATTCCACCTAATAGCATTGCTGTGTGAGGAACAATCTCATTTTTTGACGTATATTTTTTGATGCTTTTAGAATACATAAATCCCAAGGTATCGGCATCACTGGTCACTGAGACAACCAATTCGGGCACCTCTTTTAACAATGCTATTGATAGTACAGCATGACCCGATTCATGAACAGCCGCAATTGCTTGGTTTTCGTCAAGAGTCGCCATTCTTAATCTTTCAAGGTTATAAGTAATTGAATCTGAGTAAGTAAATATTAGTTTATTATCTCTATAGAATTCACAAACTAATTTACCTTCTTTCACTGAAAGAGAAATCTTGTTGGATTTCAGATTTTGAATTAGAATGACATTAATATGAACGGCAAGCTTACTCTTCACCATTTGATGAATTGTCGTAAAAAGTGGTCTAGCTCCTTGAGTTGGATAAACTCCCTCCTTGTATATTTCATTTACTAAAGAATCATCGTACTCCATTTTTATATCAACAATACCAGAAATGCGTTTTTGTAGTCGATTTAATTCCAAACGTATAATTTGAGTATAGGATGAACTACTAAGGGCAGGATATATAATATGAATGTTTCCAAGCCTTGCAATTTGTTCATCTCTAAACCTTGAACGCAAGGCTCTTTTTATATCAGGAATTGAGATTTTTAAACTCATTTCATGAAAGGCATCAGCAGATATATCAGCGCTATAATTACCACTCATCGTGTAAGCTTCATCCACATTTCCAAGAACAAAAATAATTGACTTATTGAAGTTTTTAACCGATGGTCTTGTTGCCACACTTATGACACGGTACAAGAATTTGACAGTTTCAGGGCCGTCCATTGATAATAACAATTCCTTTACGTCCTGTTTCAATTTTACGTTTAAAAACTCTTCCGATAAAGAGGTTATATTGTTATATTCATCTTCTTGGACAAACAATATTGATTTGCTTGGCTCATGAACAATTTCCAATTCTTCACAGTACAAATCCTTTCTTCTTGTAACGATTCCGTTTTTAACACGAACTCCAGCATTTATTAAATCATTTAGCGTTCGTGCCATTTTTTCCAGGGACCACAAACCACTTTTCCACTCAACATAAGATACTTTGCCAGAATCTACCAACTCCCAAATCATGCGATTCTTGTCATCTTCAATTTCTTCACGAAAAGGTCCCTTGATTGTACGAGCATGTTGGATTTCGTCCAAGATTATTGCTATTGGGGAATCGTCTTTGTTTTCACACAAATCGGTCAATGAACTTTTGAATGAGCGACTTCCATCTTTTTCTCCCAAATCAAAACGAAATGTTTTTTCATGGAAATGAATTAATTCCATCAAACGCTGCACCAAAGATGTTTTTCCTGTGCCCGTGAGACCCCATAGATTGATTACAGCTGGTTTTTCTTGAATTTCAGAAAGAATGTACCATGAACGCACATTTTCTATTACTTCATCAATAATGTGGTCGATTCCTACGAATTCTTGTTTAAGGACTTCTCCTGCCGATTCGAGTTTCTTTGCCTTCACAATGAATTCTGTTTTCAGCTGCATAATTTTACTTGCCATAACTTTCGTTTTTTAGTTTAGGCAAATATTCAAATAATAGACCGCCAATATATGTCGGAGTTCATGCGTTTTTTCATTAGTTCAGCACACCCCACATTCTTTCAGACCTTAAATTTATCTGGGTATTGATTACCTTGGCGAAATTCATTGATAGCATTTTTTCTTTCAAAGGAAAGAAGTGTAAACTGGAAATTCCGCTGAAAGTGAGCCACCCATTCCGCAGTAAAGTGAACCACCTATTCCGGAGCAAATTGAACATAGTATTCCGCTCCAAAGTGAACCACCTTTTTTACGTTTGATTTTTGA
>JBAYVD010000012.1:0-123477 GCA_041674745.1 Crocinitomicaceae bacterium
AACTTTCCCCAAAACAAACTAACCGTCCAGAACTTGCAACTTTGAATTGCGCAGCAAGAACTTGCAACTCGCAACTTTCCCCAAAACAAACTAACCGTCCAGAACTTGCAACTTTGAATTGCGTAGCAAGAACTTGCAACTTGTAACTTTTCCCCAAAACAAACTAACCGTCCAGAACTTGCAACTTTGAATTGCGTAGCAAGAACTTGCAACTTGTAACTTTTTTCCCCTTACCTTTGCATTTTATTTAGAATCAGTGAAAACCGTTTACATTACCCGTAGAGAAACCTTCAACGCTGCCCACAAATTGTGGAATGATGGTTGGAGTTTGGAAAAAAACGAAGAAGTTTTTGGCCGTTGTTGCAATGCTAATTGGCATGGACATAATTTTGTTTTGTATGTGACCGTAAAAGGAGAGCCGCATCCAGAAACCGGTTTCGTGATGAATTTGAAAGACTTAAGTACTTTAATTCAAGACGAAATTATCGAACATTTGGACCATAAAAACTTGAATTTGGATGTTCCATTTTTGAAAGGAGTTTTGGCTTCGACTGAAAATGTCATCATTGCAATCTGGGATCGATTGATTGGCCCTGTGAAAGAGTATGGGGGTGAATTGGTGAAGTTGAAATTGGTGGAAACGGAAAACAATTTCGTAGAATATTTTGGAGACAATGAACCTTTTTAATTGTCCTGCGTTTAAAAAGGTATAAAATTAGCACGTGGAAAATAAAATCATTTACAACGATCAACTTACTGAAAAAATAGCCGAACACTACAAGGACATCTTGAGTCAATTGGGTGAAAATGCTAGCCGTGAAGGTTTGGAGAAAACCCCTGAGCGCGTGGCAAAATCACTTCAGTTTTTAACGCAAGGGTATGACCAAGATCCGGATGCTATTTTAAATTCAGCGATTTTTCACGAAGAATATTCAGAAATGGTAATTGTGAAAGACATCGAAGTTTATTCCATGTGCGAACACCACATGTTGCCCTTTTTCGGAAAAGCCCACATAGCGTATATTCCCAACGGAAAAATTGTTGGTTTGAGTAAAATTCCGCGCGTAGTGGATGCGTATGCCAGAAGATTGCAAGTACAAGAACGTTTAACCTTGGAAATCCGCGATGCTATTCATCGTGTGTTGGAACCAAAAGGCGTGGCAGTTGTCATCGAATGTGCGCACATGTGCATGCAAATGCGCGGCGTGCAGAAACAAAACTCAACGACTACCTCGAGTGCGTTTACAGGATTGTTCATGAAAAACGAAACCACACGTAAAGAATTCATCAACTTGATTCAAGCAAAATTGCATTAATCGTTTACTTTTTTTCAATTGATAAAAATTTCTAAATTTTTCCAACGATTCGGGAAAATACGTAATTTTACTTTCTCTATTAATTTATAAATATGAGTAATTATATCAATCAACACGACGGATTTTCACAGGAAATTTCGCGTGAGTTTTTTAGAAGTGTTTACAGCTACATGGTCGGCGCTTTGGCTGTTTCAGGGATTATTGCCTATTGGGCAGGAACGCCTGAATTCTTTGCGCAGTATTTCATTTCTGCTTCCGGTGGAATTGCACCTTTGTTTTATGTTGTGGCATTCGCGCCTATGGGCCTAGGATTGTTGATTCAAATGGGATACAAACGTTTGTCGTTGGGGGCTTTGATGGGACTTTATTTACTATTTGCCGTGTTAATGGGACTTAGTTTGGGTTCTATTTTCTTGGTGTACTCGGGTCAATCGATTGCCATCACCTTCTTCGTAACAGCAGGAGCCTTCGCGGGAATGGCCATTTTGGGTTATACCACAAAAACCGATTTGACAAAAATGGGTAGCTTGTTGTACATGGCTTTCATCGGAATTTTTATCGCGGGAATTGTGAATATTTGGATGAAAAGCGAAATGATGAGTTTTGTGATTTCTGTGATCGGCGTGTTTGTATTCACTGGATTAACAGCGTATTACATGCAGCAGCTGAAAGATATGTCTTCTGATACGGACTTGTCAGGCTTGGATAGAAGCAAGTTGGCCATCGTGGGTGGTTTGATTTTGTACATCACGTTTATCAATTTATTCCTGTCTTTGCTTCGCATAATGGGTTCTAGAGACTAAGAAATTATTATTTTTACAAAAAAAACGAAACGTCATGTCAGATAATTTTTTCGAAGAATCAACAGCAGCAGTAGGAACGATCTTTACCATCGTTGCTTTAGGAATATTGGTTTCTATCCTAATTTGGGGATAATCCCAGCCGACAAAACGAATTGAATCCTCTGACTCTTTTGGGTTGGAGGATTTTTAATGTATATAAATAAACACAAAATGACCAATCCTTGGCACAATGTCTCCATGGGAGAGAACGCACCTGAATTTGTAACTGGAATCATCGAAATTCCGAAAAACTGCAGAGCGAAATACGAACTCGACAAAGATTCGGGCATGCTCAAACTAGATCGAGTTTTGTACTCGTCTATCAATTATCCAGCGAATTATGGTTTCATTCCGCAAACCTATTGCGACGACAACGATCCCTTGGATATCTTGGTGATT
Organism: Crocinitomicaceae bacterium; assembly: GCA_041674745.1. Classification (GTDB taxonomy): domain Bacteria; phylum Bacteroidota; class Bacteroidia; order Flavobacteriales_D; family Crocinitomicaceae; genus UBA2040. Next base: position 2,558 of record JBAYVD010000012.1, read on the forward strand.
TCTCAAATCGAAATCGTACCCATGTGTTTGGTGAAATCCAAAGTGATTGGCGTAATGCGCATGATGGACGGTGGCGAAATGGACGATAAAATCATCGCTGTAGCGGCCGACGACATGAGTTTCAATCACATCAACGACATCGATGAATTGCCCGAACATTGGATCAAAGAATTGAGAAGTTTCTTCGAAAACTACAAAGTCTTGGAAAATAAAACCGTAGTCGTAGAAGAATTCCAAAACAAAGAAATTGCCATGCAAGTCATCGAGCAAAGCATTGTCGATTACAAAAAGAAATTTGGGAAATAAATTTCCAACCCTTTTTTCAAATCCCTTCTGGTTTCGACTCGAAGGGATTTTTTTTGCACCAAAAGTTCATTCTTCCATTCTATTCTGTAAATTTAGGCAACCGAATACCTTAGTTGAATGAGAAAAATAACTTTAAACTTTGTATTGATATTCGTGTCAGCTATCTGCTTTTCACAATCTGAAAATAACGATTCTAATAGTATTATTCTGACATCAGAATATGGCTCCGAAAACTCAGAAATAAAAGACATTCTGCGATTCGAAGGTATAGAGTATCACAAATTGACCTTTAAAGGAAAGGGTTTACTCGGTAAGTCTTATACTTTATCTGTCAAAGAAATTTGGGATGGCAAAATAAAAACTGATAGTATTATTGTTGACAGTAAATCGATTCCTCTAGAATCATATCAAACTATAAACGACACAAGTTTCAAATTCAAGGTTATCTCAAAGTTGTCCTATAATGATCAGTTGAAAATGACATTCGATTTTTCAAGATTTGCTATTTCGCGAAATTTTGACGCAGTTAAATCTGGTGATTATAGTTTAAGGAATGTCGCAGAAGTAAGCGGAATAAAAATCAAAACAGGAGAAAAATTTTATTTATTGGCTTACATTTTACCGTATGAAAAGGACGGTTACAAATACTATTGTGCGGTTGAAAGTAGTGGGGAAGATATTATTAACTGGGGTGAGAAATTCGGCATTAAACATTATCTTGTATTTGAAATGGTATTTCAATAATAAGTTTTATAACAAATGCTATTCCGCCACTGCGATGCTTTAATGCTGCCGTTAAATTAAATTCTACCCTATATCAAACCAATCCTCCCCATTTTCAATCCACAATTCAATTCGAAGAAAATAATTATATTGTAGCTTTTATTAAAATTCCCAGTGAGAGACATCGACCGACAAGAATCCTTCCGCCTGGCGGCTGAAAAAATGCGACTGAAAAAAGAAAAGGAAGTACGCGAAGAAAACGAATTTTATGAGCGAATTACTTCCGGTAAACCCTGGTTCTTTTTTAAAGCGGTCATGATCTTCTGTACGCTGATTTTATTGGTTACGACCATCGATTTTTTCGTGGATGGTACAACCAAAAAACTAACAGAGGAAGACTGTAAAATAGATCGAGATTGGGAATATACCTGGCACAAGGTGCTGGACGTGGAAGGATATATGTTCACACCGCACTTCAATGATTGGTATGATCATGTTGAATCCAGTCTTACGCTTACGTATTCTCCCATTTTTCGAACGGGAAAGAAGTTGAGTTACGACATTCAATCAAAAGATTCCAGCTTAAGAAGGCACGAAGAAATCCGGCAGAATTCGATCTTTACGTGGTTTCCTGCCTTTCAAATTTTGCTGTTGATTCCGCTGCTTACCTTCCTTTTCAAACGACAAAGCGCCTGGTTTAACTTTGCACGAATTGCCTCGTTGGTTTTTGTGTTTCCCGGAACTTTGCTGGTGATTTACAACACGCTATTTTGAAAGTGAAAAGGCATAGTCTGATAATCCAATAAAAAATACGGAGTATAAAAAAGAAAGAACGTAAAACCCGAGCGAAAAAAATGGAAGAGAACCAGAAAACGAATGCTTTTAAAAAATTGCTGGAGCGATTGCAAGAAGATTCTTGGCAATTGGAATTGTTGATTTCGGGTTTTGCCATTTTTGGTTTGTTTTATGCCTTGGAGCCCATTCGACACAAACTCTATGTGGCGAGTTTTGACCAAAATCAAGCCTTTGTCAATTTATTCGTGATCGTGTATTTTGCGCTGCAGGTCTTGATTTTCAATTTGTTGTTGCATGTGGTTTCCCGTGGACTGTGGATTGGAAGTTTAGGACTTCGCTATGTGTTTGGTGAAATTGATTATGACCAACTGAAATACAGCGAGTTGTTTACCAACTATCTCAAAAAGAAAGTCGGTTCGTTTGATGACTACATAGCCAAATTGGAAAATTTTTGCAGCATTATTTTTGCCGTTTCTTTTCTCCTAGTTTTCTATATTTTTTCATTTTTCATTGTCGTTTTTCTTTTAAATGCCTTTAATGCGTCCATCCCAGATTGGGCTTTGATTCCAATTCGAATTTTATTCGGTATCGTGGCATTTGGTGCGATTCTCGTGGTTATTGATTTCTTTACGCAAGGATCATTGAAAAAAGGCAAAAGAATTTCCAAGATTTATTTTCCGTTTTATTGGTTTTACAGTTTGTTGACTTTGTCTTTTTTGTATCGCCCACTGATATACAATTTGCTAGACAACAAGTTGGGCAGACGTGTCAGTTTTGTGCTGATTCCTTTCTATGTCCTCGTTTATGTTGTTTTTAATTTGAACTATCAAAAATCCAATTTTATCACCTTGAATTCTACCCAAGCTTCAAATAAAAATATCTCCAGTGGACGCAATTATGCCGATGTGATCGACAAAGATGAAGACATATTTATCGGAGATTTTTCAATCCAGTCACAAGTCATTACCGAACCCTTTTTGAAAATCAGCGTGCCGATCAATAGTCGTATCGAAGATTCGTTGATAGCTTTCAATCCGCGCTTAAAACCAAAAAAAGACAAGCGCGGTTTGTATTTTAAGTCGCAAGTTACCATCAACAATTTTGGAGAAGACCAAGACCACTTGAACGAGGAATACATCAAAAGTTTTGAAGAGAAATATCGATTTAAAATTGATGGGAAAACCTATGAAAATGAGTTCGTGATTACGAATTTTGGCACGGGCTTTTATTTCGAATCCTATATAGGTATTAAAGACTTGCGAGACGGAAAGTACCTCATAGAAATGCAAAGCCGAAAAAGCAAAGGCAAGGATTCGTATGTGAGTGTTTTAAAAGTTCCGTTTTGGTATTATGGGGAGTAAATCATTAAGCAATTTTCTTCTTTTTTTTCAAAATCCTTGTCTTGTCAAGGGTACGTCGAAAGTTGCATTGGTAATCACACGGGTTGAATCGGCACCTGTCAGTCCCGTATAGCTGTAAGTTGTATAATTGAAATTGCCTTTGGCTCTTGTAGTGGTGATTTCAGTAATTACAACTGTTCCGTAAATATGTGTCAAATCGGAACTTGCGGGTTTGGGTGCTTGCCAAATTTTTTCATTGGATAAATCTTTGTTTTCAAAGAAATAAGCTTGACCAGAATTGCTTAGCGTTATCGTGTAGGTGCCCGGGGTGAATTCCGTGGTAGAATACAAGAAAAAATCCATCATTTTGTTCGTCGTAGTGTTTTTTGATTCAAAATAAAATGAATACAAATTGCTTGTTCCAAACGAACTTTTGGTATGCACAACTTTTGAAGAGGATGGTGTAAACGCGGCTCCCGAAACCGTAGCGCTAAAAATGCCGTTGTCCACAGGTGTTGTAGGTGTGGGCGTTGGTGTAGGATCCGTTTTTTTCTTTTTGCAACTACCTACAGAAAAAACAAGAAATAAAAACAAGGCAGCGTAAATTATACGTCTCATAAGTAAAGCTTTAGGTACTCAAATATATAAAAAAAAAGAAATGAAATCAATTAAATTTGAAGTATAGAAATTCAATTCTAAATTGTTTTCGAATCGTAAAGCTTTGATGAAGAGGTTTCATATTGCTTTTCATACCTTTCCTAACAAATCACAAAAAAGGAGATAAATAACCGGAAGCCCCCTTCTTTTCTTTAACTTTAGATAAAATCATACAAGATTTTAAGTATTCGTATTCGTCAAGAATTCAATCGGTTACAGAAATTCCATTCCATTGGAACCTTCATTTGTAAACTATTAAAATTAAAAGTATGGAATCACAAGTCGCAGTTTATAATTCGCATCAAAAAGCAGTAGACGCCTTAGAGGTGTTAAAACGCAACAATTTTGAAATGAAACATGTTTCCTTGCTCTGAAAAGCAGAGAATAGAGACGGTCATCTTCATTTTACAGATATTGATACGGTTCAAAATCTGCCATTAATGATTGGATCAGGAGCAGGGCTCGTGCTTGGATTACTAGCAGGATTGAGTGTTCTAGCGATTCCTGGTTTTGGATTTTTATACGGTGCTGGCGCAGTAGTGGGTGCATTCGCGGGATTTGATATCGGGATGATCACAGGAGGAATCGGAACACTTCTTGCGACCGCCGGGTTGAAAGAGGACGTTGTGGACAGGTTAACGGCCCATTTGGAAGAAGGATATTACCTGATTTTAGTAAAAGGTTCCTTGGAAGAGGTAAAGCGTGCTGAAAAGTTGTTACACACGGAAGGAACGCATTTGGACTATTTTAGATAATAAGCATAAAAAAAAGAATCTTCGAACTCAGTAATCCCTTCTTGTCAAGACGAGAAGGGATTTTTTTTATTCAAACGATAAAACCGACTTTTTTTCACCATCTTTATACAACTAAAAGCAAATGCCCCATGCCGTTCAATTCCATTTTTGGTTGGATCATGAAGAAACGAATTCATCAAATTGATTTGTTTCGGAAGTATCCTGTTGAAGTTCAGGCAGAACTGTTTGAGAAATTGATGTCCAACGGCTCATTTTCGGAATGGGGAAAACGGTACGACTTCAAAAGCATTGAATTTTATCGGCAATTTCAGGAGCGTGTTCCCTTACAAACCTATGATGATGTAAAGCCATGGATTGATCGAACCATCGCGGGCGAACAAGGTTTACTTTGGCCAACGGATACAAAATGGTTTGCAAAATCATCGGGAACCACGTCGGATCGAAGCAAATTGATTCCTGTTACCCGCGATTCATTGGAAGAATGTCATCAAAAAGGCGGGAAAGATCTCTTGGCTCTGTATTACGAAAACAATCCAACAGGTCGGCTATACAGTTACAAACACATGGTGGTCGGCGGAAGCGCCGAAGTCAATCCCATGAGTGAAGATTCCTACACCGGCGATTTGTCCGCGATTATCATGAAAAATTTGCCGTGGTGGGCCGAAATTCGGAGAACGCCTTCGCGAGAAATAGCCTTGATGAACGAATGGGAAGAAAAAATCGAACGCATGGCGCGCACCACGATGAATGAAGACATCGGTTTGTTGGTCGGCGTTCCTTCTTGGACAATGGTTATCGCCAACCGAATTTTGGAAATTACAGGAAAATCAAATTTGAAAGAAGTTTGGCCAAATTTGGAATGTTTCATGCACGGCGGTGTCAGTTTCGATCCATACCGCGAAGAATTTAAAAAATTGATCCCCGATTCCTCTATGAATTATGTAGAATCCTACAATGCATCGGAAGGCTTTTTCGGGATTCAAGACCAAAAAGGGAAAAGTGATTTGCTGCTCATGCTGGATTACGGTATTTTCTATGAATTCATCCCCATGGAAGATTTTGATGGTGTTCATTCTAAAAAGACGATTCTATTGGGCGATGTCGAGATTGGCAAACAATATGCGATCGTCATTTCCACGAATGGTGGGTTGTGGCGGTACATCGTTGGCGACACCATCGCTTTTTCAGAGAAATATCCCTTCCGTTTTCACGTTACAGGAAGAACGAAGTCGTTTATCAATGCTTTTGGAGAAGAATTGATCGTGGACAATGCGGAAAAAGCAGTAGCCTACGCCAGTCTAATGACCCAGTCGCAAGTGAGAGATTACACGGCTTGTCCGGTTTTCATGACGGATACTAATTTGGGTGGACACGAATGGTTGTTTGAATTTGTGACAGAACCAACCTGTTTTGGCGACTTTTTGAAACATTTGGACACGAAATTGCGCGAAATAAACTCCGATTACGATGCGAAGCGAACCAAAGATTTAGCCATGGTTTTCCCGAAAGGAGAAGTACTACCGGCTGGAAGTTTTGATCAATGGTTGAAATCCAAAGGGAAATTGGGCGGACAGAATAAAATACCACGTTTGAGTAACACCCGCGAAATTTTGGAACAAATTGTGCAAGGTGTTACCGTATAATCTTATTACATGAATAAAATTTTGATTCTTTTCTTGTTGTACACAAACGTTTCCTTCGGTCAAAATGAATGGAAAGAAATGAGTCATTTTCCTTTGGTCGACCAAAGCGTCTGGAAAGCCGATTTGTTGGGAAATTTGTACGTTGCCGACAAAGATCTGATTGTAAAATACGATACAGCGGGTGTGCAGCAATATTACCAAAGCATCAAATCCAAAGGTCGAATTGACGACATTTTGGCCATCAATACCATGAAGATTATGTTGTTTTCGTTGCAACAACAAACGTTTACCATCATGGACAATACGCTATCAGAAGCCAATCAAACGTATGATTTGTCGGAGATGGGTTTTGGATTCGCTACGTTGATCGCTCCTTCCAGTCAGCCCAATAAATTGTGGGTTTATGATCAATTGAATTCCAAATTGATTTTGTTGGATTTGAACCGAAGCAATCAGCAGCAAGACATCGAAAATGTGCGCGGTTTGCTCAATTCAACCGATATTCAATGGATGAAAGAAGAAGGCAATCAACTCTATCTTTTTGATGGCAAGGAAAAAATCTATCTATTCGATTTGTACGGCTCCTTGCTAGAGGTTTTTGACGTCCCAGGAGCTGAGCGGGTGGAAGTCAGTCAAGGGGAGATTTTCATCCTTCAAAAAGGCCAACTTTTTCATTACCGACCCGAAGACAAAACGTTGGAACCGCTTACCACGCCAATTCAAGGAATCGAACAATTTCAATGGGTGAACAATACCTGCTTTTTTCGAGTAAATCGTGAATTGTTAAAATATCGGTTTTATTTATAAACAATTGGGTTGCCGATTTTCGCATTTATTGTAATTTAGTCAGTCCAAAACGAAACAAACATGCATGTAGCCATAGCCGGGAATATAGGATCCGGGAAAACAACTTTAACCAATTTACTCGCAAAGCATTACAATTGGGAAACCCATTACGAAGATGTTGAACAAAATCCTTACCTGAACGATTTTTACGACGATATGCAACGTTGGTCTTTTAACTTGCAGATTTATTACTTGAACAGTCGTTTTACGCAAATTCAAGAGATCAAAGAGCAAAAGAGCAACGTGATTCAAGATAGAACCATTTACGAAGATGCGTTCATTTTTGCGCCCAATTTGCATTCCATGGGTTTGATGACCACGCGTGATTTTGAAAATTATTTTTCGCTGTTCAACCTAATGGATTCGTTTGTTTCACCACCGGATTTGTTGATTTATTTGCGGGCAAGTGTGCCTACTTTGGTAAATCACATTCAATTAAGAGGTCGTGAATACGAGGAGAGCATTCGTTTGGATTATTTGAAACGCTTGAACGAACGATACGAAGCGTGGATTTCGACCTATGACAAAGGAAAATTGTTGATCATTGATATCGACAACAATCGTTTTCCAGAAGACCAAGAAGATTTGGGTAAAATCATCAATTCGATTGACGCCGAAATCAACGGTTTATTTTAAAATAAAAACACCACCATGATAGTAGTTACGGGAGCGGCAGGATTTATTGGAAGTTGTTTGGTTTCACGTTTGAATCAAGCAGGTTACGAAAATATTGTCGTGGTTGACGATTTTTCTAAGCACGAAAAAGACCACAATTTGGAAGGAAAAACCTTCGATGCTAAAATCGAACGAAAGGTATTTTTTCCATGGTTGGAGGAGTTCGGTAGCAAAGTTGATATCATTTTCCACATTGGCGCCCGCACCGATACCACAGAATTTGACAAAGCGATTTTTGATGAATTGAACGTAGAGTATTCCAAAGATATGTGGAATGCATGCGTTAAACACAACATCAATTTGGTCTACGCTTCTTCTGGTGCCACGTATGGTTTGGGAGAATTTGGCTACAAAGACGATCACGAAACGATTGAGAAATTGATTCCTTTGAATCCATATGGCGATTCCAAGAATGATTTCGATAAATGGGTATTGGCGCAAGAAAAACAACCACCATTTTGGGCCGGTTTGAAATTTTTCAATGTGTACGGTCCCAACGAATACCACAAAGGCAGAATGGCCAGTGTGATTTTCCATACCTTTCATCAAATCAACGAGAAAGGTTCGATGCGTTTGTTCCGTTCACACAACCCGAATTACAAAGACGGCGAACAACTGCGTGATTTTATTTACGTAAAAGACGTGGTAGAAGTTTGTCTATTCCTCATGACCGAAGAACCGCAAAACGGCATTTACAACCTAGGAACAGGAAAAGCGAGAACATTCTTGGATTTGGCAACAAACACATTCCAAGCGCTGGACAAGGATGCGAATATTTCCTATGTGGATACACCGGAAGACATCCGCGACAAATACCAATATTTCACAGAAGCCGATATGTCTAAATTACTAGGCGAAGGCTACAACAAAGGTTTCCATACTTTGGAAGAAGGCGTGGAAGATTATGTGAAGAATTATTTGGTGACCGGGAAGTATTATTAGAATTGATAATTATCAATTGTCGATTCCGTCAGGGTTTCACAATCAACGTATCATATGCCGGTGAATAGCCAATCCAAGCGCCCAAGGCTCCACCAGTGAAATTACTCGGCACATTCGTAGGCACTGCAAATGGATTTCCAGCCGTATTGATTTGCATGTATTTTTTCTCTAGAAATTCATATGCCGCTGCATCAAGAGAAGACAATCGCGTGACGACGGTATCTCCAATATGATAATACCCTTTGTACTGACTTGGTACATTGTCGTCCCGATAAGTCATTGGGTTGTCGAACCCAAAATCAAAAGTAGTTCCGTCCACGAAATCATCGTTGAAAGCCGGATTGAAAATAGTGGTAAAAATGGGGTCTTTTTCTTGTCCTTCGCTGTCCAAGTTGATGCGTTTCACTTCCATCAAATATGCATTGTAATCGCCAGCGGGATCGGATAGCGTGGCCCAACCAAAACCGTAATCGGGGTATTTTACTTCCGGTTTCCAGAAAGTTTTATCCAATCCAATTGGGGTTTTCAAAGTAGTGGAGGCGTTGTATTCTTTGCCATCGTATTCTACTTTCAAGGTATAGGTTTTCCCAATTTCACCCCAAATTTCCGTATCAAAAGTAGAGTAGGCACAAATGTGCAAACCCACCAAATCAGCCGCAGGAATGCCAAACAATTGGGCGACCATGTTTTCAGAACCAGGAGGTAAATTATCCGTACAGATTTCGTCCAATACAACTGTTTTTATTCCATTGGAAACGGTGATTTTCGCACCTGTCACAAAACTATTGAGGTAGGCTTGCAGATTGGTCGGTGCATACACGTCTTTGGAAGAAGATAGAATCACAAAAGGTGGAGAATTGGGTTCAATGCGACCGTCAATCACCAATTGTTCCTCGTAGCCAGGAATATCAATTTGCACTTCTTTGGTGCAAGCAACCAATAAAGAAGCAAAAACAAGAAGAAGATAACTGACTTTTTTCATGGCTTAAAATTCAAAATTCCAGGTGGCACTTGGCAAAATAGGGAAGAGGGACACTTGTTTTACCGTTACTTTAAAATCTCCGTTGGCCAAGTTTCCATCATTGTCCACAAACATAAAGAAAGGATTCCGTCGGTTATAGACATTGTAGATGGAAAAGGACCAATTGCTGGTGACTTTTTTCTTTACGACGATTTCAATTCCATCGGCGTTGGTTTTCGTTTTTGTGGTTTTACCGTACCAAGTGGCCGAAATATCCAAACGATGATAGGGAGCCATGCGTGTTGAGTTTCTTGCGCCGTAGTTGAACAAAACATCTTGGTTGTGAATGTAATAACTGGAAGGAAGTGTTAAGGTGCTTCCCGTTGCGTAAATAAAGGCTGCTCCGAATGTCCAACGGTCACTCAATTTGTAGCTTGCTACGGCGGATAAATCGTGGCGTCGATCGTATTTTGCTGGGAAATAATCGCCATCGTTGATGGCTTCAAATTTCCGTTCGGTTTTGGCCAAGGTGTACCCAATCCAGCCCGTTAATTTACCAACGGTTCGCTTGACGAAAAACTCAATTCCGAAGCTTCTACCGGTTCCAAATGTCAACAAGTTATCGGTATTGTCGTTCACATTATCGCTGGGCAAAGCACCATTTTTGTATTCGATTAAGTTTTTCAATCCTTTGTAATAAACTTCCACGGAAGTTTCCCATTTGTCATCTTTAAAGTTTTTGAAATATCCTGCGCTTACTTGATAACCCGCTTGTGGTTTGGCTTTATCTGTTGTGGGAAACCAAATGTCCGTAGGTAAAGAAACGGCACTCAAAGACGTTAAATGCACGTATTGATAATTGTAGGAATAACCTGCTTTGATGGAGGAACTTTTGCCAACCAACCAACGAATGGAAAGGCGTGGTTCCCAACCGTCATAAAACTGAATGACTTTGCCTTTGTCATACGTAATTGTCGAATCCGGGTTGGAAATATCGTCTTTCACATACCGCGTAAAAGGTCCCATGAAATGATACATACTGTAACGCAAACCGGCATTTATTTTCAATTTTTCGTTTACGTCAAATTCATCGAGCAGATAAAAAGCGGTTTCGTGACTGTATAATTTTTGGGCTAGTCCCGTGTCAAAAGTCACATCGGCTTGTTGGGCAGAAACGCTGGTTGGCGTGAACGTGTGGTAAATGTACTCGGCTCCCCATTTTATTTTGTGACGCGAGTTGGGGAAATACGAAAAATCTACTTTACCGCCTATGTCGCGCACGCCAGATGCCAATTCAAATGTAAATTCATCTTGCGTGGAATTGAAAGCAAACAAATAATCCGTAAAAGTTGACGTGACGTTCATGAACAATTTACTGGAGAAAAGGTGGTTCCATCGCGCCGCGGCAATACCATTTCCCCAAGGCATTCGAACGGTAAAAGCATCTTTTTTGTTGCCATAAATGAATTTGTCTTTTCCGTAATATCCACTTAGAAAAACTTTGTCTTTGGGGCCTAAACGGTAATTCGCTTTGAAATTGAAATCATAGAAATAATAACTCGACCCATAAAAAGCTGATTTTTTTGGCACAGCATATTTCATAATGGCATCGATGTACGTTCTGCGGGCCGAAACAATGAAGGAGCCTTTGTTTTTAACGATGGGTCCTTCCAACGTGATGCGGGAGGAAATCAATCCCAAACCTCCTTTGACTTTGAATTCTTTGTTGTTCCCTTCATTCATCTGAACTTCTAAAACCGACGACATTCTTCCTCCAAAATTGGCCGGCATTCCACCTTTGATGAGGTTCACCCCTTTGATGGCGTCTACATTGAATACCGAGAAAAAACCAAACAAATGAGCCGCATTGTAAACCACCGCTTCATCCAGTAATACTAAATTCTGATCGGGGCCACCGCCGCGTACGTAAAATCCTTGTCCACCTTCCGTGGCGCTGCTCACTCCGGGCAACAATTGAATGATTTTGATGATATCTACTTCGCCCATGAAGGCAGGAAGTGTTTTTATTTTTTCCACCTCCAATTCGATTTGTCCTAATTTGGTGGATTCCACATTTTGGCCTTTTTTCGCGTTGACTTGTACTTCCTTGATTTGTTGCATTTTCGACCCAATTTCCACATCGAGTTGCAAATTTTCAGTCAAATCCACATCACGAATGGCTGTTTCCAATCCCGTAAACCGAAATTCGATTACATGTTTTCCTTGGGGAAGTTGAAGGGAATAAAAGCCATAATTATTCGTAATCGCACCAACTTTCAAGGCAGGTACAACTATTTTCGCACCGATCAAAGCTTCTCCAGTAATTCCGGAACTCAAGTAGCCGCTGATACTTACTTTCTCCACCTTTAGATTGGTACTATCTTCAGTTTGAGCGGTCGAAAATGCAGAAAAAAGAATGAAAATTAAGGAGTTAACTAGGTATTGCATTTTTTATTGGTCGTAAAATAAATTGCTTCACAAAGTTACAAAATCCACTGTAAACACTTGCGAAAGATTTGAACTAGGTGAACGCACTAGCGTTTGAGATATTGGAATAACAACAATCACTTGTGTAAACTCTCTTGCTTTTTGGCACGAAACCTGTATTTCTATGTTCTATCTTTGGATGAAATGTTGACATACTTATGAAATATTGTTTCCTGCTTCTCGGTTTGTTTTGGGTCTTTTTTGGTCTTTCGCAGGAGGAAGAGTTATTTCAGGTTTCTCCGCGCTGGAAAGTTGGAGACCATCGAAAAGTCCACACCGAAACTTCCACAAAAGTAATTTACGATGACAGTTTGGTGTCGAATACACGAAATGTGTATGACATTCAAATGAAAGTCTTATCTACAAGCGATCAGTATCTGATGAGTTACATCAGCAAAGACTTCTTGGGGACTTACATTGTTGAAAAACGAGAAGGCGCAAAAAGTGCCAGTCAAGATAAATTCCGGGCAGTATTGAGTGAAGCTGAAATCGAGTTTGGTGCGGCAGAATTTAAAATTCAAATCGACCAAAAAACGATCACAGCACTCGAAATTAAAAATGGATTAGAAATCGCTAAAAAAGTAGAGTATCATGCCAAGAAAAAAATCAAAGAGTGGGGTGAACTAGAACACAAATCCGCGGAAGAAATTCTTGCTGTTGAAATGGAATTTGGCAAAGAATGGGCGGAAATCATTCCGAAAATCCAGCAAGCAATATTGAGTAAAACAACCAATTTGTTTTCGGCCTATAACTTGGCTTTTCCAATGAATTCGTCTATTGTACAAAAAGTTTTGACACATGACATTACCGCTTCGAGCAAAAGTGACACCCTGTTTCCAGCTGAAATGAAAATGGAAACTGTGGAGGTAAACGATAAATTGATTGTAAAAACGAACTTGGATTACGACAAAGAATTCTTGCTCACTCAATTGAAGAAATCCTATGCCTCATTGGAAAAAGTTGCCTACAAAGATGTTTCTATCATCGAAAAAGAAGAAATCATTTTTGATTTGAACTCCACTTGGTTGCTTCAGCATTCCACCAACCTTCATTTTGAAATTCCCGGCATGAAAACCATGACCAAATCGGTGATTACGTTTTTGTAAGAATCAGTTTTGTAGTCAATTAAGGTCATTCTTGCCTGGTATCATTTCCTTTGTTCTGCAACTAAAATAGACCAATCCAAAGATTAGCCGTACCTTTGCAACTTATTAGATACAAATGACATTTAAAGAACTCGGGATTATTGATCCCATCCTACGAGCCTTAGAAGAAAAAGGCTATATCAACCCAACACCTATTCAAGAAAAATCCATTCCTATATTGTTGAAAGGAAAAGACTTACTCGGTTGCGCGCAAACGGGTACTGGAAAGACTGCCTCTTTTGCTATTCCCATCATTCAATTGTTGGAACAAAATAAATCAGAAGTAAAAGGACAACGACGTGTGAAAGCATTGATCGTTACACCTACGAGAGAGTTAGCGATACAAATCGCTGACAATTTCAAAGCCTACTCAAAAAATACACATTTACGCAACACGGTAATTTTCGGTGGTGTAAAACAAGGAACGCAAACCGCGGCTTTGCGTCAAGGTGTTGACATTTTAATTGCTACGCCAGGACGATTGTTGGATTTAATTCAACAAAAATTCGTTTCCCTACGCGATGTTGAATACTTCGTATTGGATGAAGCGGATCAAATGCTCGACATGGGATTCATTCACGATATCAAGAAAATCATCGCGATGTTGCCGAAAAAACGTCAATCGTTGTTTTTCTCCGCGACGATGCCAAAAGCAAGTGCTGAATTGTCTACTCAAATTTTGGGCGAATACGAACGTGTTGATATTCAACCGGAACAAGCGACCGCTGAAAAAGTGGAACAAGGTATTTATTTCGTTTCGAAAGCCGACAAACCCAGATTATTGGTTCATTTGCTTCAAACGGAAAACAAAGGAGCAACCTTGGTCTTCACCCGTACGAAACATGGAGCGGACAAAGTAGTGAAAACGTTGGTGAAACACAACATTACTGCAGCAGCCATTCACGGAAACAAATCGCAACCTCAACGTCAAAAAGCATTGTCTGCTTTTAAAGAAGGCAAAATGAATGTGTTGGTCGCTACTGATATTGCGGCACGTGGAATTGATGTGTCGGATATGCCGTTGGTCATCAATTTTGACTTACCAAATGTATCAGAAACGTATGTTCACCGAATTGGACGAACAGGTCGTGCGCAAGCGAGTGGAACGGCTTTGTCGTTTTGTGACCAAGAAGAAAAAGCTTATTTGAAAGACATTCAGAAATTGATTGCACAACAAATTCCAGTGATGACGGACAATCCGTTTGAATTGGATCCACGCGCACCCATTCCAAAGAAAGAAGCCCAACCGCCAAGAGATCGAAGCAGAAGTCAATTTCAATCCAAGAAGAAACCACAAGCGCAAGGAGCCAGTCGTTCCAACGGAAATAGTGGTCCTCGTAAACCTGGTTCAGGCAGTGGCAGTGGAAACTCGGCTGGTGGAAATCGTGCGCCAAGACGACGCGACGCATAATCCAAAAGATTGTACTGTTTGTATTATTGATTAAAAAGAAATCGAGTATTCTGATTAATTCGATACATTTGCCTTGATGTTCAAGAAAAGTTTTGTTGGATTGTTGATAGGTGCTTTGCTGATATTGTCAGTAGGAATTTTCCCTGTTTTCAAGATCAAGCAACAGGCAATTCGTAAAGACATCAAGCGTCGAATCAAAAATTCGATTCCGGACGAAGAGTTGCATATACTGACTTTTCGTTCGCCTGCTACCGATGTGGAGTGGGTGAAAGAAGGGAAAGAATTCATTCTCGGCGATCGGATGTATGATGTCGTTCGTGCTGAAGTAAAAGGTGATTCCACCGTTTTTCATTGCATCAACGATACGGAAGAAGCCGTGCTTTTTGCTCAGTTAGACGATTATGTTCAAAAAGAACTCCAAAGCAATTCCCATTCTTCCAAAAAGAAAACCAACAGCAGTAAAACGGTTCAAATTCAACTATTTTGCGTCGATTTTGAATGGTTTCTGTCGATAGAAGATCCATCCGAAAAAAGTCTATTCCCGAATTACCAGGAGGCGATTGCCAACCGCTTTTCGGATTTGATTCCACGTCCTCCCCAAATCTAATTTTTTCATTTTCAGCTTTATTTTACTCGATTTCCAAGGATTTCGAAACCAAAGCAATGTGCTCATTTCTATGGTGTTTAGCCACAGATGAGCCAAATTATTCAATTGTTTTTTATGCTTGATAGCACTATCAGCATACAGGATGGAGGAAGGATTCCTTCGTACATAACTTTATACAATTTAAAATGAAAAAATTTATACTACTTTTTTTAAGCTTAGGCTTGAGTTGCGGCTTTTTTGGCCAAACAAAAATGGCGGGAGTTGTTTTTGATTCTTTTACGAATCTTCCCATGGCGAATGCAAAAGTCACCATGGATGGAAATACCTTAACGACCACCGATGCAATAGGTCAGTTTACGATCGAATGTTTGGTTGGAAAAACACTGGTTTTCAAAATGGAAGGCTACAAAGATTTGTCGGTACGATTGTCCAATTGCGCCACCGTTCTGAATGTTGGAATGGTTTCGTTGTCGCAAAATTTGGATGCTATCGATATCACAGAAACTTCCAACCCGGAAAAATCCATGTTGGTGCAACCGCTTTCCATTGTGAAAATGAGCGATTTGGAAATCAAACGCGGTACCGGGTTGTACTTAAACGATGCCATCAACACAAATGTGCCAGGAGTTTACATGCAAAGCAGAGCGAATTCTTCTGGACAAAACTTCAACATTCGCGGGTACGGAAATGGATTGCGAGGCACGAATGGTGTAAACAGCAACTTCGACGGTCAAGGAACAAAAGTGTATTTGAATGGAATTCTTATCACGGATGCAGAAGGAATTACCGTGATGGATGACATCGATTTTGGTTCCATCAACAACGTGGAAATCAGCAAAGGTCCATCTGGAACACTTTACGGTTTAGCCATTGCAGGGGTTGTAAACATGCAAACACGCAAAGCAGCGCCGAACACGAGTTCGATCAACCAAAATACTACATTCGGGAGTTATGGTTTAATGCGCTCTACCACAAGTCTGGAAATCGGCGGAAAAAAATCGTCGTTGATGATGAACTACGGCAAACAAAAATTCAACGGGTATATGCCACATACGGCAGCTCACAAAGATTTTGTGAACGTGATGGGCGAATACAATGTGAGCGAAAAACAAACGATTTCGACTTACTTGGGCTATTCGGATAGTTACGACCAAAGAAATGGTGAGTTGACCATTCAACAGTACGATTCGTTGGATTATTCAGGAAATCCGGCTTATGTAAAAAACAATGCGCATTCTGCCATCAAAACGTTACGTGCTGGCGTGAGCAATGTGTACAAATTCAACAACAAAGTGTCCAATACGACATCTTTCTTTGGCAGCTCTCAGGCATTTGACAACAGTTCAGCAGGCGGTTGGACCGACAAAAACAGCCTAAATTATGGTTTGCGTTCGGTTTTGGATTTGAATTTGAAATTGACAAACAAAATTAGTTTGACCAGTGCAAACGGTATCGAATACCAAAAAATGAATGCTTTGACAACGGGTTACAAAATGGGAGCAGATAGTACGGATTTGAGCGGATACAATGTCATCACGTCGGTGAGAAGTTTGCAGGCAACGACCAATTCAACGGGTTCTGCTTTCACGCAATGGACCTTGAATTTACCAGCTGATATCAGCGTAACGGCAGGTGTTGGCTACAGTGTAATGAACATCTCGTTGGAAGATCGTTTGTGGGGGACAACAGGTTTGCACCCAAACAAAACAACACCAAAAGGTTACAAAGCGAATTACAAAGACATGCTTTCGCCAAGTTTCTCCATCAACAAGCGAATCAACAAAATGATGTCGGTGTACGGAACGTATTCGACTGGCTACAAAGCGCCGGTGAGTTCTTATTTCTTTATTCCAACAACGGGTGAATTGAACACAGGTTTGAAACCAGAAAAAGGAGTTCAATTCGAGGTAGGAACAAAAGGAAGTGTTTTGAAAAACAAATTGTTCTATACAGTCGCTTATTTCAATGCACAGTTCCAAAATAAAATGACGGCTGTTACGGTTCAAAATCCAGCAAACACAGCGACATTGTATTCTTATATCGCAAACGGTGGAAGTTTGAACAACCAAGGTATTGAGGTTTTGGTGAAATACGAAGCGATTTCAAAAGCTGGTGGATTGTTTACTTCTGTTCGTCCATTTGCCAATTTGACTTACTCTGATTTCAAATACAAAGATTACCGTTACGAAACGATTGGTAAAGACATGACCAACAAAGACAGCACAGTTGTAAATGATTACAGTGGTAATATCGTTGCGGGTGTTCCGAAAATAGTTTTCAATTTGGGAATTGATGCAGAGACAAAATTCGGTTTGTACGCCAACGCAACGTTCAATTACCGTGGCGCGATGTATTACACATCTGACAACTTGAATGAAACGAAAGAATACATGCTGTTGAATGCGAAAATTGGTTACAAAAGAACGATTTCTAAATTCACTTTTGATATTTACGCAGCAGCGAACAACATCACTAGCACGCAATATTACTACATGGTTTTCTTGAACCAATTGCCAGATGCTTACATTCCAGCTCCGAATGAAATCAATTTCTTCGGTGGTGTGAATTTGAAATACAACTTCTAAATAGCACTTGAGGCGAAACCTGAAAACGGTTTCGCCTTTATTTTTTGAATGATTATGAAAAAAGGAATTTTAGCCTTCGTTCTTTTTGTTTCGCTTTTGTCGTGTGGTCGCTTTGGCAACGAGGATAAAAAAGAAAATACCCAAGAACGAATCGTATGTATTTCAAAGCAATACAGCGAAATCATCTATGCTTTGGGCGCTCAACAGAACTTGGTAGCGGTTGACTTGAGTAGTACGTACCCAAATGAAATTAAGAAATTACCCACGGTTGGTTATCACCGAGCATTGACGATCGAAGGGATTTTAGCGCAAAACCCAACCTTGATTTTACAAGACGACAATATCGGTCCACCCACTGTGATAGCTCAATTGGAGAAATTAAAAATTCCAATGAAAGTTTTCGAAAACAAAGCCGGAACGATCGACAGCGCCAAACTATTGATTCGTGAAATGGGGAAATACTTTCAAAAAGAAAAACGAGCAGATGAATTGTGTGAAAAGCTCGATTCTGACATGGAAAAAGCATTGGCCAATCGCTCGAAAACAGATCAGCCCGTTAAAGTATTGATCATTCATTTTGGACAAGCCTCCAATGTATTTTTAGCGATTACGAAGAAAAATACGGCGGCTAAAATGATCGAAATGGCCGGTGGAGTGATTGCTGTGGAAAGAGAAAAGCGCATGAAACAATTGTCGCCAGAAGTGATTGCCGCAGCCGATCCAGATGTCATTATTTTGACGGATGTAGGCTACGACCGATTGGGTTCGCTCGAAAAAATCAAAGAATTACCGGGTTTAGGAACGAGTAAAGCAGCGCAAAACAATCGCATTTATCGTTTTGAAGAACACGATATTATATACTACGGACCGCGAACAGGAGAAAACGTATTGAAATTGCAAAAAATACTCTATCCTTGAAAAAGTCGGCTTATTTCACCTTGCTGTTGTTGATCATTCTTTTGGTCATCAGCACCTTGTTTTCCATTCGCTACGGCGCTGTGGATTTGACTTTGGGTGAAATTGGTTCAGGGTTTTCACATCTTTTTTCTTCGACCGAGGCAGCGAGTTTGAACGAGAGAATATTTTTGGAAATTCGCTTGCCAAGAGCCTTGCTTTGCATTTTTGTGGGAGCAAGTTTGGCTTTGGGAGGAAGTTTGATGCAAGCACTTTTCCGAAATCCAATTGTCGAACCTGGATTAATCGGTACTTCGAGTGGCGCCGCTTTTGGCGCCGCCATTTGTTTTGTCTTAGGCGCTCAATTTCAATGGGATTTGGGGAATTGGATTTTACCTTCTTTCGCTTGCATTGGTGCCGTTATTTCTACTTTTTTGGTGCTGATTTTGTCGCGTTCCAATGAAACAGGCGCGAGTTCCATCCAGCGTTTGTTGTTGACGGGAATCGCTGTCAACGCACTATTTATGAGTGGTGTTGGATTTTTGTCGTACATCGCCCGTGATCCGCAAGCGCGTTCCATTACATTTTGGAATTTAGGCACGATGGCCGGTGCCAATTGGCCAGCGGTTTGGGTAGTCGGCACTTCAACAACGATTTGCCTGCTCGTTGCAATGCGCTATGCAAAAGAATTGAATGCTTTGATGATGGGGGAAAATGAAGCCGCCTTTTTGGGTATTCATATCCAACAGTTGAAATTCAAAATTTTGTTGATCAATGTGATTTTGGTCGCTGTTGCCACGGCATATGTGGGCGTTATCGCATTCATTGGTTTGATCGTGCCGCATCTTTTGCGCGTATTCTTGGGTTCCGACAATCGGAAATTGTTGCTCAACAGCGCCATTCTCGGTGGAATTATCCTGAATTTAGCGGATTTGGCTGCGCGCTTGTTCCTGAAACCAGCTGAATTGCCCATCGGAATTGTGAGTGCGGTGGTCGGCGTTCCAATTTTCATTATGTTGTTGCGCCACAAAAATTTCCAGTTTTGATATGATACGGTGTGAACATATTCAATTTAAAATTGGCAAAAAAATCTTGCTGGACGATATCGATTGTTCGTTTGAAAGTGGCAAATTGAATCTGATCATTGGTCCAAACGGTGCTGGAAAATCGACTTTAATAAAAATCTTGAGTCGACAGTTGCAACCGCAAAAAGGATCTGTTTTTTTCGATGAGAAAAACCTGCTGCAATTTTCCGCACAGGAATTAGCCAAAATTCGGGCGGTACTTTCGCAAAACATTGATTTGGCCTTTCCCATGCAAGTGCGAGAAGTGGTGATGATGGGCCGGTATCCTCATTTTTCGGGAAAACCACAAAAGCAAGATCACCAAGCGTGCTCCGAAGCCATGGAATTGTTTGGCGTAACTCCTTTTGCCGACCGCAATTATTTGAGCTTGAGTGGTGGTGAAAAACAACGGGTTCAATTTGCTCGGGTTTTTGCACAAATCTGGTACAAAGAAGCGGGTCAACGATATATTCTACTCGATGAACCTTTGACCTTTCTCGACATCAAATTCCAATATTTGTTTCTGAAAGAAATCAAGCGAATTGTCCAAAATGAGAATTTATTGGCCATCGGCGTGTTACATGAATTGAATTTCGCAGCCCAATTTGCGGATGATTTGCTTCTTTTACATGAAGGAAAAATCATGGCAAAAGGCATGCCCAGTGCCGTGCTCACCGAAGAAAATATCCTTCAGACTTTTGGGCTACGCATGAAATGTCAAACCACTGAAAATGGATTGATTCTCTCCTTTGTAGGAATATAAAAAACGCGAAAAATGATTTTCCGCGTTTTTTCTTGTTGCATGTTCAATTTTAAGGTTCAGCAATCAACTTGTTGCCCATCAATTCATAATCGGTAAGCGTTTCGAAAAAACGCTTCAAATTCGTTTTATCTTGCGCGGATAATGGAATTCCATTTTGCAGCGAAGGATCCAAATTCGGATGCGCTTTCACACCGCTATCATAATGATCTAAAACTTGATTGATGGTAAAAAAGCGACCATCGTGCATGTATGGATACGTAATCAAAATATTCCGTAACGTGGGCACCTTGAATTTGCCGTTGTCGCTTTCGAGCTGGGTGATTTTTCCTCGCCCCAAATCTGCAGAAACCGAATCCAAGCCATTGTTTTTAAACGAGTAATTGGTGAACATGGGTTCGGTGTGACAAGAAGCACATTTTTGACTAAACAAATCATAGCCAGCTTGTTCCTCAGCTGTAAAAGAAGCTTGGCCTCGCTTTACTTGGTCGTATTTCGATTTGTCCGAGACGATCATCAGCATGTATTGCGTCAGCGCGAGAAACAGTTTCTTATCGGTTACCTCTGTGCTCCCAAAAGCGGTTTTGAAACGATCTTTCCAATAGTCGGATGCGTTGAATTTGTTTACCACATTCGCCATGGTTTCGTTCATTTCCAGCGGATTGGTAATCGGAGCAAAAGAGAAAATCTCCAAATGGTTCACTCCACCATCCCACATGAAATACGGTTGCCAAGCCATATTGAAAATAACGGGCGCGTTGCGAACACCGTAAAGTCCTCCGACACCTTTGCTAAATGGAATGTTGTGATCAGCAAAAGCATGGGTTTGTGCATGACACGAGGCACATGAAATGGAATTGTCCGAAGAAAGTAAAGTGCTATAAAACAATTCTCTACCCAATTTGAATTTCTCCAGTGTGATTGGATTCTGACTCAACGGGTAAGCGGGTTCTGGAAAATCACTCGGTTGATAAAATGATATAGTTTCAGTTTTATCAATTGTAATTTCCTTTTTCTTGCAAGAAAGAAAAACCAACAGAACAATAATAATGAGTGATAAAAAATATTTCATCTTCTTAAGCGAGAGAGCCAGCCAAAGCCGACTCTCTTTTTTTAATTAATTGTGAATATGTTCAAATGCAAATCCTGAATAATATCCCGTAGCCAATGTTTTAGCCATCATGCCCGGCATCTGTACATTACTATTCGTGCTAACTGATCCAAAATTGTTGAACAAAGCGGATGGATCAACCGAGAAATGAATCATTCCTGCACTGGTGGTTGAAACGATCAGTTTTTCGGTTCCAAAGGAATCAGAACGACTGGTTACAATGTTGTTTGTTCCTGAAAAACCACCCAAATGGTAGGCAAACGAACCAGTAGAGGATTGTGGACTTGTACCTTCTGCTTTCACCATGATGTAACCTGAATTCCAGCTCCAGAACATAGCGTTCGTAGTGGAAAGTGCTCCATCTTGTGCCCCGCTAACGTTTCTGGTACTGTCAACGCCTAATACATACGAAACTTCTGTGTAGTTTCCACTTGGGATACCTGTTACATCAATCATGGTGCTTGCTGGTGTTTCTAAATTGACCAAAAAATAGCTGTTTGGTTGTGTCCACCAAGTTCCATCGTCTTTTTTCAATTTCAAATTTGAAATGTAATATTTCAAGGTGGTGAATGTCAACGCATCATTGGTTGTCGGATGAATATACTCGGTACCTAATTCAAAATTTATTCCTGAAGTCGCCCAGGTATGTTCCAACATAAGGGTTACTTTTCCAGTTTCCTCCACAACATCATACGTACAAGTTCCATCGTCTTTTTTCGCTTTTTCACTGTAATTGTTTGCCGAAGAATCGGTACATCCTTCTTTTTTACAAGAATTTAATAATAGGGTGCTTGCGGCCAGCGCAAGAAATAATATTTTTTTCATTTTACTTATTTTTTGAAATTAATTTTAAGGAAGACAAATCACTTTCATTTCTTTGGTGAATTTGTTTCCATCTACGTCTTTTATGGCTTCTACTCGCACGGTCACTTGCGTTGTATCGCTCAAATTGTTGACCCAATGCTCATGAAAGTTGTAAGCACTCGCTTCTATATCGTATTTGTTAGAAAAGAGTTCAACGCCTGTCGCTGTATTGAGAATAAATACGTTGTATCCTTTCATGGTGCCATCTCCAGAAATTGTTCCTTCGGCGTGCACTTGATTGTAGGACTGAACTGTATCGCCCAAAACAGGCAAAGTATAGGTAATTTGAACCTTTGAAGCTCCTTTGTCTTCTTTCTTTTTACAAGCGCTGATTGTCAACACGACCAGTCCAACATAATATATCCACTTCATTTTTTACTTTTTATAAAATAATTAATACCGAATCGAATCATTGCTTTTTGTTTCACCAAGTTTTCATTTAACTTTTGCTGGATCGGGACGAACACTTGTCCGCTGATATTCCAGTTTTTGTAAGCGATAAACCAATTTGCTTGAACGTTTAGAATGTTTCCACCGTTGAACGAATCTTCAGAATACAGCCCATTTTTTCGATCTTTCCAATTGTGCGTGAAATTTACACCCAATTGAGGAACTAGGCTAATATTCTCTGAAATTTTCATTCGGTAATAGATTAGCTGCGATACATTTAACGCATTTCCAAATCGGTATTTGTACTTGTTTTCCGTTTTATAGGTGAAGCCCGTTTCATTTTGCAACCCAATTTGTTTATACTGAATCGCATAATTTACATTGGCCATGAAATCAGTTGAACCTGTTCCTGGCAACATATTCACTTCATCGAAACCGAGTTTGAAAAATTGACCCGTCGGCGCTTTTACGCCTAGACCAATCGTTCCTGCATGTCGGAGTTTTCGTTGAATGGAATCCATGTTGTCAACAAATACAAAATTCCCCATGAACACCGCATCGCCAACACCTTGGATGCTGGTATTCACACTGTCCATTTTTTGGTTGTGCACAAACGGAATAAAAGCTTGAACTTGCCACCGTCGCCCTAATCTAAATCTACCCATCAAATCGGTAGAAGTGAAAAATTGCTTTGAAATCCCTCTAAAACCGTGTCCATCTGGAGCAGGTTGACTTTCAAACCAGCGAAAGGTTGTGCGCATACCCACAAGATGATACTTGGAAGTAGGCAACATACCCACGGTGAACGCACTTGTAGCACATCCGCAAATGTCACAAGCCAATGCATGGGTGGTTCCTCCTAGCAAAAGGAGAATTCCAATTATTGTTTGTTTCATTTTAATTTTAATACATGAACGACTGCTGTCTTTGCAGACAGCATCTACAACTGTTTCAGAAAAAACAGTTTTTATCGAGCGGAATTTTTAAAAATTACGCTACGAAATGATCGTGTGAAAAAGTCGGCGGATGAAAAACTTTGGCAACGTACCCTACCAATTTGGCTTGAATAGTTGCATGGGTGTGTTCTCTTTTTTCGAAATAAACCGTATTCAATTCTATCACGTCATCCAAAGAGCAGAAATAGTAATTGATGGTGTCTTCAAATTTTTGTTTGGTTTCTTTTTTCTCCTTTTTCTCTTCTTTTGCCAATTCTTTTGCGAGATGACATTTTCCGTTACATTTCAAAACGGGTTTGTCCTTGTTTTCGCACAAATTTTTGGCAATGTACTCTTGGTTGATCAAAAAGTCGAGGTAAATAAAAATCTTTCCGCCTGCATTCAGAACAAACGCTAGAGTAAGGATGTATGCGAAAATTGTCTTCACGATAAATTCTTAATTGGAAAGTGTTTTTTTTCGGTACAAATGTCGGGAAAAAAGTTGCAAGTTGCAAGTTGAACGGCTTCTTCGAAGCGTTCTTCGAGTTGCAAGTTCTGTGTGGTTGATTCCTCCTGTTTTTTGTATTTAAAATAGGGGTTGAACGGCTTCTACGAAGCGTTCTTTAAGTTGCAAGTTTTGTGCAGCTTTTCCCAGAGGAATCCGCCACACAGAACTTGTAACTTTGAATTTGCGAAGCAAAGAACTCGCAACTTGCAACTTATTTTTACAATCTATTTTCAATAATCTCTTCCACACATTCTGGATTCAACAAAGTGGAAATATCGCCCAAGGAATCCAATTCTTCTGAGGCAATTTTCCGAAGGATACGACGCATGATTTTACCGCTTCGTGTTTTTGGTAAGCCCGTCGTGAATTGAATTTTTTCTGGTTTTGCAATAGGTCCGATAATTTTGGAAACCAAGTCCAAGATTTCTTTACGCAAAACATTCAAGGTTTCCGTATCGTGCACCAATTCCACATTTTTCAAAGTAACGAAAGCATAGATGCTATTTCCTTTCAGATCGTGTGGGTAACCAACAACCGCAGCCTCAGTAATCATTGGATGCTCATCGATGGCATTTTCAATTTCCGCCGTTCCTAAATTGTGTCCACTAACGATAACGACATCGTCCACACGGCCGGTAATTCGGTAATTTCCTTTTTCGTCTCTTTTGGCACCATCTCCGGTAAAATACATGCCTTTGAAGGCGCTAAAATACGTATCGATGTAGCGTTGGTTATCCCCATAAATGGTTCTTGCCATGCTCGGCCAAGGAAATTTCACGCACAAACGACCTTCCGCTTCCATGTCCGTAATTTCATTGCCTTTTTCGTCGACCAAACAAGGTTGAATCCCGGGTAAAGGCAAGGTTGCGAAGGTTGGAATCGCTTCTGTAATTCCCGCTAATGGCGAAATCATAATTCCTCCTGTTTCGGTTTGCCACCAGGTATCCACTATCGGACAGTTCTTTTTACCAACATAATCGTTGTACCAATCCCACGCTTCGTGATTGATGGGTTCTCCAACCGTTCCTAATACACGCAAAGAACTCAAATCGTGTCGATTGACAAAATCGATATCCGCTTTTTCCAAAGAACGAATCGCTGTTGGTGCCGTATAGAAAATATTTACTTTGTGTTTTTCCACGACTTCCCAGAATCGGCCGGCGTCTGGATAATTTGGAATTCCTTCAAACATCACAGTGGTTGCTCCAGCGCTCAATGGCCCGTACAAAATGTAACTGTGTCCTGTAATCCAACCGATATCCGCCGTACACCAATAGATTTCTCCTTCTTTGTATTGGAAAACATTTCGGAAGCTATAATTGGTATACACCATGTATCCGCCCGTCGTGTGCACCATTCCTTTTGGTTTCCCTGTGCTTCCAGATGTATACAAAATGAACAATAGATCTTGTGCGCTCATTGTTTCCGCCGCACAAACATCATTGGCTTGTGGGAAAACATCGTGCCACCAATGATCTCTACCTTCCACCATTTCACATGGGGTGTTGGTTCTATTCAAAACCACTACATTTTCGATCGTTGGGCAAGAAACCAATGCTTCATCTGCAATGGATTTTAACTCCGTGACTTTGTTCCCTCGGTATCCAGCGTCGGCAGTCAATAATATATTACACGTCGCATCGTTGATTCTGTCGCTCAAACTTTTGGAGCTAAATCCGGCAAAAACGACCGAATGAACCGCGCCAATTCGGGCACAAGCTAAAACTGCATACGCCAATTCAGGCACCATCGGCATGTACAAACAAATGCGATCGCCTTTTTTCGCGCCCATACTTTTCAGCATATTGGCCGTTTTGTTTACATTTTTCGCCAATTCATTGTACGAAATATGCAACGCTTTTTCGTTGACGTCATTCGGTTCGAAAATAATAGCCGTTTGTTCACCTTTTGTCGCTAAATGACGATCGATGCAATTTTCGGTAATGTTCAGTTCGGCTCCTTCGAACCATTTTACTTTTGCTTCATTCAGGTTTCCAGTTAATACTGAATCCCATTTTTTTCTCCAGGTAAAATCGCTTTCTGCGAAATCTCCCCAAAATTGTTCGGGATTTTCTACACTTGCTTTGTAAGCCTCTTGGTATTCTTGAAAATTTGATACAATGTGTTTCATTTTGTGTTTTTATTTAAATTTTTCTATAAACATCTTCTATTTCCCCTAGCACGGATACATCATCCAATGTGCTGGGAACTAAATAATCTTTGTGATCATGCATGGCCGATAAAATCTTGCGTACGATTTTACCGCTTCGCGTTTTTGGTAAACGTTTCACAATTCGCACTTCTTTCAAACAGGCGATGTGTCCGATCGTTTCGCGGATTTTTTCTACCAATTCTATTTGCAATTGTTCGGCGGTAATTTCTACGTTGTCTTTTAGAACCACCAAACCACTCGGTACTTGACCTTTCAAATCATCATCCACCCCAAAAACAGCGCATTCCGCAATCGCAGGATGTCCTGCAATCACTTCCTCCATCTCGCCAGTCGACAAACGATGGCCGGCCACATTGATGACGTCATCGATTCTACCCATGATAAAAACATAGCCATCTTCATCGATAAAACCACCATCACCACTTTTGTAATAACCGTTGAAATCCTGTAAGTACGATCGTTCAAAACGCTCACGGTCTTCCCATAGCGTTGACAAACATCCAGGAGGCAGGGGTAATTTCACGGTAATGAATCCTTCTTGATTGGCGCCCAATTCTTCGCCCGCGTCATTTAAAATTTGAACGTCGAAGCCACAAACAGGAATCCCAGAGGAGCCTGCTTTGATTGGTTTTGGGTCAATTCCCATTGGGTTGGCAACAATTGGCCAACCTGTTTCCGTTTGCCACCAATGATCGACTACGGGTACGTTCAATTTCTCACTAGCCCAATGCAAGGTAGCGGGATCGCAACGCTCGCCTGCCAAGAAAAGATTTTTTAACGTAGAAATATCATTTTTCTTCAGCAATTCACCCTCTGGATCTTCTTTTTTGATTGCCCGAATAGCAGTAGGAGCCGTGAACAAGGTATTTACTTTGTGTTCCTCAATCACACGCCAAAAAGCGCCTGCGTCGGGTGTTCGAACTGGTTTTCCTTCGAAAAGAATGGTCGTACAACCCTGAATTAAAGGAGCGTAAACGATGTAGCTGTGACCAACAACCCAACCAATATCGCTCGCTGCCCAATAGACTTCGCCTGGTTTTGCGGCGTAAATTACATCCATGCTGAATTTTAATGCCACGGCATGTCCTCCGTTTTCACGTAAAATTCCTTTTGGTTTTCCGGTTGTTCCGGAGGTATACAAAATATAAAGCGGGTCCGTAGCTTTTAGTGAAACACAATCGATTCGTTTGTTCGAGTGAATGAAAGTATCCATATCCAAAGCTCCTTCAAGGTCTTCTGTTTTGTCATTTTCTCGGTATTTCACGACAACATGACTAACAGGATGCTTGGATTCTTTTAAAGCTTGCTGCACCAAATTCAAATAATGAATTTTTTTACTGATTTCAATTCCAAAATTGGCCGTTAGGATGGCTTTTGGTTTCGCATCGTCGATACGTAAGGCCAATTCATGTGGGGCAAATCCACCGAAAACAACGGAATGAATGGCGCCGATTCGTGCACACGCCAACATGGCCATGACGGCTTCGGGAATCATCGGCATATAAATGACCACGGTATCACCCTTTTGAATGCCTAAATCGGAAAGCTCAGCTGCTAGAGCGCTCGTTTTTTCAGTTAATTCAGCATACGTATATTTTTGCACTGTTTCGGTAACTGGACTGTCATAAATCAAGGCATTTTGATTTCCGCGACCTTCTTTCACATGATGATCTAAGGCCATGAAACAAGTATTCATTTCTCCATCAGCAAACCAATTCCAGTCATTCCCTTTGTGCTGAAGAATGGTTTTGGGTAAGGTAAACCAAGGTAATTTTTTCGCTTCTTCTTCCCAAAATAAATTCGGGTTTTCAATGCTTTTTGAGTAAATTGCTGTGTATGACATTTTATTCTTGAATTAATTCTTTTACTTTTTGCACAATATCTGTGGTGCTAAACGGTTTCGTGATATAAGCGCTTGCCCCAACCTCTAATCCTTTTTGAATGTCTTCTTCCTTGCTTTTGGCTGAAAGAAAAATAACCTTTGCATGGCTCGTTTCATTCGAACTTTTTATGGCTTCGCAAACTTGGTATCCATTCATTTTCGGCATCATAATGTCGAGTAAAATCACATCGGGTCTGTGTTCATTGGCTAATTTTAAAGCCTCTTCACCATCCTGCGCCACGAATACTTCGTATCCCTTTTTGCGCATTAGATAATCAAGTGAAATGAGAATGTTTGCGTCATCTTCGGCGATTAGTACTTTGTTCATTTGGAGATATAATTAGTTGGTAGTAAGATACTGAATTTCGCACCATTTTCATAGGTGTCATCGAGCCAAATTTGGCCTTTGTGCAACAGGATAATTTCACGGCAAATCGCCAATCCTAGACCGTTACCATTTTTGGATGAATTGTTTTGAATTTGGTAGAATTTGTCAAAAATATTTTGACCTTCTTCGGCGGATATGCCTTCTCCGTTGTCTTTGATGTTGATTCGAATCGTATCGTCAATAAAATAAGAAGTAAGGACGATTTCGGGATTTTCTTGATTGCCATATTTGGCAGCATTCGAAATCAAATTGATGAATACCTGTTTGATTTTATCGGCATCCACTTCTATATTGTCTAAACTTTCCTGCAAATGACGGGTAATTTGCACATTTTTCTCTTTGAGAATGCCATCACAAGCCATGATGCTTTCTTCCAATAATTGATTGATGTTGGTTGGGGCCAATTGTAATTCTGATTTTCCTGATTCATATTTCTCTAGATCGAGAACTTGGGAAATGAGTCGTGATAATCGCTCCAATTCTTGTCCCATGATTTTTTTAAAACGTTTGCGATCTTCCGGATTTACATCCTCTTCTTGCAAGATTTCCGTAAAAGCACGAATAGAGGTAATGGGTGTTCTAATTTCATGGGTGATGGTGTACAAAAACTCATTTTTCAGTTCATCTTGTTTCACTAAGAGACTGTTGGCAGTGGTTAAATCTTGGGTTACCTTCTGTAAATCAAATGAGGTTTTTTGCAATTGTTTGTTCAGTTCCAAAATTTCCTTGCTTTCTTTCAAGATGGAAATTACATCATCCATGCGAATCTCTTCTTCCTGGGAAACCGAACTCACCATGATTCTGGCCGATGAGGTTCCGACAACACCCGCCAATACATTTTCTGTGTAGGCAACAAATTTTCGGTCTGCTTTTTCTTCGTCAATTAATTCTCCCTGACTGTAACGTTTTTCAAAAATGCGCAAAGCTTGAATGGCCTTGTTTTTACCGAGAAATGAATGAATCAAATCCGATAAATCTTTGTTTCGAGCCACACCTCGCCAATACAAGTTTTCTTCGATGTTGCCGGAATAATCGTACACATCCACAAACAATTCCGCTTGATTCATTTCCATCGAACTTTGTGAAGAAAAAATAGATAAACCGATGTAAAACAGCGTATTGAAAAATAAACTCCAGAACACGCTTCCAGATAATTGACTCGGCATGTGAATGCCAAATAGTTCTTCTGGATTGAAAAAATGATGACCTTCTAAAAAAGACAATGCACTCAATCCGAAACTACCGTTGTGAATCAGCATCGGAAGAATTAAGGTATAAAACCAAATAGCTGCGCCTATGGCAATACCCCAAATCGCTCCTTTTTTGTTTCCTTTTTTCCAGAAAAGAGCCCCAATCGTTGCAGGAGCAAATTGTGCTACTGCTGCAAAAGAAGTGAGTCCAATGGAAACCAATGAGTTATTGAACGCAACAAATTCATAATACAAATAGGCCAAAATAGCGATGACAAATACAGAGGATCGCCGAACGATACCCACATAAGAAATAAATCGCTGAGGTTCTTTGAATAACTTCAATTTGAAAACAAAAGGCAAAAGAATGTTGTTGGTGAGCATCGTTGCCAAAGAGATGGTACTTACAATGATCATTCCGCTAGCCGCCGCAAAACCACCAAAGAATGCAATAGTCGCCAAGACGGGTTGTTGATTGTTCAAAGGCAGATTCAACACAAAATAATCAGGGTTAAATCCTTCACCCAAACTGATTTTCCCTGCAATCGCAATCGGAATAACACACAAATTGATTAAAAGCAAATACAACGGAAATTGCCAAGAAGCTTTTTTCACGTGTTGCTCATCCACATTTTCAGTGATGGCCATTTGAAATTGACGGGGCAATAAAAAGAAGGCAAAAAGAGACAAAATAACCATCGAACCCCAATGAAAAGAATCGATGGGTTTTTGAGGGATCATTTCTTGATTGGTTTCCCAACCACCGTTATCGGAGATGATGAAAAATGCAAAAATGGCAATAACGATTAAGGACAGCAGTTTTATGATGGATTCCAACGCAATGGCCGCAACAATTCCTTCGTGTTTTTCGGTTAAATCGATTTTTCGAAATCCAAAAAGTATGGTAAAAATAGACAAGGCAAAAGCAATCACAAATCCAGTATCAATGCCAAATGAGCCCAATTGCAAATTTTCTTGATCCGTAAGAATGAAAATACTTTCACTAATGGACTTCAGTTGTAAGGAGATATAGGGGATAATTCCAATGACGGAAAAAACAGAAATCAAAACACCCAGTGAAATGCTTTTTCCATACCGGTTGGATAAAAAATCCGCGAGTGAGCTGATTTTCTGAAGATTGGAAATCCGTATCATTTTTCGTAGAACGAACCAGAGCAAAACGCATCCGATCAGTGGGCCAATGTAGATGGTAAGGAAGTCGATTCCTTGTTCTACCGCTCGACCAACGCTGCCGTAAAAAGTCCAAGCCGTGCAATAGACGGCTAACGAAAGACTATAAACCCACGGTTTTTGAAGCAGACTTTTTTTACGAAGGGATCTTTTTTCTGCGAAGTTGGCGGCCATAGAAAGTAAGCCGAGATAAATCAGGGCCACTATAACCAAAAACCACACAGATAAATTCATTTTTTGTGGATCCATTTATTGGCGAAAATCAAAATCGCCCAAAGGAGAAAAATATAAAATGACGCATTGACGAGTGTTAACCGTCCAAAAGCACCGACAATGGCTTGCATAGCTTGCAGTGAAAAGAGCAAGGCGAAAACAACCGCAACGAAGGTGAGTTTTTGGTTCATTTTTTAAGCAACATTCTTAAAAGAGTTTGATCACTTCTTTTTTCCACATGAAGTAAGGAACAGCTAAGAACGCCAATCCGATTACCAAAGATGGAATGATGCCTACTTGGTAATTGGTTTCCAACCAAAAGCGGAACAATAGAGACAACAAGATATAAATTATTAAGAAGACTGACGAGTAAAATTTATTTAATTTCATGGTATAATGAATTAGAAAAAAAACGATGCATGCCTTGGAGGCACACACCGTTTTTTGTCGATTTAATTAATGCATAGAAGCTTCTCCTGCTCCTTTTGGAATCCGAATGTCTTCCACCAATTCTTGAATATTTTGAGGAGATGGAGGGGTGAATCGAGAAACTACGATTGACACTACAAAATTCACAACCATTCCAACAGTACCAAAACCTTCCGGTGAAATTCCCCACCAAAGAGCATCTGGGCCATCCGCTGCTTCATCACCAATCCAGTGTAATTTGAATCGAGCAATGTAATACAATGTGATAAGTAAACCTGTAACCATACCAGCAACGGCACCTTCTTTGTTCATTCGTTTAGAGAAAATTCCCATGATAATAGCTGGGAAGAAGGAGGCAGCTGCCAATCCAAAAGCGAGTGCGACGACAGAGGCAACGAATCCAGGAGGATTAATCCCAAAATAACCCGCAACGATTACCGCCACCGCTGCTGACAATCGCGCAGCCAATAATTCACCTTTTTCGGAAATAGTTGGCATAATTTGTTTTTTCAATAAATCATGCGAAATCGAGGATGAGATTACCAAAAGCAATCCTGCGGCTGTACTCAATGCAGCGGCCAAACCACCGGCACCAACCAAGGCAACCACCCAATTCGGCAAGTTGGCAATTTCGGGATTAGCCAAAACAATAATGTCTTTGTCAACCGTTAATTCATTTTTTTCGGCATCGCCAACGAATTGAATTTTTCCATCGGCATTTTTATCTTCGAATGCTAATAATCCTGTTTTTTCCCAGTTACCAAACCAAGCAGGCATTTCACTATAATTTTTCTCACTTACGGTGTTGATCAAGTTGTAACGAGCAAAAGCAGCAACTGCAGGAGCTGTTGTATAAAGAATCGCGATAAAAACCAAAGCGTATCCAGCTGATTTACGAGCATCACTCACTTTAGGTACGGTAAAGAAACGAACAATTACGTGTGGCAAACCAGCCGTACCGACCATTAAGGCAGCCGTGATACAAAATACGTCCAACATCGTTTTTGAACCAGATGTGTAAGAACCAAAACCTAATTCAGTACCCAAGCCATCCAATTTGTCCAACAAATAGCCACCGCCCTCGACTTGACCACCAAATCCTAATTGCGGAATGGCATTTCCTGTAATTTGAATAGAAATAAAAATGGCAGGAACCATGAAAGCGAAAATCAAGACACAGAATTGTGCTACTTGTGTGTAGGTAATTCCTTTCATTCCCCCTAATACGGCATAGAAGAATACAACGGCCATACCGATGTAAACGCCCGTGTTGACTTCCACTTCAAGGAAACGTGAAAATACAACACCAACGCCTCTCATCTGTCCCGCTA
Source organism: Crocinitomicaceae bacterium (assembly GCA_041674745.1). GTDB lineage: Bacteria > Bacteroidota > Bacteroidia > Flavobacteriales_D > Crocinitomicaceae > UBA2040. The sequence continues at coordinate 35,759 of JBAYVD010000012.1, forward strand.
CATAGGTAAATGAAACGAATAACGCGCAAATAACGGCTACCGTTCGAGCAATGTTGGAGTAGTAACGGTCACCGATAAAATCGGGAACTGTAAACTTGCCAAATTTCCGCAAATAAGGTGCTAGGAGTAAGGCTAGTAGGACGTAACCGCCGGTCCAACCCATTAGAAAAACGGAACCATCGTAGCCTGAAAAAGAAATCAAACCAGCCATGGAAATAAAAGAGGCTGCTGACATCCAATCGGCTGCAGTTGCCATACCATTTGCTAAAGGTGAAACGTGTCCACCCGCAACGTAAAATTCTTTAGTAGAACCAGCTCTTGCCCAAATTGCAATTCCAATGTACAAGGCAAATGTGACGCCTACTAAAATATATGTCCAAGTTAAAATACTCATGATCTTCGATATTTTTTGTTAATGAATTATTCGTTTACATCGTATTCTTTGTCCAATTTGTTCATCAAACGAACGTAGACAAAAATTAAAATGATGAAGGCGTAAATGGAGCCTTGTTGGGCAAACCAAAAGCCCAATTTAAATCCGCCCAAGCGAATCGTGTTCAATTGCTCTACGAGAAGGATTCCAAACACATAGGAAACCACAAACCAGATGGTCAAAAGAATCGTCAAATATTTGAGATTCTTTTTCCAGTAATCTTTTAAATTTTTTGATGGCATGATACTGTTGTTTTTTATTTATAAAAAGATGTGCATTTGTAAAGTCGCACGAGAATTGGTTCCCGCATTTGCGATTCCTTTTTTACCTGTATTGAATTCAGCCGTCAATTTAGCATTGTGCCCATTGATAAACCAATTCATACCCACGCCTAATTCATAACTCGTATTAGGGGTGTTGGACAAATCTTGGTGAGAATAGGTCACATACGGCATAATTCCTTGTGTTTTTACAGGCATATAGCAACCCAATTGACCGTAAATGATGGAGCCGGATCCCGGAATTAAACCGCCACCACCGAAGTTTTTATTGCTTCCGTATTGCGATTGGTAATAAGCACCCAATGCATTGATGGCGTATCCTTTTGTTCCGATTGGAGCATCGTAAAATACGTCCGCAGCAAAGAAAGTAACGCCTTCTTTTTTGGTGTAAACGGTTGCTCCTGTTGAATCAACATAGCCGGCTCTCAGAGCGTTGGGTTGAGTATTGAAACCAAAACCAACGTTCAATACTTTCTTTTTACCCATGTAGGTTCCTACAAAATAGGGAAGTTTATCACTTTCACCGTCAAGGAAATTGTAGTTGAAGTAACCTGTGTACAACCAATCTTTCCCGTCTCCTGCAACTTGGAAAGATGTTACGGTTGAATCCAACGTTGGTGCCATACTTCTTCTCGCATTGTTGGCAGAAACTCGATAGGTGAATTTCCCTAAGGTACCTTTTGCAAAAATCCCCAGTTGACGGGCAAACTGGTCTGATGTTGTAATGGTTGACCAAGGGAAAAGCCGCGCATCACCAACACCAGAACCAGGATTGTCCATGGTCATCATGTTCAAGGTACTTTGATTTGTCAATCGGCTGACGCCATTCCAATAATGCAATCCAGATCCGATGTGTAATTTCTTGTCTACTACAGCAAATTCTCCGTAAGCATCATGCAAGAAAATCAAAGAAGAATTGTTGGCTGTTTGTGTGTTTGGATTACCCGTCATTCCTGAGGCTCCCAAACTATTCAAACCGAAATGGGTAAGTACTAAGAATCGGGGTGACACTTGCGCATACGTGAGCAAACGAGCACGTCGTATTGAAAAGTGCAATCCATCGTCAGTAGATTTACCGTTGGTTTGAAATTGTGAGGATAATTGTGTTTGATTCCAAACGATAAAGCGAATATACTTGCTACCGTCTTCGTTCAATTTTACTTGAAGAGGCTTGTAAGAATGATCAACCGGCGATTGTGCGATGGCTAAATTTCCTGCAAGTACCCCGAAAAGCAAGGATAAATACAAAGTTGTTTTTTTCATTTTCTAAATGTTTTAAAGTTTTAGCAAAGCATTTTGACTTTAAGGCGTAAGAAAATCGCGTTTTTTCTTATTATCAAGAATCTAAGTTCTTGTTTTAAAGCTCAAAAGACTTGGGTCAAAGTAGCGTAAAAAGAAAATGAAAAGAACAATTTGATATATATAAATAATTTAAAATATAGTTATTCTTCTAAAAGGAAGCGATTCCATTGGATTAACATGAATTTATCGCCAATAGGCGTAATTAGAAAAGCTTCGTTCGAAGTAGGTGTTTTTTCCGAGAAAAATTCGGCTAATTGATTGCTGTTTAGTATTTTGTAATTGGGTTTATGTTTGTATTTGAAAGGTTTCTTGGCACCAAAATGCTTTACCCAATTCGCAATAGTCACATTGTTCACTCCGATGATTCGCTCGATTTCCCGGTAACTTAATCCCTCTAAATACAATTGAAGTGCCTTTACGATGAAATACGGGTCAATTTGCTTTCCGAGCTTATTGACAGTGAAATTGTAACTGCATTCGGAGCATTTAAATCGTTGTTTTCCATTGACAATTCCACTTTTTACAGTCTTTTTGTTTAAGCATCTTGGACATTGCATAACGATGTATATATTAATTAAGCAAATATATAATAAATATGCAAATATTTATTCGATTAAAAATGCAGAAAAATAGAAAGAGTGTAACGAAAAGGAGGTTTTTACTTATATCTTAGTAAATCTAAAAAATACCACATGAAAAAAATCATCTACTCATTCGTTTTTATGTTTTCGCTAAGCGCCGCCGCTCAAGACCAAGAGTACAATTACAATTTTGATATGTCTATGTTTACTTTGCGTGATATAGAGGTGCCAAAAGATTTGGAAGGCATTGTTAAGTCGGTTAAGGTGAACACAAAAAAGAAGAAATCAGCCTATTCATCTGAAAGTAAATTCGATGAAAAAGGTCGGGTGATTGAGCGTACTTACCAAGGTAAACATCCGTCTCAAACAAAAGCTGCCTACAACGAAAATGGAAGCACAAAGTTTTATTCGTATACAAGAGACAATAAATTACAACATGAAAAAATAAATACTTTCGATAAGGAAAATCGCTTAATAGAAAGTATTATGAAAGATAAGAAAGGGCAAATTAGCCAAAAAAACACTTGGACATTTGCGGAAGGAAATTGTCCTGTTTCGTCACAACGGTTTGTCAAGAATGGCGAAAAATTAAAACGATCTTGGGAGTATTCTTATTATTCAGCCTGTGACAAATCCAAAACTGTTCTAAAAAATGCCAAAGGAAAAGTGATTAAAACTTGGTCCTATGATTGTAAAAAGGAAGGCGAACAATTGATCAAAAAGAAAGATGAAACGCAGGTTTGTCGATGGGATGAAAGCGATGGAAAATTTTTAACCAAAGTGGAGCAAGGATTCGATGAAAAAGGACGTATTCGAAAAACGGTATCCAAATACAACCTGTTGGATACTACCATTGTTGAGTATGCGAGATACGATAAAAATGACCGATTACTATCGAAATCTACCTATTTGGGAAGTTACAAAAAGCAAACTAGTTATGAGTCTTTTAACAAAAAGGGGAAGCGAAAGTTTGGCCAGTTTTTTGAATACAAAGGCGAAACCAAAGTGAAAGAAGTGTATTACACGAATCAAAGAATTAGCCGTACGACAAATTATGAAATAAACGAAAAAGGATTGATTACACGAAAGGAATCACTTGACAAAAAAGGCAAAATCACCTCAACTTCCATTTATGAATATGTGATGCAATAGACTGTCGGAAATGGATTACATTTCGTAAACAATCGCATTGATATTCATGCCAGAACCAACCGAGGCGAATAGTAATATGTCGCCTTTTTGGATGGATTGATTTTCAATTTTTCCTTTTAAAAGTAAATCATACAAAGTTGGTACGGTTGCAACACTGGAATTACCCAATTTGTGAATGCTCATCGGCATGATACCTTCCGGCGTTTCAGCTTCAAACAACTTGAAGAACCGTTTGATGATGGCTTCGTCCATTTTTTCATTCGCTTGGTGGATAAGAACCTTGTTGATTTTTTCAATTGAAATGCCACTCAAATCCAAGCACTCTTTCATGGCGTTTGGCACCTTGTTTAGCGCAAATTCATAAATCTTTCGACCTTCCATTTTGATGTAGCGATCGTCCTGATTGATCTCTTTGTTAAAAGAAGGGCCAAAATGCAAATAATAGGCCTCATCATAAGCATACGTGGCCGTTTTGTGCGATAAAATCCCACCGGTTCCTTCTACTTCTTCGATGATAGTAGCGCCAGCTCCATCCGAATAAATCATGCTGTCGCGATCGTATTTATCCACGACGCGTGACAAGGTTTCCGCACCAATTACCAAACATTTTTTCGCCATTCCCGCACGAATATAGGCTTGCGCTTGGATGACGCCCTCTACCCAGCCCGGACAGCCAAAAAGGATGTCATAAGCAACACAATTTGGGTTTTTTATTTTTAAATCATGTTTCACGCGAGTCGCTAAACTCGGTAGAATATCGGATTGCATTTTGTTGTGCGTAACATTACCGAAATTATGGGCAAATATGATGTAATCCAAGGTTTCCGGATCCATTCCAGCATCCGCAATGGCAATTTTTGCTGCAATCGTTGCGATGTCCGAAGTTTCTAAGCCGTTATTCACATAACGTCTTTCTTGAATACCCGTTATCTCTAGAAATTTCTTTGCAACAATCTCATTCGAATGAGGAAAGGATGTGCCGTCTTCATTCTTGAATTCGTGCTTTGAAAAATCTGAATTTGTTACGGTTTCCGTTGGAATATAGGATCCACTTCCTGTGATTTTAATCGCCATAGAGTTGAATATTTGTAAGTAAATCCCTTTCAACAAATTTACGAATTTCAAATTAAAAAATGAGAATTTTCACATTTTTTTAAAATTCTTACATTTATGAAAAAATCCTGGATGAAATACTTTTTTTTAATTGTTCATGTTTGCCTTGCTAGCTTTGGAAGTGCTCAGTTCGTTTCAGAGATAACAATTTTGGATCCGGTATTGAGTGAAAGTTCAGGCTTGCTTTGGTTGAACAACAAAGTGATTACACACAACGATTCTGGAAATGAACCAGCACTCTATGAATTAGACACACTATCAGGATTAATTACGCGTAAAATTACCGTTGGAAATGCCAGTAATCAAGATTGGGAGGATTTAACGGCTGATGCGAATTTTATATACATCGGTGATTTCGGTAACAATGAGGGGAATCGGACTGACTTGAGGATTTATAGAGTTTCTCAAAATGAATACTGGAACACGCTAAATGACACAGTTTACGCTGATACGATTCGTTTCAACTATGCCGATCAATTGGATTTTTCCATTCAAGCGTATGCTACCAACTTTGACTGTGAGGCTCTTTCGGTAATTGGTGACAGCTTGTATCTTTTTACAAAAAATTGGCTTAATCAAAAAACCAATATGTATGTTTTACCCAAGCTGCCAGGTGATTATTCGGCGCTAAAAAGAGATAGCTTACCAGTTCAAGGGTTAATCACTTCTGCGGATTTCAATTTTTTTTCGAATCGCTTGGCTTTGTGTGGATATGGTAATTCTCCATTCATTCTGGAAGTAGAGTGGGAGCCCAACGTCGCAATTTCAGCAATGGATCGTGTACGTTATGATATTGTTGTTCCCAATTCGATTCAAATAGAAGCCATCGTTTCGATTACAGCGAACGATTACTATCTGACCTCTGAATCTGCTTTTGGAAATACAGCCAACTTGATGAGGTTGAAAGGAGTAAATGGTGGCCTGGGAATTGAATCCATAAAAAGCAGAAAAATAGATATTTTTCCAAATCCTGTTTCCAACGAGATCGTTTTTTTGGTTGGCCAAGGTTGCGAGAAGCAATTGTTTTCAATCAGCGGCCAGCTTGTAAAAACGAGCAAGGAGGACAAAATGTTAGTGTCTGACCTCGAAAAAGGAATTTACTGGCTGAAATTTACAGACGAAAATTCTCAATTTGTTTCAATTTCAAAAATCAGTGTGAACTAGCAATATTGCTTAACCAATTTTCCGTATTTGTTTGAATGTAATACCCAAGTTTCGTTCGTAAAAACGTATTTGTTTGATATCATTTGGGGTCACCAATACCAAAGATAAACCTTCCTTTCCGGCACGGGCCGTTCGTCCGCTTCGGTGTGTGTAATATTCTTCACTTTCTGGCAATTGATAATGCGCCACGTAAGCCAAGTCGCTAACATCGATTCCTCTGGCAGCCAAGTCGGTTGCCACCAAGATTTGCGCACTTCCGTTTTTAAAGGCACGCATCGCTTTGTCCCGTTCTTTTTGCCCCAAATCTCCGTGAATGCAATCAGCAGAAATATTTTTTGCGAGCAATTGTTTGGTCAATTTCTGCGTAGCTGCTTTGGTTTTGCAAAATACCAATCCTTGTTTTTTGTATTCTGATTGAATCAAGGCCAACAAGGCATTTAGCTTTTCGTTTTCTTCACAAACTAGGTAACTGTGTGAAATTTGATTGTTCACGATATTCTTTCCGCTTACTTTAACGTTGTGTGCGTCGGCAGAAAGATGTTTTTTCACCATGTCTTGAATTCCTGCAGGCATTGTTGCTGAAAACAACCATCGATTTTCCAAACCATGCAGTGACGTTAAAATTTCATCCAATTCGGCTTTGAAGCCCATGCTCAACATTTCATCCGCTTCATCCAAAACAATCGTTTTTACTTTTCGAATGTCAATGGCTTTTCTGTGAACCAAATCAATCAAGCGACCGGGTGTAGCTACAACGATATGGGTTGGTCGAGTCAATGAACTAATCTGCTTATCGATTTTTTCTCCGCCATATACGGCTTCTGTAAATATTTTTGTCGAATACTTGGTGAATTTGAAGAGTTGTTTGGCTACCTGTTGACCAAGTTCACGCGTAGGGCAAAGAATCAAGGCTTGAATCTCGTTAACGTTAGGGTCAATTTTTGCTAACAACGGCAAACCATAGGCAGCTGTTTTGCCCGTTCCGGTTTGCGCTTGCCCCACTAAGTCGCGATTCGTTTCCAGTAAAATGGGAATAACTTTACTTTGAATTTCTGTTGGTACCAAAATATTAAGTTCAGTCAACCCTTTTATATAATTAGGGTGAATACCTAGTTGCTCGAAATTTTTCACGTGGAAATTATTATATTAATTGAGTGCAAAGTTACAGAAATAAAAAAGAGCAAACGATTTGATTTTTCAAGAAGAAAAGTTCTTTTTAAACGAGTGCAAAAATCCAATTTTTGGAAGGACATCTAGTTCTCTAAGAGATCCAAAGTCAATCCTTAATAGCGTCCATAAATTGGAATTTTGTCCATTATTTGGAATAAATTAATGTTTTTTAAATTTTAACCAATTGAAAAACAGTAGCCTGTATTTTTGGTTGGCTTTTTGTTTGTAACGGTTTGAATTTTTATAATTATTTAGTTTGCACTCAGAAAAAATCTTTCTCGTCGAGAACGAAAAATCAATGGCTGAAAAGTATCGGCTTCATTTTTCGAACCTAAGTTACCAAAATATTTCAATATTTACGGACCAGAATCAGGCCATTTCGGCCTTGGAGCAAAGTCCTGCTGTTTTCTTCTTGAATTATGACATGGTCGTTGAAAGTGGTTTTGAAATTCTAAAAAGAATAAAACTTTTTAACCCAAACATTTTTATTGTAACACTTTGCAATCGAGATGACTTTTCATTCGCACTGAATAGTTTGAAATACGGAGCATTTGATTGCATAAAAAAGGGGGAAAACGATTTGAGTAAGATAACGGATGTTTTGAATCGAATTGAAATTTTTAAAAGTAGAATCGCACCCGAACCAATAACCCTCGCGAAGAGAATTTCCAGTCTGTTTTTTAAAAATTTCTAGAATAAAATTAGCGATTTACTTGCTTGAATTTGAAGTATGCAGTCAAACACTTTCTATTTCAAAATAGTAAGAACGAAAAAAAATAAGAAATAAAATGGAAATTATACATTTAGTGCTTGGGAAAGCCAATCCAAATGAAACAAACGGTTTAAGTAAAGTCGTTTATGAATTGGCAACTCATCAAACTTTCGCTGGCAAAAAAGTTTCGGTTTGGGGTTTTAGTTCCAATCTTTCCAAAGACGAGGTATACCGACCATTTAAGTTGCAAACTTTTAAATTTTGTGCCAATTCCTTTCGACTCGATTCTAAATTTAAGGCAGCAATGCAATCGAAGAAAGGCGAGGTTGTAGTGCACATTCATGGTTCGTGGGTTCCAATATTTTACAGTGCAATTCTCCTGTTAAAGAAATTGAACATTCCAACGATTCTTACCTCATATGGTGGTTATAATGATGAAGCATTGAAAGGATCGGGATGGTGGAAGAGAATTTACTTTAATTTATTTGAAAATCAGTTGTTGAAATATTCAACAACGATACAATGCATAAGTAATGCTGAACTTTTGGGACTGGAAAAGCTTGGTTACAATGAGAAAGCTATTTCACTTCATTATGGTTATTATATAAAAGAATTTCCAGTCGCGAAAAAAAAGCATGAAACCTTTACGTTTTGCTATCATGGTAAAATGGAAATATATAACAAAGGGTTAGATTTGTTACTAAATGCTTTTGAAAGGGTACATCAACAATTCAAAGATGTAGAATTGTTGATGATTGGCAGCGGAACTGATTTTGAAAATTTATTGCAATTAACTGTTGAAAAAGGTTTGGTGAAAGAAATTTCGTTTTCAGAACATAGTTCAGAGATGGAAAAAATGGAGTTGATTGGCAAGTCGCACGTTTTTGTTCAGCCTTCTAGGATTGAAACTTTTCCATTGGAAATATTTGAAGCTGCCTCCGTGTCTTTGCCAATAATCGCATCTAAAACGACGAATTTCGGTGGAGTCATCCAGAGAAATAGAGCGGGGTGGGCAATTGAAAATAACAATGAAAACAGCCTGTATGAAGCAATGTTGCACAGCGTCACCATGACTTCTGAGCACTTGACTACAAGAGGGCAAAATGCTCGTTTAATGCTAGAAAAGGAGTACAATTGGGAAACAATTCTAACTCGATATGATGCCATGTATGAAAATGCTTTTCAAGAAAAATCAGGTTTTCAGCAGGTGGGTAATATACAGTCTTTTACCTGAAAATAAACGAATTAGAGCTTGTATAGAACTTTTTCTAATTCGGATAGGAAAAATTCAACTTTCTTCTCCAATTCTGTTTTATTAATATTTTCTGTTTTACAGTTCATTTCAATTTCTCTCGCAACACCGTCTAATCTGTGGATCCCCATGTTTTCAATGCTCGGTTTCAATTTGTGAGCAACACTGGCGATAGTCTGATAATCCGATTTCCCAAGGGCAATTTGCATTTCTTTCAAAGAAGCAGGTAGATTTTCTTTGAAAATTCCAATCATTTTTTGAACAAATTCCTCGTTTCCGTGACTGAGTTCTCGTAGCTTGCTTACATCGTAAAGGCGCGTATCGTCTTCAGGGATTGCCAGTCTTGTTTCTGCCGATTTTTTTTGACTTGTTTCTTGGTCTATGGCCTTTGCAATAGCGAGAAATAATTTGTATTCATCAAAAGGCTTTGTTACGTAGTCGTTCATGCCAATGCTTAAGTACAAATCAATGTCTTCTTTAAAAGCGTTCGCTGTTACTGCGATAATAGGAACGTCAAGATGAAGCACTTCTCGAATATTTTGAGTAGTCATTACTCCATCCATTTCTGGCATTTGAATATCCATTAAAATGACATCAAATTTATGTTGTTTCAATTTTTCGAGTGCAATTAATCCATTTTCTGCTTCTTGGGTACTGCACCCAAAGTATTGCAAGCTTTGAAGGGCTACAAATCGATTCATCTCATTGTCTTCAACAAGTAATACTTTTGTTCCTATGAGTGCATTTTTCTCGGCAATTAGTTTGTCGGATTGCAATTGATTAATATCACCAATCGGCAATGTAAGGTCAATGTAAACGGTTGTCCCAGTATCTTTTTCGCTTTCAATTTCAATGTTTCCACCCATGATTTGAATGAGCTCTTTGGTGATTGGCATGCCTAAACCTGTTCCTCCGAATCGTCTTGAAGTGCTTTTTTCAGCTTGCGAGAACTTCGTGAAAATTTGTTGCAAATAAGCTTGGTCCATACCAATTCCCGTATCGTGAATTGTAAATCGTATTTTTTGCAAAAATGTATTTTCGAATAAACTTTCTGTTTTCAGAGTAACGCTACCTTTTTCGGTGAATTTGATTGCATTGTCCAGCAAATTGATGAAAATTTGCCGCAAACGAGATGCATCACCCACGTGAGCTTTGGAAATCTGTGGGTCAATAAAATTGTGGAAATCCAACTTTTTTTGAATAGCTTTCCCTTTAAGAATGCTTTCAATGTTGTTGAGCAAAGTGGGCATACTGAAGGTTTCTTCGTCCAATTGAAATTCACCAGCTTCAATTTTTGACATATCCAAGATGCTATTAACAATCGAGAGCAAGTGATTGGCGGCAGAATCGGTTCGACTCAAAAAGCCTTTTTGTTTTTGACTCAATTCTTCACGACCCATTTCACGGATCATACCGATAATCGCGTTCAAAGGTGTGCGTATTTCATGGCTCATGTTGGCCAAAAAAGCTTCTTTTGCTTCAGCCGCTTGTTTAGTTTTGCGATAGGCGATTTCTAATTCCTGTTCTAGTTTTTTCTGTTCAGTAATGTCCAAGTGAATTCCGATCGAACCAATGATTTCTCCATCGTCATTGAAGTTGGGCGCGCCGCTTATCAGCCACCATTTGTTTTCACGGTCTTTATTTAATACTTGGATTTCGTAACTATCAGACTTGCCTTTTTGTCTCCGTCTATTTTTATCGTCAATGACCAATTTTTCATTTCCTTCCATGAATAAATCCTTCGCCTGTTTTCCGATCATTTGATTTATTGTGAAGCCAGACATTCTTTCAAAACTGCTATTACAAAAAACAATTCCATCGTCATTGTCGACTTCTAGAAGCCCTAAATTCATATTGGAAATAATATTCCGGTATTTTTCTTCTTGAAGTTTGAAGAGTTTATCGTGTTCTTTTCTTTCCGTAATATCTCTAGAAATGGCGATAACTAGACTATTTTCGCCAATTTCTACGTGTTTGACCGTAACTTCAGTTGGGATTGTTTTCCCAGTTGTTTTATTAATGGTTGTTCCTTCTAGTAAAAGTTCATTCTGATGTTTAATTTGCTCCACGTGTTTCAACCATTCATCTGGATTGTCATGGAACATTTTTTCAATGTCTGAAACGGAAAAGTCTCTGATTTTATCCATCGGAATTCCAATTCGTTCACTGGAACTTTTATTAATATAGAACATTTTGCCTGTCTCATAGGCGACTTGAATGGCATCGGATGAGCTATCAATGATATTTTTAAAAAGCTCTAGTTTTGCTCTTACTTGATTCGTCTCTAGGATTTGATTTTCGAGAATTTCAGCAATCTGTAATAAATCTTCGTTGCTTTCTTCTTTGATAAATTGAATTTCAGGACTTAAGGCTCGTATTGTTCTTTTTAATTTTTCGAGTGACTCATTCCGAATATTGATTTCCGAGATTAAGTCATGTTGAACGATGTCGTACTCATTTTCACTCACTGAAAATGCATGTTCCATCAGGTGTTTGTCTCTTTCGAATGACAGGTAGGAGCTGTTCACTGCTGATAAAAAAGCTTGTAATTTACTGTCGGTCAATGATTCATTGCCGAAGTGCTTTTTTATTTGTCTGTCGAGCAGTTTGTGGAAATTCATTTTTCAGTTATATTTTCGTCAAAAGTAGTAATCGTCATTGTTTGATTGTGCAATTGACAATTATTTGATTGGTTCATCGGTGTGATTTCACCATAGGAATAAAATCCTGAGAGTATACATTCTTTTCCCAAATATTCCTGTACTGCTTCAATTTCTTCATCGATTCGGTTTGCAAGCACCAATTTTCGACCAACGCAGCTAATTAATAATGCGTATTGAGGTTTCTGTCCTCTGCTGGAAATTAGGGTTTCGTTCGCCGCCAACCCAGCAGCATCAATTAGTTTATCAAAATTTGCTCGCATGAAACGAACCTTACTGCCAACGGGAAGATTGCCAGCAAAAGTCATGCTTTGTTTTTCTTGATCAATATCCAAAATAGTGCGAACCAATTCCTCCCCCGTTCCATCAATTTTCAGTGATAGCGGAAATAATAAAGCCGAACCGGGTAATTGATCAGCATATTCACCTAAATAAGTTTTGTATAAATCAAGGGCCTTCTTGCCATCTATTTCTTCGAGAATATTTTCATTTGATTTAGTAACCGTTCGTTCCAAACCAAAAGGTTCCCAACCGCCAAAAGAACCATGATTTATGTGGATTTGGTCGCCGTAAAACCCAATTGCCACAATCATTCCTTCGCTGATTGTTGAGTTCAGTCCAACCAAAGTCGAATTAAACGCACTCCCATTTCCAGCCAAACCACCTGTTATCAAAACTTCCTCCGGCAAGTGTTTTTTCATGCCATTAACGAGATGGCTCCCGTTCACAAGTGCACCATCTGAAATGACTAAAACATATTTTAAATTTTCTTTGTCCAGTTTTGCTATCAAGGCTTCTCCCGCTTTTTCGCTATCCAAATTGTCTGAAATTGTCACGAAACTTGTTTTCAAAGTTGTGTTTTCAAATTTTAAGGCAGTGACAGAAATGCTTTCGTCGTAAACTTCTTGGCCGAAAATTTCACCCGCGGTGGAACAGAAAACGGTATTTTCTGCTGGGATTGAATCGCGTATTAAAACCGATATTTTGTTATCTTCAATTAACTTCTTTGCGCCAAAACAGAGCAGAAGGTCAAAATCTTGTTTGGATTTCTGAGGCGTTAATTCGCCATTTTTATATTGGTAGTTTTGGACGATCATTTGCCTTATTTGTAAATTAAAATTATTCTTTTATTTGATTTAACAGGTTGTAAATGGTCGATTTTCCGATATCAAGTATTCTGGCAGTTTCCAAAACATTTCCATCGTTTTTTTTCAATGTGTCAAAAATCAACTCTTCAGTAAAATTCTTCATTGTTTTGCCTTCTGACGAAATAGGGGCTTTTCCACTTAGGATAGAAAAACTAAGGTCATCAGCTAGAATTGTATTGTCATGGCACATTACACAGGCCAGATCTACCACCGCTTTTAATTCTCGCACATTTCCTGGCCAAGAATAACCCATCATTTTTTTCTTCGCGGAGCGATCTAGAATGCAACGTTTGGATTTGAACTCCAATGCGTTTTGTTCCAATAGGTATTCGGCAATCAATACAATGTCTTCTCCGCGACTTTTCAAAGGGGGCAACTCAATGGGCAATCCCATCAAACGGTAATACAAATCTTCTCGAAAATTACCTTGTCGAACTTCTTCACTAAGATCTCGATGCGTTGCTGTGATAAGTCGAACATCGAACTTGATGGTCGTGTTTCCTCCAACACGAGTGAATTCTCGCTCTTGTAAGGCCCGAAGGATTTTGCTTTGGATGGATAAATCCATTTCGCCAATTTCGTCAAGAAACAAGGTGCCCTTGTGTGCCAACTCAAATTTGCCCATTTTTTGATTTTGAGCACCCGTAAATGAACCTTTTTCATGTCCAAACAACTCACTTTCTATAAGTTCAGAAGGAATTGCAGCAAGATTGACGGCGACGAAGCTTTTGTTTTTACGATCGCTGTTGTAGTGAATGGATTTCGCAACGACTTCTTTTCCAGTTCCCGTTTCACCCGTTATTCGAATGTTGATATTGGAAGAGATAGCCTTTTCCATCAATTGAAAAGTTTTTAGCATTCCAGGGCTATTCCCAATCAAACTATCAAATCGGTATTTTACCCCGAGTTCTTCTTTTAAAATTTCAACTTCCTTTTTTAAACTAGAATTTGTTCGGATTTTTATAATGCTCTGCCAAAGTAGATCCTTTGTGTTTTCATTCTTTACAATATAATCTGTCGCCCCTTTTTTAAGTAAACTCACAGCAACAGTTATATCCTCTTGTCCAGAAATCATGACTACAGGCAAAGCGTTATTTCGCTCAATTATCTTTTCCAACAATTTGTCACCTGTCATATCAGGAAGTCCAAAATCTACACAAACTACATCCGGCTTAAGGTGCAGATGGTCTAGGCATTCTTTGGCGGTTGAAAACAACGATACATTGTAGTCTGGGTTGAGAGAGATGTGGTACTGAAGAAGATTCCCATAGAAAGGATCGTCTTCAACGATGAAAATAAGGAAATCATCCATAGTTAAAGTCATTAATATTGGAAACAAATATAGCGTAATTTATCAATTTTTTCCAAAATATGGATGGATTATTATTTTCTCATTTAAAATACAAGATAGATGGGGTGTGTGTTATTTGTTTCTTTAATTATTTATAAATCAATAGTTAATTTGATTCATTTTAGAGTAATTATATTTTATTTGCGCGTTATTTTTTAACAGAACATTCCTAAATATGGATAATATTCATTTTGAAGTTCGTTTCAATCAAAAATGATACAATTCAAGATTCTTTTTCGGAAGTAAAATGGATCGCCAATTCCCTACTTCTTTATGGAATAACTTACCAAAATTTGTTGTCGGAATTATAACTCAAGGAGCCTTCGTTGCCATGATAGTTGGCTACAATTTCTTTTTGGCGGAAAAGTTCTTTTGATGCGTCTAAATAATACCGTATTTTGTTCGTAAAGGCCGATGTGCCTTTGTTTTGATTGGCTTTTTGTACGAATCTCACCAAGTTTTCGCGTGAATTTTCATCGTTTTTATAGAAATGGTAGACCAATTCATCCAAATCTGATCTTAGCGGTAATAAATTGTTTACCTTTTCTTCGAATTTTTTAGGGATAACACGATTATTCAAACTGCAGTAAAGACCTATGTATTGTGCTGTGTGTCTCGGATTGCATTGCTTTATGCCATTTTCATTGATTTGAGCACTTCGAATATAATGATTGATATCTTGAAAAACAGTGGATTTTTGTTTCAATTCACAAATCAATTCCAAGTTCAACTCAGTTGCATCAAAAAAGGTCAAATTCAATGCGGTAAAGCAAGACTGTGTTCTTGCATGAACGCGAAAAACAACACTGCGTTCGTTGATCCATTTTTTGATCGCTTTTAGGTCGGATTTTTTAATCAATAAATCGATATCCGAAAATTCGCTGATCTTGGGTGAGTCGCTGTTTTCTAGTTTAAGGGCGGCGTATTTTTTGTCAGATAAAAATTCAAACAAGTCTGTGATAAATAATTTTCGTTTGGACCAAGAGGTCGTTATCTCATTTAACAATTCCTCCCAGGCATCTATTTGTCTGGACATAACTTTTGGCCAGTATTGTTGATTGGCATATTTATCGGTATAATGCGTGATATGAAAGAGCAGGTATAATTTTAAGTATTTGAGAATCTCAGCTTCTGATTCAAACAAGTTTTCTTCTTGTGCGATTTCGAATATTTCGTAGATTATGTAACGAACAGAAAGTTTTTCTTCGAGAATGCCCTTTTGAACAATGAAATTGAAAAAGTCCATCCCTTTCGGGGCGGAAGGTAGCGTCAATTCCCAATCGATAATACCCAATTTGTCTCCTTTGGAAATAAATGTGTTTGCAATCGTGAAATCGCCATGAGCCAGGCTGAATTGATACGTGTCTTCTTCGTTGATTTCTTTTTTAAGCAGAGATAATTTTTTACCCAAATTTCGGGGTAGTTTATCGGAATATGGAGCATTTTTAAGATTTTTAATTTTTGAATTAATAATCGGCCATTGATTCCAATTTTTAATCGAGTCTTCAGAGGAATTGATTCGAGATAAGTCCTTTATCGCTTGGGAATGTCTGAATGTCCAATTAGAGCAGCCCCGGGAGAAAGGAATTTCATTTGTTTCCAATATGTTTTGATCCTTGTCACTAATTATTTGTGGAAATTCAAACGAGAGTTTTTCTTTCTGAATGTTCAAGTAAGTAAGGTATTCAATTTCCTTAGCAATCTTTTTATTTGTGGATTCTTGGAAGCTGATTTTAGAGAATTTACCTTCCTTGCTAGAAGAACTGATTGTGTAAAGCGTTTTTTTGTTCTCAGAACCGGGAGTGCCAAGGTAAAGAGCCCAATTGGTTTCTGTAGTAATGGATTCGGGTAGAACCATTTTTGTTCTATTGAAAAAAAAACGTTGTAATTTGAATGTGTAAACAACAGTTACTACCAACCTAAAAAGCATTTCTTTCCAGTTTGAGCTATTGTAAAATTTTAAAAATATAGGTTTATCACTTTCAACGGGCCAAACGAACCGCGTAGATCCATCATTATTTTTAATGAAGTAGTATGTTTTCACAAATCTTTTAGTTTTCTGCCCTGCCAAGGTTGTGCCGAATTGTTAATAACTTGACAAACAGGTTGATAAAAAAAAATAAATACGTGTAATTTTTCCAAAAAATGGAATTAATCTGTTTTTTGGAAAAAGAAACAGCCTACTCAATTTCCCTGGAAATGGTTATTTTCGTCAGGTGATGAAGGAAAAGAAAAACATGCTCGATCGACTCAATCCCTTGTTGAGAGCAGAGATTGAAAAAACATGCGATGTGAAGTTGGTTCCGAAGGATACAGAAATCATGCGCATGGGGCAATACGTTTCGGTGGTTCCAATTGTAATGGAAGGTTTGGTAAAGGTGTTTGCTCCGCATGAAGACAAAGAACTACTGTTGTATTACATTCGGCCATCCGAAACTTGCATAATGTCCTTCTCCTCCGCGATCAAGAAGGAGCCAAGTAGAGTGGTGGCCATCACGGAAAAAGATAGTGAATTGCTTTTGTTGCCAACCCAAAAGATGCTAGGTTGGATGCGCGATTATCCTGATTTCAATATGCTCTTTTTTGATCAGTACAACATGCGCTACGCCGAATTCATTGATACATTGAACCATGTTGTATTTGACAAACTGGACAAACGCCTCTTGGATTATTTGCAGGAAAGAGTGCGGGTCACCAGCCAAAACC
The DNA here is from genome assembly GCA_041674745.1 of Crocinitomicaceae bacterium. Classification (GTDB taxonomy): domain Bacteria; phylum Bacteroidota; class Bacteroidia; order Flavobacteriales_D; family Crocinitomicaceae; genus UBA2040. Next base: position 52,784 of record JBAYVD010000012.1, read on the forward strand.
CACTGTTGATTTCTCATCGTGAAATTGCCAATGAACTGGGGACAGCCCGAGAAGTAGTCAGTCGTGTCATGAAAAAACTAGAAATTGAAGGAAAAATTGAACAGTTGATGAAATCGGTTCGCGTTTTGGACCTGTGACAATCGTCACCGTTTAGTGGTCATAAAACCCTTAATCTTGTAATACAATTTAAAAATTTATCGATATGAAAAAGAATCTGGGCAACGCGGATAGAGCGGTTCGTTTGATTGTTGCAGCGATTATTGCCATCCTTTATTTTACCAACACAATTTCAGGAACATTGGCGATTATTTTAGGAGTCGTTGCGATTATTTTTGTAGCAACTAGTCTTATTAATTTCTGTCCACTTTATAGTTTAGTAGGCATTAATACTTGCAAAACGAAAGACTAGAACTAATTGTTTTATAAAAAAAGGTTGCCTAATTTTGGGTAACCTTTTTTTTTGGACTACTTTTTGCAAACAATTAACAAAATCGAGAAAATGAAATTTACAATTTGCCTTATGATGACAATTACGTTGCTTTCTTGCTCCAATGCTAAAAAAGTAGCGGCCAATGCGGAGCAACCAGTTGCTGCTGCGGAAGAACCGAATGTTTTGATCAACGATATTTGGGTAGCAGAAACCATTATGGGACTTCGATTCGAGCCCAATGGACGAAATGTACCTCAAATGGAATTTCAAGTTGGTGAAAACCGTGTAGCGGGAAATGATGGTTGCAATAGTTTTTCTGGGTCAACCAAAACATTGGACAACAAAAATTTGGTCTTTGGCCCGATGATGTCTACTAAAATGGCTTGTGAAGATATGAGTACGCCAAAATCATTCCAAGAGGCTATGCGCTCTACCGCTTCCTATAAAATTGATAAACTACGCTTGTATCTGTATGATGGAGCTGGTAAAGAAGTGATGATTTTGAAGAAAGTAGATTAAACCGAAAAAAATAATTCTGTAATTGAATCTAAACTGATAATAAATACATTGTGAAAAATCTAGCCCTACTATCAATTTTTATTTTGTTCGTTTTCTCCTCACTACAGGCTCAATTGGAAAAAGGGTCTATGCTAATTGGCGGAAATGCTGGTTTTAGAGGTTCGATTACTTCCTCCAATCAATTTTATAATTTTAGTTTGCAACCAAATATGGGGTTCTTTGTCATTAAAAAACTCGCCATTGGTTCTTCAATTGGATTTTATGGTCAAGGTGAAAGGAATTTTCAAGGTGGAAAATATTCTTCCATCGGAATAGGAATATCACCCTTCGCGCGGTACTATTTTTTGAAGTCAGAGAACAAATTCAATTTGTTCGCAAATGTAGGATTGGGTTTTTATCAAAATTGGACTTTGAATCTAGACATCAATTCCACTCGTTTTGATGTAACACCGAATTCAAGTGTAGGATTGGTCTATTTTCTTCGTCCTCAAATTGCCCTTGAGGCTCGGATAAATGCTGGTTACAGCTATTCCAATTTTGGATGGACAACGTTTGGTGTACAAGTGAACAGTTCAATCGGTTTTCAAATTCACTTGAATAAGATTCGTGAGGATGCTAAATAATTCGTTCTAAGTCAACTCGCGTAACGGAATTAATAAAATCATTCCATACTATTCGGTTTGGGTTGTGTTTTTTTTTCTATATTTGATAGAATTCAAAACCCGTTAGAACATGTCAAAAAAGTTAGCTTACCTTTTCGGAATTTTGATTACAATTCTTTTTGGCACTTATTTTCATTGGAAGTATTGTTGCAGTGTTTGCTGTGTTTCCAACGAAGTAATCATTATAGCAACATCGGAAAATGAGACGCCTCAAGCAATTGTATTGAATGGGTTTAACTTAAATGCAGAGGGAATTGATTTTAATTGCGCGGAAAATTTCAATTTCAAGAAAGATGAATTCAACAAAGTTGTTCCTTTCAAAGATTCAATTTTATTCGGCATTTTAAAATTGAAAGACTATTTGTACAAGTTTCCAGACCAAAAAATAGTTATTTCTGGGTTTGCCATGAATAGCGAAACTAATTCTTCTGCTTTTCCGAACTTAGGTTTGGCCAGAGCCAACGATGTGAAAAATTTGTTGGTAGAAAAAGGTATTTCACCCGGACAAATAAAGATACAAGGTGAATTGGTTGTAGACTTGAATGAGAGTCGAAAAATGATACTTGGCCCTATTGATTATTCTTTTGTTAGTAAAATGGAAGATGAAGGTTCGAATATCAACTGGGAACTTTTGAAAACCACTTTGAATCAGGATCCTTTGCAACTCAACTTTAATTCTGGAGCTTCAAGCATCGATTTAACAGAAGATCAAAGAGCGAAGATTGCCGATATTTCGAATTACTTGGACAATGTAGAAGGCTCAACGATTTTAATAGTTGGCCATACGGATAATGAAGGAGATAGAAGTGAAAATACAGCTTTGGGTCTTGAACGAGCAGAATTTGCAAAAAATTATTTGGCCCGAAATGGTGTCAATCCTGCCCGAATTGATGTTGATTCCAAAGGACCAGATGAACCCATTGCCTCCAATAAAACATTGGATGGCCGATCAAAAAATAGACGCACGGTTGTGAGTATTAAATAACATTAACCCAAAAAGTAAAAGTCATGAGTAGTACTCTTTGTTTATTAATTCCAGCTTTGGTTGGTATTGTTGCTGGGATTTTAGGATATGCCATCGGACGTATGGCATGGAATCAAAAAGAAGGAACCGAAGCTGCAGCCTTAAAAGCTGAATTGGATGCTTGTCGTTCGAATTCCAAAAGTTGGCATGATAAAATGGATGCATTGCAAGCGGAACTTTCCGCAGCCAAATCCAAAGTGAAGACGAATGAAAGCACCCAAAAAGTCGCTGCCGCACCTGCAAAAGTAAAAAAGCCAGTCGCAAAAGCATCCGATAATTCGTTTGATGCAAAAGCGGTTTTTACAATAATCGGAAAAAAAATTAAACACAACGACTTAAAAGCAATTGAAGGAATTGGTCCTAAAATTGCTGAATTGTTAGACGCCGCAGGTATCAAAACGTGGAAGGATTTGTCTGAAACTTCTGTTGATCAAGCAAAAGAGATATTGAAAGCCGCCGGTGATCGTTATGCTATTCACAATCCAGGAACATGGCCTCGTCAAGCAAAAATGATGCAGGAAGGGAAATGGGCTGAATTGAAAGCCTGGCAAGATACCCTCGATGGAGGAAAAGAATAAATGAAGAATCTCAAAAAAAGCTCGAAGTAAATTTCGGGCTTTTTTGTTTAAAATAGGTTGCTTTGTAGAGGATTGACGCTTCATTTCCAGCTAATTTTCATATCTTCGTCGACTCAAAAAAACGCACAAAAAATGAAGGTTTCTTACAACTGGCTAAAGCAATACATCCACACCACCATTACGCCCGATGAAATGTCTGAGATTCTAACTTCTACAGGGTTGGAAGTGGAGTCATTGGAGAAAATTGAAGCTGTAAAAGGCGGATTGGAAGGTGTTGTTGTAGGCGAAGTACTCACTTGTGAAAAACACTCAGATGCAGATAAATTAAATGTGACGACTGTTTCCATAGGTTCAGGTGAACCGTTGCAAATTGTTTGTGGCGCACCCAATGTGGCAGCTGGTCAAAAAGTAATTGTTGCAACGGTGGGGTGTACTTTGTACCCAACTCCAGAAGAACCATTTAAAATTAAAGCGGCTAAAATCCGTGGAGTAGATTCATTTGGCATGCTTTGCGCTGAGGATGAATTAGGTCTTGGTATATCACATGCCGGAATTTTGGTTTTACCAGAAAATACGACTGTTGGAATGCCAGCAGCAAAATATTTCAACTTAGAAGATGATTTTGGGATTGAAATTGGCTTAACGCCCAATCGGGCAGATGCAATGGGACATGTTGGAGTAGCGCGCGACATTGCTGCTTATTTGACCACACATCAGACCCAACATGAAATTTCATGGCCTTCGGTTGACGCGTTTAAAGTGTCGGGCAATCAAAAAGTAAACATTGTTGTTGAAAATCAAGAAGCGTGTCCACGCTATACGGGAACTACTATCACAGGTGTCAAAGTACAAGCTTCGCCGGCTTGGTTGCAAAAAAGATTGCGTTCAGCAGGTTTGAGTCCGATCAATAATGTTGTGGATGTCACCAATTTCGTGATGATGGAATTGGGAACGCCTTTGCATGCTTTTGATTTGAAAAAAGTAGGATCCGAAATTGTGGTAAAAAATGCTACGGCTGGAGAAAAATTCATCACCTTGGATGGTGTTGAAAGAACTTTGTCTGCCGAAGATCAAATGATAACCAACGGAAAAGAGAACCTTTGCATGGCTGGTGTTTTTGGCGGAGCAACATCCGGTATTAACAACGACAGTACGGCGGTGTTTTTAGAGTCGGCTTATTTTGAACCCGTTGTTACGCGAAAAATGGCGCGTCGACATGGCTTAAATACAGACGCCAGTTTTCGTTTTGAAAGAGGCGTGGACCCTGAATTGACACTATATGCATTGAAACGAGCGGCCTTGTTAATTCAAGAAGTGGCTGGTGGCGAAATTGCGATGGAACCAGTGGATGTGGCTGGAAAGAAAATTGAACATCCACCCTTGCATTTTTCTTACCAACGTTGTATTGATTTGATTGGAACGGGTATTCCTGTTGCCACAATTGATACTATTTTATTGGCATTAGACATTCAAATTTTAGAAAAGAATGGCGATTTACTTACACTTAAAGTTCCTGCTTACCGCGTAGACGTAACCCGCGAAGCGGATGTGATTGAAGAAATTCTTCGGATTTACGGTTTCAACAGCGTTCCATTGCCAGAAAAATTAAATACCTCTCTACCTAAATTCGAAAAGCCAAATATAGAACATTGGAAAAATGCCATCAGTGAAATGTTGGTGGGTATGGGCTTTTCAGAAATATTGAACAATTCCTTGACTTCGTCTAAATATGTTGAGAAATTAGGGGGAGAAGTATTGTCTGCAGAAAGAAATGTGGAGATACTAAATCCCTTAAGTCAGGAATTGAATGTGATGCGTCAAAGCATGTTGTTCTCGGCTTTAGAAGTGGTAGAATACAACCAAAACCGCCAATCACCAGACTTGAAGTTGTATGAATTTGGGAAAACCTACCACAAATACGACACGTATACCGAAAACCAACGTTTGAACCTGGTCATAACCGGACGAAAAGAACAAGATGCGTGGAATGCCGATAAAGACAAACAAAACTTTTACGGAATAAAAGGCGCCTTGGAAGCTTTGGTGAAACGAATGGGTTTAATGAGTTTATTGCAATACAAACCGCTTAAAAATAGTTTGTTGCAAGACGGAGCACAAGTCTACATTTTGAAGCAAAAAATTGGTGAAATCGGCTGGGTGAACAAAGATTTGAAAAAACATTTCGGAATCAAAGAAGATGTTTTTGTGGCCGATTTGGATTGGGATGCATTGTTTGCTAGTTTGAAATTGTCCAAAACGATTTACAAAGAATTACCGAAAACATTCGCCACTCGACGAGATTTCTCCTTGTTATTGGATTCAAAAATTCAATTTTCTGAAATCGAAGAATTGGCAAAAGGATGTGATAAGAAAATCCTTCGTTCAGTAGGTTTGTTTGATGTTTACGAAGGAAAAAACTTGGATGCTGGCAAGAAATCATACGCAGTATCCTTTACCTTTCAAGACGATTCTGAAACGTTGAAAGATAGTCAAGTGGATCAGGTCATGGAAAAAATTCGCGAGGCTTTGGAAAGTAAATTGGGCGCAGAATTGCGCAAATAAATTTGAGATAGATGAAAAATTACTTATTAGTAGCATCCTTCGTTTTGCTTTCTTTTTCGACTATTTTCGGTCAAAAAAAACAGGAAGATATCAAAAAACTTTTTTCGATTATGCAATCGGAGAAAATGATGGATGCGATGTATGAAAATCTCGTTTCTTCTTTTTCAGAATATGCAAAAACCCAATTCGGTGAAGAATCCGGTGCCGATAAAATGGAGGATTACCTGAAATTCGTCATGGAAGAATCCAAAGCTATGCTGAAAAGGTTTATGGAAGAAGATATGGTTTCAATCTATGACAGTTATTTTTCAGAGAAAGAAATTAATGATTTGATAGAATTTTATCAATCCAGTACAGGTAAAAAGTTTCTGAAATCGTCCCCTGATATTATGAAGGAAACGATGGACATCATGTTAACCAAGTACTTGCCAGAAATGCAAAGTCGCTTGATGGAAAAATTGGAGGAAATGAAATAACCCCCAAAGTTTTTTACCTTTGTTGCTCAAAAAAAAGCGTGACAAATCCCATTTTTATTTCTGGTATTTCAACAGATGTAGGTAAGACGGTTGTAAGTGCAATTCTTGCTGAAGCATTGGAAGCTCATTATTGGAAACCCGTGCAAGCGGGCGATTTAGAAAATTCGGATTCCATCAAAGTGCAATCGTATTGTTCTGCCAAAGTGATGATTTTACCTGAGCAATTTCAATTGAGTCAGCCACTTTCCCCGCATGCCGCTGCTGAAATTGATCAAATTCAAATCGGTCTTACTGATTTTCAAATCCCTATCGTTCCGGGAAATTTTGTCATTGAAGGAGCAGGAGGCTTAATGGTTCCTTTGCATTCGGATGGGTTGTTGGTGATTGACTTCATTCAAGAAAACAAATGGCCCGTTGTTTTGGTTTCCCGTCATTATTTGGGAAGTATCAATCATACACTTTTGTCGGTTGAGGTGATGAAAAAAAGACAAATACCCATTGTTGGAATTATTTTTGTCGGCGATGAAAATCAAGCTTCTGAATCGATTATCGCGAAGCAAACGGGGGTTCCGATTTGGGGCAGAATTCCACTGACTTCCGAAATAAATTCTTCTTTTGTACACGAACAAGCGGAAATTTGGAAACAAAATCCCCATCTCAAATCCTTTTTAAATCAACCAGTGTGAGCAACGAAAAAACGAGTAAAGTTTGGTATCCATTCACGCAAATGCAAACGGCAAAACCGCCATTGCAAGTCGTTAAAGCCAAGGATTCATTGCTTTACACTGAAGATGGAAAGAACTATTTGGATGTCAATTCTTCGTGGTGGGTGAATGTGCATGGCCATGGAAATGAATATCTAGCCAAAGCAATTCAAGATCAGTTTGAAAAAGTCGATCATGTTTTACTTGCAGGAGCCACGCACCCCAAAGCGGAAGAATTAGCCGAACGTATACTGTCGGTGTTACCGAGTCATTTTCAAAAAGTATTTTACTCGGATGATGGTTCCACAGCAGTTGAAGTAGCCTTGAAAATGGTTTTCCAATATTGGTTCAACCGCACTACACCAAAACGAAGAATTGTCGCCTTGGACGGTGCATATCATGGCGATACGTTTGGCGCCATGTCGATTGGTCAACGTGGTTATTTCAACGAACCATTTGAACATTTGTTTTTTGACGTAGATTACCTCGATTTCCCAACAAAGGGAAAAGAATTTGAAATATTACAATCCGCAGAACAACTTTTCAAAACAGGTGAAATTGCTGGATTAATCGTGGAGCCATTGGTGCAAGGTTCAGCCGGAATGCGGATGTATTCAGTAGAATTTCTGGATAAATTGGTTGCATTGGCGCAGTTGAACGATGTATTGGTTATTTACGATGAAATCATGACGGGTTGGTACCGAACAGGGAAATTGTTTGCGATGAACCATGGTCAGGCAAAACCGGATATTGTCTGTCTTTCAAAAGGATTGACGGGAGGTGTTTTACCTTTGGGTTTAACCGTTGCCACGGAAGCCATTTACAATGCATTTTTGGATGAATCGAAAACAAAAGCGCTTTTGCACGGTCATTCCTATACGGGAAATCCTTTGGCTTGTGCTGCTGCCTGCGCTAGTCTGGACCTTTTTGCTAAGCCAGAAACGCGTGAAAATGTCAATCGAATTTCACGAAAACATCAGGTGTTTTTAGAGCGAATAAAAAATCATTTTGCTCTTTTGGAAGTTCGTCAGTTGGGTACAATCATTGCCTTTGAAATTAAAACAGAAGAAGGCAGTTCTTATTTCTCCAACCTACGCGATCGAGCTTACGATTACTTTTTGGACAATGGCATATTGCTTCGACCCCTGGGAAATGTATTGTTTCTGAATCCACCTTATTGCATGACAGACAAGGAATTGGATTTTGCTTACGAGAAACTAGAAGTATTCTTTGATCAATTAGTGTCCGCTAATCGTTGAATTTCATCCGACTCTAGAATCGCTTTGGAATAGCCTTTTTCGGCCAAAATCACCATCGCTTTGGCAATGGTTTTGGACTCGATCAATCGGTATTTTCGCAAGGGACCAACCAAAACGGGTTGGATGAATTTAAAAACAGCTATTCCCATTTTCTCTCCCGCTCGTTTTTCATTTCGATTCCCATCAATAAAAGAAGGTTGAACAAAATAGGTATTGGGTAGTTTCTCGTCTAAAATAGCTAGCTCCATTTCTCCTTTGGTTCGGGAATAAAAGATGGAACTTTTTGCATTAGCACCCATGGATGACATAGTCACCATGGTTTCGATTCCGTTTTTCGCACACAATTTTGCAGCAGATGTCGGAATTCCAAAATCAATTTGGCGATACAATTTTTGGTCGGGCGTTTTTTTCTTGGTGGTTCCGATACAACAAAATACGACATCTCCTTTGAAGTTTTCACTTTGCGCTTCCAAGTCCAACACGTCACAAATGATTTCTTGAATTTTCGGATGCGTTTTGCCGGAAGCGGTCCGGTTGTACAATTTAACGATTCCGTAGTTCTCGTCCTTCAATAATTTGTCCAAAACATGTCCGCCGGTTAATCCACTGGCGCCTAAAAGAATGGCAGTTTTCATAAAGATGATTCTTTAGATTTTTCCCAATATTCACGAACCATTGCCTCAAATGTAGAAAAACGTATTTTTAAATTTCGGGAAGAGATAACCACCGGTGTTTTTGCTCGACTCAAATTGCCAGCTAAAATCCGAAGTTTGATTCCTTTGGCGTCCCGTAAATATTTTCCAGGATTGGAAGTGTGTATTGCCAATGATTTCATCCAGAGAAATTTCTGTATTTCAATCCGTTCGATGTCTTCCCATTCGACTTGTCCAACACCCATTGCATTTGAGTAATCACTGATTCCTGATGCATCCAAATAGACACCGAGCGAGTTGTCGAACAATTGTTTCGAAGCGATGTATAAAATGGTTCCAAAAAGGCCAAGTGACAGCAAGCCAATTGTTTTGACCAAAACAGGATTCGTTTGAACCGTTTCCGTTTTATCTACAAAGAACATCGTCAACCCATTGAATAGAAAGAAAATGGAGACGAGCAGAATGAGAATTAAACGCCATTTGTTTAATCCTAGCGTGACTGGATTCATTTTAGATAAAGATATTTTCGTTTTGGATACAATTTATCTGCTGCATAACACACTGATTCAGACATCAAATCACAATGTGAAATGAGAATTTTAAAAGGAGTCACCTCTACGTATATATCGTCTGTATTGCTCGCTGTTGGTGTAATTAGGCAACCGCTTGAATCAACAACAAAAGAGGCTTCCGGCACCGTATTCGTGAAGGCTGATGAGTTCGCACGCAAAATGTATTTTTGAGTTGTAATGGTGCGGTTGAAAACGAATTGAATGCTTTTTACACTGTCAGTGAAAGAGACCGTATACAAAGTGTCATTCAAACTGACTGGATAATTGATTAAGGTATCAAAATTAAAACTTTGTTGGATTGGATCGCAAGGAGCAATGTTTTCGATATAGGCAGGAACCGGATCGCGCTGTTTTTTTTTGCAAGCAACAAAACCGATGGCGAGTAATAGGATGAAGATGTATTTCATGGTTTCAGAAGATTTGTCTTCAAAGTTAGTCAATCTTGAAGGAATAAAAAAAGCGGAACGATTGATGGCAAACCGTTCCGCTGAATTGTTAGGATGAATCTATTTACCGTTTAATAAGTTCATTACTTCATCCAATTTTGGAGAAAGAATGATTTCCGTACGTCGATTTTTAGCACGACCTTCTGGCGTAGTATTGTCCGCTTTTGGAAAAAATTCGCCACGTCCAGCTGGAGTTACTTGTTTTGGAGAAACTTTGTAGTTGACCGTCAATGTTCGAACTACAGATGCAGCACGAGCCACACTCAAATCCCAATTGTCTTTGTAAAGGGCGGTTTTGATTGGCACATTGTCTGTATGACCTTCTACCAACACATCGATATCTGGATTTTTCACCAACACATCGGCCAATAATTTCAAGGCTTCCGTTCCCTTTGGTTCCATATCGGCCACACCTGATTTAAACATCAATTTGTCGGACATCGAAACGTACACTTTCCCATTTTTCACTTCTACAGAAAGTTCGTCGGAATTGAAACCTAACAAAGCATTTCGCAAGGTATTGTTCAATCGATTGGTGATGGAATCTTGTCTCGTTACAATCGCACGCATTTCTTTCAAGGCTTTTTCACGTTCGGCTATGGTTGCTTCCCGTTCTTTTAGGGTGCGCATCAATTGAGCTTGAGCGGACGAAGATTCACTGGCCAAAGCGTTGTAATCTGTTTTCCATTGATTGGCCTCTCCTTGTGTTGATTTTAGATTATCGCTTAAATTTTCAATGTCCTGTTTCAGTTGAGCATTTTCTCCTTTTTGAGAATCCAACGCACCACATAAACTGTCTCGTTGAGCCACGGTTGTTTTTAATCGCTTCGTTCCGCGCAATTTTTTAGATGACGTATCCCCACAATTGTAAACTGGAGCACAAGACTGAATCATTCCAGCCAAAATCAAAACTAAAAAGATAGATTTTTTCATATTATATGAGTTTAAACGAAAGTACGAATTAATCAAGGAGAGAATTGGTTGTTACCTTTTTTTAACGACTTGTACTTTTGGAATTAGGCTGTTTCTTCAATGCTCGAAACAATGATTTCAGCCGCTTTCCGAATTTCGGCTTCTGTAATGTTCAACGGTGGACTTAAGCGAAAGCTATACGGGTGTGATAAAAACCAGAAGCTAATCAGTCCTTTTTCAAGACATCTTTTTACTACTTTTTCTACCCTTTCGAAGCTTTCCATATCAAAAGCGAACAACATACCTTTTCGTCGAATTTCTTTGATTTCTGCGTTTTTACCGATGAGATCTTCTAATAATTGTCCCAATCGTTCCACTTCTTCCATGTCAATTTCATTTTTCAACACGTCTAAAGTAGCTGCAGCAGCGGCACAAACCAAGGCGTTTCCTCCAAAAGTAGTGATGTGACCCAGCATGGGATTTACCGTGAAAACTTGCAAATTTTCGTAAGAAGATACAATGGCACCAATCGGTAAACCACCACCCAAAGCTTTGCCCAATGTAAGCACATCGGGAACCACATCGAAATGCTCAAACGCGAAATTTTTACCGGTTCTACCCATTCCAACTTGAATTTCATCAAAAACGAGTAAGGCTCCAACTTCAGTACATCTTTTACGTAAGGCTTGTAAGTAAAAGATATTTGGAATGCGCACCCCGGCATCACCTTGAACAGTTTCCAAAATAACACCAGCTGTATTTTCAGTTATCTGATGTAAATCCTCAAAATTGTTGTGCAAAATAAACCGCACGTCGGGCAGCAAAGGTCGGTACGCCAATTTTTTGATTTCGTTTCCAGAAATCGAAAGTGATCCATTGGTGCTACCATGGTATGATCCTCGAAATGAAACTATTTCCGTTCGACCGGTCACTCGTTTACACAGTTTGATGGCTGCTTCGTTTGCTTCGGTTCCAGAATTCACGGGATAAACACAATTCAACGAATCGGGTAGCAACGCCGTTAATTTACGCGCCATTTCTAGCGGAGCATCTTGAATGAATTCACCATACACCATCACGTGTAAATGACGATCGGCTTGTGATTTAATTGCTTCAATTACTTTGGGATGTCGATGACCAATGTTGTTAACCGCAACACCAGCAATCATATCCATGTAGCCTTTTCCAGATTTATCGTAGATGTAAATGCCTTCAGCATAATTTACGTCAATCAAGTAAGGAAAAGGATTGGTTTGACCTTGTTTTCGGAGGAAATCAAGCTCTGACATTGCTTAAGATTTTCGTTGAATCGCTCTTAAGGCAGCTTCCACGACATCTTGCGTGTCAATGCCATATTTTGCCATCAATTCCATCGGGTCGCCAGATTCTCCAAACGTATCGTTCACACCCACATATTCTTGTGGTACGAGCATTTTTTGTGTCAAAACTTGTGCGACAGAATCACCCAAACCACCATTTATCATGTGTTCTTCGGCAGTAACGACGCATTTTGTTTTTTCAACTGATTTCAAAAGGGCGGCTGCATCCAATGGTTTGATTGTGTGCATGTTGATGATTTCAACAGAAATTCCTTTTTCCGCTAAAATTTTTGCTGCTTCGATGGATTTCCAAACCAAGTGACCACAAGCTACAATTGTAACGTCTGTTCCTTCGGTTAAAACATCGGCTTTTCCAATTTCAAATTTTGCATCTGGTGCCACGAAAATTGGCATAACGGGTCTGCCAAAACGCAAATAAACAGGACCTTCATAATCAGCGATTGCAATCGTTGCCTGTTTGGTTTGATTGAAGTCAGCCGGAACAATTACCGTCATATTGGGCAACATTTTCATCATCCCAATATCTTCAAGAACTTGGTGCGTCGCCCCATCTTCACCTAATGTTAATCCGGCATGCGATGCACAGATTTTTACATTTTTCTTTGAGTAGGCAATCGACTGACGGATTTGATCGTATACGCGACTTGTTGAGAAATTGGCGAAAGTTCCTGTAAAAGGAATTTTTCCACCGATTGTCATACCTGCGGCCATTCCCATCATGTTTGCTTCAGCAATTCCGACTTGGAAAAACCGTTCTGGGAAATCTTTTTCAAACGCATTCATTTTTAATGAACCAGTTAAATCGGCGCAAAGGGCTACTACATTTTCATGTGTTTTCCCTAGTTCGTGTAATCCTTCTCCAAAACCCGAACGTGTGTCTTTGTGACCAAAAATTTCGAAATCCTTCATTGTTGCGTTTTATAAATTAATGCTTGTTGTTTTATTGGAATAAATTCTAATATTCGTTTCCACGGTTGTATTAGAAGATCTGTTTGTTTTGTTTCTATGCACAACTCGATAGTTTCCGGGTTGTAAAAACCATTGACCGGTTTTTGAGTTTTCGTCTAAATTACAAACCCATTCAAGGGCACCTGATTCTTGCATAAGAAAAACTTGCCCAACGATCAAACTACCCGATTTATAATTGAAGGAACCAGGAGCCAAGATGTCAATTGTGACGGTGCTGCTTTGGTTCACTTCGACCTGCTGATAACTTCGAGGCAAAGTTAGAATTTCTAGATTGTATTTCCCGACGAGGTATTTGTCGGTCGTATTGATTTGTTGTAAATTCAGTGTTTTTTCTGAGCCGGGCTGTATCACGCGGGTTTCAACGTTGTACGGTTTCGTGGCATTCGAAAAGCGAACTTTTATAAAGCCTTGAGGCGCATCTACCACAATTGTGTTGTGGGTATTTCGGGTCAAAACAATATTCTGTTTCTCCAATTTTGGCGTTGTATTTACCACCAAATCATATTTGAAAGCAGGGTCAATGTCCAAGGTATCCGGGTTGCCAAACTTGTTGATGGTATGCACGAAAGTGTACCTTAATTCTTTGGTTCCCGCTTTGTAGAAAAACATCGTTACATCCGTTTCTTTCGGGGCTTTGTAAATGTCATTGAGATTCACTTGGACCGTGGTATTGAGCACCGCTTTGTTGATCACGTTTTTTAAAACATTTCGAAACGCATCTTTGGTTTCCGCTTCAGCATAGGTGCCGATACAATTGAATTTTTCCAAATAAGAAATGTCCAATCCCAAACCAATCACAAACGGCGTCACCTTAACACCTTTGTCTTTTAATTTTTTCGCAATTACACAAGGGTCGTTATCACACGCTTCCAGTCCGTCAGTAATTAAAATGATCACATTTCTGGAAGTCATGTCGGGAAAATCATCCGCCGCTGCTTCCAAAGAACGGGCAATGGGTGTGGTTCCTTTCGCTTGAATCGACTTGATTCTGTATTTGATTTTATTAAAATTATCAGGACCAAAAGGCACTTCGAGCTTGGTGTCGTTGCAATCTTGATAGGTGGCTGTTATAGGCGACTGATGACCGTAAACACGCAAGGCAATTTCCAAATTCGGTGTGCCATTCAAACTATCAACCGTTTGGGCTAGTAATTCTTTGGCTGCTTCAATTCTGGTTTGTGAACCCCATCTGGCATTCATACTATTCGATGCATCTAGAATAAAAAGGATGCGTGTTTTTTCTTGACTCCAAGAAGTCAATGAAAGAAGACTACAAAATAATATGAACGCTAGTTTTTTCAATTAATAATCTCCAAGAGTTTCTTCTAATTGATTAAGAGCAAGTTGAAGTTGTTCTGGATTGGGAGCTGATCCGTGCCATTTATGCGTTCCCATCATGTAATCAACACCTTGACCCATTTCGGTTTTCATAATAATTACAATTGGTTTTCCGTTTCCAGTCATTTTTACTGCTTCTTCAAGTGTCGCTTTTATTTCATCGATGTTGTGACCATCCATGTGCAATACTTCCCAACCAAAAGCTTCCCATTTCTGTGCCAAGTTTCCTAGCGACATGACATCTTCCAAATCACCATCGATTTGACGACCGTTGTAATCAATGGTAGCAATCAATTTATCGATCTTTTTTGCTGAGGCATAAATAGCCGCTTCCCAAATTTGACCTTCTTGTAATTCTCCATCACCGTGTAAGGTGTAAACGATCGAATTATCCTTGTTCAATTTTTTTGCTTCTGCTGCACCAATACCAACAGACAGCCCTTGGCCTAAAGATCCTGAAGCCATTCTAATTCCGGGTAGATTCTTGTCGGTTGAGGGATGCCCTTGCAAACGAGAGGAGATTTTTCGGAAAGTAGCTAATTCGGGAACTGGGAAATAACCCGATCTGGCCAAAACACTGTACCAAACAGGTGAAATGTGACCGTTGGATAAGAAAAATAAGTCTTCACCTTTTCCGTCCATTGAAAACGGGGAAGGGGTATGATTCATTTGGTGAAAGTACAATGTGGCAATAAAGTCTGTACAACCCAAAGAGCCACCTGGGTGACCTGAATTGTTTTCTGCAACCATACGTACAATATCTCTTCTCACTTGAGAAGCAATTTTCTCTATTTCTCTTGTTTCCATTCTTTTGACAAATCAAGGGTTCATTATGTAGGTACAAAAGTACTTTGAATTAATGAAAAGGAGTTGGAAATCCATTTGATAAACGTGAACAGTTCGAAGCATTTATTAACAATCGTGAAAAAAATGGAGCATTCATCTTGGTTCCAATTTTCGATTACTGAATTAACAGTACCTTTATTAAAAATTAGAGAAAATGAAAAAAATTGGTGTAAATGGATTTGGCCGAATTGGTCGATATTTTACCCGGATGATGTTGAATCGAGATGATATGCAGGTAGCGGTTGTCAATGATTTGGCAGATATAAAGACCTTGGCGCATCTTTTTAAGTATGACAGTGTTCATGGAATCAATCCATTTGCTTTCCAAATTGTTGGTAACAAGTTGGTTTTTGAAAACGGGAAAGAAATACTATTTACCCAAATAGCTGAACCTCAAAAGATACCATGGGGTGAAAATGAAGTCTCAATTGTTTTGGAAAGTACAGGGATTTTTCGGACCCGGGAAGAAGCGTCTTTGCATCTTCAAGGCGGTGCGAAAAAGGTCATTATTTCTGCTCCAGCAATTGGGGACGTTAAGACCATCGTTTTTGGTGTAAACGATGCCGATTTGTTGGATACGGATATTATCGTGTCGAATGCTTCTTGCACAACGAACAACGCGGCGCCCATGATTCAGGTTTTGAAAGAGTTTTTGGAAATTGAAAGCGCATATATTACCACGGTTCACAGCTATACTTCCGATCAACGTTTGCATGACTCACCTCATTCGGATTTGAGAAGAGCGCGGGCAGCGAATTTGTCAATTATTCCAACGTCAACAGGTGCAGCGAAGGCATTGACCAAAATTTTCCCGGAATTGGAGGGGAAAATGGGTGGTTGCGGTATTCGTGTTCCGGTTCCCAATGGTTCCATGACTGATCTGACTGTTTTGGTGAAAAACGACACCAGTATTGAAGAAGTGAATTTAGCCATGAAGCGGGCCGCAGAAGGTAAAATGAAAGGTATTTTAGGGTACACAGAAGACCCGATTGTTTCAATTGATATTATTGGAAATACGAATAGCTGTTTGTTTGACGCTGAATTAACTTCGGTTATGGGGCGTATGGTAAAGGTTTTGGGTTGGTACGATAACGAGGCGGGGTATAGCAATCGTTTATTGGATCTGGCAGAAAAAATGTAGGATACAAATTAATTGATGTATACTAAAAAAGGACTCCTTGGAGTCCTTTTTTAGTATACAATATTTTCTTATTAATTACACCTCAACACAATTTTTAATATTGTAGTTAATTTTTTGAGATGGGTCTGTTGAAATGAAGTTGGTACCTATTCCCCAAGAAACTCTATTTTCTAAAATGGCTCCGGTAGTTTTGTTCACGCGCAATACATCTGCTTCAACGGCTACAATAATGTTCCCAGTAAGATTTCCTTTAGGAATACGAAGCGTATACGCTTCTGTGTCCCAAGGATGGGTTGTAATATAAGGGAACATGGAAATTTTAGGGGTTCCATTTGTATTTGTAGGTACACCCGAAGTATTACCAATGTAAATTCTGGTCTTGTTTAAAATCCAGTTTCCAGTGGTATTTATTTTCACTTCAATAAATTCAAAGTTATTGGATATAACCACAACTCCGCAGTCCACGGTGGTACTGGTTGAGCTTCCTCCTGAGGAACTTCCACCGTAAGAACTTCCGCCACATGAGCTTCCACTAGTCGAGCTCCCTCCATTCGAAGAGCTCCCGCCACAGCTCCCTCCAGAAGCAGAAGTGCTTGCAACCGTTCTTAGAACAGTAGTAGTCGAACTCCCACAACTGTAATAATCCAAAATAGAATTGGCAGTAGTTGAATTTTGGGAAGAGATTTTTTGATCGCTGGGATTTGTTGTAAGATTTTCTTTTTGGCAAGACAACATTGTTGCAAAAAGTAATCCCGTAGCGAGAATAAACTTTAGTTTCATAATTCCTTAGTTTCGTTTGGCTGTTAACTTAATTAACAATGGAATCTATGGAAACAAGAGGTTGACCAGTTGTTTCTAAAAATTCAATTACAAATTTAGAATTATTCTTGAAGAATAAAAAATAAATTTATCTCTCTGTTGGAAAACATATTAACAATCCTATTTGGATTTAAACAGCCACACTTTTTTTCCTGCAGATCGTTGTTCTCTAAGAAAGTAAATAACTTCGGTGTAGGAAGTTTTTTCAAACATTGAAACATATTGAAGACCGCTAAAAGGACCGATTATTTTAGCTGAATAACCTTCTTTTTTTAATCGGATAATTTTACGTTGAGCAAAATTATCGTTTCTAAAAGCTCCGTTTATAATGTAAAATTTAGGGCTATTTTTTTCCGATTTATCGTTTAACCAAGTGTTTGATTTTGTTTTATCAGCTGGAGATGCGTTGGTCGGAACTTTTTTTTTACGTTTTTCGATGATTCAAGAACGACTGTTGATTCATTTTTCTTGGCATCCAAAGATTGTGTAGATGGTGTGACAGGATGCTTTTCAGAGTTAAAGGTTGTATTGACGACAGATGAATCTAAGTTATCCGTCTTTTTAAGAACCTCTTTCGCGCTGTTTTTTGGCTGGCTAGTAGTTTGGAAGGGCAAGTATTTTTTATATAGGTCAAAATTATACCAACCGAGAAAAGCAACTACGGACAAGAACACTAGCAACACTAGCAGCCAAAGTAATTTTCTCTTTTTCTTTTTTGCCGGCAAAATTTCAATGGGTGTCTCAAGAGGCGATTCGCCTTTCTGTTCTGGCAGCGTTTCTTCCTCTTTGGAGGTTTCGTCCTCTAATATTTGAGATTCAACTTCTAGGGTGGGAGGATTGCTTGGCTTTTCTTCGACAACTTTAATCGGTGTTTTTTTTTGCTCAATTTTCTCAACGGGGGAAGATTCTTCTTGTAACGAATCTCCATTCAGTAAGGCCTGAATTAATGCAATGGAATCCATGTGCTGAATAGCTTTACCTTCCTCGTCTTGTGATTTTAAAATTGGTTCGGGTTGATTTTTTGGTTCCGATGCAAAGTCCTGTTCAATGATTCTCGTCTCCTCCGGATTGACTAAATCTTCCTCAGTGAGCCATGTTTCTTGAAGCATTATTTCTTGCGGAAGTATTTCGTCTACTGTTGAATTTTCACTTATTGGCTCCTCTTGGATCGTATCTTCAACTTCAGCATCTATGCTGTTTTCAACCACAAGCGAGTCAGACTTGACTTCACTAGCGTTTTCGGTTTTTTCAAAATCTACGTTGTCTAAATTTGGATTGTTCCACGAATTGAATTCAATTTCTCCCGCTGCATTTTTTTTAAAACTCCCAAATTCAAAGATATCGAAACTATCACCTTTGTTTAAATTGGATTGGATTTCACGAATAAATTTCGCGATTGTATTGATAGCGTCTTGGCGATCAATCCCTTCGGTTTCGGCAATGTAATTGGCCAATTTGCCATCATCGAAAGTAAGGTAAGGCAAAAACATGATGTCATTCAGGCGACTATTGACCATTGTCAAAGCCCCAAAGCCAGGCAAAACGACTGTGCTTTCTTTAAGGAAAAGTTGAATGAAATACTTGTTCATGGTTTTGGTACCGTATTTATTATCCGTTAAAAATATCAGAAAAAAGGTGTGTTTCTTTTAGTTTCACTCCTTTTTCTGTCATTTGAAGCGTACACAGTTCATTTACAGAATCGTGCTGAAAGTAAAGATAATAATTTTCTTGTGCCGCTTTTTCTAAAAATTTGGCTTTTTCGTCCATTGTAATCAACGGTCTCGTGTCATACCCCATAACGAAAGGCAACGGAATGTGACCGACGCTTGGCAACAAATCAGCCATGAAAACAATTTTCTTTCCTTGGTAATTGAAATGTGGTATCATCATGCTATCGGTATGTCCATCCACGAAGAGAATGTCCATATTTGGGTACGCATTCTCCATGAAATTACCTGTTCGTTGAATCATTTTAAGTTGTCCACTTTCTTGAATTGGAAGAATGTTTTCACTTAAAAAAGAAGCTTTTTCGCGCGGATTGGGTTCTGTGGCCCATTTCCAATGATTTTCATTGCTCCAAAAAGCAGCATTTTTAAAAGCAGGTTCAAATCGATCTTTTGCCGAGTTGAATTCAATCGCACCACCGCAATGATCAAAATGCAAGTGGGTCAAAAAAACATCCGTAATATCATCCCGATGGAAGCCCAGTTTAGCAAGATTTCCATCCAAAGAATCGTCCCCGTGCAAATAATAATGCGAAAAAAACTTTTCCGATTGCTTGTTTCCTATACCGGTATCTATCAACGTCAAACGATTTCCATCTTCGACGAGCAAACTTTTCATGGCCCAGGTACATAGATTGTTGGCATCTGCTGGATTGGTTCTTTCCCAAAGGGTTTTAGGAACAACACCAAACATGGCGCCACCATCCAATTTGAAGAATCCTGTATTGATGGAATGAATTTTCATGCTGTTTACAATTTAAATGTGATTTAATAATTAGCTTTGAAAAAAATATATTGATGAAAAAAATTGTTCTTTTTGTTGCCTTGTTTGCCATCTTTTCTGCTTGTGCGAATGCTAAAAATGGTACTGCCAAAGCAAATGAAAAATCCAAGTCTGAAAAAGAGACTCCTCAAAAATCCGCACCGGCAAAGCCGAAATACGAGGAAAAGTAATCATTTCCAAAATTGAAAAATTGTGTCCTTTCCAAAATTAGTTATTTTTTGAGGGATTCGATGGATGGTAGGTGCTTTTAATCCGTCATTAAAAATATTAATACCTTCTAGTACGCGGATTTCATCCCATGCATCCTTTGAGAGAAATTGTTCTAAGGTGAAAGTTCCACCTTCTATAATCACGGATTGAATTTCATTTTCCCAAAGTGAATGCAGAATTTCAGTTACGTCCAAACTTTTCAATTGAATAAAATCAATTTGACCCACCGTTTTGGTTTCTACGGTATTCAACACTATTGTTCTTGCCGAAAATTTGTTGGCCATATGTTGGTAATCCAATTTTAACTGAGAATCGAGTAGGATGCGTACCGGGTCCTTTCCATAAATTTCCCGCACATTCAATTGAGGATTGTCGATGGCAACCGTTTGTCTTCCAACCAAAACACCCATTTCTTGACTGCGCCAGAGGTGAACCAATGATTTGGTCTCGGGCTGCGTAATCCAGTTGATTCCGATTTCACCATCCGTCCGGGTTTTATCAATAAAACCGTCTTTCGTTTGTGCCCATTTCAGAATAATGTAGGGTCGTTTTTTCTCATGAAAGGTAAAGAATCGCTTGTTCAATACTTGGCATTCTTTTTCCAAAACACCGGTCGTAACGTCGATTCCGTTGTCTTTTAATTTTTGAATACCTTTCCCGTTGACGGCTGAAAAAGGATCAATGGATCCAATCACCACGTTGGGAATTTTGTTGGCAATTATCAAATCGCTACAAGGTGGCGTTTTTCCAAAATGCGCACAAGGTTCTAAGCTAACGTAAAGGGTAGATTTTGAAAGTAAATTTTTGTCTTTGACGCTATTGATGGCATTTACTTCAGCATGTGCTGTGCCATATTCTTGATGATAACCTTCACCAATAATTCGGTCTTCATAAACGATCACGGAACCAACCATTGGATTCGGAGCCACATATCCTTGACCTTTTTTCGCCAATTCGATGCACCGAGCCATGTATTTCTCCTGTTTATTCACCAAGCGAAAGTACGAATCTTGTCGGAGAAATGGGAGGAAAAGATATTTTTCAAAAGGATTTATATCTTTGAAACTTCAAGAAACAACTATGTTAAAAACCAAATCTGTCCTTTTCAGTTTGCCTGTGGTCGTTGCGGCTTTGGGTTATTTTGTCGATATCTACGATTTGCTTCTTTTTGGAATTGTCCGTATCGATAGTCTGAAAAGTTTAGGGCTCAACGCCGATGAAGTGGGAACTGTGATTTTGAATTGGCAAATGTTTGGTTTGTTGCTTGGTGGCATTTTGTGGGGCGTTTTTGGAGATAAGAAAGGACGTTTGTCTGTTTTATTCGGTTCGATTTTGGTGTATTCCATCGCCAACATTGCTTGTGGTTTTTTACCCTCATTCCCGCAAGAAAATATTGTTTCGATTTATGCCCTTCTTCGATTCATTGCTGGAATTGGTTTGGCTGGAGAGTTGGGTGCAGGAATCACACTTGTGTCCGAAAGTTTACCGAAAGAAAAGCGGGCTTTGGGAACCTCCGTTGTAGCTGGATTTGGTCTTATGGGCGCTGTCGTTGCCAATTTAACGGTGGAATGGTCGAGCGATTGGACGGTCGCTTATTTCGTGGGTGGTGCGATGGGATTGGCTTTGTTGGTTTTCCGAATCGGGGTAGTGGAGTCGGGCGTGTTTAAGAATATACAGCAAAATCATTCCATCGGAAAAGGAAATTTCCTTTCCCTTTTTACCAATTGGAATCGCTTTAGTCGATACATAAAATGCATTGCGATTGGCCTGCCGACCTGGTTTTGCATCGGTATTTTGGCCATTTTCGGCAATCAATTCGCTCAAGAATTGGGAATTACAGGTGAAATTTTACCGGGAAAATGCATCATGTGGGCGTATATCGGAATTTCGGCGGGTGATTTTGCCAGTGGATGGATCAGCCATGCTTTCGCCTCGAGAAAAAAAGCCATTTTTTGGATGTTGGTTTTTACGGTAATAGGCGTATTTGGGATGTTGTCGGGTTCGTACTCTTCTCCGGCGGGCTATTATTTTTTCTGTGTTTGGTTGGGGTTGGGAACCGGTTACTGGGCCATGTTCGTAACGGTAGGCGCCGAGCAATTTGGAACGAATTTACGTTCAACAGCAGCCACTACGATTCCCAATATGGTGCGTGGCATGTTGATTTTTATGACCTGGGGATTTGATTCCATGAAATTTGACATTGGGTATGTTTCAGCGGCGATTGTAGTAGGTGCCATTTGTTTTGTTTTGGCATTTTATGCTGTGCTAACGATTTCAGAAACCCACAACACAGATTTAGATTTCTTAGAAAGTTAAATTATTCATCACGCTCCCAAATCCGTTTGTGCGTACCCTTCTTTTTAACCATTTTCCAATTGTTTTTTTTGGCTTGACGAATCAACTGTCGGCGCAGTTTCTTTGGGTAAAAGATTTTGGACCACATTCTGAAATAAGGATAATGATTGAGAACTCCAATGTGCGATAAAATGTGGTACGTAGAAGATCCGCATCGAACACCGAAAAAGGCATAATCATAAGGAGATTCCTGAACATAGGAATTTGAAATACTGAGAAATTTTTCTTTTTGAATGCGGGTAATTGGAATGTAAACACTGAGTGATTTGACGCTGTCAACATCCTTGTCCATGATGAAATTAAATAGCGAATCGGATTGTAATTCGTATCGCCCGTTTTTGTGTCTTTTGTGTTGAAAAACATGGACTCGACCTTCGTAGAAAAAGCTTAAATAGCGTGTGCTGTCATATTGAATTCCAACGTGGCCTCCAAGTAATCCACCGAACCATCTTTTTTGTTCCCTTTTGTGCGCCGGTTTTGGTTTTGAACCATACAAAAATCGGACGTGAATTGTATCTGTTTTTACCGAAGTTTCTTGAGCAAAAATTGCACTAGAGAAAAAGAATGAAAACAAGAAAAGAAATAAAAAACGCATTGGAAACAGTTAGTTTCTGGTAAGTTAATGAATTAGTTCAGTAATTATTTTGTCTGCTACACCAGTTTGACTTGACATAAACGACATTAAACGTTGATTTATTTCATTTTTTGTTGATTCAATTTGCTGATACGCTTTGGTAAGCGATGCTGGGTCAGCGATTTCAAAGGCAAAACCACTTTCGATAAAACTATCGGCTTCCGGGAATTTAACATGTTTTGGCCCAAAAATAACGGGTAAACCAAACACGGCAGGCTCTAAAATGTTGTGTAAATTTCCTGAAAATCCTCCACCAACATAAGCCACGTCGCCATATTGGTAGGCATTTGTTAAATGACCGATGGTATTGATTATAAGAATTTTAGGCAATTCATTGCTGTCGGTTTTCTCCGTTAAATCCGTATAACGAATACAGGATTTATTAAACATTTTCTCAATTTGAGCCAAGTGATTTTCGTTGATTTCATGAGGAGCAATGATGACTTTTTTCGTGAAATCTGTCTGATTGATTAATTCTTTCAGGCAGTTTTCATCTTCCGGCCAGGAGGAACCAATCACGAGTGCTTTTTCACCTGACAAGAATTGCTCCAAGGTTTCATTTTTGGATGCCATTTCTTTGTTCTGAAAAACACGATCAAAACGCAAATCTCCTGTGACGGAAACCGATTCGATTTGTATTTTTTTAAGCAAATCGAAAGAAGTTTGGTTTTGAACAAAAATATGATCGAATTGCGTTAAAATCGTTCGGTAATATCCACCGTACCACTTGAAATAGATTTGATTTGGACGAAAAAGCGCACTAACCGAATAGAGCGCTGCACCACTTTTTTTGGCTTCTTTCAAATGATTCCCCCAAAATTCATATTTCACGAAAAAAACCGTTTTAGGCTGAATAGTTTGAATGAATTCTCGCGCGTTTTTTTTGGTATCGAGGGGCAAATAATCTACTGCATCAGCTGGATTTTTTCGTTTGTGGTAGTGCAACATTCCAGAAGGAGAAAAGAACGTAACGAGTATAAAATCATTGGGGAATTTTGCTTTCCAAGCATCCATGAGCGGCAAGCCTTGATCGAATTCTCCCAATGAAGCGCAATGAAACCAAACAACATTCTTACCATGGCTGTTGATGCTTTTCCATTTCGGATTTTTCCTTCCTTTTTTCCATTCTGCTGCTTTCGGATTGAAAAGGCCGGCAAAACCAACTAAAAAGGAATACAGATAAAGTGATATGGTGTAAAAAACGCCCATCAATCTACATAGTAATCTTTCGGCAACCTTCTGTAAATAGGAATGTTCCAACCTATTTTCAAGCCCATTTGAACATCCAATCTCGTTTTGGTCGATACGGGCACATCCGGTGTGTCAAAGAAAATCGTTCGTCTGTTTTTTGTGAATCCTTCTTGAAAATAAAAACCTCCGTAAAAATTCACAAAGCCTTTCGTTGCCATGAACGAGTATCCCACAAATTGGTGCAAACACAAACCAGAAGTCAATCGATCATATCCTTTTCGATAGTCCAATTCAACCTGTGGAATGACATTGTTCGGTGTATCCAGTCGAATTTTATAGGCCAAATAGCCAATTCCACCATGAACCAAAATTCCTGAATTTATGTTTGGACTCAATACAGGAAATAATTTCCCGAAAGCCAAATTGACATTGAACCCTCGAGCATACAAACCGACCGTTACGATGTCTCCATTCTGGTCCGTAATATTCCCATTTGAATCCCGTAATCCAGCTAAGATATCAGGAACTTTAATTTTGTTGCCAAAAATAAAATTGGCATCGACTCCCCAAAACCAATTTTGGTTGGTTTTGTACCCGGCCAAAAATCCAATGTGATTCAAGGCTCCAAAACGGTCGGCAAGATCTCCTTGTGTCCAATTCAATCCATAATGTCCGGCCAACCAAGGTGTCCCGATGATGGAATCTTTGACATTTCTTTGTGAAAACGAATGAAACGAAACAACCGTGGCAATCACGAAAAGAAGAAAACTATGTTTTTTCATGTTGTCAAAATTACAATCTTTTTTGTGAATCGTCGTTAGGATTGAGTGAAGTTACAAAGGGTTTGATTGAAGTGATGAAAGTTTCGGAATTCAGGACCCAAAAGGGTCGAAAAAACAAGAACTTTATCCTATATTTGCCTACAATTTTTAGTAATTAAAGACAAGGAATGAAAAAAATTCAAATGGTTGACTTGGTTGCGCAATATGCAGACATCAAAACACAAGTTGACTCTGCCATTATGGGTGTTATTGAGAAAGCTCAATTTATCAACGGTCCTGAAGTTCAAAATTTTCAAATCGAATTGGCGTCCTATTTGGGGGTCAACTATGTTATTCCTGTTGCGAACGGAACGGATGCACTTCAAATTGCCTTGATGGCTTTGGATTTAAAACCAGGAGATGAAGTAATAACGCCTTCCTTCACCTACATAGCTACCACGGAAGTAATGGCGCTTTTGGGATTAAAACCCGTTTTCGTGGATGTTGATCCAGATACTTTTTGTTTGGATGTAAATTTAATTGAAGCAGCAATTACCTCAAAAACCAAAGCGATTGTTCCTGTTCATTTGTACGGACAAGCTGCAGATATGGACAAAATTATGGAAATTGCCGATCGACATAATTTGTTCGTTGTTGAAGACAATGCGCAAGCCATTGGATGCGATTATACCCATCAAGATGGAACAATTGCTAAAACAGGTACCATCGGCCATATCGGTTGCACTTCCTTTTTTCCGTCTAAAAATTTAGGATGTTATGGAGATGGAGGAGCCATGTGTACGAATGATGCTGAATTGGCAAAGAAAATTAAAATGATTGCCAACCACGGGCAAAGCAAAAAATATTACCACGATGTAGTTGGATGTAATTCCCGCTTGGATGGAGTACAGGCCGCGGTTTTAAGAGTGAAATTGCCAAAATTGGATGGGTACAACGAAAAAAGAAGAACTGTTGCCGATGCTTATGATGCGTTTTTCGCTCAATTTCCAGAAATAAAAGCACCTGTTCGATCGAACAACTCAAAACACGTTTTTCACCAATATACAGTACAGTTGAATGGGTTGAATCGAGATGCAATGCAAGAATTTCTCGCCGAGCGCGATGTCCCTTCGATGATCTATTACCCAGTTCCAGCACACAAACAAAAAATGTTTGAACATTTTGGTAGTTCAACTACTGTTTTACCTGTTACAGACTGGTTAACAGAAAGGGTGATTTCTTTTCCGATTCATACTGAGATGGAGGAAGAACAGCTAAATCATATTTGTAAATCAATAGCCGCTTTTGTAGAAGCAAACCGATAAGATGAAAAAAATTGCAGTAATAGGCACAGGATATGTAGGTCTTGTTTCAGGAACTTGTTTCGCGGAAACTGGAAACGATGTAATCTGTGTGGATATTGATCAAGTGAAAGTCGATAAAATGCGCAAAGGAGAAGTGCCCATTTATGAGCCTCATCTAGACGTAGTATTCGAACGAAATATTAAACACAATCGACTTCGTTTCACTACCAATATGGAAGAGGCAGTGGATGCTTCAGATATCATCTTTTTAGCTTTGCCAACGCCTCCTGGAGAAGATGGTTCTGCAGATTTGAGTTATGTTTTGAACGTAGCGGATCAACTCGGGAAAATCATGAAGTCATACAAGGTGATTGTAGATAAATCGACCGTTCCCGTTGGAACAGCCGATCGTGTGCACGCTGCGATTGCATTGCATGCGAAAGTTGATTTTGCGGTTGTTTCAAATCCAGAGTTTTTGCGCGAAGGATTTGCCATCGATGATTTTTTAAATCCAGATCGTGTGGTAATCGGAACGTCGGATCCCCGCGCAGCAAAAATCATGGAGGAATTGTACAAGCCTTTTATCCGGGATGGCCATCCTTTGATTATCATGGATGAAAAATCAGCCGAATTAACCAAGTATGCGGCCAACGCTTTTTTGGCCACCAAAATTACGTTCATGAACGAAATTGCCAATTTTTGCGAGAAAGTAGGTGCGGATGTGGATTGGGTTCGTCAAGGAATTGGCTCGGATTCACGCATTGGACATAAGTTTTTGTATCCTGGAATCGGATTCGGAGGAAGTTGTTTCCCTAAAGATGTAAGTGCCTTATTGAAAAGTGGAAAAGCAGCTGGATATGATTTTGAAATAATAAACAGTGTGCTAGAAGTCAATGAAAAACAAAAAGTGACACTGGTTAGTAAAATCAAGACGCATTTTGGAGAGGATTTGAAAGGCAAACATTTTGCACTTTGGGGCTTAGCGTTCAAACCGGATACAGACGACATTCGAGAAGCTTCGGCGTTATACATTGTTAATGAATTGTTGGCTTTAGGAGCGACCGTTTCTGCGTATGATCCAGAAGCCATGGAAAATGTAAAATCCATTCTCGGCGATAAAATAGAATTTGTACAAGATCAATACGACGCTTTAATCAAGGCCGATGCTTTGTTGATTGCTACGGAATGGGGAACGTTTAGAAATCCTGATTTTGACAAACTAAAATCAACCTTATTGAATAATGTAATTTTTGACGGTCGAAATATTTACGAATTGAAGCAAATGAAAGAATTGGGTTTCACTTATTATTCAGTAGGTAGAGGCATAGTTAGCAACACGAACCGATAAATGGAAAGAAGAAGAAAAATACTCATCACAGGTGCTGCTGGATTTTTAGGTTCGCATTTGTGCGACTACTTTATAAAGAAAGGTTACCATGTGATTGGAATGGATAATTTGATCACAGGTCAATTAAAGAACATTGAACACCTTTTTCCACTTGAAAATTTCGAGTTTTTCCATCACGATGTTTCGAAATTTATCCACGTGCCGGGTGAATTGGATTATATATTACACTTTGCTTCACCCGCGAGTCCAATTGATTATTTAAAAATTCCAATCCAAACTTTGAAGGTTGGATCCTTGGGTATTCACAATTGTTTGGGTTTAGCGAAAGCAAAAGGAGCAAGAGTTTTGATTGCATCCACTTCAGAAGTTTACGGAGATCCAAGTGTGCATCCTCAACCGGAAGAATACTGGGGAAATGTAAACCCAGTTGGTCCTCGTGGTGTTTACGACGAAGCGAAACGTTTCCAAGAAGCCATTACCATGGCCTATCACACTTTTCACGGTGTTGAAACGAGAATCGTACGAATATTCAATACCTATGGTCCGCGAATGCGCTTGAACGATGGTCGAGTTTTGCCCGCTTTTATTGGTCAAGCATTGCGTGGCGAAGACATCACCATATTCGGCGATGGCTCTCAAACGCGTTCGTTTTGTTACGTCGATGATTTGATTGAAGGAATCTATCGCCTTTTAATGAGCGATTACGCACAACCTGTCAACATTGGTAATCCCGATGAAATTTCAATCAAGGATTTTGCAGAAGAAATCATCAAATTGACGGGGACGAATCAAAAAGTAATTTATACCGATTTACCTGTCGATGACCCGAAACAAAGACAACCGGATATCACCAAAGCGCGGGCAATTTTAAATTGGGAACCAAAAGTTTCTCGTTCGGAAGGCTTGAAAATAACCTATAATTATTTCTGTAGTTTGACGAAAGAAGAGTTAAACCACAATGACCACAATAATTTTGATAAATACATTATTCGATAAATGAATTATTTCGCTCACGAGACAGCTATAGTGGATGAAGGTTGCACCATCGGTGAAGGAACCAAAATCTGGCATTTTTCTCATATTATGCCCAATTGTACTTTGGGAAAAGCTTGTAACATTGGTCAAAATGTGGTCATTTCTCCAGAAGTAATTTTAGGAAGCAACGTGAAGGTGCAAAATAACGTATCCATTTATACAGGTGTTGTTTGCGAAGACGATGTTTTTCTTGGACCCTCTATGGTTTTCACCAATGTGATCAATCCGAGAAGCGCAGTAAATCGTAAAAATGAATATGCAAAAACGACTGTAAAACGAGGCGCTTCCATCGGTGCGAATGCCACCATTGTTTGTGGTCATGATATTGGTGAGTTCGCTTTTGTAGGAGCAGGCGCAGTAGTAACCAAAACCGTTCCCGCTTATGCGCTTGTGGTGGGCAATCCAGCTCGTCAAATGGGGTGGATCAGTGAGTATGGACACCGACTAACATTCGATGAAAATGGCCTAGCCGTTTGCCCAGAAAGCAACGAAAAGTATAAATTATCGAACAACACAATCGCAAAAGTATAAGTGACAAAAAATGAACGTTTCATCAGAAAGCGATGAGCACATTGAATAAAAATAAAAAGTGAGAAACGAACAAACTGGTTTTAGCCGTTTTTCAAAATAGAATAAAAATGAGTGAGTTTAAAAATATTGACAACGACAAATACGAAAAACGGATTTTAGTTACAGGCGGAGCCGGATTCATTGGTTCGCATGTCATTCGTCGATTGGTAAATAATTACCCAACCTATAAAATCGTCAACTTCGATAAATTGACCTATGCGGGGAATTTGGAAAATTTGAAAGATGTTGAAGGAAACGAAAATTATGTTTTTGAAAAGGGAGATATATGCTCCAAAGCCGATGTAGAAAAAGTTTTTTCGGAGCATTTTATTTCGGATGTTATTCATTTAGCAGCAGAGTCTCATGTCGATCGTAGTATCGAAGGACCGATGGAGTTTGTGATCACCAATGTAATCGGTACTGTAAATTTGCTGCAAGTTTCGAAGGAGAAATGGACAGACGGAAAAGAACATGTTTTTCACCATGTCTCTACGGATGAGGTTTACGGAAGTTTGGGTGCAGAAGGATTGTTTCATGAAACAACGGCCTATGATCCAAGAAGTCCATATTCCGCCTCAAAAGCTTCCAGTGACCATTTTGTGAATGCGTATCATCATACCTATGGTTTACCGGTAAAAATGTCCAATTGCTCCAACAATTATGGAAGTCACCATTTTCCTGAAAAATTAATTCCCTTGATGATCAACAACATTCTACTCAAAAAACCATTGCCGATTTATGGCAAAGGAGAGAATATTCGTGATTGGTTGTGGGTAGAAGATCATGCGAGTGCAATTGATGCGATTTTCCACAAAGGTACCGTGGGAGAATCTTATAATGTGGGCGGATTGAACGAATGGACAAATATTGATTTGGTGAAATATTTGTGCAAAGTGATGGACCAGAAATTAAACCGAGCAGAAGGTGAAAGTGAGAGTTTACTAACATACGTTACAGACCGCGCTGGACATGATATGCGTTATGCAATTGACGCTTCTAAGTTGGAAAAAGAACTGGGCTGGAAACCTTCCATTACTTTTGAAAAAGGATTGGAATTGACGGTGGATTGGTACTTGAATAATGCAGAATGGATGGAACATGTGACAAGCGGCAATTATCAGTCCTATTACCAAAGTATGTACGACAAAAGATAAATGAGTTGGTTGACAAAATGGTTTAGCAAAGAAAGTCTACCTGATTTTGATTTTTCAATTTTCGGGGCAGACATGCACAGTCATCTAATACCAGGAATTGATGACGGTTCTGCAAATATGGAAGCCACCGTTGAAATGCTTCGAAAGTTTCAAGAACTGGGTTATAAAAAAATTATTACAACGCCCCATATTAAAACGGGCGTGTTCAACAACACCACTGAAATCATACGATCCGGAGAAAAAATCGTATTAGATGAAATTGATCGACTCGGTTTGGATCTGAAATTTGAGGCTGCGGCTGAATACTTTTTTGATTATTCCTTTATTGAACGAATTGAAAAAGAGGATTTACTCACCTTTTCCAACGGGCATCTACTTTTGGAATATTCTTTTAGTCAGCCACCGATGGGTGAAAACGAAATGTTTTTCTCGCTGCAGATGAAACAAATACGACCTATTTTGGCGCATTTTGAGCGGTATCCTTATTACCATGGAAGTGTTAAAAAGGCGGTTGAGCTAAGAGAAAAAGGGGTGAAAATTCAATTGAATATTTTATCACTTTTTGGCCATTATGGTCCACAAGTGCAAAAACAAGCGGAGTTGTTAATCAAAGAGAAACAAGTGGATTTAATCGGTTCTGATTGTCATCGAATCGAGCATTTAAATCTAATGGCTCACAACGCGAAACATCCTTTGTTGCATAAAATAATGGATTTGAAGTTGATCAATTCAGAATTATAAATTAGTTACCAAGGTAAATAAAATTCCGTATTTTTACAGAAAAAGGAATTAGCATGATAGTTATAGTTTGTCTTTTAGTGGCCTTAGCCATACTCTTTTGGAATTTAAATAGTCGCAATCAATACAGTGCAGTCGCAATTTCGCACGGCGTTCTGACGCTCCTTGTTTTCTTTCTTATCAGCCAGGATTTAACGGCAGACATTCAAACGAGTTGGGGGATAAATTGGATGGTACTTTTGGCGCTGGGTGGAATTCTCGTTGTCAACATGGTTTTTTCCCATTTTTGGAACGCAAAAGCAGCTTTTTGGCCGCCAATTTTCGTTTTTTTAACCACAGGAATGCTTTGTTTCTTACCTATAGATGTAATAAATTATCAAGGATTTGGCATTCGTATAAACTCAACCGCCATTTTGTTGCTACCATTTTTGGGTGCAATTATTGAACCCATCGCCGATATGAAAGAAAAAGCAATGGCTGATTTTTTCGATATTGATTTCAAAAACCGACGAGGGTTTTCAAGGTCCATCTATTTTTTCTTTTTTGGATTGTTGGCTTTGATTGCTCATTTTATGGCTTCTTATTTTGGACTTGCGTTGGTGACACTTGGATTTGCTTCTAGTCTGTATTACGGCAAAAAATCAAGTGCTTTGTGGAATTTATTATTGGCACTTCTTGCGATCACCACGTTGGGTTATTTTGCGCATGTGGCACAAATTGCAGAAAGTTCTTTACTGTTGGGAAGAGTGTTGGCTGGAATTTTATTGGGTGGATTTGTTGCATTATACATGAATACCTTGGTTCGTGCACGAAAACATCAGCTGCTAGGAACTGCAGTCAATTGGATATTGATACTAATTGTTCCTTCCATTATTATTTTGGCGGTTACTCAAAATATCAATTTTGGCGGTGGAGACGCTTTTATTGGCTTGTTGGTTGGTTTTTCACTATCGGCAGCCTTTGGCGTGAATACACGAAAAAACGACAGCGTTCTATCTCTGTATTTGGCATTGGGTATTTTGTTATTGCCGCTAACCATCAACAAAGAAGCGGAAAAAATGGCTCGAATTACCGTAGGAGATTCAACGAAAGAAAACCAGCTAAAAGTGGAAGATCCTTTTGAAATGCATGGTTTAAAAATAGAATTGACAGGCGATTATAAAATTGATCCAACCAAGTCGCAATTGACATTTGAATTGGGACCTAAAGGAGGAAGAACCAAAGGTGCATTCAAATCGTTCGAAGGTGGATTTAATTTTGGTGCAACAAATACCATCAACGTTTCATTGCCAGTGGCTGAATTGACAACTTTCAATGGATATCGAGATGAATCATTGATGGACGCTTCTTATTTTAATCAAGCGAAGTTTCCCGCGATGAAATTCACCGCCAATTCTTTTGTCCAAAAAGGTGATTTCTACGAAGTAGTGGGAGATTTCACGATGTTGGAAACAACAAAAAGTTTGGTGCTTGAAATGAAATATTTAGGCAAAGCCAACAATTCGGAGAACGAAATTTTTATTGGTCGGTCTAGTTTAAATCGCGTAGATTTCGGCATGAAGTCGGATCCGAAAGAAGGAGATTTGGTTGATTTTCAATTCAAAGTGGAATTAACGAAATAACTGTTTGCTTAAAAATATAGCCAGCTTCCGGTCATTTTATTGCCATCGAGAATCAATGCAGGAAAAGGAAATTTTAAGTAATGCAAAGGTCGGAGAACTGCTTTCAACCATTTGTTCTTGATAGGCAGTTCACGCACATCCAAATCCAATGAAAAAAGGTATTGTCGTCTCGCTTGAAAGGTGCGATTGGCCGCAACGTAAAAGTCTTGGTTGCCCACTAATTTTTCTTCAGCGCTGTAGCCGAATGAAAAACAGAGCCAAGTGGGTAATTTACAATTTTCGATGAATTGTGTGGGAGAGAAACTAATCCAATACGTTTGACCATTGTAATCCTTTAACAACCTTTCTGTAAAAGTAGCGCCCAATATTTGGGGCCGATAAGCCGCAAATTCGGTAAGGTGATAAGAGAATTTAATTAATAGTCGTTGTTCATCCCAAAGTGTTTGTTGACCCAAAAACCAACCGGCTCCAAGCGTATTGGCCAACATATCGTACCAAGAAAAGCCCCATTGTGCATTGGTCCCATCTAAAAATTCTAGGGAAGTTTGAAAGCCCAAACCAATGCCTGCACCAATCCATGCACTAGTTCTTTTTGACAAACCGGTCCATTCGAAAAGTCTGTAATTCGCTTCGCATAAATGTGCGGCTGTATAGAAATGTCCTGCTTTGTCCATTTGCATCCAATCTGCTCCATCACTGAAGGTGTGAAATTTTGTTTTTTCAAAATCTTTGTACCAAATGGAATGCAAACCAATTATTCCACCTGCCCAAACACTCCCAACACCAAGTGAAACAGGTAAAACTCTTTTCAATTGTTGCGGAGAAGCCACAGTCGTATCTGTGTTTTGAGTCAAGCCATTTTCTGAAAATAACCCAAAAAAACTCAACCAAAAAATCACAAAAATTCTTTTCACGTTTCGAAAATACAATATTCTTGCTTTGTAGTTGTTAACATTTAATTTCCCTACACGAAATGAACGTGGTGGAAAACAGTATTTTTGAAAAATAAAGAAAAACAAAGCATGAACGCAATACGAAAAGATTGGACTGAAATAAAAACAAATGACAGTTGGGCAATTTTTAAAATAATGTCTGAGTTCGTGGAAGGATACGAACGAATGGCGAAAATTGGTCCGTGTATTTCCATTTTTGGCTCGGCAAGAACGAAGCCTGATAATAAATACTACCAATTGGCTTCTGAAATTGCTGATAAATTGGCCCGAGTAGGTTATGGAACCATTACAGGCGGTGGTCCCGGCATAATGGAAGCAGCCAACAAAGGCGCTCAAGAAGGAAAAGGAAAATCAGTTGGGTTAAATATTGATTTGCCTTTTGAACAAAATCACAACAATTATATCGACCAAGAACACAATTTGGAATTCAATTATTTTTTTGTGCGCAAGGTGATTTTTGTAAAATATTCTCAAGGTTTCGTAATTCTTCCAGGTGGTTTCGGCACCATGGATGAATTGTTTGAAGCGTTGACTTTGATTCAAACGAAAAAAATCAACAAACGACCGGTAGTCTTGGTAGGCAAGGAATATTGGGCGGGTTTGGTTGCTTGGATTAAGGTGGCAATGTTAGAAATGGAGAGTAACATAACGCTGAAAGATTTGGATATGTTGAAGATCGTAGATACCGCAGATGAAGCAGTGGAGCACATTGAAGAATTCTATCGAACAAATGAACTGACACCAAATTTTTAATATCAAAAAGAATCCTGAATTTCTGTGTACATAATTTCTATATTTGTTCCACGAAAATTGGTTAAATGGAATTTTTAAAAAGGTTGAAACAATTTGTTTTGACAAAACATTTTCTAAAAATAATAGGATTGATTGCATTGGTCTATTTGGTCATTGTTGGTGGTACGATCCTTTATTTGGGTGTCTATACCAATCACGGTGAAAAAATTCCCGTGCCAAATTTGATTGGTCAAAACGTGAATAGTATTTCCCAGTTACTGGATGAAAAAGGACTGAAATATGAAATCGTTGATCAAGTTTATGACCCAAAGCTGGCGGAAGGTACCATTGTTGACCAAGATCCAGAAAAAACGGAGAAATCAAATATTTTCGTCAAAGTGGATCGTATCATCCGTTTGCGGGTGAGTAAACGAACACAGCTCGTTGAAATGCCGAGTTTGATTGATAAGTCAGAAAGATTTGCTTCAACCATATTAAAAAATCGAGGACTTCGGTTAAAAGTAACCTACAAAAATACACCCGAATCGCACGGAGCGGTTCTGGAACAACGGTTCAAAGGAGAACGGATCAAAGAGGGAACAAAAATTCCGGTTGGATCAACGATTCTTTTGGTGGTTGGTCGTTATGAAGGAGGAATTCCAGTTCCAGTTATAAATTTATACGGTTTAACAATAACAGAGGCGCAAGAACGTTTAGCTAGCATACCGGGAATAACTTTTCTCCCGATTTGTCAAGATTGCTTAACTTCTGCAGATTCTCTTAGTGCAAGAATAGGCTCGCAAACTCCGGAATTCATTGAAGGAGCCATGATGCCTTCCGTAGGAACCGTTTCGGCAACAGCCGTGTTAAATCTACCTCCCTTGCCTGTTGCGGATCCGCCCGAATAAAAAAATAAATGAAGAATTTTATATCATGCCTGCTAGTAATTATTAGTTTTCAGGGCATTTCTCAAATTGAAAAGGAACTTCCTTTACTCGGAAATCAAGAATTGATGTCTCGATCCAACCATGTTGGTGAATTAAAAAGTAACGGTGGCACATTTGATTCAACCTTCATGTACACCACGGACACGCTACAGCTTCCTTTTTTTGACGAGTTCAGCAAAAATAAATTCCAGCAGTACAATGCTCAATTTTCAGACCCTGGTATAACATTCGACAAAAAATACGCTCTGCTTGATTTGGCCAATGTTCCGTTGCCAACTGGATCAATCTACTCTTTGAATGCTACCTACCATCGGTATGTTAACGTGGCGAACGGAACGTATACGGATACACTTTTTCCTTCCATTGATATTAATGTAGGTTCCCTGAATAGTTATCCGGTTACCTACAATAGCACACCCGCATTTCCTGCTTTTATTATAATTGATACCATTGACTTTCCTAATTCAGAAGATACCATTTTTGTATTTGATAATACCGTAGGACAAGATTCTGCCACCCAGTTTTTCAAGCAAATTGATGATCCAAAAGCGCTGTGGTTGGACCATCGTGCCTATCACAATTATCGATTTGCAGTGAAACCGTGGACAATCGGCGTAGTGACTTTTGACGGTATTGACGACCATGGCTATCCCTATTCTTTTGGGGCGACCGGTTCGGATTACGCAGACGCTTTGACATCAAAGCCTTTGGATTTATCGGTTAATTCGGCTGGAGATTCCATTTACCTGTCATTTCTCTATCAAAGACAAGGTTTTGGTGAAGAACCAGAGGCAGGCGACTCTTTAACGCTTCAATTTTTTAATCCAACAACCAATACGTGGAATCGAGTTTGGGGAGTTGGTGGAGGAACGGTGGCTGATTTTCGAGTTGTTCATTTACCACTTACGAATCCAGATTATTTTGCCAACGGTTTTCAAATGCGTTTTCGAAACTATGGCTCATTGGCAGGAGGTTTGGACCATTTTCACTTGGATTATGTTACTTTCCGAACAGGTTCCTATTACAGCGATACTTTATTCAAAGATTTCGCTTTTTCCTACCCAACAGGATCGTTGCTAAAAGACTATACTTCGGTTCCTTGGGATCATTATAAGAACAATTTTGCAGGAAAAATGAACGATCAAACAGAGATTGTGGTTCGGAATGGAAGTAATACAGCCGAAAACAATTTGGATGGTTCGGTAGAAGTGCGTTATGCCGGAATCACAGAAGGAAATTTCATTTTGCCAGCTCAAACCTTATCAGGAGGAGATATCAATTACGGACCGAGAACAACCTATTTCTCGTATCACGATTTTTCTGCAGGCTATCATTTTGATGAAACTAAATTTGGAACCAAACAAAAGTTCGATATTGTTAGTGCTGCTACCGCTCAGTTCTCGGATTCAACCATGAATGATACCACCTATACTGAACAATATTTTGCCAATTATTATGCCTACGACGATGGGACAGCGGAAAGAGCGTATAGCTTCAATGTTGCGCAAGGTCGATTGGCGGTTCGATTCAATCCCTATGAAGCGGATTCTGTGATTGGAGCGTATGTGAATTTTGTGCCGGCTGTGTATGATGCTGAAAATGAACTGTTCGTATTAACCGTTTGGGAAGATAACAGTGGGGTACCGGGTAGCGTTATTTATGAAGACAATTTATTTTATCCAAAAAGTCCTCAGTATGAATACAACAATACTTTCGTGCCCTATTATTTTGATGATACCACCCGAGTTCGGGTAAACGGGTCTTTTTTTATAGGCTTCCGACAATTTGATGCTACTCCGTTGAATATTGGGTTAGATAAAAACACGGATCATTCTGCCAACAATTATTACAGCATGAATGGCGGAAATACATGGATTAATTCAAGTATTTCAGGTTCCTTGATGATACGCCCCATCTTCTCAACGGCTATGGATGCAGAGCTAGGGGTAAAAGAGCTAATTCAAGAAAATATAGACTTTGTTTTGTACCCCAATCCAACTCAAAATACTTTTAAAATCAAAGCGTCAAAAGAATTATCTGTTTCAGGAATGACCATTTTCAATCTGCAAGGTCAACCAATTCTTGAAACCGAAGAAAATGAAATGGATTTGAGCGATTTTCAGGCAGGAGTCTATTTGGTTCGCCCGAATGGTTCAAACCAAACACTACGAGTGATAAAAAAATAATGAATATAGACGACGATCAAGATAAATTAGTAAACGACGAGGAAGAGGAATTATTTGAACATTTTCGATTTGTAGCCGAACCAGGTTTGGTAATTGTAAGAATTGATAAATTTCTGATGGACAGAATGCCCAATACGTCCAGAAATAAAATACAAATTGCTGCCAAAAACGGAACGGTTCTCGTCAACAAGGAAAAGGTTAAACAGAATTACAAAGTGAAACCGAAAGATGAGGTAACCATTGTACTTCCTTACCCAATTCGAGAAATTGAATTGATTCCTGAAAATATTCCGATTGAAATAGCGTTCGAAGATGAGGTTTTAGCGATTGTCTATAAACCCAGTAACATGGTCGTACATCCGGGACACGGAAATTACAGCGGTACTTTGGTAAATGCCATGGTGTATCACTTCAACAATTTGCCACACAAAGTGCAAGATTATTTCGGTAGACCTGGATTGGTGCATCGTTTGGACAAACATACTACAGGATTAATGGTGATTGCGAAAACGGAAGGCGCGCTAGTGCATTTAGCCAAACAATTTCATGACCGAACAACTGAGCGTCGATATTGGGCATTGGTTTGGGGGGATGTAGAAGAAGCTGGTACCGTAACGGGTAATTTAGGGCGATCTTTGAAAAACCGAAAACTCATTACCGTTTTTCCGGAAGGTGACTACGGGAAACACGCTGTGACGCATTATAGGCCGCTTCAACGCTTCGGATTGGTAACTTTAGTGGAATGCAAGCTTGAGACAGGTAGAACCCATCAGATTAGAGCGCACATGAAATACATTGGTCACACCTTGTTCAACGATAAAGAATACGGAGGAGATGCAGTTTTGAAAGGAACTCGTAATTCAAAGTATGTTCGTTTTATTGAAAATTGTTTTGAATTGATAGATGGTCAGGCGCTTCACGCTAAGACAATTGGTTTTGAGCATCCTACGACAAAAGAATACATGCGTTTTGATTCTGAATTGCCCAACGGTTTCAAAGAAATCTTGAAGAAATGGGAGACTTACACGCAAGAGATTACCTAATTTGTTAAATTTATATTGATTTGTGGTTTTTTCATTTTTTTGTAAAAAACCCGTCTGTTTACTATGAAATCTGTATTTTTATCCCTTTTGATGTGAATATATTGATTTTTCGTATTAAATTCGAAGTTCTAAAAAAACGATAAAAGTCTTAACATATGACTATGAAAATAAATAAAACCCTATCCTTCTTAACTTTTCTATTGATTTCTGTAACGATAAGCGCGCAACCAATGTCACGTTTATTTCGAGAAGCGAATAGAATGTACAACGATGAAAATTATTGCGAAGGTGCATCAAAATGTGCTGCAGCCTACAAACAATTGACACGTAAAGGAAATCGTGCAAAGGCTTATAAAGGTTCAATGGCGTTCAAAACAGCAGAATGTTATCGAAATACGGAAAATTATAAAGATGCCCAAGAATGGTACGATCGTACTTTGTTGTTAGACTATCAAGAGAAGGAGCCGAAAGTATTGTTGTACAATGCCGCCATGCTTCAGCAAATGGGTGAGTTCGCAAAAGCAATTGACAATTTGAATGAATACAAGAAATTGGTTCCAAATGATATGTTGGCAGATGTTCGAATTCAATCTTGCAAAAACGCAAAGGAATTTAAAGCTGATAAAACAAGATTTGTTGTTGAAAATCAACGATCCATAAACAAGCCAGCTTTTGATATGGCTCCAGTATTTGGAGATAGAAAAGAATCTAAATTGTTCTTCTCTTCTAGCCGACCGGGAAGTACAGGTGGAGGAACGGATCCTCGTTCATGTGAAAACTACATGGATATTTGGGTTTCACAAACAGACAAGAAAGGTAACTGGGGAGAGCCTACCTTGATTCAAGGAGAAGGAATCAATACCGAAGATAATGAAGGAACGGTTTGTTTTGATGGTCGTAACAAAACGATGTTCTTTACCCGTTGCCCGCAAGAGAAAAAAATGAACTTGGGTTGTGATATTTGGATGTCTGAAGCCAAAGGAAAAGACGAATGGAAAGAGCCAACTAAATGTGTTTTGAAATCAAGTGATTCTGTATCAGTTGGTCATCCTTGTGCATCGGATGATGGACGAACATTGGTGTTTGCATCCGATATGCCCGGTGGTTACGGCGGACATGATTTGTGGATTTCGACTTACGATCGCAAATCAGATTCATGGTCTGGACCGAAAAATTTAGGTCCTGAAATCAATACTTCAGGAAATGAGTTGTTCCCAACATTTGCAAAAAATGGCGACATGTTCTTTGCTTCGGATGGTCACCCAGGTTTGGGTAATTTGGATATCTTCAGAGCAACGAAAGTAGGTGAAGATTTCAAATGGGAAAATGCACAAAACATGGGGTACCCGATCAATTCTGAAGCCGCAGATTATGCTTTGTATGAATATACTGAAATCAAAGGATATTTTACTTCTGAGAGAAAAGGAGAAAATGGTGAGTTAAAAGGAGATATTTACTCGTATGTTTTGCCTCCAAACTTGTTTGATTTGAGAATGAAATTAACAGACAAAGGCGACGGATCTATTTTGGCCAATGCAAAAGTAGTTGTGACGGGTTCTGATGGTACCACTTGGGAAGGTTATACCAACGACAAAGGAACCATCGCTTGGGACAAAAAACCGAATGGAGATCGTTATATCAATCAAGATGTATCGTATGTCGTAAAAGTATCGAAAGAAGGGTACCACGAAGATCCAAGAGGTTCGAAATTTACAACCGTAGATTTGAAACAAGGACAAAGCATATTGTTAGACATGTCTTTGTTGCCAATCAAACCAATTCGTTTGCCAGAAGTTCGTTATCCATTAGGAAAAGCAACGCTTTTAGTTGATAACACAATCAACTCCAAAGATTCCTTGAATTTTGTATTAGACTTATTGAACGAATACCCAGGAATGGTGTTGGAGTTGAGTTCTCATACAGATGCTCGAGGTTCGGATGCTGCCAACCAGAAATTGTCTGAAGCACGTGCAAAAACTTGTGTTGACTATTTGGTGAAAGAAAAAGGAGTAGACCCACGTAGATTGAAAGCGGCTGGTAAAGGTGAAAGAGAACCTGCGCAATGGAAAGATCCTGCAACAGGCAACATGATTACATTGACAGAAGCTTACATCAATCAATTTAAAACAACAGACAAAGAGAAATTCGAAATGTTACACCAAATCAACCGTCGTACGGAAGGTAAAGTGTTAAGCATGGATTTTGTTCAATAAAATTTTTTGAAACAATTCAAAAGCCTTGAAGATTCTTCAAGGCTTTTTTTGTATCTTAAAGTTCTACACGAATGAAAACATGAAAGAAGATTACCTACACTTCCTCTGGCGCATGCGTTGCTTACCTTCGCGCACTGTCCTGTCAACCGACAAGAACGAAATCGAAATTATTGATTTTGGAGAATACAATTCCCACGAAAGCGGTCCCGATTTTTTGAATGGAAAACTCCTCATTGATGGCATTCTTTGGGTTGGAAGCATCGAATTCCATTTAAAAGCCTCCGATTGGTACAAGCATGGTCATCAGGATGATGCGGCTTACAACAATGTTATCTTGCATGTGGTTTGGGAAAAAGATCAAGAAGTATTCTGCCAAGGAAGGAATTTAATTACACTGGTATTGGCAGAGTATATTTCCGATGACTATGCAAAAGGTAATATAGATTATGCACAAAAAAATATTGAATTGCCTTGTTCCTTTAGCCTGTCAGAAGTGAATAACCTCAACATTGAAAAGCAGAAAGAAGCGATGATTTATCTGCGGTTAACCCGAAAAACGGAATCGTTGAAGCAACGCGAGCATCTTGGATTTAGTCAAGTTCTCTACGAATTATTAGCCACCGCGTTTGGAGCCAAAGTGAACCGTGACCCGTTTTGGCAGTTGTCCCGAGAATTGCCGATCAAGCGCTTGTTGAAAATGAATTCGGCCAATCGGGCCACTACAATTTATGCCTATTCAGGATTGGGAAATGCGCTAGAAAAGAAGGCTCCAGAAAGTGGAACAATGAAAGCATGGCAATGGAAGAAAAAAGGACTGTTGCCCAATGGCTTTCCTGAGAAAAGGGTAAAACAATTCGCCCATTTTGTTCAACATTTTGATTTCGACTATGGTTTTTTGGATTTACCAGCCCCAGATCTTTTGAATTATTTGTTGCAAAGTTTTTCAAAAATTGAATACTACCCTTCATCATTTCAGGAAAAAGAAATCTATTCAAAGTCTTTTAGGGAACTGATCATTTTAAACAGTTTTGTGCCTTTTCTATTTTGGCTGGGAGAAACTAGAGGAGAGATTCGTTGGCAAAATCGAGCTTTTGAATTACTTATTTTGCTTCCAGCGGAAAATAATCACATCCTTCAAAAAATGAAACAAGCTGGTTTTGAATTACATTCTGCTTACGATTCTCAAGCAGTAATGGAGTTGAATCGAGAAATGTGTACTCGAAAAAAATGTTTAACTTGCGCCATCGGAAATGAGATTTTGAAAAGATGAAAATTGTACAGAAAATTTCGCTTTTTTTTGAGTTGCGTTCCTTTGGTGTATGTCAATGGTGGGCTAGGAAATTGGGGATTGAAATAGCCAAGGTCCGAAACGCGTTTATTTATACAACAGTCATTGGATTAGGTTCGCCGTTGGTGCTTTATTTTATCATGGCATGGATCGTTGAGCATCGGCATTATTTTAAATTTCAAGGCAAGCGTAAAACGACAATTTGGGAGTTATGAAGTGGTTTAGTTTTAAGCTTTTTACTCGAATTTCCTACTTTCTTCTACTTCTATTAATCATCATTTTTGGAGGAACTTCTGGCTATATATTAATAGAAGGTTACGGTTTCGTGGATGCATTTTACATGACAATCATCACGATTTCTACGGTGGGATTTTCGGAAGTACGTGCTTTATCCCAAGAGGGTAAGATTTTCACTTCCTTTTTGATCATTACAAGCTTGGGATCGTTTGCCTATGCCATTTCATCGATAACGACTTATATCATAGGTGGACAATACAAGAAATTCATTAAAGAACAAAACAATATGAGAGACATTGAAAAATTGCGTGAGCATGTAATTATTTGTGGATTTGGTCGCGTTGGGAAACAGGTCGCAGCGGATATGGCGGTTACAAATACTCCTTTTGTTATAATCGAAAATGATCTGGACGTAATCAGTGAATACGAAGACAAGCCAGGCTACATATTTTTCAAAGGCGATGCTACTTCGGATCAATGCATCGATAAAGCGAATTTAGTGAAGGCAAAAGCGGTAATTTCTTGTTTGCCTAAAGATACAGATAATCTGTATGTTGTTTTGTCGGCGCGGGAACGATCGTCAACGGTGCTAATTGTTTCTAGAGCCACTTCACAAGGTGCCATTTCAAAATTAAAATTTGCAGGCGCCAACAATGTTATTTTACCGGATACAATAGGAGGTTCCCACATGGCTTCGCTCATTACCAATCCAGATGTAATGGAATTCTTGGATATTGTACGTGTGCAAAGTGCCAAAGGAGCAAATGTAAACTCCATTTCTTTTGCTGAATTACCGGAAGAATTCCAAAATATGACAATTGGACAATTGACAGAACAAAAAATTTCTGGCGCCAGCATCATTGGTTATAAAACGCCGGAAGGAAACTATATCGTTAATCCAGCCGACGATTTATTGGTGATGCCCCAATCAAGACTTTTTGTTTTGGGTTCGTCAGAACAAATCAATATGTTAAAGGCCGCGTTCGATTTAAATCGTTAAATATGAAATTATTAATTACTGGGTCCAATGGATTGTTAGGTCAAAAAATTGTGAAACTGTGTCGATCAAGAGGGATTGATTTTGTAGCTACCTCTTCAGGCGAAAATAGAAATCCGGATTGTCCGATCGATCAGTATGAATCTTTGGACATTACGAATCGTGATCAAATCCGTCAAGTATTTCAAAAAACTAGCCCTACGGCAATTGTTCACACAGCTGCCATGACGAATGTGGATGAATGTGAAGAAAAACCCGCTGCCTGTCATCAAGTGAATGTCATGGGAACGGCCTATTTGTTAGCCGAAGCTCAAAAAATAAATGCTCATTTTCAATTGCTTTCAACCGATTTTGTATTTGACGGAGAGAAAGGAAATTACCGGGAAGAAGATAAAGTGGGGCCATTGAGTGTTTATGCTAAAAGCAAAGTGGATGCAGAACGACTTTTACAGTTGGCGCATTATACCAATTGGTCCATCGCGAGAACGATTATCGTCTATGGAACTGGGCATAATTTATCCAGATCAAATATTGTTTTGTGGGCAAGAGAAGCCTTAGCAAAGGGCAATCCTTTGAATATTGTCGATGATCAATTTCGTGCTCCAACTTGGGCAGATGACTTGGCGTCAGGTTGTGTGGCGATCATTGAAAAAGAACATTTTGGGATTTTCCATCTTTGTGGCCCGACCACTTATTCCATTCTTGATTTGGTGAAGAAAATCGCGGAGTATTATGATTATCCAACGAATACGATTTCGCCTGTTTCGTCCAGCACATTGAACCAAGCAGCCAAACGACCTCCAAAAACAGGTTTTGATTTAACCAAAGCAAAAACATTGCTGAATTATCATCCAATAAGCATCGAAGAAAGTTTAGCCTTGCTGGATGTGGAAATTGAATTGTTGAGACAATAGGCTGTTTGATTCTGTGGAAGTAATAAATTTCCTTATATTCGAGACTTAAAATAAAAAACAACTATGGCAAAAGAAGAATCCGCTGGTTGGGGATCGCGTGTAGGTTTAATCTTGGCAATGGCGGGTAACGCCGTTGGACTCGGAAACTTTTTACGATTTCCTGTACAAGCAGTAGAAAATGGAGGTGGAGCCTTTATCATACCTTATTTGGTTTGTTTCCTTCTAATGGGAATCCCGTTGTTGTGGGTAGAATGGGCAACCGGCCGATTTGGTGGTATTCGAGGAAATCACTCGACACCATTCATTTTTGATTCTATGAACAAAAAACGAATTTGGAAATACATTGGTGTATTTGGCATTTTTACCAATATTGCGGTTGCTTCCTACTATTGCTATATCGAATCTTGGACGATGTCGTATGTGTATCACACAGTCATTGGAACGTTTGATGGTATGAGTCAACAACAAGTGAGTGATTTCTTTGCTTCTTACACAGATGTAGGTGTTTCCACAACCGGAATTCCCTATGAGGCTGTGGTATTTTACCTTCTTTGTTTAGCCTTGAATACATGGATTCTTTCCAAAGGACTGGATGGTGTGGAGAAAGTGGCTAAAATTGGTGTTCCGATGTTATTAATTTTTGGCGCTTTTTTAGCAGTAAAAGGTTTAACATTGGGTACGTCT
This sequence comes from Crocinitomicaceae bacterium, assembly GCA_041674745.1. Classification (GTDB taxonomy): domain Bacteria; phylum Bacteroidota; class Bacteroidia; order Flavobacteriales_D; family Crocinitomicaceae; genus UBA2040. The sequence continues at coordinate 97,658 of JBAYVD010000012.1, forward strand.
GGAGCTTCCACTGAAATCCCAGACGCGAATGCTTTGGATGGGATCAATTTCCTATGGACGCCTCAGTTTAGTTCTCTTTTGGATTTGAAAGTTTGGTTGGCTGCAGCAGGTCAAATATTCTTTACCCTTTCACTGGGAATGGGTACGATACATTGCTATGCGTCGTATTTGAAACAAAAAGATGATGTAGCCTTGAATTCTCTAAGTGCAGGTTTTACGAATGAATTTGTTGAGGTTGTTTTGGGATCCTTGATTGTTGTTCCAATCGCAGCAGGCTACTTAGGCTTGGATTGGGTGATTAACAATGCTGGTTTCGGAATGGCGTTTCAAACGATGCCTTATTTGTTTGAGAAATGGGGAGAAGTTATTGGCACTGTGTCTGGCGTATTTTGGTTCGGACTCTTGTTTTTCGCAGGAATTACTTCTTCACTCGCCATGGGTACTCCTTGGATGGGCTTCATGCAAGACGAGTTTGGTTGGGGACGAAAAAAAGGTGCTTGGACTTTTGGATTGATTACTTTGATTTTAGGGTTACCAACCGTTTTCTTTTTCAAAGAAGGTGTATTTGATGAATACGATTACTGGGCAGGAACTGTTTCTCTGGTCGTTTTTGCAATGGCAGAGATAATCTTGTTTGCATGGGTATTTGGTATTACCAGAGGTTGGGATGAAATCAATTCAGGAGCAGATATTAAATTACCTCGTATTTACAAACCGATTTTAAAATATGTCACCCCAACTATTTTGTTGATTGTCTTTTTAGGGGCGTTTATTACACCGAAAGGAAATGACTGGAAAAAAGCGATCACAGAGAAATGGGAGTTGGACAATGGAAGTGTTTTGGCGAAGATTACCAACAGTGATATAGTCGTGAACAAAGAGTTTTACTCAGATCACAAAGAATACGATCAATCAGCCGGAATTGTCGATACAATTATCCATGACACCGAGAAAAAAGTGCACATCTTGAAAGTAAAAGACAAGGTTCGTTTTTACCGAAATGAACACGGCGTTGTAAAAGAAGCTAAAAAAGAAGCGATACTTTCCCGTTTAGGCAAAAACTATGTGTTTTTTGACTCTGTGGCGGTTTGCAGAGAATACCAATTCAAGTGGGATAATAAAATTGTGGTAAAAAAAGGTGATTCCTTAAAATTGGGCTCAACCATTGCAACTGGAAATTTCACAAACAAATCCTTGTATACCAGCATTGGACGCTTCCTTTTGTTAGGATTATTTTTATTCATCTGTCTACTCGTATGGCGAGCTGGACGTAATAAAACGCAAGCATGAATAGTTCAGCACTAATAACCATGGTAATAACGCAGGCTTTGGTCGCGTTCTTTATGGTGTATTTTTTCATAAAGGTGATTCGAACGCCGAAACGACCAGAACCAGATTCGTATTCTGATAATGACGACGAGTAAATTTCTGAATAAGTATGTTTAAAGAGGAATTACATATTTCCAAAAAGACCAAAAGAGGAATTCTTCTTTTGGTCTTTTTGTGTTTAGTAATTATTTATACGCCTAGATTTCTAGTGTGGTGGCATCCTTCTGAAAAATTAAAATTGACCTTTCAAGAAAAAGAAAATAAACAAAGGATTGCTGCGCTGAGCGAGAAGCGAGAAGCAAATCGAAAAAATAGCTATAAAAAGAAAAGTAAATTCCATCGCCCACCGGCTAAATTTGACCCCAACGCATACACTGAAAAAGAATGGATGGCATTGGGTCTTTCTGAAAAACAGGTAGGCGTTGTTTTGAAATTTACGAAGAATGGAATTCGTTCCAATGAGGATTTACAAAGGATCTTTGTCATTTCAGAGGAGCTATTTGAATTGATCAAAGATTCTACCGTCTATCCTCAAAAAGAGTATGGTGCGAAAAATAATTTCTCAGAGAAAAAAGCGGATCCACAAAAACCTCAAATAGTGTCAGTAGAATTGAATACCGCTGATGCCCAAGAATTAGAAGCCATTCCTGGAATCGGGTCTTACTTATCAAAAATGATTCTAGAAAGACGCGCCAAGTTAGGTGGTTTTGTAACGAAGTCACAACTTTTGGAAATCTACCGTTTCGATCAGGAGAAATTGGATGCAGTGGATAAGTACATTCGCATCAATCCAGAAATTATTGAAAAGCTGAATATCAACGAAGTCACCATTGAACAATTGAAAAATCATCCCTACATCGAATACAAAGTGGCGAATAGTATTGTTAAAATGCGACAACAAAAAGGTAGTTATAGTCGTCTAGATGAATTGAAAGAATCGGTTTTAATTAATGAAGAACTCTTTCAAAAACTAAAACCCTACGTATATTTGTAACCATATGCTACAAGAAAAAGTTAAGCGTGCTATACGCGATGTTAAAGATTTTCCAAAGGAAGGAATTGTTTTTAAGGATATTACACCCATCATGTTGGATGCTGAATTGTCAAAAGAGATTGTTGACGCATTGTACGAACTTTATGCAAAGCAGAATATTGGCGCCGTTGCCGGTATCGAAAGTAGAGGTTTCTTATTCGGTTATCCTTTGGCCATGCGTTTGGGTGTTCCATTTATACTCATTCGAAAAAAAGGAAAATTACCCTACGAAAAAATCAGTCATTCGTATGATTTAGAGTACGGTAGTGCGGAAATCGAGATGCATGTTGATGCCGTTTCCGATGGTACGCGCGTTTTAATTCATGATGATTTATTAGCGACGGGTGGATCTGCAGAAGCAGCCGCTCATTTGATTGAAAAATGCGGTGGAGAAATCGCTGGATTTAATTTTCTGGTAGCACTCGACTTTTTGGAAGGAAATAAAAAATTGGAAAAATTCTCCAGAAATTTGGAGGCAATTATACACTACTAGGTAGTAAATTAGTAAAGGGAAAAATAAAGGGAAAATGAATTTTGATCAAAACGAAAATCAAAAATTAATCGCGCAAATGATTCGCGATTTTGCAGAAAAAGAAATCAAACCACATTTCATGGATTGGGACGAAACACAAGAGTTTCCGGTTCCAGTTTTCAAAAAATTGGGAGACCTAGGACTCATGGGAGTCTTTATTCCAGAAGAATATGGTGGTTCTGGATTTTCTTATTTTGAGTACATCACGGTTATTGCTGAAATAGCTAAGGTTTGTGGTTCTATTGGATTATCTGTTGCAGCGCACAATTCATTGTGTACTGGTCACATTTATTATCACGGTAACGAAGAGCAAAAACGCAAGTATTTACCAAAATTGGCTTCGGCGGAATTTATTGGCGCTTGGGGATTGACAGAAACAGGCACAGGATCGGATGCTGGAGGCATGAATACGACGGCTGTTTTGGAAGGAAATGAGTGGGTTTTGAATGGCTCTAAAAACTTCATCACCCATGGAAAATCTGGAGACGTAACGGTTGTTATTGCTCGTACAGGTGAAAAAGGAGATTCTAGAGGAATGTCTGCTTTTCTCGTTGAACAAGGAACTCCAGGTTTTACAGCGGGTAAAAAAGAAAATAAGTTGGGGATGAGAGCCTCAGAAACGTGTGAATTGATATTTGATAATTGCCGCATTCCACAAGAGAATTTAATTGGGAAAGAAGGTGAAGGATTTATCCAAGCCATGCAAGTATTAGACGGTGGAAGAATTTCCATTGGTGCTTTGGCATTAGGAATCGCGAAAGGAGCGTATGAAGCTTCTGTAAAATATTCGAAAGAACGAGAACAGTTTGGTAAACCAATTGCTCAATTTCAAGCAATCGGATTCAAATTGGCTGACATGGCGACGAAAATTGAAGCAGCCGAATTGTTGTTGAATCAGGCAGCATATTTGAAAAATAACAAGAAGAATTTGACCAAGGAATCGGCCATGGCGAAGTTGTATGCTTCTGAAATTGCTTGTGAAGTAGCGAACGAAGCCGTGCAAATATTTGGTGGATATGGGTATACAAAAGACTTCCCAGTTGAGAAATTTTACCGAGACGCAAAACTTTGCACAATCGGTGAAGGAACCTCAGAAATTCAAAAATTAGTAATTTCTCGAGAAATTTTAAAATAGGTATTGTTTTTTCGGGAAATACCCGTACATTTGCCGTCCAATTTTGCACCAAATAATTAAAAAAGATATGTTAATAGTTCCAGTTAAAGAAGGTGAAAACATCGAGAGAGCCTTAAAACGTTACAAGAAAAAGTACGACAAAACAGGTGTTATGCGTGAATTGCGTGCCCGTAAAGAATTCATCAAACCTTCTGTGATTGAGCGTCAAGATAATATCAAAGCTGCTTACAAACAAAGATTGAACAGCGCGGAAATGTAACATTTTCGTAAAGGATACGTTAAGAAGGAGACAATTTGTCTCCTTTTTTTATGCTCGAAAAATTCATTTATTACCTCAAGGTCGAAAGACGGTATTCTGAGCATACATTGATTGCTTATAGGAATGATATCCAACAGTTCATTGATTTTCAAAATTTAATGGACCAAGATTTTGCGGAAGTTCACTTTCGGGACATTCGAAGTTGGGTTATGGATTTAAATGAAAAGACAATTTCCAACCGAAGTATCAATCGAAAAATTTCATCTTTACGGGCACTGTATAAATGGCTGAAAAAAGAGAAAATTGTTGTCGAGAATCCGCTTGCCAAAATCAAAGGCCCAAAAACAGAAAAAAGATTGCCTCATTTTGCCAAGCAGTCAGAAATGAGCTTGACAAAAGCATTACTGGTATCTGACGAATTTGAGAACTTTCGAGATCAAGTAATTTTCGAAGTATTTTATCAAACTGGGATTCGACTTAGTGAGCTGATTCATTTACGGGATAACCAAGTTCAAAATGGGTACATCCGTGTCATTGGGAAACGCAATAAAGAACGTCAAATTCCGATTTCAATCGATTTGTTTCAGTTGATTGAAAAATACAAAACCAACCGTGAAAACATTCAGCGACAAAATGAATTTTTGTTTGTGTTAAAAAACGGTAATAAACTTTATCCAAAGCTTGTGTATAGGAAAATAAATTCCTACCTTGGTAAGGCAACGAGTTTGGATAAGCGAAGTCCTCACGTACTGCGCCATACGTTTGCTACGCACATGTTGAACAATGGAGCAGGGCTGGAGACTTTGAAAGAACTTTTGGGGCATGCCAATTTAGCAGCAACTCAAGTTTACACCCACAATTCGTTTGCGCAATTGTCAAATATTTACTCACAAGCCCACCCTCGTGGGCACAAAACGAATTAAACATGGACATTCAAGTGCACTCAATCCATTTCACTGCAGACCAAAAATTGATCGATTTCGTCAATGAGAAAGTGAATAAATTAGAAGTATTCTTCGACAACATTATAGCGGGTGAAGTTTTTTTACGCTTGGATAAAAGTCAAGATCACGAGAATAAAGTGGCGGAAGTAAAAATCCTCATACCTGGTCATGAATTATTTGCGAAAAAACAATGCAAGAGTTTCGAGGAGGCGGCAGATTTAGCTGTTGAGGCCTTGAGAAAGCAAGTTGATAAAAGAAAAACTAAAATTTAATTAAAAGCATAAATTATTGAAAAGGTGGCACATAGCCACCTTTTTTTATGTATGAAAAAAAATAATCAAAAAAAATCGCATCATTTCACTTGCTATAAAAGATTTCTTTCATACATTTGCAAACCCAAATACGGGGGAATACAATATAGTTCTTTCAATTATTGCACCAAATAAAATGTGCCGATGTAGCTCAGTTGGCCAGAGCAGCTGATTTGTAATCAGCGGGTCGGGGGTTCGAATCCCTCCATCGGCTCCAATAAAAAATTGGGGGTGTCGCATAGTGGCTATTGCATCAGACTGTAAATCTGCCACCGTAAGGTATCGTTGGTTCGAGTCCATCCACCCCCACCACATTTTTAGAATAAATAAGCGGGAGTAGCTCAGTTGGTAGAGCGTCAGCCTTCCAAGCTGAGGGTCGCGAGTTCGAATCTCGTCTCCCGCTCAATTGAAAGAAAAGTTGCCGATGTAGCTCAGGGGTAGAGTGCTTCCTTGGTAAGGAAGAGGTCACGAGTTCAATTCTCGTCATTGGCTCTGAAGAAAGTATTTTATAGATCAATTTCATCCGAAAGGGGTGAAATTTGGCCTATATAAAAGGTTTGTTTTTTTTATTAACTAAGTAACAAATATAACAATGGCTAAGGAAAATTTTGATCGTTCCAAACCACACGTGAATATCGGGACCATTGGTCACGTCGATCACGGTAAAACAACACTTACAGCAGCAATCTCAAGCGTTTTGGCTTCAAAAGGATTAGCCGCAGTGCGTGATTTCTCTTCAATTGATAATGCACCTGAAGAAAAAGAACGTGGTATTACTATTAACACGTCTCACATTGAGTATCAAACTGTAGCACGTCACTACGCACACGTTGACTGTCCAGGTCACGCGGATTACGTAAAGAACATGGTTACAGGAGCTGCTCAAATGGATGGAGCTATCTTGGTTGTTGCTGCAACAGATGGTCCAATGCCACAGACACGTGAGCACATCCTTTTAGGTCGCCAGGTAGGTGTTCCAAGAATGGTTGTATTCATGAACAAAGTGGATATGGTAGATGACGAAGAGTTGTTAGAATTGGTTGAAATGGAAATTCGCGAATTGCTTTCTTTCTACGGATACGATGGTGATAACGCTCCAGTGATTCAAGGTTCTGCATTAGGTGCATTGAACGGTGAAGACAAATGGGTTAAAACTGTTGAAGATTTGATGGACGCAGTTGATACGTATATCGAATTGCCTCCACGTGAAGTTGATAAACCATTCTTGATGCCAGTTGAAGATGTATTTACGATTACAGGTCGTGGTACAGTTGCAACAGGCCGTATCGAAACAGGTGTTATCAATTCAGGTGAAGCAGTAGATATCCTTGGAATGGGAACTGAGAAATTGGTTTCTACAGTAACAGGGGTTGAGATGTTCCGTAAAATCTTGGATAGAGGTGAGGCTGGTGATAACGTAGGTCTTTTGTTGAGAGGTATTGAAAAATCTCAAATCAAAAGAGGTATGGTTATTTGTAAACCAGGTTCGACTACACCACATACTGAATTCAAAGCTGAGATTTATGTTTTGAAAAAAGAAGAAGGTGGTCGTCACACACCATTCCACAACAAATACCGTCCTCAGTTCTATTTCAGAACAACAGACGTTACTGGTGAGATTTTCATGACAGATGGTCGTGAGATGGTTATGCCAGGAGACAACGTAACTATTACAGTTAAATTGATCGTTCCTGTAGCTATGGACAAAGGTCTTCGTTTCGCTATCCGTGAGGGTGGTAGAACAGTAGGAGCTGGTCAGGTTACTGAAATTATCGGTTAATCGATAGAATACATTAATAAAAAAAGGGGAGTTCGCTCCCCTTTTTACACGGGTGTAGCTCAGCTGGTAGAGTAGTGGTCTCCAAAACCATTGGTCGTGGGTTCGATCCCTACCGCCCGTGCAAAAATTAAAGACAGTGTCAAAAGTAAAAGAATACATCAACGAAACAGTGAACGAAATGGTTCACAATGTGACGTGGCCTACTTGGAAAGAATTGCAGAGTAACACCATTATTGTGGTTGTTGCTTCTGTCATTTTTGCTTTACTTGTTTTTGCAATGGATTTTGTTTTCGGGATTACCGGAGATTCAAAATCATTGTGGCAAGGTGTTTTGGGTTTCATTTACAGATTATTTTAATTATCCATGGCAGATATCAAACAACGTTGGTACGTAGTTAGAGCGGTTAGCGGTAAAGAGAAGAAAGTAAAGGAATACCTGGACCTGGAAATCGCTCGATTGAAATTAACGGATTACGTAAATCAAGTTTTAATTCCAACTGAAAAAGTATTTCAGATAAAAAACGGTAAAAAAGTAAGCAAAGAAAAAGCCTACTTACCAGGTTATGTGTTAATCGAGGCCGCATTGGTGGGGGAGGTAACACACGTAATCAAAGGTATTCCCAATGTAATTGGTTTCCTTGGTGCCGTAAAAGGTGGAGAGCCTGTTCCGATGCGTTTGTCGGAGGTAAATAGAATTTTAGGTAAAGTAGACGAGCTGCTAGAAACAGAAGAAGAAATGAAAATTCCTTTTGTTGTTGGTGAATCTGTCAAAGTTATCGATGGTCCTTTCAATAATTTCAGTGGTGTGATTGATGAAATCAACGAAGACAAGAAAAAATTGAAAGTGATGGTTAAAATCTTCGGTCGTAAAAACTTGTTGGAGCTAAGCTACATGCAAGTTGAGAAAGAAGCATAAAATAGTATATTAACCCGTAGGAGTGAGAAAAGTGCTTAAAGCTTCCCGCAAGTACTCATGTTTGACTACATAATTTATAGATAAATGGCTAAAGAAGTAGCAGCGTTGATCAAATTACAGATCAAAGGTGGTGCAGCCAATCCAGCTCCGCCAGTAGGACCCGCATTGGGTGCGAAAGGTGTGAACATCATGGAGTTTTGCAAGCAGTTTAATGCTCGTACGCAAGACAAAATGGGAAAGGTAACACCAGTAGTTATCACAGTTTATGGTGATAAATCATTTGATTTCGTATTAAAAACTCCACCGGCAGCAGTTCAAATTGTCGAGCAAACTAAAATCAAGAAAGGATCATCTGAGCCGAATCGTGCAAAAGTTGGTAATATTTCTTGGGATCAGATTCGCACGATCGCAGAAGACAAAATGCCGGATATGAATTGTTTCGTAGTAGATTCAGCCATGAGAATGGTTGCTGGTACGGCAAGAAGTATGGGAGTTACAGTTAAAGGTGGCGAAGCCCCTAAATCCAAATAATAGTTGAAACCATGAAAAGAATTTCTAAAAAAAGAAAGGAAGTCTTGGCTAAAGTTGATTTAGCTAAAACTTATACATTGGCAGAAGCATGTAATTTGGTTAAGGAGATTTCAACCACTAAATTTGATGCTTCCGTTGATGTTTGTGTTCGTTTGGGTGTAGACCCGCGTAAAGCAAACCAAATGGTAAGAGGTACAGTTGCATTGCCCCATGGTACTGGTAAAGACGTTCGCGTTTTGGTATTGTGTACTCCAGATAAGGAGGAAGAAGCAAAAGCAGCAGGTGCTGATTTCGTTGGTTTGGACGATTACATCGAAAAAATCAAAGGAGGATGGACTGATATTGACGTAATTGTAACAACACCTGCTTGTATGGGGAAAGTTGGAGCTTTAGGACGAGTTTTAGGTCCAAGAGGTTTGATGCCGAATCCAAAAACAGGTACTGTAACAATGGAAGTTGGTAAAGCAGTAGAAGAAGTGAAAGCAGGTAAAATTGATTTCAAAGTTGACAAATACGGTATTATTCATTCCGGTATTGGTAAAGTTAGCTTCTCACATGATAAAATTCAAGAGAATGCATCTGAATTGATTCAAACTTTGATGAAATTGAAACCATCTTCTGCCAAAGGTACTTACGTGAAAAGCGTGTACATTAGTTCAACAATGAGTCCTAGTATTCAAATTGATACTAAATCTGTAACAGCTTAAAATTCAGTAATATGACACAAGAAGAAAAAGCGCAGTATATTAGTGAGTTAACAACAGAATTGTCTGAGGCAAACGTATTTTATTTAGCAGATACTGGCGAGCTTACCGTTGAGGTAGTGAACCAATTGCGAAGAAGATGCTTTAATTCTAACATCCGTATGCGTGTTGTAAAAAACACCTTGCTTGAAAAAGCAATGGATCGAGTAGAAGGAAAAGATTTCGGTGATTTAAGAACAGTTTTGGCTGGTCCTACATCAATCATGTTCGCAGAAGTTGGAAATATTCCAGCTAAGCTAATAAAAGAGTTTCGTAAGAAAAATGACAAACCTATCTTGAAAGGTGCTTATATCAATGAAGCTGTATACGTTGGTGACAACCAATTGGATGCATTAGTAGCATTGAAAAGCAAAGAAGAGATGTTGGGTGAAATCATCGGATTATTACAATCTCCAGCGAAGAATGTTATTTCTGGACTGAAAAATTCTGGCGGCAAAATCGCAGGAATACTCAAAACGCTCGAAAACAGAGCATAAGTAAAATTATTTTTTAAGAACCTTTATTAAAATTAAATAAAAATGGCTAATTTGAAAGAAATGGCAGAAGCCTTAGTTAACCTTACAGTAAAAGAAGTTAACGAATTGGCAACTATCCTTAAGGATGAGTACGGTATCGAACCAGCAGCAGCAGCAGTAGCAGTAGCAGCAGCAGGTGGTGGTGCAGATGCAGCAGCAGTTGAAGAGAAAACAGCATTTGATGTAATCTTGAAAGCTGGTGGACCGAACAAACTTGCGGTAGTTAAATTGGTGAAAGAATTGACTGGTAACGGATTGAAAGAATCTAAAGACTTAGTTGACGGAGCACCTGCAACTTTGAAAGAAGGTGTATCTAAAGATGAGGCTGAAGGCCTTAAAAAATCTTTAGAGGAAGCTGGAGCAGAAGTTGAAGTTAAGTAATTACTTTACCTCATTATAGGAAAAGGCACGGCTAGAAATAGCTCGTGCCTATTCCTGTTTTTTAGCTTTTTATTACAATTACGCTCATTTTTAACAAAATCTTTGGATCTTGGCAACATCAAGTATTACTTCGAAAAGAATAAACTTTGCATCGAGCAAAAGTCAATTTGAATACCCGGATTTTCTGGATATTCAAATTCAATCCTTCCAAGAGTTTTTCCAATTGGAAACAACTCCTGACAATAGAGAAAGTGAAGGATTATTTAAAGTATTCTCTGAAAACTTCCCGATTTCTGATACGAGAAATCAGTTTGTATTGGAGTTTTTGGATTACTTTATTGATCCACCGAGATACTCTATTGAAGAGTGTATCGATCGTGGATTAACCTACAGTGTTCCACTGAAGGCAAAATTGAAATTGTATTGTACCGACCCTGAACACGAGGATTTCGAAACCATCGTTCAGGATGTATATTTGGGTACAATTCCTTATATGACACCGAAAGGTTCATTCGTAGTAAATGGTGCGGAGCGAGTAATCGTTTCTCAATTGCACCGTTCTCCGGGTGTATTCTTCGGACAAAGTCGTCACGCAAATGGTACGAAATTGTATTCAGCGAGAGTCATTCCTTTTAAAGGTTCTTGGATTGAGTTCGCAACGGATATCAACAACGTAATGTACGCGTATATCGACCGTAAGAAAAAATTACCAGTTACAACTTTGTTCCGTGCCATTGGGTACGAATCGGATAAAGATATCTTGGGTATTTTTGGATTGGCGGATGAAGTGAAAGCTTCAAAAGTGAATTTGAAAAAAGCCGTTGGACGTAAATTGGCTGCACGTGTTTTGAAAACATGGGTGGAAGATTTCGTTGATGAGGATACTGGAGAAGTTGTTTCCATTGAAAGAAATGAAGTTTTATTGGATCGTGAAACAACGATTGAAGAAGAACACATTGACTTGATCGTAGATTCAGGAGTAAAAAATATCATCTTGCACAAAGAAGATGTAAATAGCGCTGACTTTACCATCATTTATAACACCTTGCAAAAAGATACGTCCAACTCTGAAAAAGAAGCGGTAGAACATATCTATAGACAATTGAGAAATGCTGAACCGCCTGATTATGAAACAGCGAAAAATGTATTTGAGAAATTATTCTTCTCAGATACACGTTATGATTTAGGTGAAGTTGGTCGTTTCCGATTGAACAAAAAATTGAACATCGATGATTCTGAAACGTCAAGAGTTTTGACGAAAAATGATATCATCATGATCATCAAGTATTTGATTGAATTGATCAACTCGAAAGCAGACGTTGATGATATCGATCACTTGTCAAATCGTCGTGTAAGAACGGTTGGTGAGCAATTGTATTCTCAATTTGGCGTAGGTTTGGCTCGCATGGCTAGAACCATTCGTGAGCGTATGAATGTTCGTGACAACGAAGTCTTCACACCAATCGATTTGATCAATGCGAAAACATTGTCTTCTGTTATTAATTCCTTCTTTGGAACGAATCAGCTTTCTCAGTTCATGGATCAAACCAATCCACTATCTGAAGTGACGCACAAACGACGTTTGTCAGCACTAGGACCAGGAGGTTTATCGAGAGAAAGAGCAGGATTTGAGGTTCGAGATGTTCACTACACGCACTACGGTCGTTTGTGTACCATCGAAACGCCAGAAGGTCCGAACATTGGTTTGATTTCTTCTTTGTGTGTATTTGCGAAAGTAAATAAACTTGGATTTATTGAAACTCCTTACCGTTTGGTTGAAAATGGTAAAGTTGTTTTGGATAAAGAGCCAATTTACCGTACAGCGGAAGAGGAAAACTCTCAAATGATTGCGCAAGCAAATGCGAAAGTGGATGATCACGGTAAATTCTTAACGGATGTTGTTAAAGCACGTTACGAGGGTGATTTCCCAGTTGTAGCACCAAGCGAATTGACATTGATGGACGTAGGAGCCAATCAAATTGCATCGATTGCAGCCTCATCGATTCCTTTCTTGGAGCATGATGATGCCAACCGTGCCTTGATGGGATCCAACATGCAACGTCAAGCCGTTCCATTGTTGAAACCACACTCTCCAATCGTAGGTACGGGTATCGAAAGATTGGTAGCGAGAGATTCTCGTGTGTTGATCAACGCAGAAGGAAACGGAGTTGTTGAGTACGTAGATGCAAATGAAATCGTGATTCGTTACGATTGGTCAAAAGCAGATAAACTAGTAAGTTTTGATACGGAATTGACACATTATACCTTGACGAAGTTTGCGAAAACGAATCAAGGAACTTGTATCAACTTGAAACCGATTGTACAAAAAGGTGATTTAGTTGAAAAAGGACAAGTACTTTGTGAAGGGTATGCAACCGAAAGCGGAGAATTGGCCTTGGGTCAAAACTTGAAAGTGGCTTTCATGCCTTGGAAAGGGTATAACTTTGAGGATGCGATTGTAATTTCTGAGCGAGTAGTTCGTGACGATATTTTCACATCTATTCATATTGATGAGTATTCTTTGGATGTTCGTGAAACGAAAAGAGGAATGGAAGAATTGACTTCTGATATTCCAAACGTTTCTGAAGAAGCGACAAAAGATTTGGACGAAAATGGTCTAATTCGTATTGGTGCTGAAATCAAAGAAGGTGATATCTTAATTGGTAAAATCACACCGAAAGGGGAAACAGATCCATCTCCAGAAGAGAAATTATTGCGTGCTATCTTTGGTGACAAAGCAGGTGACGTAAAAGATGCCTCTTTGAAAGCGGGTCCTTCTTTGAGAGGGGTTGTTGTTGAGAAAAAATTGTTCTCAAGAGCCATAAAAGATCGTAAATCAAAAGCACACGACAAACCAGTTTTGGAATCGTTGGATGCGGATTACGAAAAAGATTTCGCTAAATTGAAAGAAGTGTTGGCCGACAAATTGATGGCCATCGTTGGAGAAACCAAATCAACAGGTGTATTCAATAATTTCAAAGAAGAAATCATTAAAAAAGGAACAAAATTCTCGGCTAAAAACTTAATGGCGATTGATTATAGTATCGTGAATCCAACAAATTGGACAGCGGATACTGAATTGAATACATTGATTGGTCGAGTAATTCACAATTTCAATATCAAAGCCAACGACATGTTGGGTGCCTACAAACGCAAGAAATTCCACATTTCAGTTGGAGATGAATTGCCAGCAGGTATCATCAAAATGGCAAAGGTCTATGTTGCGAAAAAACGTAAGTTGAAAGTTGGGGATAAAATGGCGGGACGTCACGGAAACAAAGGTATTGTTGCCAACATTGTTCGCGCTGAGGATATGCCTTTCTTGGAAGATGGAACACCAGTAGATATCGTTTTGAATCCACTAGGGGTACCATCTCGTATGAACTTGGGTCAGATTTACGAAACCGTTCTAGGTTGGGCAGGAGAAAAATTGGGCGTGAAATTCGCGACACCAATTTTCGACGGAGCGCATCCATCAGAAATCGATGAGTGGACAGCGAAGGCGGGAGTTCCAACGTCAGGTAAAACTTACTTGTACGATGGAGGAACCGGAGAACGTTTCCACCAAACGGCAACCGTTGGAGTTATCTACATGTTGAAATTATCACACATGGTAGACGATAAAATGCACGCTCGTTCAATCGGACCGTACTCATTGATTACGCAACAGCCATTAGGTGGTAAAGCGCAATTTGGAGGTCAAAGATTTGGTGAGATGGAGGTTTGGGCATTGGAAGCATTTGGTGCGGCTAATATCCTACAAGAAATCTTAACTGTGAAATCGGATGACGTAAATGGTCGTGCGAAAGCCTACGAAGCAATCGTGAAAGGTGACAACATTCCTGAACCAGGAATTCCAGAATCCTTCAACGTATTGTTACATGAATTGAGAGGTTTGTGTTTGAACATTTCATTGGATTAAACGCAAGTTGTTGAATTTTTAGAAAAGCAAGAAAATGGCTTACAGAAAAGAAATACCAAGTAAACAAAGTAGTTTCAATAAAATTACCATCTCATTGGCTTCACCAGAAATGATTCTGGAGAACTCAAGCGGTGAGGTGTTGAAGCCGGAAACCATCAATTACCGAACGTACAAACCAGAAAGAGATGGTTTGTTTTGTGAGCGTATCTTTGGACCGGTTAAGGATTATGAATGTCATTGCGGTAAATACAAAAGAATCCGATACAAAGGAATCGTTTGTGACCGTTGTGGGGTGGAAGTAACCGAGAAAAAAGTTCGTCGTGAGCGAATGGGGCACATCTCTTTGGTGGTTCCAGTTGCACACATCTGGTACTTCCGATCATTGCCGAATAAAATCGGTTATTTGTTGGGATTACCGACGAAAAAATTAGATCAAATCATTTACTACGAACGTTACGTTGTAATTCAATCAGGAATTGCTGTAAACGCTGATGGTTCGTCGTTGACTCGTCTTGATTTCTTGACGGAAGAAGAGTATTTGGATATTTTGGAAACACTTCCAAAAGAAAACCAATACTTGGAAGATACAGATCCAAACAAATTCATCGCCAAAATGGGTGCTGAAGCATTGTACGATTTGTTGAGCACCATGAATTTGGATGAAACTTCGTTCAATTTACGTCACCAAGCCAACACAGAAACCTCGGTTCAAAGAAAGAATGAAGCGTTGAAACGTTTGCAAGTGGTGGAAGCCATGCGTGAGTCGAAAGACCGTATTGAAAACAAACCTGAATGGATGATTGTGAAAGTAGTTCCGGTTATTCCACCAGAATTGCGTCCGTTGGTTCCATTGGATGGTGGTCGTTTTGCGACATCCGATTTGAATGATTTGTACAGACGTGTTATTATCCGTAACAACCGTTTGAAAAGATTGATCGAGATCAAAGCGCCAGAAGTAATCTTACGTAATGAAAAACGTATGTTGCAAGAGTCAGTTGATTCCTTGTTCGATAACTCAAGAAAAGCTTCTGCTGTTAAAACGGAGTCCAATCGTCCATTGAAATCTTTGTCTGATTCCTTGAAAGGTAAACAAGGTCGTTTCCGTCAAAACTTACTAGGTAAACGTGTGGATTATTCAGCACGTTCGGTAATTGTTGTTGGACCTAACTTGAAATTACACGAATGTGGATTGCCAAAAGATATGGCAGCTGAGTTGTACAAACCGTTTATCATTCGTAAAATGATTGAACGTGGAATTGTAAAAACAGTAAAATCTGCGAAGAAAATTGTTGATAGAAAAGAACCAGTTGTTTGGGATATTTTGGAAAACATTTTGAAAGGACATCCCGTTCTTTTGAATCGTGCACCAACGTTGCACAGATTGGGTATCCAATCTTTCCAACCAAAATTAATTGAAGGAAAAGCGATTCGTTTGCACCCTTTGGTAACAACAGCCTTCAATGCCGATTTTGATGGGGATCAAATGGCGGTTCACTTACCATTGGGTAATGCCGCAATTTTGGAAGCTCAATTGTTGATGTTGGCTTCACACAATATTTTGAACCCTGCGAATGGTGCGCCGATTGCTGTACCATCCCAGGATATGGTCCTTGGTTTGTATTACATTACCAAAGGAAAAGTAACAAAAGGTACCGATATCGTAAAAGGTGAAGGGGGAATTTTCTACTCACCAGAAGAAGTAATTATTGCTTACAACGAAAGAAGATTGGATCTACACGCGCACATCAAAGTCAAATTGTATGACTTGAATGAGCAAGGTGAATCTGTCTTGATGTTGAAAGAAACGACTTGTGGACGTGTATTGTTCAACGAGAACGTGCCAAGACAAGTAGGTTATATCAATGATGTATTGACGAAAAAAGCGTTGAGAGATATTATTGGTGTGGTATTGAAAATCTGTGGAACATCTCGTACAGCTCAATTCTTGGATGATATCAAAGAATTGGGTTACGATATGGCCTTCAAAGGTGGACTATCTTTCAACTTGGATGATATTATCATTCCGAAACAAAAAGTTGAATTGGTAGAAAAAGCGGAGACGGACGTAAAAGAGGTAATGGACAACTACAACATGGGTCTAATTACGAACAACGAACGTTACAACCAAATTATCGATATCTGGACACATACGAATTCACGTTTGACGGCAACTTTGATGACTCAATTGCAAGAAGACAAACAAGGTTTCAACAGTATCTACATGATGTACGATTCTGGAGCCCGTGGTTCGAAAGAGCAAATTCGTCAGTTGTCTGGTATGCGTGGATTGATGGCGAAACCGCAAAAATCTGGAGCTTCCTCACAAGAGATTATTGAAAATCCAATTTTGTCAAACTTTAAAGAAGGTTTGTCGATCTTGGAGTACTTTATCTCTACACACGGTGCTCGTAAAGGTTTGGCGGATACAGCCTTGAAAACGGCCGATGCGGGTTACTTGACTCGTCGTTTGGTGGATGTTGCGCAAGATGTTGTCATCAATGTATACGATTGTGGTACATTGAGAGGATTGATTGCTACTGCCTTGAAGAAAAATGATGATATCGTTGAACCATTGTACGATCGTATTTTGGGAAGAACATCGGTACATGATATTTTCCACCCAGAAACAGAGGATTTATTAGTTGAAGCAGGCGCCATCATTACTGAAGACGTTGCGAATGCGATTGAAAAAGCAGAAATTGATGAAGTAGAAATTCGTTCTGTATTAACATGTGAGCAACGCCGAGGGGTTTGTTCTAAATGTTATGGACGAAATCTAGCAACACACCGCGACGCTCAATTAGGAGATACAGTGGGTGTAATTGCAGCTCAATCAATTGGTGAGCCAGGTACACAGTTGACGTTGAGAACCTTCCACGTTGGGGGTACAGCATCGAACACGACGGATATTTCGGATTTGAAAGCAAAAGCTGCTGGTAAAATTGAAATTGAAGAGTTGCGTACATTGGAGAAAAAGAATGCAGATGGAACAATGAAAGTTGTTGTAATCGGTCGTTCTGCCGAAATGAAAGTAATTGACGAAAAATCAGGTATCGTTATCCAAACAGCTAATATTCCTTACGGTTCCGAAATGGTAATCGGTGATGTGAAGAAAGTGAAAAAAGGAGACGTGATTTGTAAATGGGATCCATACAATGCTGTAATCGTTTCAGATGTTCAAGGTAAAGTTGTTTTCGATAGTATTATCGAAGGCGTTACTTTCCGTGAAGAAGTCGATGAGCAAACTGGATTTACTGAGAAAGTAATTACAGAATCAAGAGACAAAAAGAAAAACCCTGCCATTCACATTGTGGATGTAAAAACGAAAGAAGTTTTAAGAGAATACAGCTTACCGGTAGATGCGCATATTTCTGTAAAAGAAGGCGATAAAATTGAGGCAGGTGAAATCTTGGTGAAAATTCCTCGTATTGCTGGTAAAACAGGTGATATTACCGGAGGTCTTCCACGTGTAACAGAGTTATTCGAGGCAAGAAATCCTTCTAATCCAGCGGTAATTTCTGAGATTGACGGTATTGCAGAATACGGAAAAATCAAAAGAGGTAACCGTGAGATCATTATCACAAGTAAAACGGGTGAGGTTCGTAAATATTTAGTTCCATTATCCAAACACATTTTGGTTCAAGAAAACGATTTCGTTCGTGCCGGTAGCCCATTGTCTGATGGAGCTGTTACACCAAATGATATCTTGAATATTGAAGGACCAACAGCGGTACAAGAGTACATCGTGAATGAAATTCAAGAAGTATACCGTTTGCAAGGGGTAAAAATCAACGACAAACACTTTGAAGTAATTGTACGTCAAATGATGTTGAAAGCAGAGATTATCGATGCTGGAGATACGCGTTTCTTGGAAGGACAATCTGTTCACAAAGCAGATATCATGGAAGAAAACGATGCGATTTACGGAATGAAAGTGGTGATTGAAAAAGGTGATTCACCTTCATTGAAAAATGGTCAAATTATCAGTGCACGTCGTTTGCGTGACGAGAACTCTCAATTGAAACGTACGGATAGTACTCCAGTTGAAGCGAGAGATGCCGTTCCAGCGACTTCAACACCGTTGTTGCAAGGTATCACGAGAGCGTCACTTCAAACACAATCGTTTATTTCTGCGGCATCGTTCCAGGAAACAACGAAAGTATTGAACGAAGCAGCTATTTCTGGTAAAGAAGACAATTTACTTGGTTTGAAAGAAAATGTTATTGTTGGTCACTTAATACCAGCAGGAACAGGTATCCGAAGATTCCAAAAAATGGTCGTAACCGGAAAAGAAGAATTGGCGAAATTAGAAGCCGAAGCTTAATAGGTTAATAAATAAAACAAAGAGAATGGGAGTCGAGTAATCGGCTCCCTTTTTTGTTTAATAAAGATTTGGAGCCAAGTATCAAAGTATTTTCAGAATATGGTTTCTCTGATTATATTTGTGTATGCATTTTTGGTACAAATTTTTCCTACTTGTTTTATTCATAGCACTGCATAGTTGTAAATCGGATCAAATTGACTCCACCCAAAACAATTGCGTGAGGTTAGTTGAAAAGGTGAAAAAGATAAGTCCTAAATTATATGGAAACAAAGCAGAACAAGTAGTTGCTCTAAAAGCGTTGGATTCCATTGCGAAGATTCAAGGTAGTTGTATCAAAAAAAGCAATGCTTTAATTGCCGGTTTTGAAATTGGAAATTATTACTACTTTCAAGGTATACAAGATTCGGCCTTGGTCTATTTCCGAAAAGCATTAACCATCGCCGAAAAAAACAATGATACCTTGAATATAGCAGCCCTTAATTCCAATTTGGGTGCTGCTTACTTAAGCATAGGCTTAGATCGTTCGGCGATAGTCCATTTTATTGAGGCACGTACGGCAATGGAAAAGAAACCTGTGCGCGACGAAAATTATTGGATTACTCTAATCAACCAAGCAGTTGCTCATATGAATCAAGAGGATTATGAATATGCAGATAGGTTACTATCGAAGGTAAACGATACCGTTTCTCCAACAATATTCTTTCTCAAGGCGCTTAATTTGGCAAAATTGGGCGGTTTAAGGGATGATAATGCCGTTTTTCAAAATCAAATCAATCGAGCTTCTGTTCACCTCAATCAATTGGTAAATTATCAGCCAATTTATCATGAAGTAAAATTGCAGTTTGCCATAAAATTTAAGGATTTCGATATTTTAAAAAAGTACCGCCACAATTTTGTCGAAATGTATGACCACGCAAATAGTTTATACTTGAAAATTTTGTTGCAAACCGCGTCCTTTTTGACAGAAAGTCAATTCATTGGTGGAATGGTAGAATTTGAAAATCTCAAAATAAAAGTCAAAGAAGAAAATATAGTTTCCACAGAATTGGAATTAGCTAATTTGGAAATTATAATTAACAAAGAATTGAATTCCTCGACGAATTATATCAATGCCATCGAAGAAAAAGAAAGAATATTAACCAAACTGAATAGCGAAGCGAGTAACAAAGAATTGCGTGATTTTTATGAATTATCCTCGATGCGGGAATTGAAAATTGAAAATGACAGGTTAAAGACCGACACTAGAATACTAGCCTTGAAATCAAAAAACAGATTGATTTTTATTGTCTCAGCTACTTTTTTAGGACTTTTTGTAGTCGTCATTTTATGGTTGGTCAATTTGAATTTGAGAAAGCGAAAAGATTTGGAAATAGAACGTCGGAAGTATTCTGAACTTTCTTTAGCCGAAGCAAAATTGCAGCAAGCGATTTTGGAAAAATTATTAATTGCTGAAGAAAAAAGATTAATCTCTATTCTCAAACGAAATAAAAAAATTGAAGTATTAAAGAAGCAAATCAATGAATTTCTCGTCTTGGCTGCTCCTCGATTTATAGGGCCTGAAAAGGAATTGTATAAATCGGCCAAATTGAATATTGATGCCTTCTTTTTCAATTACCAAGAGATGGCGATGATTGGTTCACAAAAAAGTTCGAATAGTTTCTCTTTTGAAACGGTGGAAGCAAAATTATCCCATCAATTAACGTATAAAGAAGTGCAGGTAGCCAATTTGATTTTGAATGATTATACCTCAAAGGAAATTGCAATCCTTCTATCCAAATCTGAAAAAACCATTGAATATTCCCGGAAAAAAATTCGAGAGAAATTGAATTTGGATTCTGAAATCGAACTGAAGACGGGGTTAATACTGATTTTAACGGTTAATAATTGACCCTTATATTATCGGGTATCGATTTCACTTCTATTTAGCTAAATGCCTGTATAAATTGTTTTTATGAATTAATTTTTGTTAAAAACAGAATTAATATCAACCCTAATCTTGATAAAAGTCAGGTTTTTAACCATTGCTCCTATCTACCTTCGTAGTCTCGATTTTTTGTTAATCTTAATTTCCAATCTTACGATGGTAAAACGAACCTACCTTCACATAGCATACATTCGACTTAGTCGTGTACTTAGCCTATTAATCACAGTGACCTTTTTGAATAGTTTCCAGGCCCAAGTTGGCGTGGGCACCTCAACACCTGACGCTTCAGCTATGTTGGAGGTTACATCCAATTCAAAAGGATTTTTACTTCCTCGCATGTCTTCTGCTCAAAGAATCGCAATTGCTTCGCCACTTGCTGGTTTACAGGTATATGACAACCAGACGAATTCAATCTGGTATTTCAATGGAACCTATTGGGTTGATACACAAGCCATGGCTTCTGTGGGCGATGTGAAATCGGGTATCCAGACAGCTGATCACAATGGATGGATCAAGTTGGATGGTCGATTGTTGTCTGCTTTGACAGCCGAGCAACAAACAAAAGCATCTTCCCTAGGTCTATCAACGAATTTACCAAATGCGGCAGATGCTTACTTGGTTCAAAACGGAAGTGGAATGGGGGCAGTTTCGGGTTCGAATACTACGACTATCAATCAAACAAATCTTCCAAACGTCAATTTTACCGGTACAGCCGCTTCTGCGGGAAATCATAGCCACGTTACAAATCCAGCGGTTGTGACCAGTTCAAGCGATGGAAATCACGCGCACACAACGGATCCAGCAGCTGTTAATTCTGGTGCAGGTGGAGACCACAATCACCAAATCGGCAGACGCTTGAACGAAGACAACGGGGCGTACGACCCAGGTAATGGGCATGCCTGGGAAAACTCAGCCGCAACCACAGATAGAACTTACGTTGGCTCTTTTAGTACATCGACAAATGGAAATCATACTCATGTTGTCGATGTGCCTTCTACAACTTCATCCACAAATGGCAATCATGCTCATACGGTAGATGTGCCAGCGACTACATCTACTACTGATGGGGCTCATGTTCACACGGTTTCCGTTTCATCTGGCGGTTCAGGGACACCTATAAATGTGGCTCCGAAAAGTATGTCAGTTAATATGTTTATTTATCTCGGTTTATAAAATAAAAAAATGAAAACAAAATTATTTTTGCTTGCTAGTTTATTCATAGCTCAACATTCAATTAGTCAAGTGGGTGTTGGAACAACTTCACCTGAAAGTTCTGCTATGTTGGATGTTTCTGCTAGCGACAAAGGAATTTTATTCCCACGCTTGACCACGGTGCAACGAAACGCTGTTGCAGCACCTGTTAAAGGTTTGCATGTTTTTGACATTACAACGAACTCTTTGTGGTTTTATGATGGTGCAAACTGGATTAATTATGCAGCACAAGCCAAATTGGGGGATGTAAAAAGTGGTATTCAAACAGTGGATCACGAAGGATGGATTAAATTGGACGGTCGATTGATTTCTACTTTGAGTTCGAGTCAACAAACGGCCGCTACCACTATGGGATTATCTGGGAATTTACCCAATGCTTCAGATGCCTATTTGGTGCAGAACGGTGGTGGAATGGGAGCCGTTTCAGGTTCCAATACAACGACTTTAACACAAGCCAACCTCCCTACCGTCAATTTCACGGGAACGGCAGCCTCGGCTGGTGATCATGCCCATGTTACAGATCCAATTAATACAGCAACATCTACCAATGGAGATCATGCACACTATACTGATCCTGCTGCTTTGTGGACGAGTACAAACGGAAATCATACACATGGTCATAATGCACCAGGTGGCTATGGTAATTATGGTTTGGCATTATCGAATTACAATAATACAGTGCAGTCAACGGATGGATCTCCCAATGAATTGAACGTATGGACAAATCCTGCCGGATTGGCAATTTATGCAAATGGAGACCATGCGCATACTGTAGACATTCCTTCCACGTTGTCTACAACCAATGGTGCCCATGCACATACTGTCGATATTGCAGCCACGACTTCAACTACAGCAGGGGCACATTCACATACCGTGAATGTTTCCTCAGGCGGTTCCGCAACACCGATTAATATTGCTCCGAAAAGTTTAAGTGTTAACATGTTCATTTACTTAGGTTATTAATTTGAAAATCAATTTATCATGAGAAAACTATTTTACGTTCTTGCATTTTTACCTTTCTTAGCACAAGCACAAGTGGGAGTAGGAACGGCAACCCCGGATAATTCAGCCATGTTGGAAGTTTCAACGACAGATAAAGGGATATTGTTCCCTCGTTTAACAACTTTGCAAAGAACTGCGATTGCTTCACCCGCTTCAGGTTTGTATGTATTTGATACAAATACTAAATCTTTGTGGTATTTCAACGGCACGATTTGGGTAAATACAGTATCCGATGCTACGTTAGGAGATGTAAAATCTGGATTTCAATCTGCAGACCATGCTGGTTGGATTAAGCTAGATGGTCGATTGATTAGCACTTTGACTCCTGCGCAACAAGGAGTTGCTTCATCCATGGGCTTCTCAGGCAATTTACCGGATGCAACTGCAGCTTATCTGGTTCAGGATGATGGAACGATTGGAACGACAAGTGGGTCCAATACGACAACCTTGACTCAAGCAAATTTGCCGAATGTTAATTTTACAGGAACAGCGGCAAGTTCGGGAGATCATTCCCACACTGGAACAACAAGTAGTGCTGGAACCCATGCGCATACGATTAATGACCCGGGTCATACCCATACCCAATGGACGGTAAATGATGATTTTAACAATAGTGGAGGAAATCCTCCGGGTTTTACAGGAGATTCAGCAGGAAGTAGAACTTGGGCAAACATTAATGCGTCAACAACAGGAATTTCAGTCAATAATAATGGGAATCACAATCATACTGTAAATACAACTACAGATGGTGCACATACGCATACTGTTTCAGTTGGCTCAGGAGGAACGGCTGCACCAGTAGATATTAGTCCAAAAAGTTTAACCGTGAACATGTTTGTTTTTTTAGGTCAATAATATAGAAACTTCAATACGAAGAAAATGAAAAAGAATATACTCATCTTACTAGCATTTATTCCAGCCATTTCATGGGCGCAAAGCTTGGTTTCTACTGGTAATGACACGATTTATGTAAAACCGGGAACCGTTGTGTCATCTGTTTCAGGTGTCGCCTTGAACGGAACAGGAAATAGTTTTTATTCCCTGCCGCAAGGAACTGATTTATACAACGTGGCTCCTTCGAGCAAACGTGTGCTTATCGGAAATCCAAATGCGCGCTACGAAATTCGCAACGTGGCCAATACGGTAACGGCTAACTTTTATACGGATGTCAACTATCTTGGTCAAACGCCAGTGGCTGATTTCAGTATACAAAATGCAAACAGTACCGGTAGTTATTTGTTGGGAATAACCCAAACTACTCATATTGGTTACAATGACATTCCAGTAGAATGGAACATTACTCGTACCAATGGGGCAGCCTTAGATATGCACAACTTGGTGTTTCAATGGGGTAACGAATTGGAACCCTCTCAAATTCCTGTAAAACGATTGTATGTATACGATCAAACGATTAGTGATTGGATTCAATTGCCAAGTGCGAATACTTCGGTGGATGAATTTAGCAATACACTGGTTTTTTCTGGTTTTCAAGGAGACTTAAGTGGTACTCGTTTTATCATTGCACAAGCAAAACCCGTTTTGGATTTGTCTGGAATGTTGGACACCGTTATTTGGTGTGCGGGAACGGCAAGTAGCACCCAAAGCTTTTTATTGCAAGGAAGCAGTTTAATAAATGATGTAACGGTTTATGCTCCTGCCAATTTTCAAATTTCTTTTATTCCACAAGGACCATTTTACGATTCCTTGGTGATTAGTCCAGTGGGCAATTCAATCAATCCTACTGTTTTATACATTCACGTTCCCACCAATGCAGTTGCAGCAGGATCTGCCAATGTGCTAGCCTCCTACAATGATGTTTTCTATGTGAATATTTCTGACTCCTTGTTGGCTGTTAGCGTGGCTGATCCAATCATTCCAACGATTACCGCACCAGTGGATATTACAATCGCAGGTAATTCTAGTTGTCAAGCTTCTGGAGTGGCACTGGGTTTACCCGTTACTTCTGACAACTGTGGAGTTGCTTCAGTTACAAACGATGCACCAGCTATTTTCTCAATTGGAACAACAGCCGTAACTTGGACAGTAACAGATAATTCAGGGAATATCGCAACGGCAATTCAAAATGTTACGGTTACCGATGGTATTGCACCTACGATTACGTGCAACAATGATACAATTGTTTCTAACGATGCAGGATTGTGTGGAGCGGTAGTAACATTTTCTGATCCAACCGCAACGGATAACTGCAGTTCAAGCGGTTCAGGAACCGAAATTTATTACATACCATTTTCCCAAATATCGAATTATTCTGGAACCTATGGTCCTAATTGTAACCCATCAACAATGGATGTTTATAGTTGTGGCAATGATTTCGGTATTACATGGACGAGTACAGGAACGACTGTTCCTACAAGTGTTTCAATTGATTTTTATCAGACTTATAATAATTCTGCATCGGTGAACTCTTTGTTTAATGGTATCGCTGATGGGACATATAATTGGTTTCAATCCCCTTGTGTGAACAATGTAACCTCCATTTCATTGAATCCTAATTCATATGTAGTTGGAGGAATCAATAACTTTATTCTAGTTGGCTCAAGTATGCCAGGTTGCGTCGTTTGGGATGAGAATCCTGATCCAACATGGTCGCCATCATCCTATGCAAAGGTTACTGTAAATTATTCATCTGGTTTAACAATTACGCAAACTGACTTAACAGGATTAACTTCTGGAGATTTGTTTCCAGTAGGAACAACAACATTAGAATATACAGCTACAGATTCTTCAGGAAATACATCCACTTGTTCATTTGACATTACTGTAAACGATACAGAATCACCGGCTGTAACAGCGCCAGCAGACGTAACGGTAAGTGCGAACTCCTCTTGCAATGCCTTCGGTGTTGTTTTGGGAACACCAACTGCAACGGATAACTGTACGATTGTAAGTACAACCAACGATGCTCCAGCTACCTTCCCATTGGGAACAACAGTAGTGACTTGGACGGTAACGGATAACTCAGGCAACGCGACAACGGTAACACAA
>JBAYVD010000013.1:0-120845 GCA_041674745.1 Crocinitomicaceae bacterium
AAAATCGTAGTGATTCCTTTTTATTAAATGCCTTCAAAGTGCATGGCTTTGTGCAACGGAAACCGCACAATTCGATATAACAATTGGCTAATAGGAACGTTCCTATTATTCCCTTAGTATATTTTCCACTAATTATCCGATAAGATTCGTTTGTAAACAGTTGTCGAATGATTAACGTTTTGTTTTCAGTATTCATGTATCCAAATCTACCAAAAAAACCTTTTCCAAAAACTACCCTACAAAAAAGCCTTCCTGAACAATCAGAAAGGCTTTCTATATTTTATTGTCTGCATTGCGCAGACCAAATGAAATCTAGGCTAAAACTTCCGCAACCAAATCAGCTGCTTCTTGCAACAATACCGCTGAATGTACATTCAATCCAGAATTGTCGATTAGTTCTTTTGCTTCTACTGCATTGGTTCCTTGCAAACGAACGATCAATGGAACTGGAATTCCACCCATGTTTTTGTACGCATCTACAACACCTTGTGCAACACGGTCGCAACGAACGATACCACCAAATACGTTGATCAAAATCGCTTTCACATTTTTGTCTTTCAAAATGATGTGGAAGGCTTTTTCAACACGTTCGGCATCTGCCGTACCACCTACGTCCAAGAAGTTCGCCGGATTACCACCTGACAATTTGATGATGTCCATGGTCGCCATGGCCAAACCAGCTCCGTTGACCATACAACCGACATTTCCGTCCAATTTCACGAAGTTCAATCCTGCAGCATCTGCTTCTACTTCGGTTGGATCTTCTTCGGATGTATCCCGCATCGCTGCATAATCTGGGTGACGGAACAAAGCGTTGCCATCCAAGGTTACTTTCGCATCTACTGCAATAATTTTGTTATCCGATGTTTTCAAAACTGGGTTGATTTCGAACATCGCTGCATCACATCCCACATAGGCATTGTACAAGGAAGCGATGAATTTTGTCATTTGTTTGAAAGCTTCACCACTCAATCCCAAGTTGAACGCAATTTTTCTTGCTTGAAAACCTTGCAAACCAACACGAGGGTCAATTACTTCTTTGTAAATCAAGTCCGGTGTGTGTTCAGCCACGTGCTCAATGTCCATTCCACCTTCTGTAGAATAAACGATTACGTTTCTACCTTTTTCTCGGTCCAAAAGAACCGACATATAAAATTCAGCTGTTTCTGTTTCACCCGGATAATAAACATCCTCGGCCAACAAAACTTTGTTTACTTTTTTACCAACTCCATTGGTTTGAGCTGTTTCCAAGTGACCACCTAAAATTCCTTTTACTTTTTCTTCAACTTGGTCAATTCCTTTTGCCAAAACAACACCGTGTGAACCTGTCTCTGCAACAAGTCCTTTTCCACGTCCACCTGCGTGAATTTGTGCTTTCACTACATACCAACTCGTTCCTGTTTCTTCAGTCAACTGTTTTGCAGAAGCTACCGCATCTTCTAATTTTTCCACAACGATGCCTCTTTGAATGGCAACGCCGTATTTGCTCAAAATAGATTTTCCTTGATATTCGTGTAAATTCATTGTGTCGTTTTTTGTGGGTCAAAAGTAGTGCTAATTTTCTAAAAAAGGAAGGTTGTATTCTTAAATTTCAATATAATTTGGGTTTCTTATCATTGTTTTTGTTTACTTTGCTACGCTTGATTTCAAATATGTTAAATTCTCAATTTTCAGTGATTTTTCGTTTTAGGTTGAAGGACAAAATAAATGGATCGATTCGTTCTGTGGGACTAATGATTTTGTTTATCCTTTCGTTTAGTTTCCTCTCGTTTTCAGCCTCTAGTAAGATGGAATCCGTTATGGAATTGGAAACACGTATCGAAAACTTTCAAAAATTAACGCCGAAAGAAAAGCAAAATGTGCTGGAAGAGCAAAATCAATTGGTGAAAGAGCAGTTGCATGACTTGGAGATTCAGGAAGCGAATTTGAGAAAGCAACGAAATTTAATGATTATCCAATCGGGGGATATTGAAAAACAAGAACGAAAATTGACTTCTCTGTTTCAGCAAATTGGTTGGCAACGAACGGTTACGTTTCTTCTGGTAGCTGTACTCTTGCTAGGTCTTGCATTTGCTTGGTTTTCTTACCGTTCCTACGAACAAAAGCAGCATTTTTTGGAGCAAGAGCGTTTCCAAAAAAGATTGATTTCGGAACAAAATACCATACTTGAAAAGCAAAAAAATCAAATCGAATCAATTTTGAATGGGTTGCAGGACAGCATCAAGTATGCGCTTCGAATTCAGAATGCCGTATTGCCATCGGGTCCACAAATGTCGACCAAATTACCGGGTGATTATTTTATCTTTTCCAAACCAAAAGACATTGTTTCGGGCGATTTTCATTTCGTAGAAACGAAAGGGGATTGGACTTTAATCGCAGTTGCAGATTGCACGGGTCACGGTGTTCCTGGAGCTTTTGTTAGTTTGCTTTTCATCAGTTTGTTGAACGAAACCATTCAATCGGATCACGAATGGAAAGCGAATGAGATTTTACAAAAATTGCGGACTCGGATTATTTCCTTGTTGCAACAAAAAGATAGTTTTGGCGAATCACGCGACGGTATGGATATTTCCTTGCTCTTGATCAACAAGAAAAAGAAAAAAGCGCAATGGGCAGGTGCCATCAATCCGTTGTTACTTGTTTCGGCCGCCGATAATAAATTGATTGAAATCAAAGCCGACAAACAACCGGTAGGCATTTATCCGCGTATGGAAAATTTCACCAATCACGAAATTGATATAGCCAAAAGCGACCTATTTTATTTGTATACCGATGGTTACGCTGATCAGTTTGGCGGCGTCAGAGGTAAAAAATTCATGAAACGACAATTGAAGGCTGTTCTTTTGGAAAATGCTCAATCCGATTTGCCCACTCAAAAAGATCAGTTGGCGGATCAGTTGGAAAAATGGATGAATGACCACAATGAAAAATACGAACAAGTGGATGATATCACCGTTTTTGGTTTCCGATTGGATTAGTGATTGTCAACTGCAACTTTGTACGTAGGGTCTTCCAAAATATTCACTTCGATTACTTTCTCGGCATTTTTTAAAAGCAATTTGCAATCCGGACTCAAATGTTTCAAGTGAACTATCTTACCGCTTTTTAAATAGCGCTCCGTGATTTTATTCAAAGCCTCTATGGCCGACATATCTGCTACTCTGCTTTCTGCAAAATCAATGATGACTTCGTCAGGATCGTTTTGAACATCAAATTTTTCTGAAAAAGCAGTTACGGAGCCAAAGAATAGCGGTCCAAATATTTCATAGTGTTTTACACCGTTTTCATCCACATACTTGCGCGCTCGAATGCGTTTGGCATTTTCCCAAGCAAATACCAAAGCAGAAATGATCACCCCAATTAAAACGGCAAGTGCCAAGTTGTGCAAGAAAATTGTAATGAGTGTTACCACCACCATCACAAAAATATCCGGTTTGGGCATTTTGGTAAAAGCTTTGAAGCTGGCCCATTCAAATGTGCCGACCGCGACCATGATCATAACGCCCGTTAGCGCTGCCATGGGAAGTAATTCAATAATTGGAGCGCCAAATAAAATGATGACCAGTATGGTCAAAGCCGCCACTATTCCCGACAAACGAGCTCTAGAACCGGCGGATAAATTGACCAAGGTTTGAGCGATCATTGGACAGCCACCCATTCCATAGAAAAATCCATTAGCAATGTTCGCTGTTCCTTGCGCCAAACATTCACGGTTGCTATTGCCTTTTGTGCTCGTAATTTCATCCACGAGATTTAAGGTTAACAATCCTTCTGTGAGTCCTACAGCGGCCATAATTAATCCGTAGGGAGCAATTATTTTAAATGTTTCCCACGTAAATGGAATTTCAGGAATATGAAAGGGAGGCAAACTTCCGCTCACAGAGGCAATGTCTACCACTTGTTTGGTATCAATTTTGAACAAAAGAACCACCGCAAAAACAACAATTATTGCCACAAGTGATGCTGGAACCACTTTTGTGAATTTCGGAAGAATTAAAATGATGGCAATGGTTAGCGCCACCAATCCAGCCATAATGAATAGCGGAGAACCTGAAATCCAGTGCGATTGATCGTTGATGACTGTTTTAAATTGTTCCAGTTGTGACATGAAAATGATCACAGCAAGTCCGTTGACAAATCCAAACATAACGGGCTGTGGCACCAGTCGAATGAATTTTCCGAATTTCAATAAACCAACGGCAATTTGAGCGACGCCTGCCAACGCCACTGCACCGAAAACGTATTCTATTCCATGGGAATTCATCAAGGCAATCAAAACGATAACAGTTGCACCCGCTCCACCAGAAACCAAACCAGGTCGACCACCAAGAATGGCGGTGATAATTCCCATTAAAAATGCAGCATACAAACCAACGAGAGGAGGGAAGCCAGCTAATATCGCGAAGGATAGTGACTCTGGTATCATGGTCATAGCGACGGTCAAGCCGGCTAAAATTTCAATCTTGTAATCTACCTTTTGTGAAAAGTCAAAAAGATTCAATTGTTTTTTCATACTACACTACCGTTCTCTTTTGAAGCGTGCGAAGATAGTTATAAATAAATGAAGCAATTTTGACATTAAACGCAAGATAATGCCTTAAATTTGTGTTTCACTCAAAAGAATCGTATGATTAAAAGACTATTTTTCGCCACATTTTTCGGACTTTTTATTACCCAAGGAAACACGCAGGTTTTTCAAAAAAACAATGTGATTATCGATGCCTATTATGGATTTCCCAATTGGTTTACTGTGCTGAATGATAACCAATACAATGGATTGTCTATGTTTCCAAATAACGTTTCGGGCGTTGGACCACTTGGAATTCGTGGAGAGTTCATGATTACGGACATGATCGGTATTGGTTTGGATGCAGGAATGAATCAATCGAAAATAGTTGAAGAATATACCTATTATGATGCAAATTCAGGGAATAATGTTCTTGGAACGATCGAGTCAAGTACTCAAAAGATTGGCGGTATTTTCACATTTAATTTTCATCCGATAAAAGCTGGGAATAAATTTGATTTAGCTGTCACCGCGGGTTTGGGCTTTGGAAAAAGAACGTATCAAACGACTTTTTCGAATCCAGAACTGTTGACAAGTGCGGATATATATTATTATGATTATTGGAATACACCCAGTACTCAATACAATTTCTTTCAAAATGGCGATAATTTTCTTGGAGCTATCACCTTGCCTATTCCCCTAGCTTTTAGAATTGGTATGACCATGCGCTATTTTTTCACGCCTAATTTTGGTTTGAATTTTGGCGTTGGTGCAGCCCATGGTGGAATTATAAATGGTGGAGTGTCTTTCAAGTTTTGAAAAAAGCGAGCATAAAAAAAGGGAATCTTTTCAGGTTCCCTTTTTTGCGTTTTTAAAATTTTATTGGCTATTTCGCCAAGCGCCACTAATTTCTCGGGAGGCGAATTCTTTGGCTTGTCTTGCTTTGATGGAATCCCAAATTTCATTGATGCCATGCAACAAAGCATCTTCTTCTTCTTTCATGGCTGTGTGCATGATTCTAGGATCAGAAAAATACTCTTTCACAAAATTGGTGTCAAATT
The DNA here is from genome assembly GCA_041674745.1 of Crocinitomicaceae bacterium. Classification (GTDB taxonomy): domain Bacteria; phylum Bacteroidota; class Bacteroidia; order Flavobacteriales_D; family Crocinitomicaceae; genus UBA2040. The sequence goes on from JBAYVD010000013.1 coordinate 5,569, forward strand.
TTCCTGAACGGAAAGCAGGGTGTTTCAAAACATATTTTCCAAAATCAAGTGTAGTTTTTACGCCAGATATTTGGTAATGATCAATCGCTAAAATGGTTCGATCGATTGCTTGTTTTCTAGTTTCACCCCAAACCACCAATTTGGCAATCATAGGATCGTAGTATATCGGAATCGGCATTCCTTCAACAAAAGCATCATCCACACGTGTGTTTTTTCCTGCTGGAATTCTGTAACGACGCAAGGTTCCGATGTCGGGTGTAAAGTTGTTCAACGTATCTTCTGCATACACACGCACTTCAATAGCGTGACCATGGATAGAAAGTTCATCTTGCAATTTTGGCAACACTTCTCCGCGTGCAACGCGAATTTGCCATTCCACCAAATCCAAACCAGTAATTTCTTCTGTTACGGGGTGTTCTACTTGCAAACGCGTATTCATTTCTAAAAAGAAGAAATCCAAATTGGCGTCCAACAAGAACTCAACGGTTCCGGCACCTTCATAGTTACAAGCTTTACAAACCGCTACCGCAGATTCGCCCATTTGTTTCCTCAATTCGGGTGTAAGAATGGAGCTTGGTGCTTCTTCGATGACTTTTTGATGTCTTCTTTGAATGGAACATTCGCGTTCGAAGAGATAAACGGCATTGCCATGACGGTCAGCGAATACTTGAATTTCGATGTGTCTAGGTTCGGTTACAAATTTTTCAATAAAAACGGCATCGTCGCCAAAACTCGAACGAGCTTCATTTTGTGCCAGATGCATTTGTTCGATGAATTCTTCTGAGTTTTCAACCAAACGCATTCCTTTTCCACCGCCACCAGCAGAAGCTTTGATCAATACAGGATAGCCAACTTCTTCCGCAATTTTAATCGCTGCATGTGGATCGCTAATCGCTTCGTCCACTCCAGGAACCAACGGAACGTTGTATAATTTTACGGCTTGTTTGGCGCTCAATTTGTCGCCCATGATTTCCATGGATTCAGGGGATGGTCCAATCAAAGTCATTCCAGCATCTTTTACCTTTCGGGCGAAATGTGAATTTTCTGAAAGGAAACCGTAACCAGGATGAATTCCGTCTACATTCAAATCTTTACAGATTTGCAAGATTAGATCTTGTTTTAAGTAACTTTCTGCTGAAGGACTCGCGCCCACATAAACGGCTTCGTCTGCTTCTAAAACATGCGGCGCTTCTCGATCGGCATCACTATAAATAGCCACGGATGCAATGTTCATTTTTTTCAACGTGCGAATAACGCGTCGTGCGATTTCACCTCTGTTGGCAATAAGTACTTTTTTCATGTTTATATTAGATTAACAAGCCTTTTACAAAACTAAACATTTTCCTCTGTTTTGATGATATCATGACGACCCGAAGATGAATCTTTTGGTACAGGAGTCTGACTTTTTTTCCTTTTTATTGGATAACGCTTGTTTCCTTTTTTACGGAAGATATCCAGAAAGTATTGAGCAATCTTAAAGTCTTGAAACGAATTGAAATCTTCCTGATAGTGCAAACCAACGCCTTGTTTGAACATGCCTTGGTTGTTGTCTTGAATCACTCTATTTTGATTGGATTCATTGAAGATATTCACACGAAAAGTGCCGGATTCATTCAATAAATATTCTAGATTCACATCACCGATGAGAAAACTTTGTGCTTGGTTATCGGTACTGCCCGTGGTGGAATTTTCAACGCCAAAACTACCTGTTAAAATCAATCGATTGTCCAAGAATTGTTTGGATACGCCAAACTCAAAGGTTTTGTCTCCTGTAGCAGAATTGGCATCCATGTTGACCGCCATTTTATAATTTTGAGACAACTGAGAAAGCATCGAATTGATTTGATTGGCGGCAAGATCCAACGCTGCGCCGCTACTGGAAGTGGTACTTCCTTTCAACGGTTGGAAAGATTTGAAAAGCAACAAAGAGAAAAACTGACGATTCAATTCCTCGGGATCACTGTTGATTCGGTTAATCAATGATTTGCCCGATTCACTGGCCTTTGGTGCTTGAATTTCGAAGGCAATGGCCGGAGCAAACAAGGTTTCTGTGATGTCCAAATAACAATAAATTTCTTGTTTGGCATTGCCCGTGTTGCTCAACTGATCCACGGATATTTCGGATAAATTCGCATTGACTTTGTAATACGATTTCAAGTTCAAATTAGCATTATAAGGATCGCCTGTCCAAGTAATGTTGCCTCCTTCTTGGATGTAAAAGTTTTGTTTGATTGGGCCCATCGCAAAATTGTAAACGCCCGAATTCACAACATAGTTTCCATCCAAAGTAATGTCCCCTAGGTTGTCCAATCGCATGCGAATCATGCCCGAACCATCAGCCGAAATTTCATCACCTAGTTTTTCGTCAAAAATGATTTTCAATTTGGCATCGGGCGTAACGTCGAAGTTTAAATTCAATTCTACACCCGTAAAATCAATTTTAGGGTCGGTTAATTTGAAGGTGGTATCCTTGTCTAAAAATTGAATGAAACTCTCTTCATCAGAAATTTCGGAGGTTCCGTACATCGGGAAGTTGATGGTCGTTCCTTTTTGCGTTTTTGCATCCACCGTAATTTCCAAATTGTCCGCGTAGCCGTAAATATTTGCGTAACCCGTCACGTAGGCTTTTCCATAGTAATAATCACCTTCTTTGTAGTCTGTGTTCATCACTAAGAATTTCTTTAAAGGAATAACCTTCCAGGAAAAAATAGGATCTCGGTTGATAGCATCGTCTTCTAAATTGAAATTCAAGTCAAAATTCCAATTCAAGAAATTGTCATGGTAAATAGATCCAACGATTGAACCCGCATTTCCTTCTTCGTCGATAACGGGAAGGTTGTTCATGTAAAAACCGTATTCGTCTACCTCGATTTTTCCTTTGGTTTGGAATTTCACACCTAGAATCCCGACACGTGCCCCGCCATTGGACAAAACTACGTCACCGGCTAATTTAGGTTCGTCAGGCGTTCCGTGAACTTCCAAAGATCCATCCAATGTCCCTGTAATGTCGGATAAAACTTGTGGGTCCATGAAGGCGTTCGCAAATTGAATATCGGTATGGTCAAAAAGTAAGTTAAAATCCAAATTGTCCTTTTTCCGATTCACATGGTATTCCCCGTCGAAAGAGAAAGTTTGGGTATTGCGATAAATCAAATCGCCTAATAATTTGACACTTTCATCGCCTTTTACCCATTGAGATTGAACAAAAACATCACCCACTTCTTCGTCGTTTATATACAAACCTTTCACACTGGCATCACCGTTGAATCCGATATTGTCAAACGGCGTGGAAATTTCACCAAAACCATTTACTTCTCCTTTCAGTTCCATTGGGGTTTGCAACAAGGCACCAAAATCGTCTAGTTGTAAGTGACTGACTTTTAAAATCAATTTATCTTCATCTCGACTGGAAACTTTTCCTTTGACGGAAATGAATTGATTTTGCCGTTCAAACATAAAGTGATCTACGGCAATATAATCTTCTCGGTATTCAACATTGGAGGAATCACGTATATCCCATCTTTTTTCCTGAATGGTAATTTGCGAGGGTAGGATGATAAAATCCAAGGAAGCCTCATCCAATACTTTTGTGTCCCAATTTATCTTAGAATAGTTGGGGGTTTCTGGATTCCAAGACAAGTCAGAATGAAAAACATCTTGCGAACCACGGGCTTGAAACAAAAGATTCGCAACCGTTACAGAATCGTTCAACTCAAATATTCCGGCGGAGCAAACCATACTTAAACTATCATTGATGGCTTTGGATTGAACGTTCAAATCATTCGCGACGTAATTCTCATAGCGAGCGTAGGGACTTTGAACAGCAATGCGGAAGTCGCTGGTACCTTCATCATACACACCGCTAATTTGTGTCCCACTTTCTACATAAAGTCCAGGAACAAAAATATCCAGAAACTCTTTCATTTCCTTTACTTCAATCGCGTAACTGAAATGATTGTTTTTTGCCAATGAATTTTTTCGTTTTTCGACGGGTTTGATGATAGCTGGCAAAATCTGACTCAACTGATCTTGAAATGAACGGCCAATTTGCGCAAAGTCTACTTTGCCTTCCATGTGCACATCTGCTAATTTGGATTGGACGAAAAGAATGTCTTTTTCTGGGGCTCTTTTGACATCAATTATCATGGCCGGAATATCAAATGTTTTGTTCCCTTCTTGATACAGCAAACCATTGAGCACAATAGTTCCTTTCACATCATTTTCACTCGTTCCATACAAATCAACGGAGAAATTGGATTCGAGTACGGTATTTTGAACATTCGTGAAACCCAAATTGTCTAGCACAGCTCGTGTCAAATCAATGGAAAATTCCATGTGCTGCTGATTCTTGAAGTCGATGGAACCGTCATAAACGAGATTCAAGTTGTCATCTTTCACATCAATTTTTGCTGTCAATTTACTATCGTCTAAATGGCCGTCCTCAATGGTAATATTTTCATAAGAATAATCCATGAAATCGAAACGATCCACGTTTCCATCAATCAAATCAAACCGAATATCGCTGGAAGAAAATGCTTCCCCACTGAAAAAGAAAGTGCCATCCATTTTGCCGAAGGATTCTTCCTGCAAAAAAGAGCCTAAGTCAAAATTGTTGACTTTGACATCGTATTCGCCAGCAATGGATTTTTCAAAAAAGTAGGAGTTGGCAGCCTTATTTTCAGTGAACAGGATTCCATTGTCCATTTGAATAGATCCCAAATCGGTCATCACACTTTCAGCGGCTAGCACGAATTGACTATAAAATCCATCCAAACGGACTTTTTTTCCTTCAAAATGACCCAATCTTTCTACGTATTTATCCAATTGAGGTGTTCCACCACCGTTGTCATACGGTAATTTTATTTTTCGGATGTCATTTAAATCCAGGTAGGCATAGTCAATTTTTTCTTGAAAAAAGGCGGATTCAATGTTGTTAAAATCGACCAAGTTCAAGGTTCCTTTTAACACCGTTTTCTTTCCCGTTTGCAAATCCAAATTACTAATGCGCAGGTTGTCGACTTTTTTGGTGACTTGTCCTGAAAGGTGAACGATTTGGTCCATTCCTTCCAAAGCACTAGCGAAATAGGAAATATCCTTCATCGATACGCGTGAAGGAAGTATGTTTGCATCAAAGGAAACACTGTCTTCAAAAGTGTATATGTCCTGCAATTGATGCATTTTTAAGTACATTTTTGACATGTAAACTTCTGAAACCGGTGTATGAATGGATAACTTATCCAGATAAATACCTTTTTTTACAACCCTTGCTTTGGTGGATAAATGATCCAAAACAAATCCAGATTTTTCAGTGGTACTCAAATCGGTGATGTAGCAAGCAACATCATTTCCAACCAGATGAATATTTTTTGCTTTCAAATATACATGCTTGAAGTCCAAATGATCCCAGTCCATTCCAAAAGTGGAATAGTATTTTCGCATGTCATCATAGCGAAAGTGGACATCTGTAAGCTGCAGTTTTTCCAATTCTAGCGCCATCGGCTCGCTGGTAGAAGTGGAAGGGCCAGAAGCGAAGTAATCGGTTAAAAACCAATAGTTGTAATCGGCGGTTAAAGAATCTCGGATCAAATGCACATTGCCTTTTTCCAATTCAATTCCGGAAAGGGTAATTTTGTTTTTTACCAAATCCAAGGTTTTCAAGCGAATATGCAAAGTGGAAATATCTGCTAATGTATCACCGGACTGATCTTCCACATAAACACCTTGCAACGCAACTCGATCGAAAAAAACCAAGGAAACTTCATCAATGTGCAACTTTGTGCCCAATTCCTTCGATAAAAAAGCCGTCGCCTGTTGAGCCAAAAAAGTTTGAACGCGGGTCGTGCGGACAATGAACGAAAAAATGATAATAGAAATCAACAGCACATCCACCAAAATGGAAACGGTTCTTCCTATTAATTTCATTAATTTTGACATTCGAAAACAAATTTAATCAAAGTTGGCGCATAACGACATCTATATATTGGGAATAGAATCCTCTTGCGACGATACGTCTGCAGCTATACTCAAAAATAGTTCCATTCTTTCAAACGTAATAGCAGGACAAAAGATTCATGAAGAATACGGCGGCGTCGTGCCTGAATTAGCCAGTCGTGCCCACCAGAAAAATTTGATTCCCGTTGTGGATGCTGCGATGAAGCGGGCAGGTGTTACGTTGGATGATTTAGCCGGAATTGCTTTTACGCGTGGTCCAGGTTTAATGGGTTCGTTGGTCGTAGGAACGTCTTTCGCGAAAGCTGTTTCGTTGGCTAGAAACATTCCAATGCTGGATGTCAACCACATGCACGGCCACGTTTTGGCACATTTCATTGACGATGAAAACAAACCAAAACCTTCGTTTCCTTTTCTCTGCTTAACGGTTTCAGGTGGTCATACCCAAATTGTTTTGGTCAAAGATTATTTAGAAATGGAAGTCATCGGTCAAACGATCGACGATGCAGCGGGTGAAGCATTTGATAAATCAGCGAAATTGCTTGGTTTTGCTTATCCAGGCGGACCGTTGATAGATAAACATGCGAAGGAAGGAAATCCAGCAGCGTTTTCATTTGCTGAACCAAGGATAGAAGGATTGGATTTTAGTTTTAGTGGTTTGAAAACATCGATTTTGTACTTTTTGCAAAAGCAAACCAAGCTCAACCCCAATTTTGTTCAAGAAAACTTGAAAGATTTGTGTGCCTCAATTCAACGTACAATCGTTGATATTTTATTGCGCAAATTGGAAATAGCAGCCAAGGAGCAGAATATTTCTGAAATTGCAATTGCGGGTGGAGTTTCCGCCAATTCCGGTTTGCGAACAGGAATTCAAGCTTTGGGGGAAATGAAAAATTGGAACGTTTACATTCCAAAATTTGAATACTGTACCGATAATGCCGCTATGATTGCCATTACCGGCAAATTCATGTTGGAAAAAGGACTTTTTGCCAGTCAGGAAATCAGTGCCCAAGCGAGATGGAAAATGTAATTGCCTAAAAAAATGTAAAATTGGCCAGCCGATTTTGCGCTAGGATTCCAAGATGAAATTGATAATTAACCGTGCAGTCAAACTTCAAATGCTACTTTTGTAACTATGAAATTCATTTTAATACTTTTTGCTTTCCTAGCTTTTTCCAGTTTTGCCCAAGATAAAATTAGTTGGACAGGGGAATTTGATGCAAAAAATAACAAAGCAATACTCACGGCAAATTTGGCCGAAGGTTGGCATTTGTATAGCCAAAATTTGGAAGAAAGTGCTGGTCCAGTAGCGACAAGATTTGAGTTGGCCCCAAACGACTTGATTCAAATTGGTTCCACCATGAGGGAACCGCTTCCCATTCGAGCGTACGACGCAAATTTTGAAGCAAATGTTCAATATTTTGAAAAAAAAGTCAACTTTGAACAACAACTTACCGCAACAGCCTCAACGCAAGCAATCTATACAGTAACATACATGGTCTGTAACCTTGAGATGTGTTTGCCACCTGTGGATGAAGAAGTTAAAATAATGATTACCAAATAGAAAGATGAAAATGCAAACAACCAAATTCTTTAGAAACCTGCTCGTTGTACTCTTTGTGCTCTTGGGCAAATTTTCTTTTTCTCAAATTGAGCTTCCGGAAGATAAAGTGAAAGCAACGTTTTCCATCGAACAAAATGGTTGCGAAGCATTCGTAGTGGCGAAAATTACTTGTGTGCCTCATTGGCATATCAATGCAGTTAAATTGCCGGCTGGTAGTTTCGGATTTCCATCGAGTTTGACAGTGAATAAAAGTGCCGATTTCAAATTGATGGGTGGAACGATTGAACCAAAACCTAAATTCTTGCATGACGACATGGCGGATGAAGATTTGTACTTTCACGAAGGTACTTTTACCATCAAACAGAAAATTACAATTTTAAACGAAAAAGATTTTACCCTTGAAGGGAGCTTTGGTTTTCAAACCTGCAACGAGGTAAAATGCTTGCCAGACGCTTCGTATCCTTTCAAATTGAAAGTGAAAGGATGTGTGAAGGATGAAACGGTCATAGATACGCCGGTTGACGAAAATTCTAGCGCTATTACTGAGAAGGCAGTAACAGAAAAAGTAACACCTGACGTAAACGAACCAACGAAGGAAGTGGTGATTGTCAAAGAAGAAAAAGACAATTCTTCCTTGTGGAAAATCTTTATTTTGTCATTTTTAAGTGGTTTGGCAGCCTTGTTAACACCTTGTGTTTTCCCAATGATTCCGATGACGGTGAGTTTCTTTACCAAACAAAGTAAAACGAAAGCTCAGGGAATTCGAAATGCGGTGATTTATGGTTTGTCTATAATTGCGATCTATATATTATTAGGAACTGTGGTTACTGCGGTATTCGGTTCTGAGGTGCTGAATGAAATGTCGACAAACCCAACTTTCAATGTTGTTTTCTTCCTGATTCTAATCATTTTCGCCGTTTCCTTTTTGGGAGCTTTTGAAATTAGAATGCCGAGTAAATGGGTGAACAAAGCAGACAGTAAAGCAGACAAAGGTGGTTTAATCGGAATTTTCTTCATGGCTCTGGCTTTGGCGTTGGTTTCTTTTTCCTGCACGGGTCCAATTGTTGGAACTTTATTAGTTCAAGCCGCTAGTGAAGGTGGAATGGCTCCGTTCATCGGAATGTTTGGTTTTTCTTTTGCTTTGGCTTTGCCATTTGGTTTGTTTGCTGCTTTCCCAGGATGGATGAATACCTTGCCTAAATCAGGTGGCTGGTTGAATACCGTTAAAGTAGTCTTAGGATTTTTAGAGTTGGCTTTGGCGTTCAAATTCTTGTCCAATGCGGATCTTTCGTTGCAAACTCACTTCTTAGAAAGAGAAGTCTTCTTGGCGATTTGGATTGCAATATTTGCCGTGTTAGCGATTTATCTATTTGGTTGGATTCGAATGCCACACGATAGTCCATTGGAACATTTATCAGTAGGAAGAACGGCCTTTGGTACGTTGATTTTAATGTTCGTGATTTACATGATTCCAGGCATGTTTGGAGCACCGTTGAAATTAATCAGTGCCTTCCCACCACCAATGAGTTACAGTGAATCCCCAGCTGGTTTTGGTGGTTCAACTGGTTCAACGACCGCTGAAGTTCATGTGGAAGGAATGCATTTAGGTCCTCAAAACATTCAAGTTTTCCATGATTTCGATCAAGCGAAAGCCTATGCGGAAAAAGTTGGTAAACCCTTGTTCGTTGATTTCACAGGGCACAATTGCGTAAACTGTCGAAAAATGGAGCAAAGTGTGTGGGGAGAACCTGGCATTATTGATATCTTGAAAAATGATGTGATCATCGCTTCACTTCACGTAGACGAAAGAATCGATTTACCAAAAGACGAAATTGTTACAGTGGAAATTGCCCCAGGAAGAATGAAAACTTTGAAAACGACTGGAGACAAATGGATGTACAAACAAATCAGTCAATACAAAGTTACGGCTCAACCTTACTATGTAATGATTGGACCAAACGGTGAAGATTTAACCAATGGGTCAGCTGATTATGAACACCATAGTAATCCATCTGATTTTAAAAAATGGTTGGATGAAGGTTTGAATTTGTACGAAAAAGCAAAATAACCATTTCAATTTCAGTCTAGGGTAGAGAACAAATCAAAAGTTCCTACTATTTTTGGATGCATGAACATTTTTCTTGAAACGCCTATCGAGTTTTTGAAAGGAGTTGGTCCGCAACGGGCTGAGCTTTTGAAAAAGGAATTAGGCATTTCGGATTATGAAATGTTGCTGCATCATTTTCCCTTTCGATATGTAGATCGATCGGCTTATCAAAAAATAGCCGACGCAGCCTATTCAGATTTCCCTCTTCAGTTAAAAGGCAAATTGGTTTCGCTTAAAACAACGGGTGTTGGAAGAGGAAAACGACTGTCAGGTATTTTTGAAGATGAATCGGGTCGAATAGAACTGGTTTGGTTTCAAGGAGTAGATTGGGTGGTGAAAAATATTTCCGCTGGCAGAATTTACCAAGTGTATGGCAAGGCGAAAAAGTTCGGAAATGGCTTCAACATCGCCCATCCTGAAATGACACCTTGGGAAAAAGTTGATCACGCCAAAGGCATGCAAGGTGTTTATTCTAGTACGGAAAAACTAAGCGACAAAGGATTGCATACGAAAGGTTTGTCAAGATTGGAAGTCACACTCGTTGAACAATTGCGCGGAAAAATTGACGAAACCTTGCCTCAAAACATCCGTGAACAATACAAGTTGATGGATTTGGAAGAAGCATTCATTCAGATTCATCGACCCGATAATGAAGAAAAAGCCAGAAGAGCTATTTTCCGTTTGAAATTTGAAGAGTTGTTTTTTCTTCAGATGGAATTGTTGCACCGAAAGCAAATCAGTTTTGAAAAAGGAAGAGGGTTTGTATTTCCTAAATTGGACACTGTTTTCAATGCCTTTTATGAAACCAAACTACCTTTTGAACTAACCGGAGCGCAAAAAAAAGTACTCAAGGAAATTCGAAAAGATGTCGTGTCGGGCAAACACATGAATCGATTGTTACAAGGCGATGTAGGAAGTGGAAAAACATTGGTTGCCTTGATTGCGATGCTTATGGCGATCGACAACCAATACCAAGCGGCCATTATTGCTCCAACGGAAATTTTAGCATCGCAGCACTTCGAAGGGATTTCTGAATTACTCGCAGGGTTGGGCGTCAATGTCGCCTTACTGACTGGATCTACCAAAAAGAAAGACCGAGAAATCTTGCATGAAAAATTGCGCTCGGGCGAAATGCATTTGCTAATCGGCACACATGCTTTGCTTGAAAATGTCGTTCAGTTTCACAATTTAGGTATGGTTGTCATTGACGAACAACATCGCTTTGGTGTAGCGCAACGGGCAAAAATGTGGCAGAAAAATGTAATGCCGCCACATGTTCTCATCATGACAGCAACGCCCATTCCAAGAACCTTAGCCATGACATTTTATGGCGATTTGGATGTTTCCGTGATCGATGAATTACCACCGGGTCGAAAACCGATTACTACCAGCCATCGAAATGAATCGAATCGTGCAAGGGTGTTTGGCTTTATGAAAGAAGAAATTGCGTTGGGTCGACAAATTTACATCGTGTATCCGCTAATTGAAGAATCGGAAACGTTGGATTTGAACAATTTAATGGACGGTTTTGAAGCCGTTTCACGTTCGTTTCCTTTGCCTGAATACAAAGTCAGCATGGTGCACGGTCGCATGAAACCCAAAGACAAAGATTTTGAAATGCAACGTTTTGTTCGAGGCGAAACCCAAATTATGGTCGCAACAACGGTGATTGAAGTTGGGGTAAATGTGCCCAATGCCAGCGTGATGATCATCGAGAATTCGGAGCGATTTGGCTTGTCGCAATTGCATCAATTGCGGGGCAGAGTAGGGCGTGGAGCCGACAAATCTTATTGCATTCTAATGTCATCGCACAAACTTTCCAAGGAAGCAAAAAAACGGATTGAAACGATGGTGCGAACACAAGACGGTTTCGAGATTGCCGAAGTGGACTTGGAAATCCGCGGTCCCGGTGATATTATGGGAACGCAGCAAAGTGGCGATTTGAACCTGAAAATAGCGGATTTAGCGAAAGATGGACCGTTGGTTTCCATTGCAAGGGATGTTGCCAGAGCCACGTTGAGTACTGATTTGGACTTGTTGTTGCCAGAGCACCAAGCCATGCGCGCCAAATTGTTTCGTCAACTCCAGTCTCGACCGGATTGGGGAAAAATTGCTTAAACAAAAATTAATTTTTCCGAAGCTCATTATCTTTCTGTAATTTTGAGTTCAAATTACTTCACTTTTTAAATGAAAAGAGTACTTTTTCTGATCTCCTTCCTCGCTGCTACTGTTCTCCATGCGCAGGAACAATTTGGCGCAGCTTTTTCAAATTACACGCCCACACAGTCGGTTTTCATGAACCCGTCTAGCATGTTGGATTCCAAAACATGGTTGGACATTCACATCGTTGGCGCAGGAGCTTTTGGCATCAACAATATGGTGTATGTGAAAAGATCGAGTGTAATTGAGTCGATAGTGAATGGTTCGGAAAACTATTTTAAAGAAAACATTGCTTACAACCGAAATCGACGCACGAATGCCGTTTACAACCGAGATTTCGTTTCTGTTGTTTCTGGCGTTTGGTCGCAAGGAAATCATGCCGCAGGTGTTTTGTTCAACGTTCGATCGTTTACTTCGGTGCGTGGCATTCCGGACGAAGCTTTTGACATCATTGATGGATCGATTGCTGGCCGTAAATTTGAACAGAACAAAGACTATTCGTACCGAGATTTAAATGTTTCCTCGCTTACTTTTGGTGAAGTACAATTGAGTTATGCCTATACGTTTATCAAGCAAAAAAGAGATATGTTGATGGGGGGGATTTCCTTGAAAAAATTCATTCCTCTTTTGGGTGCTGCTACACGCATTTATGATGTTCGATTCAACCAAAGTTCCGACACATCGTTCGCCTACATTTATGCAGATATGGATGCCATGTATACGAACCGAATTGCTCCAACTTTCAAAGGAGGAATGGGATTGGATATAGGATTTACGTATCAAAAAATGCAGACGTATTGTCAAAGTTATTATCCCAACAGCAGAAAAAATGGGTGTAAGCAAGTGCCTTATTTGTACAAAATTGGAGTCTCCATTTTGGATATTGGGTCGGTGAAATACAATCCCAACACCGTGCAAGCAAAAGGTATTCGAATCAATTATCAGGATACTTATTATGCGAATTTTAATTCCATTAATCAAGACAGCGCTTTTCAAATGATTCAAAGTTTGGATACCATAATCAACGATGCCGATATCAAGAATTCGAACAAGATTCATCTTCCAACTGCTTTGTCGATTCAATTTGATTACAATCTATGGCAATCAAAAGTCTATTTCAATGCCAGTTTGATGCAAGGTTTTCCAATCAGCAACAATAGATTTGGCTCTCGAAGACCGAATTCGCTCATGGCAGGCGTTCGATATGAATCCCGCATCTTTGACGTTTCCATTCCATTTAGCTTATACGAATATCACATGCCTCAATTGGGATTTGAGTTTCGCATTTATTGTTTGACTATTGGAACGGATAAGTTGTTGAGTTTGGTCGGTACTTCTCAAGTTTATGGAGCTGATATTTATGCAGCTTTGAAAATTCCAATTTTCTACAATCCTCAATGCAGAACGAAAATGAAAAACAAAAATCGTTCCGAGGCCGCCAAGCAGAAAAAGTTCAAAAAGAAAATGAACGATTGCCCTGCTTACCAATAAATTTGGGACAAAAAAAAGGGTTCATCTCTATGTGAAATGAACCCAATCTAAAGTGATTTAATTTATTAATCTTCCGCGTAAATAGAATCGAATTCTTTTTGGTATTTCGCCAAGATTATTTTTCGTTTTAGTTTTAGCGTTGGTGTTAGTTCGCCACCATCGATCGAGAATTCTTTTGCCAACAAACGGAACTGTTTAATTTTTTCCCATTGACCAAAACCTTCGTTGAATAAATCCACTTCTTTCTGAATTCGTTTTTGAATGCGCTCGTTTGCGATGATTTTTTCATTGGTGGACAAATCTTCTTGGATTCCTTTTCGTTTGGCCCATTCCAATGCAAACGCAAAATTCGGAACAACCAAGGCAGAAGGAAATTTCTGTCCGTCGCCCATCACGTAAATTTGCTCAATAAAACGTGACTCTTTGAATTTGTTTTCCATCGCTTGAGGAATGATGTATTTCCCTCCAGAGGTTTTGAAAATTTCCTTTTTTCGATCGGTTATTTTTAAAAATATTCCTTCTTGAAATTCCCCGATATCACCCGTGTGGAACCATCCATCCGCATCGATTGCTTCCGCTGTGGCTTCTGGTAAATTGTAGTAACCCAACATCAAGTTTGGACCTTTTGTTAAAATTTCACCGTCTTCGGCAATTTTCACTTGTACATCTTCAATCAATGGACCAACACTTCCAAATCGAATGCCTCTTTTAAAGCAATTCACAGAAATTACAGGCGATGTTTCTGTTAAGCCATATCCTTCTAAAATTGGAATTTGTGCGGCATAAAAAACACGGGCTAAACGTGGCTGTAAGGCAGCGCTTCCAGAAGCAATCGCTTTCACGTGTCCACCCAAGGCTTCGCGCCATTTGGAGAAAATCAATTTCCTCGCAACCGCTAATTTTATTTTGTATCCCAAACTTTTTCCGGATAATTCATATTCCTCAGCTACCACCACTGCCCAGAAAAACAACTTTCGTTTGATTCCGGTCAATTCATCTCCTTTGGCCATAATTCGGTCATACACCTTTTCAATCAAACGAGGAACGGCTGTAAATACCATTGGTTTGACTTCTCGAATATTGTCACCAATCGTATCCATGGATTCCGCAAAGTGAATGGAGCAGCCTAATTTCATGTACAAATAATGCAACATGCGCTCGTATACATGGCAAACGGGAAGGAAACTTAAAACCCTCGAATGATTGTCGGCAGGAATGGAATATTCTGCTGCTTCTGCATTGGAGAGAAGATTGTTGTGAGAAAGCATTACACCTTTTGGATTGCCGGTTGTACCCGATGTGTAAATAATGGTCACCAGATCTGCATTTTGAATCGCATCTTTTCTCGCTTGAATATCGCTATCCGAAACACTGACGCCAAGTTCTTCAATGGTTGACCAATGATTCGCACCAGCGACATTGTCAAACGTAAAAAGTTTTTCAACACTCGGTGTTTGGGATAAAATGGGGTTTATTTTATCGTGAAGTTCCTGATTTCCGACAAAACAAAACTTCAATTTTGAATCGTTGAATATGTAGATGTAATCATGAACCGAAATATTAGGATACAGAGGAACCACAATGGCACCTACTTGTTGAATGGCAATATCCATAATGTTCCACTCGTAGCGATTGGATGATACCAAGCCAATAGTATCGCCGGGTTTTACATTCATAGCATACAATGCTTTTGAATAAATAGTGACCCGGTCTATAAACGATTTAGTGGAAAGCTTTTCCCAAATGCCATCCGTTTTTGTTACAAACATGCCATCTTGAGGATAATTTTCCAGTTGATAATACGGTAAATCAAATAAACGAGTTGGTTTCATAGAGTTTTTTTTATTTGCAAATAACGAATATAAGCAATTCATATAGGTTTCACAATCTTTTGCGAATCTGTGTAACAAACCTATAGACCATCACTATAATGTTACGGATTTGTTATTTTTTTTCATAACTTTCGGATTCGAAATTAAAATTTTTCGACCTGTAACTTTTAGCATACCGGAATTGTTTAACTGTTAACGTGCAAAGAACATTTGAAAAGAAATGAGTACAATATCGCTATAAAAAATCACGCCAATGCGCTTTACGGCTATGCATTGAAATTCCTTCGGGATAGTGAGAATGCGCAAGATATTGTACAAGATGTTTTTGAAAAATTGTGGCTCAATCGCAAAAAAGTGGAGTTAGAGAAGGCAAAAAGTTGGATGTTTACCACCGCTTTTCACGCCATGCTCAACTTCAACAAGAAGCGAAGTAGAATGGAGTATGATTCAGAAAGTTTACCCGAACGAGGGTCCAATGAAAAAAATCTTTTTGAATTGAATCAAGTGGTGGATCGAGCAGTCAGTATTCTGCCTCCACTTCAAAAGAGCATCATTCTATTGAGAGATTTGGAAGGGTATTCTTACCAAGAAATTGGTGAAATACTCGAACTTTCAGAGTCGCAAGTGAAAGTTTATTTGTTTAGAGCACGGAATAAAATTAAAAAGCAGTTAAAAGATTCAACGAAGTTGGTATGAGTAACCCGTCTTTCGACAACATAGACAAATGGCTTTTTGAGTATGCTGAGGGAAATCTTTCCACCAGTCAGGAAACTCAATTGAAGCAATTTTTGTCTCAAAATCCCAGCCTAGAGCAGGATTTGGACGCTTGGCAATTCGCCAAAGTCGAGTCGACGAATGTTGTCTACCCGCATCTTGATAAACACATTAAAAAACCAATTGCCTGGATGATTCCAGCATTTGTTGCATCTGGCATACTTGTTTCTGGTGCGTTCGGCTTGCTTTCTTGGGATTCCGTGAATGCTGCTGAAGTCCCGTTCGCGGATGCTGCCCATACACTTGGTGATCGTGCAGTTGAAATGACTACTTCCAAAGGAGAAAGTTACTACTCAGCAAAAAAACAGAGCGAATCTATTCCATCGACTTTTAATTTATCAGGAATTGAATTCCCAGATTTTTTAAACATGAATAGTATGGGTTGCGGAGGTGTGATTGATTATTCAAATGATTTCCGTTATCGTACAAGTTATGGAGGCAATAACGCATTGCTTTTAGCGGATGGGATCGAAGAAAACGAAGCAGAAGAGAAACGTCAACTGGATAATTTGAGTAACACTGAATTGTCTGTTTCAGCCGACATTGAAGGGTCAAGTGAAAAAAGTCAACTGGAAACTTCGGGTTCCTCAGAAGGGAGTTCTCGAGCAGAGAATAAAATTTCTTCTACCTATAACAGTTCGTTTTCTTCAAAAGCGAAATCCTTTTTAAGAAAAGTGGTGCGAATGACGGAAAATCCGATTGCACTGCGAAACTCTAAAGATATTTATTATCATGTTCCAGGAATGCAAACCTTGGACGTGAGTTTTGGTTCTGCAGGTAGTTTGTTGCGCACACGCGTTCAGTCTATTTCTCGTATGCAATGGACCGGTCATAGTCAACAACAGTTCTCCAATCAACTTTCCGTCGATTCGTATGTGAAAAGTATTCGAGGTGGAATTGGCGTTCAAATGAACCATACGTATTATGGAAATGGCGAATACCAAGTAGGGCAATTTGCATTGACTTATTCACCAAAATTTGCCGTTTCAAAAAATGTTGTGATCGAGCCTGCCATTCGTTTCAAAATGGGTGATAAACGATTGTACAATCAGAAAACTCTTCCGGGTCAGGCGGTGGAATTGGAGAGAGGAAACGTGCGAATTGTAGACAATGAGGGCGCGAATTCAGGAACTCAAAATTTATGGTACAAAGATATCGGTCTTGGAATTGTGAGTAATACCAAGTGGTTTTCTGCTGGTTTTCAAATAGATAATCTAGGAAAGCACTATAACAATGCTTTTAACTCAAGTGATAGCGAAAATCGAGCAAAAAACCATATAACAGCAACATTAGGAACAGATTACGTATCTAGAACAAAATTATTTTCATTTTCACCGTACCTAATGTATCAAAAAGTGGAAAATTTATCTGAAATTTGGGGCGGCTCAATTTTTAGATACAAAAAAGTAACTTTTGGAGGAGGTTATTCTTCTCTTGGAGATTATGCTGGATCATTTGGTATCAAAACCAATCGATTGATGGTAACCTATAATGCTGACTATTCACTTTCGGTATTATCAAATAAAAGGTTATTTTCGCAACAGCTTACAGTAAGAATTTTGACCAACAAAGGTCGTAATGATCAACGAATGCTAAATTTATAAAACATGAAAAAAATACTTTTTTCAAGCCTATTCATCCTTTCAGCTCTGGCATCAAACGCCCAGGATTTAGAATTTACACAATTCTATGCGAATCCTATGTATTTGAATCCAGCGTTTGCAGGTTCCAATGGATGTGCTCGATTTGCTGCTAACTATAGAAACCAATGGCCGGCACTTAGTGGAAACTATGTGAGTTATGCAGCAGCTTATGATCAATATTTTGACAATATTTCTGGAGGATTTGGTGTTATCTTAACCAATGACGTGCAAGCGAAAACATTGAATACGACAAATTTGGGATTGGTTTATTCGTACCACTTGAGAATTAATCGTAAATGGACCGCTTTGTTGGGAGCGAAAGCAGCCTACACACAGAAATTTTTAGATTGGGATAAATTGACTTTCGGGGACATGATTGATCCAAGAAGAGGATTCATTTACTCAACGAATGATGTACCAAGAGGTGGTTCAAGAGGTTTCTTTGATGCATCGGCAGGAACGGTTATTTACAACAAGAACTTTAACATTGGTTTTGCTGCCAATCACTTGAATACGCCAAATGAATCGTTGATCGTTGGAGAATCTAAATTGCCAATGCGTTTTACAGCACACGCTTCGGCAAACATTCCATTGGGAGGGAATTCCAAATACAAAAACGTTACGACCATTATGCCTAGTATTTTGTATTCTTACCAAAGAGGTTTCCAACAGTTGAACATCGGTACCTACGTGAAATACAGCAATTTTACTGCAGGTGCCTACTTCCGAAACAAAGATGCGTTTATCTTGACAATGGGAGTTCAAACAGATCAGTTTAGATTGGGATATAGCTATGACTTAACAGTTTCAAAGTTGAACAATGGTGTTTCTGCTGGTTCACATGAAATTTCAATGCAATACCTTGTAAAATGTAGAAAGAAATCAGTGAAATTTAGAACGATTTCTTGTCCTACTTTCTAATCGAAAGAAAATAGATTAATATGAAAAGGCATCCAATTGGATGCCTTTTTTTTTTGTTGGTGATATCAATCATATGTATCATCTACATCGATTGAAGAATGCTAGAAGGAATGAATCTACATTGGATAGAAGATTCTCCTTCAACTGAGCTAAAAGGCTTTTAAACCGGGCTTATACTAAAAGATACTTTCTAAACAAAGGTTGGTACGAATGAATCACAGGTAAAAGAGATGAAAATATTTGATGATTATTCTACCGAATAAACCGTTTTGCCCTTGATTACCGTTCGGTTGGCAAAATTCTCAATAAAGGTTGGACCTTCATTCATGGGGCGATCCAATACCACAAATGTTGCTTCTTTCCCCTTTTCTAAACTTCCTGTTTCATTTTCTCGGAACGCAGCAAAAGCTGCCCAAATGGTCATCCCTCGTAAACAATCATCCAAAGAGATGGCTTCTTTTGCTAGAAAACCATTGGTTGGAAAGTTGTCTGCATTTTTTCGTTGGGTTGCTGCGAAAATGGTAAGAAAAGGATTGACCCTTTCCACAGGGAAATCGGTTCCCAGCGCTAAAATTCCCGTTTGATTTAAGATGGATTGATACGCATAGGCGCCGGCCATTCTTTCTTTCCCTAGTCGAACTTCAGCCCAGCGCTGATCGCTCACCGCATGCGTCGGTTGAACAGAAGGAAAAACACCGTATTGAGCAAACAAGGAAAAATCTTTTGGGTCCACCACTTGCGCATGTTCGATACGCCAGCGATGATCTTTGTTCACTTCATACGCCTTTTTGTACAAGTTCAATAAAATCGCATTTGCGGAATCACCAATGGCATGAGTGTTCAATTGATAATCGTGTTTCAAACAAAAATCGGCTAAATTGAGCATGTCTTCCATTCGGGTAGTTTGCACACCGATGTGATTGTGTTCGTCTGCGTATGGAGCTTTTAAGAGCGCTCCTCGCGATCCCAACGCACCATCTGCGAACATTTTGAAGCTGCGAATGTAAAAGTTGCCCCAATGGACTTTTCCATTCTTTTCAACGAATTTCCGATTTTCAGGACTGTCCATCAACATGGCGTAGACTTCAATCTCCAATTGTTTGTCGTCGACCATTTTTTTGAAAAGGGCAATTTCTTCATTTGAAATTCCGGCTTCATGAACGGACGTGATGCCATATTGCAAGAGTTCATTTTGAATTTCAAGAACGGCTTCCATTCTTTCTTTCTGTGAAAATGGAGGGATGACTTTATTGACCGCTTCCATGGCGTTGTCAATTAAAATACCCGTGCATTTTCCGTTTATGACTTTGACCATCCCACCGTAAAAACTGCTTTCAGGAGTGATGTTCGCCATTTTCAAAGCGGCATCGTTTGCCAACAATGTGTGCCCATCTACTCGGTACAAACACACGGGGGTAGTTGGAAAAAGCTCATTCAATCGTTCATTATTGGGTAATTCCGTGTCGCCCCAAAGCGTTTGATCCCAGCCATATCCCGTAATGACTTTCCGATTGGATTTATCGGCGTATTTTTCCGTCAACACGAGTAGTTGATCCATCGATTTGCAGCCAAAAAGATTGACACTCAAAAGCATTTTTGCGTAGCTCATCAAATGGCCGTGCGCATCTATGAAACCAGGATAAACTTCTTTTCCGGCGGCATCAATGGTTTCTTCAGCGCTGTATTTGTTCAATATTTGGCGTTCCGGTCCAACTTCCAAAATTTTTCCGTCTTTGATAGCCATGGCTTGGTACACCTTGTTGCCATTGTCCATCGTGTGAATCTGAGCATTGTGAATCACTAAATCAGCCGATTTGCTTTTCATGCAAGCGGTTAGGAGGATAAGTGAAAATAAAATGAGAAAGATATGGCGCATGTTCGTTTGTTTGAAAGATAAAATTAAGAAGATTTTTAGGTTTGCCTAGTGATGGGGAGAAAGGGATAGAATTTTAAAAAGAAATTGACGTTCATCGCTGAATAATTTGGAATTTAATTTGAAATTCTAGATTTCCTCCCCCTCGGTCCCCTTCCAAAAAGGGGAAGTCAAATCTCCAATAAGTTTTAATTCATGTAAAATTCGGTCTTTGATAATTACTTGAATCACCCTCAAATTCACTATCTTTGTCGCTTAATTTTCAATAAACATGGATATTCCAAAAACGTATGAGCCGCTACAGGCGGAGGAAAAATGGTATGCACATTGGATGCAGAAAGGCTATTTTCATTCTGAACCAGATGAAAGAGAAGCCTATACCGTCGTCATTCCTCCACCGAATGTAACGGGCGTTTTGCACATGGGACACATGTTGAACAATACAATTCAAGATGTATTGGTTCGTCGTGCGCGTATGTTGGGTAAAAATGCATGTTGGGTTCCAGGAACGGATCACGCATCGATTGCTACGGAAGCGAAAGTGGTGCAGAAATTAAGAAAAGAAGGCATTAAAAAGTCGGATTTGACGCGCGAAGAGTTTTTGGCGCATGCTTTCGAATGGAAAGACAAACACGGCGGAATTATTCTGGAACAATTGAAAAAATTGGGCGCTTCTTGCGATTGGGAACGAACACATTTCACAATGGATCCATTGTATTCAGAAAGCGTTATCGACGTGTTTTTGGATTTGTATAAAAAAGGAAAAATTTACCGTTCGGTGCGCATGGTGAATTGGGATCCGGAAGCTTTAACAGCCGTTTCGGATGAAGAGGTAAATTACAAAGAGGTCAACTCGAAATTGTTCTACGTTCGCTACAAAATAGCAGGTACGGAAGACGAATGGCTCACCATTGCGACTACGCGTCCGGAAACCATTTTGGGTGACAGTGCGATTTGCGTCAATCCGAACGATCCTCGCTTCAAACATTTGCATGGAAAACACGCGATTGTTCCCATTGTAAACCGCACAATTCCGATTATCCAAGATGAGTATGTAGATATTGAATTTGGAACGGGTTGTTTGAAAGTTACGCCTGCTCATGATACGAATGACTACGAATTGGGTAAAAAACACAATTTGGAAACCATCGATATTTTCAATGCGAATGGAACTTTGAATGCGAATGGCCTACATTACCGAGGTCAAGATCGCTTTGAGGTGAAAAAGGCGATTGAGAAAGAATTGTATGACAAAGGTTATTTGGTAAAAACGGAAGATCATATCAACAAAGTAGGATTTTCCGAAAGAACGGATGCTGTAATTGAACCGCGTTTGTCCTTGCAGTGGTTTGTCGCCATGAAAGAATTGGCAGATCCCGCATTGGAAAATGTGATGAATGGCAACATTCAATTTCATCCGGATAAATTCAAAAACACCTACCGTCACTGGTTGGAAAATGTAAAAGATTGGTGTATTTCTCGTCAATTGTGGTGGGGACATCAAATTCCAGCGTATTACTTCGGCGAAGGCGATCACGATTATGTCGTTGCTAAATCCATCGAAGAAGCAGCGGTTTTGGCAACTGAAAAAGCAGGGAAACCAGTTGCTGCGTCAGACTTGAAGCAAGACGAAGACGTTTTGGATACTTGGTTCTCAAGTTGGTTGTGGCCAATTTCGGTTTTCAACGGTTTGACAGATCCTAAAAACAAAGACATTCAATATTATTACCCAACCAATGATTTGGTGACAGCACCTGAGATTATGTTCTTTTGGGTGGCTAGAATGATCATGGCAGGCTACGAATACATGGATGAATTGCCATTCAAACATGTTTATTATACAGGAATTGTTCGCGATAAATTGGGTCGAAAAATGTCCAAATCTTTAGGTAATTCTCCTGATCCGATTGAGTTGATTGAGAAATTTGGTGCCGATGGTGTACGAATGGGTGTTTTGATTTCTTCGCCTGCTGGAAACGATTTACCGTTTGATACTTCACAATGTGAACAAGGACGAAATTTTACCAACAAGGTTTGGAATGCCTTCCGCTTGGTTTCATCTTGGGAAACGAAAGATTTGCCACAACCACAAGCTTCGGTTAAGGCGATCGAATGG
Organism: Crocinitomicaceae bacterium; assembly: GCA_041674745.1. Taxonomy (GTDB): domain Bacteria; phylum Bacteroidota; class Bacteroidia; order Flavobacteriales_D; family Crocinitomicaceae; genus UBA2040. Next base: position 27,999 of record JBAYVD010000013.1, read on the forward strand.
TTTGAGGCGAAATTCAACGAAGATTTGAAACAAATCAATGAATTGTTTGATAAGTTCAAGATTTCAGAAGCGTTGATGATGATTTACAAATTGGTGTGGGATGATTTCTGTTCATGGTATTTGGAAATGATCAAACCTGGATACAAACAACCGATTGACAAAATTACCTTAGACAGAACCAATTTATTTTTCGAGGATTTGTTGAAATTGATGCAACCGTACATGCCTTTCATCGCAGAAGAATTGTGGCATTTGATTCGTGAAAGAGGCGAAGGGCAAGACATCATCATGGCAGAATGGCCAAAAGTAAAAACGGTGGATACTGCTATCTTGAAATCATTCGAGAAAGCCGTTGACGTGATAACACACATTCGGAATGTTCGCAAGCAGAATAACATTGCCAACAAGGTGAAAATGGAGTTGTTTGTGAAATTGAACGCAGATATTGATAAATCCATGGATAGTGTGATTGTGAAAATGGGCAATTTGTCTGTTTTGGAATACACAACCGACAAAGTGCCACAAGCGAATGGATTCATTTCTGGTGGAAACGAATTCTTTATTCCGTTTGGAGAAAGCATTGATGTGGAAGCAGAGAAAGCTAAAATGCAAGAAGAATTGGAGTATACCAAAGGTTTCTTGAAAAGCGTTCAAGGCAAATTAAAAAATGAAAAATTCGTTTCTGGAGCACCTGAACAAGTGGTGGCTATCGAGAAAAAGAAAGAAGCAGATGCTTTGCAGAAAATTGCCATTTTGGAAGAGAAATTGGCAGAATTGGCGTAAAGCGTTTTGATAAATTTAGCATAAAAAAAAGTCGCTTTCGGGCGACTTTTTTGTGTTTTGAAAGAAATGTTGTTCTTTGTGTTGTGTCTAAAAATTTGAAAATCAGTTAATAAATCGAACTAAACTTTTAGTCTTTGCAAATTTTAGTTTTAACTTGTGTTTATATACCAATCATAATTAAGCGATTTGAATTTGCAGCTTAAAAAAAATCGCAATTCATCTTTTCCCAAGGCATGCTCAGAACTCGGCCTAAACTTTTAGTCTTTGCAAATTTGAGTTTTAACTTGTGTTTATATACAAATCATAATTAAGCGATTTGAATTTGCAGCTTAAAAAAAATCGCAATTCATCCTTTCCCAAGGCATGCTCAGAACTCGGCCTAAACTTTTAGTCTTTGCGAATTCGCGAATTCGCGAAATTTAGTTTTTGGTGTTTGCATAAAAAAACAAAATAATTGTTTGATTTCTAAAGTCAAAGCTTAAATCCGTCATGAAGCAATTCCCAATTCGAAATTGAATAACTCGGATTTACTTAAGAATCTCTTCAACGGTACTTCTCGTCACGAAATGATAATTGTTTCGCGCCGATTTGTAAACATCTTTTGCCCAAACTTTGTTGTTAGGCGTTTTGGCTAACTCATAAAAAATGGGTTGAATGAATTTTCTTCGTCCCACTTTGATCAAGAATTTACGCATAGGTGGTAATACCGCTTTGTAGTTGTTTTTAATTCCCAAAACATACCATTCTGCCATAATTTCTGCGTTGCCACATTTTTTGAAATTGAGTTTTTTGTCAATCAATGCCATGGTTGCTATTGGCAAGGTATCTGGTAAGGTGCGAATAAACGCTAACCATTCTTGTGTAGTATATTTTTCACGTTTGATTTCGTCCTTTTTCCAACGTACTTTGAAAATGTCTTCCCCATTTGAAATTCTTTTGGCCAATAATTGAACACCCTCAAATCGTTTCGATTCTAGACGAATACAATTGCTCGGCAAACCATCTTCATACAGCCATTCTTTTAAGTTGAATTTGATTCGCATCGGATTCAACAAATGATCACGCAGGTAATTCTCAAAGTCTTCCGTAGTTAGGGTCTTAAATGCAAAGTTTTTGAAATAGCGTTGGATGAAAACATCGAAATTATCACGACCCACTTTTTCTTCCAAGGTTTTGAGTAAAAAAGCTCCTTTCACGTAAGCTACAGTGGTCATCCCATCATCCGGGTTTCGGCCTTGTAAGTAAAGTTTCAAACGGGAATCAAACGGAAATTCACTTTTTGCAATGACGTCCAGTTCCTTTTCCAACTCTTGAAACTCAATCAATAAAAGCATGTCGGCAACTTCTTTACCATACAAGTCTTCCATGATTCGGTTTTCAATGTAGACAGTGAAACCTTCATTGAGCCAGAAATCGTTCCATGTTCGGTTGGTCACCAAATTTCCAGACCAAGAATGCGCCAACTCATGGGCAATGACAGAAACCAAACTGCGGTCGCCAGCCAAAAGTGTAGGATTAGCGAACGTTAAACGTGGATTTTCCATTCCTCCAAAAGGGAAAGAATAGGGCAGGATCACCAAGTCATATTGTTCCCATTGGTACTTTCCAAAAAGGGCTTCAGCCGATTGCATCATCAAGGGCAATTCTTCAAATTCACTAACGCATTGATAAATCAAACCAGGTTCTGAATAAACACCACAATTTTCGCCTAATTTTTCGTAAACCAAATCACCTACAGCAATCGCAATCAAATAACTTGGAATGGCCTGCTTCATTTCAAAATGATAAACTCCATCCTCATTTTTTTCAATTGGATTTTCAGCACTCATCAATGGCAAAAGGTCACAAGGAACTTTTACGTCAGCTGAATAAGTAATTCGGTTCGAAGGAACATCCTGCAAAGGAATCCAAGTGCGCGTTAAAATGGCTTCGCCTTGTGAATACAAAAAAGGAAACTTTTTTCCTCCGGTCATTTCAGGTTCCAACCAATCCAAAGCTTCACTTTTTTCCGTGGTTTGGTAATAAATATTTACAAAAGTTGTATTCGAATCGATCGTTACGGTAAGAGGTTGGCCCAAAATGGAGTCTGATTCTCCAATTATGTAGGTTGTTTCCACTTCACTTTCTCTCCCTATTGTTACTTTTTGAATCGTTAAGCCATTGATATCAAAAATGGCCGTTTTTACTCCCGTGTTATGCATTTCATGGTGCGCAACGCCGTAGATAATCTTCTTTTCGAAATCTACATCCAATTCTAAGTGCAAATGGGTTGTATTTATTTCACCAGTATTCGAATAGGAATGGGTATCACCGGTATTCAAAGTGGCTTCCAGCTTTGATTCTGGTAACTTTTTTTTGACAGTTTGATTTGTGCATCCAAAAAGGATGGAAACAGCAAGCGTTAGGAAAATTGGGAATTTAAAAATCATTATTTGTCCTTAAAAGAGTAAAGATAATTAAAATGTATCAGAGGTGTAAAATATCAACAATAGATGAAGTGAGAATTGTTTTGATGCGGTTTAATCCTTGTCAACGGTTGCCAAATAGCGAATTACCTCCGCTGCACCGTGCAATCCAAAAAGTGCGGGCATGTAACTAACTGTCCCATAATAGGATCGTTTGTAATTGGCACCGTCAGTCATTTTTAGCGCGTGTTTCTGTTGGATTTCACTGGAGTAAATCGCTTTCACACCTTTTGGTTCAACGTTGCGCTTTTTTAGTCGTTTTTTTAGGTGTTGTCCCAACTTACAATCGTGCGTATTCATGAGTTGCTTCATTTGAACTTTGGACGGATCTATTTTTCCACCGGCACCTAAATGTGTTATGATTTTGATTTTCAAACGTTTGCATGCAATTATCCATTCCAGTTTTGGCGAAACAGAATCAATGCAATCCATCACATAGTCTGGTTTTGATTCTTTGAGAATTTCCCAAACGCGTGTTGGTTCAACAAATTCTTCTAAAATATGGAGTTTAATATCAGATGAAATATCTTGAATCCGTTCTGCTAAAACTACCGCTTTGTTTCTGCCGATTGTCGAATCAAGTGCTGTCAATTGCCTGTTTTTATTCGTCGGGTCGAATTTGTCGCCATCAATCAAAGTAATTTCACCAATTCCGGCTCGCGCAATGAATTCACCGGCAAAGGAACCAATGCCACCCAATCCAACAATGAGAACGTGTTTGTTTTTTAACTTCTCGATTTTTTCACTCCCTACCAAAAGTTCGGTTCGCTCTAGCCAATGTGCCATTTTGGAAAAATACGTTTACAATTTTGTTCAATAATTTCGCGCAAAAGTACTAAAGTTATCCCTTTTATTTCAGCTACTTTTTCATAAACCTTTTCGATTGAAATAGCACTGTCGTCCGTTTCCAAAAGCAGCATTTCATTTGGGATTTTTGCGACCACATTTTGCAACTTTGCATTCTCAAAAATGGCCGTTCCAATGGAGATAACAACGTGTTCTTTCAGTACTTCTTCCAAAAGATTTGCTTTGTTGAATCCATGATATATCCAAGTTTGTTTGGGATTTTTTTTCCTTTTAACCACAATTAATTCATTCCAAGCTTTCACGCAATGCAGGATAACTGGCAAGGCTACTTTTTCTGAAAAATCAATTTGTTTTTCGAATACAGCTATCTGAAGGTCTAAATCAGGACCTTTTAAACGATCCAGCCCAATTTCACCTATGGCTACCGTTTTGTCTGTCGTGTGCGCAAGTAATACATCTTCAAGTTGTTCTCGATTAATTTCATTGACTTTCCAGGGATGAATACCAATGGAATGAAAGTGCGTGGGCAGGTCAATAAAATCAGGAGATAAAATCTCCCAATCCGGATTCGTAGAAGTATGCGTATGACAATTGCAAAAGTTCATGTTTACAAATATCATCAAAATAGAATATTCAAAATATAATTTCTATTTTCGGGGACTAAATAAAATGAAACATATGGAGAATTCCAATACACTAGTAGATAGAATTGAAGCAAAGGGGATGATTTTTGGTCACCCGAAAGGACTGTACTTGTTGTTTTTCACTGAAATGTGGGAAAGATTTAGTTATTATGGAATGAGAGGAATTCTCATGTTGTACATGACGAAATTGTGGATGGAGAACGGTTTGGAGATTCCAAAAGATAGTGCATCGCTCGTTTATGGTTTTTTCACTGGTTTCGTTTATTTTACGCCCATTATTGGTGGTTATATTGCGGATAAATACATTGGACAACGATTGGCGATTACCATTGGAGGTATTACCATGTTTGTGGGACAAATCATCTTATTTTCCGTAAACACACACCTTGGATTGGGTATTGGCTTGGTAACATTGATTATTGGAAATGGATTTTTTAAACCAAACATCTCCACGATGGTTGGTCAATTGTACAGACAAGGAGACGACCGAAGAGATGCAGCTTTTTCAATTTTCTACATGGGAATTAATTTAGGAGCACTATTGGCACCGCTGATTGTAGGTTTGTTGGCGGAAGATTGGTTCGCTGTAAAAGAAACATTAGCGGATGGTTCAACGAACATTTTAAGCTATGGATTTAAATATGGATTCTTAGCGGCAGCAATTGGAATGGCTTTGGGTCAAATCATGTTTAACACTTTGGCGAAAAAGTACCTTTTGGAAATTGGTGAAAAACCAGCGAAGTCTGAAACGGTTGAGATTTCAGAAATGGTAGAAGACATTAAAAATGCTGACGGTATTTCATTGAAGAAAATCGAAAGACAGCGAATTACGGTTATTGCAATTTTGACCTTTTTCGTTATTTTCTTCTGGGCAGGATTTGAGCAAGCGGGTTCCTCTATGACACTTTACACCGATGCTTATATCAATAGAAATTTCTTTGGATGGGAAATCCCTACAACGTTTTTCCAATCAGTAAATCCATTGTTTATTGTCTTGTTAGCGCCAATTTTTGCTTGGTTCTGGACTTCTAAGTTTGGTAAGAAATTAACGACTCCTGTTAAAATGAGTTTGGGTATGATTTTACTAGGAATTGGATTCATATTCATGCTATTTGCCACATTTGAAGTGCAAACTTCAATGCAAGCTGGACAAGAGGTCGTAATGAAAAAAGCAGCATTGTCTTGGTTGATTCTTACCTACTTTTTCCATACGATTGGTGAGTTAAGTTTATCGCCAGTAGGTCTTTCAGTAGTGACAAAATTGGCTCCGGTGAAGCTGGCTTCACTCTTAATGGGGGTCTGGATGTTATCTTCTTTCGTAGCCAATATCATTGGTGGATACATTGCTGCTTATGTTGAAAAATTGGGTGCAGCTACCATTTTTGTGTCCATTTCGATATTCGTTATTTCTTTGGGTGTTTTGATGTTGTTGTTATCAAGACGATTGTCGAAAATGATGCACGGAATCAAATAATTCGTCCAATCTTTTAACTATTTAAATAGTCTGTCGACCCTAAGTTGACAGACTATTTTGTTTTACAACAAAACAATAGCGAGTTTCCAATTCGTTTCCAAAGTATATCACTACTTTAACCCAGAAAAAAAAATAGACGAGAATTTATCCAAAAACGATAAACTTTAATTCTTTAACAATGAGCGAGAATCAATCAACAGAATATACAATAGAGAACATTCATAATTTCGAAGGAAAGTATCCAAAACAAATTTGGTATTTGTTCTTCACTGAAATGTGGGAACGATTCTCGTTCTATGGGATGAGAGGAATGTTGGCGGTCTTCATGGTGAAAGAGTTGTTTTTCACAGAACAAGATGCCAATTTAAAATATGGTGCTATCCAAGCATTTGTGTATGCCTTCACCTTTATTGGTGGTTTGTTTGCGGATAAAATTTTAGGGTTTAAAAAATCACTTTTTTGGGGTGGTTTTTTAATGATAATCGGAAGTTTTATTTTAGCATTTTCACCTCGAGATCTTTTCTTTTTTGGAATTAGTTTCACGGTAATAGGCACTGGATTTTTTAAACCAAATATTTCCACCATGGTGGGTGCTTTGTACAAAGAAGGAGACCCAAGAAGAGATGCGGGATTTGGATTGTTTTACACAGGAATTAATGTAGGAGCACTTTTGGGAGGATTTCTGTGTGTTTGGGTGGGAAAAACGTATTCTTGGAACATTGCTTTCTCTTTGGCCGGAATTGTAATGGCGATTGGTTTGGTGACATTCTATTTCACGAAAAAAACATTAGGAGAAATAGGGGACTCTCCTTTGTTGAATCTGCCAAATTCCAAAAGAAAAACGCGTGAAATTTTGGTTTTTATTGGTTCAATAATTTGTATTCCATTGATATTAACAATGGTTCAAAATACGGATTATACCGATATGTTTATGTATATCATTGGACCCGCCACCCTAATTTATTTGTTTTATGAAATGACGAAACTTTCGAAGCCAGAAGTTTTACGACTATTTGCGGCCTTATTTTTCATCTTTTTCTCCATTGTTTTTTGGGCATTTTTTGAACAAAGTGGAGGGTCTTTGAGTTTGTTCGCTTTGAACAATTTGAATGATTCAGTTCTTGGTATGCATATTGACCCCAATGTTGTTAATAATACGTCCAATTCGGTTTTTGTTATTGCATTTAGTGCATTGGTTGGATTGTTGTGGATATGGATGGCAAAAAAGAGAATTGAGCCCAATACAATGGTGAAATTTGGTATGGGATTCTTGTTTTTGGCACTAGCCTTTTATGTTTTCTACTCCACTCGCTTTTTTGCAGATTCAACAGGTAAAACTTCATTGGATATTTTCACATTGGCTTATTTGGTTATTACTTTGGGTGAGCTTTGTTTGTCGCCGATTGGATTGTCCATTATGACAAAATTGGCTCCGAAAAAATTGTGGGGAGTAATGATGGGGATGTGGTTTTTGGCAAGTGCTTACGGGCAATATGTTGCCGGAATCCTTGGCGCTGGAATGGCGAATCCAAAACCTGATGCTTCCTTAACTGAAAAATTGACATCATACACAGACGGTTATCAACAATTAGCGATTTATGCGTTGATTGCAGGGGTCGTTGTAATCGCTTTATCACCCTTGGTGAAAAAGTTGATGCAAGGGGTAAAATAATATTTATCCTTATACTTGCAACCAGATTATCCTTTAACAAGGATATATTTAAAATGAGAATCAACTAAATAAAAATAGTAAACGGTCTGTCAATCGAAAGTTGACAGACTGTTTCGTTTAATTCTAATTTCATGAAAAGTATACTTTTTCTATTTATTTCCTTGATGACTGCTGGTATGGCTTCTGCACAGATGCCAAAAATCAATTGGCTCGATTCTTCCGCAGTAGCAAAATTGGAACCAGGCACCTTTACCTATTTTAACGCTAGTGCTCAATCTACAATTACCATTGAGAAATCCACGGATATTTTTATTGATTTCGCGGTGATGGATGTTCCGAGCCCAATAGACTCATTAGTTGTGAATGTTGGCTCTAATTCAACCACTTTTGATCGTTTGCAACCATTCCTATTGCGAAATATAAATTCCACTCAGGAATTTAAAATAAAGGCGTACTCAGGAGGGAAATCAGTAGCGTTTGCTTCTAAAAATACAGACGAGTTAGGCTTTAAAATTAAGTATTCACAGCCGCCATTGATTGTGCGCGATGAAATTGTGTTTGGATTGTTGACCTTGATCTTAGCCATCATCTTTTTTACGTCACACAAACAATCGAATTTTTGGCAGAAATTTTATCGGATCATTCCAGCGTTGTTGTTATGTTATGTAATTCCAGCTTTCTTAGTCTTTTTCGGGTGGATTTCACCAGAATATTCCAAACTGTACGAAATGGCGAGAGACTACTTGTTGCCAGCCGCATTGATTTTGATGACATTGGGAATTGATTTTAAAGCAATCCTGAATCTTGGGCCGAAAGCCTTGATTATGTTCTTGACAGGAACGGTCGGCGTAATCTTAGGAGGTCCAATTGCCATATTGGTGTATTCTATGATTGATCCATCGGTTGTTGGCGGTGAAGGTTTTGAAGCAACTTGGCGGGGCATGTCGACTATCGCAGGAAGTTGGATCGGTGGAGGTGCCAATCAAAATGCGATGTATGAAACGTATCAGTACGCCCCACAATTGTATGGAAAAATGATTGTTGTGGACATTGTTGTAGCAAATTTGTGGATGGCCTTTTTGCTATTTGGTGCTTCGCGGGCTGAAAAAATTGACAAATGGCTCAAGGCGGATAGTTCTTCCATTGAAGAATTGAAGAAACGGGTGACGGATTATCAGTCTTCCATCTTAAAACAACCAACATTGACGGATTATGTCATGATTTTAGGTATTGCCTTTGGTTTGGTTGGTTTAGGTCATTTTGGAGGTGCTATTATGGCAGAAGTCATCTCGAATACTTTCTCACCCGATTCTCCTTTTGCGAATTCTTTCCTTTGGTTGGTGTTGATTGCTACGACGGGTGGACTCGTTTTGTCTTTCACTAAATTGCGCAAATATGAAGGCGCCGGAGCCTCTAAAATCGGAAGTGTATTCATTTATATTCTCGTTGCCACCATTGGTATGAAAATGGAATTGGCAGAGGCCGTGAAGGAGCCTCAATTGATTTTAGTAGGCATAATTTGGATGATCGTTCATGTTAGTTTTATGATTTTAATCGCTAAATTAATCAAAGCACCTTTCTTCTTTTTGGCGGTAGGTTCGCAAGCCAATATTGGTGGAGCCGCTTCTGCGCCAGTTGTTGCCGCAGCTTTTCATCCAGCACTGGCTTCCGTAGGCGCGATAATTGCCGTTTTGGGTTATGCTTTGGGAACCTATGGAGCAATCGTTTGTGCTGAATTGATGAGATGGGTAGCTCCGTAACAAGTTTCTTGGTCGAACGTATACGTGCGTAAAGGGTGTTTTTTTGAAGTTTTATAAATCTCCACCCAACCTTTTTGAACTTTATTTCATCTTTACAATGACAAACACATTTCGGCCGGTGTGACAGATATAGAGTTAATCAAGCAGTGCCTTTCTAAAAAAGAAAGTGCTTATAAATTGTTGTACGAACGATACAGCGGTTGGCTTTATGCTGTGGCACTAAGATATTGTTCGGATTCGGACGATGCGCAAGATGTGTTACAAGACAGTTTTATCGCCATTTTCGATAATTTGAAACAGTACAACCAAGAGAAAAGCTTTGCAGGGTGGATGAAAAAAATCACTGTAAATACTGCGCTAGCCGTTCATCGGAAAAAAAATGCGGCTGTCTACAAAAATCCTGTGCGAGAAATCGAGGACCAGCAAATGATTGACATTACTTTGCTTCAAGAATTGGAGGTTCAAGAAATCAATTTATTGATAGAGCAGCTCACGCCTGGAAGGCGACAAGTATTTAACTTGTATTTTATTGAAGGTTATACGCACAAAGAAATAGCCGAAATGCTTCAGATTTCAGAAGGAACCTCCAAGTCACAATTGTTTGATGCGAAAAAAGAATTGAAGGCAGCCATGGAAAAATTGGAGGCTATCATTGAAACAAAGAAAATATGAAGAAAGAATATTCAGATAACGATCTTAGAGTTCTCTTCAAAGAAAAATTCAGCGAAGAGTTCAAAGCGCCACCCGTTGGTGCTTGGGGAAATATTCAGACTCAACTGGCGACTTCAAACCGTAAAATCAAGCTTTTGTATTTCTGGTTGATTCCTATTGGAATGCTGCTTATCGGAGGAGTTTATTTTTTATCCAAATCAGCTCCCAATTCAGAAGTTGTGGCAGCGAATGAAGAAACAACTTTGGATGAAAATGCGGTTCCCCCTTCAATGGAGCACGCGGATCAAACCAAAAAGATTTCACCGACTTCAAACAAGAAAAATGAAAATAGTACGATTGAAAATTCAGCGTCATTAACGGAGAATGGAAAAGTAATGCCTGTAAAATCAGCTGAAAAAAGAACTTTCACGAATACCCAGCGTTCCAATTTGAACCAATCGGCTAGCCTCCAATCAAAATCGGCCGTTAGAAAAAATCGATCTACGAATGCCAATCAAACGAAGAATACGGTTCAATCAAGCTATGTTCCTGAAGAAGAAACACGGCCGGTTGTTGGAAGTAGAGCAATCAAAACGGTTCGTTCTGAAAATAACGGTACAAAGGAAAATATTGTACTTTCTCTAAATCAACCAACAGAAACACTATCGTCTACCAATGCTCCTTTAAGCACAACGAGTCAAGATAAAAGCGAATCGATAAAGAAGGATGAAAAAGTAGCTGAAACAACCGCTAAACCAGTTTTAAATACAATTGAAGGCGATACGGTAAAAACCAATACGAACACTGAGTCTACTGTCAATCCTGTTTCGAACGTCTTGGCATTTTCTGATTCAATAAAGAATCCAACGCTTCCTCCGAATGCAGACTCTTCTGCAGTAAACACTGAAAAATATACGAATACACTTCCTTTAATAACTGATTACAGTCTAAAACGATTTCGATTTGATTATTACGTGGGGTTGGGAAGAAGTCCTCGGGCAAATAAAATTTTGACTAACGATGCCGCCTTAATTCTAACGGATAACATTGTAAGACTGAAGAATAGAATGATTGGCATGAATATCAGATACCAAATGACTCCTCATATCGGTGTTCGGTCTGGGGTTGTATTTGGGGTGAATCGTTATCGAACAAGATTGTTTCCAGTGGCCATTGCCAACGATCAATTGAATCAAAATGTGGAAATAGCGACAGCGGATGGATTGATGCGAGCAACGGGTTTAGAAAGCAATGCCTTGTCATCGAATAATGTGGATACAAGTACTTATTTGATGCGTGTATTTCATCGTTCTAGTTATCTTTCTGTGCCGGTTTCGCTTTATTTTAATTCCACAATGAAACCGAAAAAAATGTATTTCTATGGGATGTCTGGATTTGATTTTTCCATCAAAGGGCGGGAGCGAAGTTTGTTGATTGTTCGTTCTGACGTGAATGAGCGTTCAATTGCACTTGAGCGATTAAATAACAAAAAACATGTGGCAACCAATTGGCATGCGAGTGTTGGATTGTCGTATCCTTTTTCCAATACGTTTGAAATTTTTGGGGAATTTAATTATGCTTTAAATATATCAAATAGATTGAAAAACAATTATTTAAACACAAAGTATTCCTATTTTCAACTGATGTTTGGAATCCGTTTTTAATTTTTTTTCATCCTCACCCAACCTTTTTGATTTGTATTTCATCTTTTAAAAGAACACATAAACTTAAAGACATGAAAAAATCAATCATTTCCTATGCAATGCTAGCCTTTTTGGTAATTGGGATAGCTACTTCTTGCAAAAAGAAAACAGAAGAACAAAACGATTACGATCAATCTGGACTTGCGGAAACAAGTTCACAAGATGACGAATCTTCGGTAACAAAAGAGTTTTTTTATTTGGGTTCGTCGTGTAATTACGATTTCTCTCAAATTTCAGGCACGTGCGCTGTGGTTAGTGAATCATCCCCGACTTTTCCTAAAACCGTTACAATCGATTTTGGAACCGGATGTACGGGGCCAAATGGCTTTACGAAAAAGGGGAAAATTATCATAGAAATGTCCAATCTTTTGACAGAAGTTGGCGCAACAAGATCCATTTCATTTGAAAATTTTTACGTGAATGATGTGGCTATTACAGGCACAAAAACATTGACCAATAGCGGTTTGAATTCAGATGGAAATTTGGATATCGTGGTTGTTTCGAACATTACGATGACGAATTCTTCCGGTTCTAGAACAAAATCCTTCAATCATGTTCGTGAATGGCTTGGACACACGACTTGTGAAACATCAGATGATGAATTTAAAATTACGGGATCCGGAAGTGTTACCAGATCGGGTGGTCAGGCAAGAAATTATAAGATTACAACACCAATTTACATCAATTCAACTTGTCGTTATCCTGTGTCCGGAATTGTAGATTTTGGAACGACTAAAGTAGGCGCAACCTTGGATTATGGCAATGGATCTTGTGATGAATTTGCCACTTTGACTTCGAAAAGAAAAGGTACCGTGAAAACCATCAATTTGCAAACCAGAAAATTCGAATAAGCCTATCGTATTTGTTAAATAAGGTCGAAATGCCCTGTTCCAATTGAAAGCGGTTTCAATGATTGGGATGGGGCATTTTATTTTGACTTCAATATTTGACTAATTCATTCTATCTATTTTTTTTCATAATCGTTTCTTTTCTATATATTTGGGTAACAAATTGTAAAACGATAACTATGAAAAAAACTTTACTAACTATCTTAACGTCTTGTCTATTGACGGCTGGCGTTAGCGCACAAGCTTCGAACTATTCCATTGGTTCAACCGTTACAAATTTCACGGTTGTTGACGCACACGGGGCAACACATGATTTGAGTACCATTGCCGCCAGTGGAAAATGGATCTTGATTGATTTCTTCTTTACGACTTGTGGACCTTGTCAAGCTACCGTTCCTTTTTTTAGCGAATTACACGAAAAATATGGTTGCAATGCAGGTGATTTGTATTGTATTTCTATTGATTTAGGCGATACAGATGCTGAAGTTTTGGCTTTTGAATCGGCTTATTCGATTTCTTCAGGACATTCGCCAGCACCGGCAGTATCAGGAACTGAAGGCGGTGGAGATGCAGTTGTCGCTGATTTTGGTGTTGGAGCTTTTCCAACCTATTGTTTGGTTGGTCCAGACATGAAAATGAAAAACAATGATATTTGGCCAGTTTCTTCCATCACTCAGTTTGAAAGCGCGATGACAGCGGCTAATTTTACACCAAACGTTATGAGTTGCAGTGCTGCTGGTTTGGCCGAAGTTACTTCCGATGAAATTACCATTCATGTTTTCCCGAATCCTGCAGTTAATACCGCTGCATTTGAATTGAATTTGAATGCCAATGAGGCCGTTGTAGCGTATGTTTACAATACGGTTGGCGCGTTGGTTTCAACAACGAATTTTAATGGAACTGTGGGCAGCAATAAATTTGAGTTAAATACTTCCTCTTTGGAAAATGGACAATACATTCTGAGAGTTCAAGCTGGCAATGAAAGACACCAACAAACTGCTTTTAGCGTGATCAAATAATGCTCAACACCAAATTATGTGAAAGCTCTGTTCGAAAGTTCAGGGCTTTTTTATTTGTTTTTCATTGCATCCGCCACCCGCTTCGCGCTCTCAAAAGGACACTTCTGCAAATCTTGAACAATGGCTGCTTGATCCACTAGATTTCTGTTTTGAGACAGTTTAAAAGCAACTTCCAATTTGACTGTTTCAAATTGAAAACCGAGTATTTCTTTTTTATAGGAATCCATCATTTCTATCGAAAAATGGTCAAATTCCAGTGGGTTTTCTCTGGTTTTTTCAAAAAAACCAACAATTTCAGCTAAATGGTGGTCCAATTCTGTGTCGTTCAAAGGAGAAAGTTTTCCGGAAAGATGAACCGATTGGTAATTCCAAGTAGGAACGTTTTCGTGGCTATACAAACTGGAAGAAATGTATGCGTCGGGACCTAATACTATGCAAAGTGCATTGGAACAGGAAAGAATTGCTTTTGACTGTTCGTTGGCCAAAGCCAGATGTCCTTCCAAAAACCACTTTTCATTTACTTTTTTTGCGAGTACCGGAATGTGCGTTGCAATGGGGAAATCTCCATTCGCAGTGACAAGGCTTATAAAATGATTGGCAGCAATGAAAGCATCGATTTTGGCCGTGTCTTTAACAGAAAATTCGTCTGGAACGTACATTATTTCACCTTTTTCAACGGGAAATCTATTCGATTGGCTTGTCCATTTAAATTGCCATCAATGTACACCAGAAGTGAATCAGCTGCCGTTTTTTTGTAGACAATTTGCTGCGGAAAGTCGTGAGCCAGATTTTCAAAGATTACTTGTTCAGGATCGATTTCAGATGCAATAAATTGAACAGCATTTCCATCATTTTGTTCATTGGAAACAGAGGTGAAACTAAAAATGTCTTTTCGTTTTGTTATCGTCATTTTTTCAGAAAACAACAATTCGCCGTCTTTTTCAAATCGACTGGTTCCAGTCCATGTGCTGTCGTTTGTTCGGGTCCACGATTCAAAAACTTCGTTCCCTTGGACAATCCCTTTCCAATTTCCTGAAATCCAGTCCATATCATCCACTTCCGCATAATTTCCTTTGCAGGCTACGAGTAAGACAGTCAGCAAGGCAAAACTTGAAATTTTCTTCATATCACTTTAGTTTTCCATTCCCTGTAAATCTACCAAATTCGCATAAATTCCTGCGTTTTTCATCAATTCTTCGTGGGTACCCGTTTCCTCAATTTTACCATTGTTCAAAACCAAAATTTGGTTGGCTTTTTTTACGGTAGAAAGTCGGTGTGCAATGACAAAAGAAGTTCTTCCTTTCATCAATTCCGTTAAGGCATCTTGCACCAATTTTTCAGATTCAGAATCCAAAGCCGAGGTAGCTTCGTCTAAGATAAGGATTTTTGGATTTTTCAAGATAGCGCGAGCTATGGCAATTCGTTGTTTTTGTCCACCGGAAAGTTGAATGCCTCGGTCTCCAACTTGCGTTTGATAATTCTCTGGGAATTGATCAATAAATTGAGCTGCGTTAGCTTTTTGGGCCGCTTCTTTGATTTCTTCCAAGGTCGCATCGGGTTTACCGAAAGCGATATTTTCTTCAATCGTTCCACCGAAAAGTAAAACTTCTTGTGGCACAATCGCAATTTGTGAACGGAGTGAATGAATATCGATTTCTTTGGCTGGAACGCCGTCAAAAAGGATAGAACCTTCGGATGAATCGTAATAACGCAGTAGAAGTGACGCAATCGTTGATTTTCCAGCTCCAGATGGTCCGACAATGGCAACGGTTTCATCCTGGCTAGCACTAAAATTCACACCAGACAAAACAGGCATATCCAAACGTTGAGGGTACGTAAAGCCAACATTTTCAAATGCAACTTTGCCTTCAAAATGAGGTTT
This sequence comes from Crocinitomicaceae bacterium, assembly GCA_041674745.1. Lineage (GTDB taxonomy): Bacteria > Bacteroidota > Bacteroidia > Flavobacteriales_D > Crocinitomicaceae > UBA2040. Next base: position 43,707 of record JBAYVD010000013.1, read on the forward strand.
TTTTCCATCAATGTAAAGTTCATTTTCACTTTGATTGCCAATTAAGTCCATCAAGTTTTCCGTAGCACCAATTGCTTTTTGAACACTTGCGTACAAATCTGGTACGCTACCAACGGACATGCCCATCATCACGGTGAACATTACAAAGGAAAAGAAATTTTCCGTACTTAGTTCAGGATTAGGTCCTTGTGTCATCAACAAGCCTTGCCAAATGATAAATACGATAGCACCAAACAAACAAAAGATAATGAAAGAAATGAAAGCACCCCGCCACAAGCCACTTTTTACATTCAGTTCGCGAATGTTTTCAATGGATTTTTTATACTTGTTGAGGGTGAAAATTTCGTTTGTAAAGGATTTAATATTCGAAATACCCGTCAATGCTTCTTCAATGATGGTATTTGATTCAGCGGTGAAGTCTTGCGCTTGCTTGGAAAGTTTACGAATGAAACGACCAAAAACAACAGCTACGATGGCCATTACGGGGACGGTGGCAATCATAATAAGCGCTAATTTCCAAGAAAAAAAGAAGATGAAAAAGATGGATCCAACAATGATGATGATTTGACGGAAAAACTCGGCAATCGTAGTGCGAAGTGTTTCTTGAATTTGTGTAATATCCGAAGACATTCGACTCGTTAATTCACCCACTTTGTTTTGATTGTAAAAATCCATGGGCATAAAAATCAATTTTGAAAAAGCATCACGACGAATATCGCGCATGGCATTTTCAGTGACATTGGTGAAAATGATCACACGGAAAAACGAAAAAACAGATTGTCCAATGAAAACAAACAAAAGCATCAGCGCAACGGAGTTGATATTGTCCAAAGAAATCAACTTAATGGAACTAGCCATATCCGTTGATTGTCCGCTTTTACCGAGTAATTGCCCCATTAAATAAGGAAACAACAAGCCAATCGACGAAGATAGAATTAGAAAAATCCAACCGATTAAGAAAATACCGCGGTATGGTTTTAAGTAGGAGAAAATACCTTTTGCCTTCGCTATACTTTCTTTGGAGATCTTTTTATTGTCTTTATCTTTGTTTTTTTTCGGACGAAGCATGGATTTTTTTTCTGCAAATTTACATCGATTGGAGGGGATTGCATCTATTTTTCAACTTTTTTCTGAAAGTCTTTGTTTTTACCAAAAATACGCTATCTTTGCAGTCCGAAATTTTGACAAAAAACGAATTAAAGAATATAGATCATGAGTAAAAGAACGTTTCAACCGTCTGTAAGAAAAAGAAGAAATAAACACGGATTCCGAAGCAGAATGGCAACCAAGAATGGTCGTCGTGTTCTAGCTTCTCGTCGTCGTAAAGGCAGAAAAAAATTAACTGTTTCTGACGAAGGTATGCACAAACGTTAATATCTGATCAGCGATATTGAAACCGTTCCAACTAGTTGGAGCGGTTTTTTTGTGCTCATTTTTTTGGCTTTACCGGCAAAAACATCCTCGCGCGCACCCAATAAATTACGAAAAACAAATTTAAATTCCTAGCCCATTTTCCAAATTAATTGCTTGGAAATTAAAGATCTATTTCCTTAACTTAGAGTAACCAATGCTACAAAAAGTTATCTACTATGAAAACAGGAATCGAATTTCAAGAGGATTTTATTGAATGTCAAATGCATTTTAAAAATCAATAAGATGCTTGACAAATACCTACTACCAGAACAAGAAATTGTTGGAAGAATCTATGCGATAGATAATCAAAAAGTACTGCTGGATTTTGATTTGGCCCTACTTTATGAAATGCCTACCAAAAGAATCAATGAACAAGTAAAACGAAATATTGACCGTTTTCCGAATGACTTCATGTTTCAATTGACTGAAATGCAATGGATAGATTTGCGGTCGCAATCTGCGACTGCAAATCATGAAAAACGCAGAAATCTCCCGTATGCCTTTACCGAACACTGTGTTTTGATGCTTTCAAGCGTTTTAAATAATCAGAAGGCGATTCAAGTCAACATTCAACTCGTTAGAATCTTTACAAAAATGAGGGACTTGCTCCTGGTGCAAACGAATATAAAAGAGCAAATTGAAAAATTAACGCACCGAATTGATCATCAGGATGAAAAAATGGACGGTGTTGTTCGTTATTTACAGCGATTTGTATAGGAAAAGAATACAGAACGAAAACAAGTGGGTTACAAATAATAAATAGAAGTACTTATGCTAGTCAAAACCTTTGGAAGTGCCGTTTTTGGCATTGATGCTACTACAATTACCATCGAAGTGAATTTAGCGAATGGTGTAAATTTCATTTTGGTTGGTTTACCTGATAGTGCGGTCAAGGAAAGCCACCAACGAATGAAAGCGGCGCTCAAAAACAACGCGTACAAATTTCCTGGTAAAGAAATTACAGTGAACATGGCTCCTGCGGATATTCGAAAAGAAGGTTCAACCTTCGACTTGCCTATTGCCATCGGTGTGATGGCCGTGAGCGAGCAAGTTTTGGCAGATCGATTGGATCAGTTTATCATTTTGGGCGAATTATCGTTGGATGGTGAATTGAAGCCATTGAAGGGCATTTTACCTATCGCCCTGCAAGCGAAAAAAGAAGGATTCAAAGGAATCATCTTGCCAAAGGAAAATGCCATGGAGGCGGCGATTGTGGAAGGATTGTCCATTTACGGGATGGAATCGTTAAAACAAGTTGTTGATTTTCTAAATTATGATTTGGAAGTCGACCCCGTAAAAATTGATATCCTCAAAGCCTTCGAAAGTAAATTGAACGATTGTGATGTTGATTTTAGAGATGTGAAAGGTCAAACCAATATCAAACGTGCTTTCGAAATTGCTGCAGCGGGTGGACACAATGTAATTCTCATTGGACCTCCAGGAGCTGGAAAATCGATGTTGGCCAAGCGTTTACCTACCATTTTGCCACCCATGACGTTGGATGAATCTCTAGAAACAACCAAAATTCATTCGGTAGCCGGAAAAATTGCGAAGGAAGCAGGATTGGTTACTCAAAGACCTTTTCGAAAACCACACCATACAATTTCAGATGTTGCCCTTGTCGGTGGCGGCGGTTATCCGCAACCTGGAGAAATTTCTTTGGCCCACAATGGCGTTTTATTTTTGGATGAATTGCCAGAATACAAGCGGACTGTTTTGGAAGTAATGCGTCAACCTTTGGAAGATCGACAAGTATCGATTTCACGGGCAAAATTCACAGTAGATTATCCGGCTGGTTTTATGCTCATAGCTGCCATGAATCCTTGTCCGTGTGGATATTATAATCATCCAGAGAAAGATTGCATGTGCGGACCTGGCGTTGTGCACAAATATTTGAGCCGAATTTCAGGGCCTTTGTTGGATCGGATTGATTTGCATGTGGAAGTTACGCCCGTTTCCTATGACGAATTGGCCCATCACCAACCCGAGGAAGGTAGTAAAGAAATCCGAGAACGGGTTGTGAAAACCAGGTTGGTTCAGGAAAAACGATTTACTGAAAGAGAAGGGGTTCATTGCAATGCGCAAATGGAAAGCAGCGATGTTCGCAGTTTTTGTAGAATTGATGAGTCGGGTAGTGCCATATTGAAAACAGCTATGGATAAATTAGGATTGTCAGCTAGAGCTTATGATAGAATTATTAAAGTCGCCAGAACGATTGCTGATTTGGAAGGAGCACTGGAAATTGAAACGCAGCACTTGGCGGAGGCGATTAATTTTCGGAGTTTGGATCGAGAGGGGTGGGCAGGGTGATTGGCTACTCGAAACAAATAGTAATTACCTTTTTCACACCCATTTCTTCATTCAAAAAATTGGTGACTTTATTCCCCTGATGAGGTATACAAACCAATTCATCCGAAAACTCTAAAGCCAATTCTAAATCATGGCTGGAATAGACGATTGATTTATTGAGTGATTTTGCGATTTCACTTAATTTTTCGAGCACTCGTTTTTTATTGGAATAATCCAAAAAAGCGGTAGGTTCATCGAGGAAAATATAGTTGGTTTCCTGTGCTAAAATTCGAGCAATGGCAAACATTTGTCGTTCCCCATCGCTTAATTCAGTCGTGAACCGATTTGCCAAATGTGTAATACCCAAAGTTTCCATGCTTTCTTCAACGATTTGTAAATCCTTTTTCGTCAATCGTCCAAATGCATTGGTATACGGCGTTCGGCCCAAAGCTACAAATTCATTCGCCCGCATGTACGGAATCCCTGAAAATTTTGAGTGAACCAAACCGAAAAGCTTGGATTTGTCGGTTACCGGAATTTCACTCAAATTTTTTCGCTCGATAAAAATGTCACCAGAAAGAACGGGTAATTTTCCTATAAGCGTTTGAAGCAATGTCGATTTTCCCCGCCCATTGGCTCCGATCAAGGCATACACTTTTCCCGGTACAATAGTCAATTGATCAATTTCCAGCAAAGATTCCTTGTAACCGATACGTACTTTTTCCAATTTCATTACGCCAAACGTTTTAGAATGAAATAAATGACCATTGGCGCGCCGATTAAAGACGTTACAGCATTAATTGGCAAGGGAACATAAGTAGCGAAGATTTGAACGAGGATATCGCAAGAAACCAGAAACACAGCACCTAGTAGAAGTGATGCCGGCATTAAAATGCGGTGATCTTGTGTTTTGAATAGGATTTTCACCAAATTTGGTACGGCCAAACCAATAAAAGCAATAGGTCCACAGAAAGCTGTAACCAGTCCGGTGAGCAATGCGGTACAACCAATGATCAACATGCGCACTCGCCGAATGGATATGCCCAATTGGTCGGCTTCCGTTTCTCCTAATACGAGCGAATTCAACGATTTCACCAAGAAAAAGGAACCGAGCACTCCGAGAAGGAATAGTCCGAAAATAGAAATTAATTGATCCGATTGAACGGATTGAAGGGAGCCCATGGCCCACATCGTGAATATTTTAAGAGAATTCGCTTCGGATAGAAATTGTATAACGGAAACAAGCGCGCCCGAGAAACTGCCTAGCATCAATCCTACCAACAACAAAGAAATACCATTTTTAATTCGAAAAGACAAGGCAAGAATGATGAGTCCAAAAACAAATGCACCCAGCAAAGCGCTGGCAACAATACCAAAATCAGATTTAAAAATGGTGAAACCAGTCATCAAACTAAGCGCGACAAAAAGGCTGGAACCGGAGTTGATGCCTAAAATATAGGGTCCTGCCAAAGGATTGTTGAACAGCGTTTGCATCATCAATCCAGCAACAGACAGTCCTGCTCCAGCCAAACAAGCCATCAGAAAGCGAGGTGTCCGAAATTCTCGGATGATCAAATGCTCAGAATTGGAGGAATCAAACGAAAACCACGCATCTTGAAAAGTGGACCATGAAATGGATATTTCTCCTGTTGCAAAATGCAAAAAGAAAGCACTTGGTAGTACCACCAGTAGCAGCAACCACAAAAAGAGGCTATGTTTTTTTGAAATCATTTTACGCGTTGGTAAAAATACAAAGGTTTTGCCTTGACTTCATTCGTATGGAAAATCTGAATATAATCAGATAATACTTTTTGGGGCTCTATGGCGCTCATTTCCCAATAGCGATTTCCACTTTTTGAATAATCGTAAATAGGATTTTTATTCACCGGCCCTAGTAATTTCAATCGTTCTTGAAATCCAAAAAGTTGCTTTTTCGTTGGCATTCCAGGGTTGATCCAAAAGTCGGTTTGCACATTGTCTGTCAACACCCGTTCCAAACTCAATGCGAGCGAACCAGTTCCTTTCGAGCTACCATAAACATAATTTGTATTTGCGTCTGCAATCAACTTTGCATTGAAGCTTTCACCCGCTGGAGCAAACCATGTGTCGCCGACCAAATTCCCACTCAAGACAGTCGGTGTAGATTCGAATGATTTCGCCTCATTTTTTAAGGCCAAATATTCTTTTTTTACAGCGTTGAAATAACCCTTCGCTTCTTGTTCTTTTCCGGTTAGGTAACCAAAAAGTAAGATCCATTCCGCCTTACCTAATGGATGAATTTCACGCCAATCGTAATTGACAATAGCCTGAACGCCAGCTTTTTTTAACTGTTCGACATGTGGAAATTCTTTCCCGAACCCACTGTATACAATCAATTTACAACCAGATTTCAAAATGGTTTCAGCTGGAATTTGACCTTCTTCTCCAACCTCAATCACTTTTTTGGCATGAATTCGTTTTTTCAATTTAGGGTTGTAAACGTACAATTCATTGGTGATGCCAACAATGGAGGGAATAGCCTGTAACTTTTCCAACATGCCCACATGTGTGCTCGAAAGAGTCACCATTTTGGTGCATGGGCTTTGTATGTGGTTTGCTTTTTCAGATTTATCTTTAGATATCCACCAAGTTTGTTCCACCTTTCCTGTTTCAGGAGACAGAATTTCAATTTTAGTGGATAGTGTGCCTTCTAAAATTCGAAGATTTGTTGCGTATTCTGCAATGTTCCTATCGTTTGACAATTTAGATTTATCGTTCTTTTCTGAACAAGAGAAAAGTAAGAAAGTAGCCAATAGAATAAAATGAAAAAATCTCATAGTTCAAATATACGTAACTCTGCTCTGTCCCTTCTATACTCTGTTCGCTATCATCAAATCTTTTCAAAAAAAAACCTCTGTTCATCTGAACAGAGGTTTAAAATTATTTAGATGAGAAGAATTATTCTCCTACTACTTCAATTTTGAACGAAGCAACAACGCCTTTTGCGATGTTTGCATCAACGTCGTAAGTACCGACTTCTTTGATTGATTCTTCTTTGATTTTCAAAGCTTTACGATCAATATCAAAACCTGCTACTTTCAACGCTTCAGAAACTTGAATTGTGTTGATTGAACCAAAGATTTTACCATTTTCACCAGCTTTCGTGCTGATTGTCAATGACAATACGTTGATTTTTTCAGCCAATTCTTGTGCTTCAGCTAACATTTTTGTTTCCTTGTGTGCTCTTTGTTTCAACATTTCAGCATGACCTTTCTTTGCAGAAGCAGTCGCTAAAACAGCGTATCCTTGAGGAATCAAGAAATTTCTACCGTATCCCGGTTTTACAGAAACCAACTCGTCTTTGAATCCAAGTTTGTCTACTGTTTTTTTAAGAATTACATCCATTTTTTTAAAATTTAAATATCGTTTACAATCTTATTTCAACATGTCTCCAACGTATGGAAGAACTGCAATGTGACGAGCTCTTTTGATAGCTTTGTTCACTCTTTTTTGATATTTTGCAGAAGTTCCTGTCAATCGACGAGGTAAAATTTTACCTTGTTCGTTCACCAATTTCAAAAGGAAACTAGCGTCTTTGTAATCGATAAATTTGATGCCGCTTTTTTGGAAACGACAGTATTTGCTTTTTGTAATGTCGATGTTAATCGGCGTTAGGTAACGGATATCATTTTGTGCCATGTTCGTGCGTTTTTAATGATGAATAAATTAAGCTTCTGCAGTTTCTGTTTTCGCTTTGCCCATTTTGGCTCTGCGTTTTTCTGCATACTCTAGATGATCTTTTTCCATTTTGATGGTCAAGAAACGCATAACACGCTCATCTCTTTTCAATGTCAATTCGAACTCAGCGATTACTTGAGAATCACATTCGAATTGTGAAAGGAAATAAAATCCAGTTGATTTTTTTTGAATTGGGTACGCCAATTTGCGCAATCCCCAACTTTCTGAGTGCTTAATTTTTCCGCCAAGTTCTGTAACTTGCGCCTCGAATTTTTGCACTGCTTCCTTTGCCTGATCCTCAGACAAAACGGGAGTTAAAATGAAAACAGTTTCGTAAGAATTCATATTGTTTATAATTAATTTGTTTTTTGAGGGGGCAAAGATAGGGAAATCAATTGAATATAAAGCAAAAGTAGTAGAGAATATTTCAGGAAAATGGAAACTCTTGGTTATCTTTGAAACGCTCGATAAATGATGATCCAAAAAAACGCAATGCGAAACACGCTTTTCTTTCTTTTTTTTACATGCCTCACACTATTCTCATGTTCAACAGAAACAAGCAAGGTCGCACCGTCAAAGTTAGTTGAAAATTCGGGTTATTCCATTCCAGAGTCTTACTTCACGGACACCAAGCAGTTTCCAAAACTATCAAGAAGATTCAAGAAAAAAACAAGAAAGGCGGTTCAGGAGTATTTTCAGAATACCTTTGGTTCTACTGGATTTAGCGGTGGGTTTTTGGTTGCGCAAAATGGTCAAATCATTTATGAAAATTACAGTGGTTACAGTTTCTATGATGAAAAAAAGAAGGTGAAATCGACTACAGCCTTGCATTTGGCCTCGGTTGGAAAAGTTCTTACAGCAACCGCTGTTTTTCGTTTGATTGAATTAAAAAAGCTCACGCTGGATCAATCCGTAAATTCTATTCTGCCTGAGTTTCCGTATGATTCAATTACTGTTCGTATGCTTTTAAATCATCGCAGTGGAGTGCCCAAATACGCCAATTTTGCCTCCATCGATTCTGTATGGAACCAGCGAGAAACCCTTTCCAATCAAAACATTTTGGAGTTGTTGGCTCGATTTAGATTTCCACTGAATTTTAAGCCAGATTCTAAGTTTACGTATAACAATAGTAATTATGCTATTCTGGCTTTAATTGTGGAGAAATTAACCAACCAACGATTTGATGAAGCCATGAAGAAATTGGTTTTTGAGCCAATTGGAATGAAGCATTCCTATGTGATGATTTTGAAACGAGACAGTTTGAAAGTGGCAGAGTCTTACGAGCGTAATTACTCCAAAGTACCATTTGATTTCTTGGATGCTGTTTATGGGGATAAAAATATGTATTCCACGCCTCGGGACATGCTACGCTATGATTTAGCGATGCAAAACAACCAATTTATTTCGGCAAAACTGAAAAAAGAAATTTTCAAAGGATACAGCTATGAAAAGGCGGGCGTTAAAAATTATGGCTTGGGCATCCGAATAAAAGAATGGTCGGCCAATCAGCAGCTTTTCTATCATCACGGTTGGTGGCACGGTAATACTTCATGCTATGTAACGATGAAAAACGAGAAAGCGACAATCATTGTCATATCGAACAAATACACACGAAAGGTGTATGATGCGATGCGATTGTCTTCTTTGTTTGGGGATTATCCGTATGAAATTATTTGATTCAAAAGTGGGCTACTTGTTTCAATGAATTTATTCCCAGATGATTCATTCACCAAATATTTTATCCTATAAAAATCTTACATAAATGAGGAAACACCTGTTTGTTCATGATAACTTAGGTGTTTCCTCATCGTTGTAGTGTTTTGCGTGTTTTTCTCCTAAAATTTTAATCCGAAACCTGCCGAAATTGAATATTGCCATTCGCTATCTATGTTCACATAGGTTTGAGAAGAAAGAGAAACCAAGAAACTATTGGCAAAATGGTACTCAAAGCCAAGTTCACCGCCTATATCCAGTTTCATCCAATTTTGATCAAATGTCAAAGGTCCATTGGACTTATAGCTTCCAAAGGCATCGATATAGTCGGTTGTGTAGCCCGGATATTTACCAACACCAATGGAGGGTGCAAAATAAAACTGTAAAGGGCGCGCTGCACTGCTCGTAAAGCGAAAAGCAATTCCTGTATGCTTTGATTTGATATTGAGATTTAAAATATCTTTCGTTCGCGATCCTGTCCGGTAAATAGATAGGCCAAATCGGGGTGAAAATCTGCGCGTGTATTTAAACGTATGCGTAGTAAGACCAACAGAAAAAGTATTTTCAAAAATTTCCGGACCATATTTACCGGCACCAACCGAAACGCTTAAAATATTTTTTTTAAAGGGAGCTTTTGCTGGCTTGACCTTTACATTTTGTTCTGTTAATGGCCTGTTTTGTGACATGCCAAATACTACAATACTCATGAAAATGCAAAATAGAAAGTTGCGTTTTTTCATAGTTAGTAGATTTTAGTTGGACTTGAAACCAATTGCAAAGTAGAACTTTTTGGCACGGCACTTTCCATAATTTTATTTCCACTCACAAATTGCACCATGCTTGTGTCCGAAGGACTGAGGTTTCGTGCATTTTTATATTTACCAACATAACCCGTAACAACTACTTCAATATTGGTGCGGATCTGTGTGCCCACTCCAGTAAAGTTTTTAGTGACGGTGTAAACAGGTTCAACCAAGATATCTGCACCACTTTTCACCATGGCTTCGGATAAGGCGAGTTCTCGAAAATACTCTTCTGTTAAACCGTTGATTAATTCTCCAGCTGAACTTCCACTTACTCTGGTTGTAAGATCAACGTTCAAATCGACAATCAACGGATATGCGGTTATGGAACTACGCTGAATGTCAGAAGTTTTATTCGTTCTGGTTTTGTAAATTCCTGAAATCTTACCAGGAATGGTGCAGGAAGAAAGAAAAACGAATCCTACAAGGATGAATTGAATAGATTTTTTTGTCATAAGATTTTAGTTTAATTTTGACAAAAATATTTGAAATCGATAATGGTAGCAATACTTACTAGTCAGTAAATTTAAGATGAATCGTGTTCAAATATTTCTCTAAAAATCTTATTTCCTCAGTGAAATTGGGACCGGGTAGTAATAAATGTCTTTGGTAATTTTTGAAATAAGCTATCTAAAAAGGAAAATGTCTTTTTGATACAAGAACGGAATATCAACAAAAATAATTGGTTTGTTCTATTCTTTTTCGCTTCCCTAGTCAGAACCAAAACGTTCTAAGCTATTGTCTTTTAAGGATAGACTGATTATTTTGATTTTTTGATAAAAATAAGTTTGGCTCACTAATACCATTTAGTTCGAGATTAGATGGAAACCAAAGAACCCATGAGTAAATCTCATGGGTTTTCATTAACTAATTAAGTTAAATTTTTAAAGAGGACAGGTGTTTGTCCAACTACCAGCGCTATATTTTCCTGCGTCGGAAATGTTGCCCACACCAAAATATAAGGTCCTGTCTGGCCCTGAATTTAGAAGGTCAAATTCTGCATTAGGAAGTCCATAAATAGCATCCCACGTGATTGTAGTTCCACTTATTGTCCCTTTATACAAACCTTCTGTTGGTGATCCAGGATGTTCACACATATAAACTCGGTTGGAGGCTTCGCCAGGAATGTCACCAATGGCTAAATCCGTCTGATAACCATTAGGCGAGCCATATCTTTGCCAACGTCCATACGGAGTAATGCTTGCACCATTGCCACCACCTGACGATATTTGATAATCTTTCCAGTGTCCATTCAGACCTGGGCCACCGTAATCGCTGCTTTTTTCCGTTGTGTAATACACATCCGTTTCGCCTTTTGTTCTGTATTTGTACCCCAAACTTTTTGCACTTTCATCGGGCCAATAGTAAGCCGTGTAAGTTTCATAATTGTTGTTCACTGTTTTGTATGGAAACTCTTCGTTGGGTTTGTATAATCCATCGTCAACAACAATGGCTCGGAAAGTGCTTTCCTCACTAGAAATAATAGTTGTGTGTTTTATTTCTAAAACGCCTTTTTTTGATTTTTTGCAATTTGAGAGGGTTAGCACGAACAAAAGCAATGCGGTAATTTTCCCAATGGAATTAAAAAGATTTCTCATAATTTTGTAATTTAAGTTAGGATGATTAAAAGGTCCGTTGCATAATTAAACAAGGCAAACTTCTAACTCTGAGTTAATAAAAGATCACTATATTAAATTTTGAGTTTTGTTTCTGACAAAGTTAGAGTCGAACCTTTCGGTTATCAATACTGACTAGTGAGTATTTTGGGAATTTCAATTTGCACCAAAGTTCCTATATTAATTTCACTTTCAATGTAGAATTCTCCGTTAAATTGCTTAATTCGTCGGTCAATCGAGGCTAGACCAAAACCATATTCAAAATTAGTTTTATCAAATCCTAAACCATTGTCTGTACATTGTAAAACCAAGGATTGTTCATATCCAAAAAATTCAATGCGAATGTTCGAAGCTTTTCCATGCTTCCGAGCATTATTAATTAATTCCAAAAAAATCAAATAGAGATTTTGTGCTTTATCTACGGAAATAAAAGTTGGGAAATCATAGGATTCAAATTCAATCGTGCAATTTGTGAGTGTTTTATTTAAAATCGTTAGCTGATTTTCGATTGCATGAACCAGCGCTCCATCTTCTAATGCTTTCGGCATAATTTGATGAGAAACTTCCCGAATATTTGTGGAGAAGTCAACAAGAAGTTCCTTTAATTTAGGATTTTGGTCTTTTTCAGAAACTTGCATGATGTGTCCTATGGCACTACCAAATTGATCATGAATTAAGTTGGCAATGTTTTGACGTTCGGTGATTTGAGTATTTACGATCGTTTGAATTTCCGTTTCTTTTTGAAGGATGATCTGTTCATTCAAAACTCGATTTTTTTGGAAGGTTTCAAAATAGAATCGAACCAAAACAAATCCAAACAAAAGGATGTCATAAAATGATAGTAGTACTAACCAGTTTATATGCAATTCTTTACTAAAGATTCCAAACGCTTTGAGGATAATGGAAATGCTCCAAACAAAGTGAGGAATAAATGATAATAACACATAAATAGCATTGCTTCGATTCACTTTTAAATGGCGGATACTGGCGACGAATATTAAAACAATGAGCAACAGAAAATTGGCATAATTGAGAACCGAAAGTATTTTCAGCCAATTTAATAATCCGAATGCGTAGAAAAAAACGCTAGAAACAATGTATAAAGTGGTAATTAAAGTCAGTATTAATATTATTCGATACAGCTTTGGATCATTTTCTTTTAGGTTCAAGAAAAAAGATAAAAAGATAAAAAGAATCAAAAACCAAATCGAGCCAAAATAGATAAGTCCTTCACTGAAATACAGAAAGTGCGGTAGCAAAATGAATTTGGCAAATCCGGTGGCGATTAATATATAAATGGTGGAAAGAATGGAATAACTAACATAAATTAAATAAATTTTCTGGCGAGCGATCCAAAACAAGATGCTATTGAAAATGAGGAGAAAAAGAATCAACCCCAAGGTCAAAGAAAGTAAGAAAAAGAAGCGATTGGATCGTTGCTGTATGGAAACATCAGTTTCCAAATGAAAACTAAAATCCATGAAAGAAATGCCTTTTTTTAGTCGGAGAATATAGTGTTTGGTGGATTTTCCTGGCAGCGAAATTTCGAATGCAGGATACGATAAAAAAGGAAGATAAGAAGTGGTGCGATCACCTAAAATTGCAATTTGTTTATTATCGAATAATTGAATGGAATCCAAACGATTATTATCTAAAACAAGCCAAAAGTTTTGTGTGGATGAGGTTGGATTTTGCAGATCAATTTTCAACCAAGCTGCTAAATTTTCATTGTAGCCAATGTTTAAATTTTTGTTTTCAGGTAAATTTTGAAAATGCTTACTTGAAATTTCGTTTAAGGAACAGCTCGACTCTTTGTCTAAATAGTAAGATGCATGAACTTGAACAGGAGGTTTCGAGTTAGCAAAGAGTTGAAGAACCGAAAAGAAAAAACTAATCCACAAGATTATTTTCATGCGCAAAACGGATTAAGGAACTAATGCCTTGAATTTCTAATTTTTTATTGATATTTCTTCGATGCGTATCAACTGTATGTTTGGAAATGAAAAGTTTTTCGCCAATTTCTTTGCTGGTTAAACCAAAAACAACCCATTTTATGATGGACTTTTCTTGATTGGAAAGTAACAATTTGGATGGGGAAAATTTATTTTTCTCAGAAAAGTCATTGTGTTGAGGATTTCGATCAACTGAAGAGTAGAAAGGAGCATTCTTGGGCAAATTGACAGCTGCAAACAATTTCTCGGCTGAGGCGCTTTTCTCCAAAAAACCTTGTAAGCCTTTCTTTTCAGCTTTATCAATTAAGTAATCTTCCGTGTAGGCCGTAATGAGAAAAACTTGAGTTTCCAGCAATTGACTTTTATTGGTTTCAATGATTTCGTAACCATTGGTTTTATCAATATTTAAATCACACAAAAAAACGTCAAATGTCTTGTTTCTAAGCAATCGATTGCAATCTTCTGAATTCGACACGTAGGTGACTTCGTAATTTTGCTCGGTAAGTAGTTGCTTCAGCCCAGCTCCGAAAAGAGCATGATCGTCACAAATTAATATTTTTCTGAAAGAATTCATTTTGTTTCGATGTGGGATAAAAGTAAAAATATTTCTGTTCATCGATGTTAAATTCTTGATCAATCTAACCGAATAGGGAGGTGCTTTACTTTTATCTTCCAGATGTTTTCAGTAAATTTGCACCTCGAAAAGGGACTCAAAAAATTATTAATAAAACAAAATAAAAATGGTATTTGATTTAGACATGATCAAAAAGGTCTACGCCCAATTTCCTGGACGTATTGAAGCCGCTCGAAAAGTAGTCGGACGACCATTGACATTAACAGAAAAGATTTTGTATGCTCACCTTTGGGATGGCAATGCGACGACAGATTTCGAAAGAGGTAACGCCTACGTAGATTTCGCTCCAGACCGTGTTGCAATGCAAGATGCAACGGCACAAATGGCTTTGTTGCAATTCATGCAAGCTGGACGTAAAACGGTAGCAGTTCCTTCAACAGTTCATGCGGATCACTTGATTCAAGCCAGAATGGGTGCTTCAGTGGATTTGCAAGAATCCTTGAATAAAAACAACGAGGTTTTCAATTTCCTTTCGTCTATCTCAAACAAATACGGTATCGGTTTCTGGAAACCAGGAGCAGGTATTATTCACCAAGTAGTACTAGAAAATTATGCATTTCCAGGTGGAATGATGATTGGAACCGATTCACACACTGTAAATGCAGGTGGATTGGGAATGATTGCCATTGGTGTTGGTGGAGCAGACGCAGTGGATGTAATGGCAGGAATGGCTTGGGAATTGAAATTTCCGAAGTTAATCGGTGTCAAATTGACTGGAAAATTAAGCGGATGGACATCTCCCAAAGATGTTATCTTGAAAGTGGCTGATATTCTAACCGTAAAAGGTGGAACAGGAGCGGTTGTTGAATACTTCGGTGAAGGAGCAACGAGCATGTCTTGCACAGGAAAAGGTACCATTTGTAATATGGGTGCTGAAATTGGTGCTACAACATCTACTTTTGGTTACGATGATTCCATGAGAAGATTCTTGAATGCTACAGGTCGTGCGGATGTTGTGGCAGAAGCTGATAAAATTGCAGAACATTTGACGGGTGATGCTGCGGTGTATGCAGATCCAGAAAAGTACTTCGATCAATTGATTGAAATCAATCTTTCTGAATTGGAACCACATGTAAATGGGCCATTCACACCAGATAGAGGAACACCCATTTCTAAATTGAAAGCGGAAGCAGAAGCAAATGAATGGCCTATGAAAATAGAGTGGGGATTAATTGGTTCTTGTACCAATTCATCGTACGAAGATATTTCTCGTGCTGCTTCAATTGCTGCTCAAGCGGTGGAAAAAGGTTTGGCGCCAAAAGCTGAGTTCGGAATCAATCCAGGATCAGAACAAATTCGTTACACAATCGCTCGTGATGGTTTCATCGGAACGTTTGAGAAATTGGGAACGAAAATATTCACCAATGCTTGCGGACCTTGCATTGGTCAATGGGACAGAGCAGGAGCTGAAAAACAAGAGAAAAATACAATCATCCATTCCTTCAATCGTAACTTCTCGAAACGAGCGGATGGTAATCCAAATACGTATGCTTTCGTAACATCACCAGAAATGGTTGCTGCATTGGCCATTGCAGGGGATTTAGGTTTCAATCCATTGACGGATACCTTGACAAACGACAAAGGTGAACAAGTAAAATTGGAGGCACCAACGGGGTGGGAATTGCCTCCGAAAGGATTTGCGGTTGAAGATGCAGGTTTCCAAGCACCAGCGGCGGATGGATCAGGTGTTGAGATTGTTGTAGCGGAAGATTCAAGCCGTTTGCAATTGTTGGAGCCGTTCAAAACTTGGGATGGTCAAAACATTACAGGAGCGAAATTATTGATCAAAGCGGAAGGTAAATGTACAACGGATCACATTTCCATGGCAGGTCCTTGGTTGCGTTACCGTGGACATTTGGACAACATCTCCAACAATATGTTGATTGGTGCGGTGAATTTCTACAACAAAGCCACCAACAAAGTAAAAAATCAATTGACCAATGAATTTGGTGAAGTTCCTGCAGTAGCGAGAGCTTACAAAGCAGCAGGTGTTCCTTCTGTTGTAATTGGTGATCATAATTACGGTGAAGGTTCTTCAAGAGAACACGCGGCAATGGAACCAAGATTCTTGGGTGTTGTTGCGGTAATCGTGAAATCATTTGCTCGTATCCACGAAACGAACTTGAAAAAACAAGGGATGCTTGGATTGACGTTCGCTACTGAAGCAGACTACGATAAAATCAAAGAAGGAGATGTTTTGAACTTCGTTGATTTGGTAGACTTTGCACCGAACAAGCAATTGACGTTGGAATTGGTACACGAAGATGGTCAGAAAGAGTCCATCAAATTGAATCATACGTATAATGCGCAACAAATTGAGTGGTTCAAAGCTGGTTCAGCCTTGAACTTAATCAAATTGGAGAACGCGAAAGGGTAATTCAATAAAGAATAGTTTAAAAGCCAATTTCCGAAAGGGAGTTGGCTTTTTTGTTTTGAAGAAAAATGTAATTAATTGGTCTTGTGCGTTCGTAAATTGAGGAATTGGTTTCATTACTTCAAGAGGATTATCGAAATTTTATTTTCAATTTTAGCCTCGTTCGTAAATTTGGGAATTCCCAAATTCACGAATTTTATTTTGGCATTTTAAACTTTTTCCGTTTGATGTTGTCACCATAATCTTGGTAAACCTCCACGGGAGTTGTATCTATTTTCTCGGTTACATTGATCGGAATGAACTCTACTTGCACGTTGGTTTCATCCAATCCAAAATCCTCTGCAGGTTTCAATCCAGTTGATTTGATAAATCGATACGCTTTGATGGAAATCATTTGCGCGGCTGTAATTACATTGTCCAAGGCAACGCGTGTATTGATCACGATAAATTCAAAATCGATCTCATCGATCTTGCCGCGAATCGGTTCAAAAACACTTTCGCCAGAAATTTCTTTTTTCTCGACCAAGTGATCATGAATTTTCCGCATCATGTATTCAATTTTGTGGTCTTCCTTGAAACCAAGCGATAGTTTTACGTAATAACAGGATTTGTCAATGATTTCGTTTACTTCGTAATAAACGCCCCAAGGTTCAGTGGTTATTTCCAAATGCAAGAACCAAATGATTCCAGCTTTTTTGGGTTTCTTTTTAAAAAGTGAATGGTAGATGGTGGCGTCTAATCGCAAAGGAGAAGTACTCCTTGTCGGATAAACAATGTTTGAAGCTTCGTAAGGTATCTTATCGTCCTGTTTAACCGCGTCAATCAAAGGAGCGACTTCCGACATGGGAATGTACTCCGTTATTCGAGCTCTTAGCTGACGAGCTTTGTAATATAAATAGAGTAAGGTTAAAAATGCAGAAGCCAAAAGCAACGAGAACCAACCACCGTGTTT
The DNA here is from genome assembly GCA_041674745.1 of Crocinitomicaceae bacterium. Classification (GTDB taxonomy): domain Bacteria; phylum Bacteroidota; class Bacteroidia; order Flavobacteriales_D; family Crocinitomicaceae; genus UBA2040. The sequence goes on from JBAYVD010000013.1 coordinate 61,170, forward strand.
CAATTTGCCCAAATTCGAAATGAAAAACAGGAATTCAATCGACATCAATACGGCAAAAATACCGATGTAGAGCGCTTTTCGTTTTGGGTATTTTAGCAAAAGTAAAAAGCCCATCAATACGGAAGTCATCAACATGTCAATGGTTATGGCTAATCCATAACTGGCTTCCATTGCGGTTGATTTTTTAAAAATAATGATGACCAACAAACAGCCCGCCATCAAGAAATAATTGATGAAAGGAACATAGACTTGACCACGATTGTGCGATGGGTATTTTACTTTCAAATTGGTCCAAAGTTTTAATTTTATCGCTTCGTTCATCAACGTGAAAACGCCTGTAATCAAGGCTTGAGAGGCAATAATAGTCGATAGTGTTGCCAAGCCAATCGCAAATGGAATCCACGGTTTGGGTACCGTTGCGTAAAATACACTGACCAAGTTAATTTTTTCAATGTTGCCATTTAAAAGAAATGCGGCTTGACCGAAGTAATTGAGCAAAAGCATACTTCCCACGAAAATCCATGCCACTCGAATGTTTTGTTTCCCGCAATGCCCCAAATCGGAATACAAGGCTTCAGCTCCGGTGGTACATAAAAATACCGCTCCGAGCACCCAAAACCCTTGTGGATAATTAATTAGAAAATCAACCGCGTAAACCGGATTCATGGCTTTTAAAACCATCGGATTTTCAACTAATTGCATGAAACCCAGAAGTCCTAAAAAGAGGAACCAAGAAACCATAACGGGACCGAATATTTTTCCGATGAAAGAAGTGCCAAATTGTTGAATCAAGAAAAGCAGCACAATGATGACCATTACAATCGGCATCGTCGGCAAGCTGGGATAAATGGTATTCAAACCTTCTACTGCAGAGGAAATAGAGATAGAAGGTGTAATAAAGCCATCGGCTAAAAGGGTTGCGCAACCAATCAATGCTGGAAGATACACCCATTTTACGCGCCGTTTTTTCAATAATGCATACAAGGCGAAAATCCCACCTTCTCCCTGGTTGTCGGCGTTCAACGCCATGATAATGTACTTAAACGTAGCGATTGAAATCAAAGTCCAAAAGATACAGGACAAACTTCCTAAAATGAGCTGCGGATCAAAATTGGTTCCTCCAGAGATAGCTGTAAATACGTAGAGCGGTGAAGTTCCAATATCCCCAAAGACAATTCCAATAGCGATTAAGACTCCAGCGAATTTTAATGGGTGTTGATGAGTGTCGGACATTTTACCTTTTTTCATAAAGATAAACGCTTTTGCTTTGGAGGCTTATCAAATGTTAATAAAATGAGTAAAATGTGACTGTTTCAGGAACTTAATTGACCTGTAGTTGAAACTCCTTTTGGTAAATGGAAATGAAAAGAGGGTAGTTGCTCCCCAATTTGTTGTAATTGGCCGATTTCTGATTCAAACGGTGTTTCGTTACTTCAATGTTCAACACATAGTTTCCTTTTGTTTTTGGAATGAAATGAAGGGAATAATTTCTTTCTTCACCAGGAAACAAATTATTGTCGCTAATCTTCCTCACCCGAGGACTCCAAACCCATTCTTCTCCAATTCGTTCTGTTTGTTGATGAACTATATTCCCTTTAGAATCTCTTACCGCAAATTCAATGAGGATGAATCGCTCTGGATCTCCGGTTGGCACCTTGTGGCCGGCAAATTCATTTTTTACGTAGAATTCAAAATCAATAGGCGTCTTGGCACGTTGTACTTTCTTTGGGTTGGAATACGAAAAGGATAAACCATTGAGAATTTTGGGTTGCAAGCTGTCAAATTTTGGAATCCCTGAACCAGGAAAGGAATGAAAATGACTTTTCTTGGGCTCAAAACCAAAAACCAAAGGTCGCTCCATTGTTTCCATGTGACAACTAATACAGTTTTTCTCACCGAAGAACGGACCTTTTTTCCATTCATCCCCTGTTTCAAAAGAGCAAGCAAGTGTTGGTGTTACAACGGCCGTTGCATTGTGACAAGAAATACACAACTTTTCCGATAGGAATGTTGGATCTTTAACCGTTTTGTGCGGAGCTTTTTTGGATCCCGTCATGCCAATTACGGCATTATTCCTTACATGACAGCTAACGCAATTGATGCCTTCTTGTTGCAGCTTTTCATCGAATTGGTAGTTGGTGCGCTTCACCGGTTGATAGATATCACCATCAATCAATCCTTCAACAATGTATTCCTGCTGATTTTGAAGTGGAATGTGGCAATTGATGCACATGAAAGGGCTGGATTCCTTTTTTAATTCGGCTTGAAATTGAAGATCTTTCCAGGCTTGGGCATGCGTGGAAATCTTCCATTCATTGTAATGATCTTGATGACAAGCACCACACTGTTCCGAACTCAAGGAAGTTAATCCTTCAGGAATTTCTTGGTTAGGAACCGCAATTTCCCACGTTTTGGTTAACGGAAGAATAGTAACTGCGGACTCCTCACAAGAAGCGAATAGCAACCCAGCCATTCCAAGAAAAATAACCCGCTTTATTTTCATGCTTGTTCAATTACTCGGCAAAGTTAGCGATTTGAATAATTTCACTGTGTAACAATTGTATCCACAAAAAAAAGTCGCTCACCTTTCGATGAACGACTTCAATTATAGTGCTAAAACTTTGTTATTTTTTGACTGCTTCACAAACGGCTTTGAAGGCCTCAGGATTGTTCAAAGCTAAATCAGCTAAGACTTTTCTGTTAAGCTCCATTCCGCTTTTATGGAAAGCACCCATGAATTGAGAATAGCTCATTCCGTGCATACGAGCACCAGCGTTAATACGCATGATCCACAATGAACGGAAGTTTCTTTTCTTTTGCTTACGACCTTCGTAAGCGTATAACATACCTTTTTCTACTGCATTTTTAGCAACAGTCCAGACATTTTTTCTTCTTCCAAAGTAACCTTTGGCAAGCTTCATGATACCTTTTCTTTTGGCTCTTGAAGCAACGTGATTTACCGATCTTGGCATAATTTTTTGTTTTTTAGTAAAAAGTGCAACACTATTTCAGTTGGCTGAGTACTCGTTACTTGGTTAACATTCCTACTTTTTAATTCGACTTTCGAATTATTTCATGCACAATTGCTGCTTGATATTTGACTCATCAGCTTTGTGTACAAAACCATCTTTCGTCAAATTTCTTTTCTGCTTTGTTGTTTTTTTCGTCAGGATGTGACTTTTGAAAGCGTGCTTTCTCTTGATTTTTCCTGAACCAGTGATTACGAATCTCTTCTTCGCACTGGATTTTGTTTTCATTTTTGGCATTTTCTCTCTTTTTAAAAGTTGAGCACTATATTCTTTAATCAATTACGAATTAAATCAAATACGAATTTTTCAATTACGAATTACGAATTTGGATTCTCGCAATTCAATAATTCGTAATTCGTAATTATTTTTTCATTCGTAATTTTCTTTATTTCTTCTTCGGGTTGATCATGATAATCATTCTCTTACCCTCTAATTTCGGCATTTGTTCAACGGTTCCCCAATCTCCCAATTCTTGCGCGAATTTCAACAGCAAGATTTCACCTCTGTCCTTGAAAACAATCGTTCTTCCACGGAAGAACACATATGCTTTCAATTTACTGCCTTCTTCCAAAAACTTTTTAGCATGCGCTAATTTGAAATTGAAATCATGGTCATCTGTATTCGGACCAAAACGAATTTCTTTCAGAACGATTTTACTTTGTTTGGCTTTTAATTCCTTTTGTTTTCGTTTTTGGTTGTACAAGAATTTCTTGTAATCCATGATTTTACAAACGGGAGGCGTTGCATTGGGTGAAATCTCCACCAAATCCAATTCTTGTTCGTCAGCCAAGGCAATTGCCGCTGCTGTATCCATCACTCGAGGTTCTTCACCTTCAAAAATGACACGAACTTCGGGAGAATTGATTCTTCCGTTAATTTTGTGTAATTCTTCTTCCTGTCTCTTAACAAAAGGTTTTTTTGCCGGTCTTCTCATTCAAAAATTTAAGCGTTCGTTGTTAATTCAACTTCAATTGTGTCCGTTACCAAAGTTGCAAATGCATCAATTGATAATGAACCTTTGTCTCCTTCCATTCGTTGACGAACTGAAACTGTCTGATTTTCAGACTCTTTCTCGCCGACAATTAGCATAAAAGGAATTTTATTCATTTCGGACTCCCGTATTTTCTTACCAATTTTTTCATTACGGTCGTCAACGAAGCCGCGAATATCGTAATTTTTTAGCAATTCCAATACATTTTGAGCATACTCATTGTAATTTTCACTGATTGGCAAAATGGCAACTTGGTCGGTTGCTAACCACAAAGGGAAGTCTCCTGCGCAATGTTCCAACAACACAGCCACGAATCGTTCCATGGAACCAAACGGTGCTCGGTGAATCATGACTGGACGGTGTTTCTGATTATCAGATCCAACATATTCTAATTCAAAACGTTCTGGTAAATTGTAATCTACCTGAATCGTTCCCAATTGCCAGTTTCTGCCCAATGCATCTTCAACCATGAAATCTAATTTTGGACCATAGAAAGCCGCTTCGCCTAATTCCACAACAGTATTCAATCCTTTTTCAGCTGCCGCTTCGATGATGGCACTTTCCGCTTTTTCCCAGTTCTCGTTTGAACCGATGTATTTTTCCGGTTTCAACGGGTCGCGCAAAGAAATCTGCGCTTTGAATTTGTCGAATTTCAAGGTTTTGAAAATATACAAAACCAAGTCAATCACTTTCTTGAATTCTTCTTTAACTTGATCTTGGGTACAGAAAATGTGTGCATCATCTTGTGTAAATCCACGAACACGCGTCAAACCGTGCAACTCGCCACTTTGTTCATAACGATAAACCGTTCCAAACTCCGCGAAGCGCAAAGGCAAATCTTTGTAGGAGCGCGGACGAGCTCGGTAAATTTCACAGTGGTGTGGACAATTCATTGGTTTCAACAAGAATTCTTCACCTTCGTCTGGTGTTAAAATCGGTTGAAAACTGTCGGCACCGTATTTTGCATAGTGACCAGAAGTAACGTACAATTCTTTGCTTCCAATGTGTGGTGTAATGACTTGATCGTATCCTCCTTTTTTCTGTGCTTTTTTCAAGAAATTTTCCAAACGCTCACGCAAAGCAGCACCTTTCGGCAACCACAAAGGCAAACCTTGACCAACTCGCTGAGAGAAATGGAACAAATCCAATTCTTTCCCCAATTTCCGGTGATCACGTTGTTTGGCTAATTCGACTTTTTCTAAATATTCTGTCAACTCACTCGCTTTCGGAAAAGTAATTCCGTAGATGCGTGTCAATTGTTTGTTTTTTTCGTCACCACGCCAGTAGGCACCTGCGATGGAAGTTAATTTAACGGCTTTGATAAAACCCGTATTTGGGATATGTGGTCCACGACACAAATCGGTGAAATTTCCTTGCGTATAGAAAGTGATACTTCCATCTTCCAAACCGTCAATCAATTCCAATTTGTAGGGATCTTGTTTTTCCGTGAAATAGGCTATCGCATCGGCTTTGGAAACTGTTTTACGAACGAATTCGGCTTTTTCTTTCGCCAATTCTTTCATTTTCAGTTCGATTTTTTCCAAATCTTTCTCCGCAATGGAATAGTCCATGAAATCTACATCGTAGTAAAATCCATTCGCCACCGGTGGTCCAATCGCTAATTTTACGCCAGGATAATAAAATTCAATCGCCTCAGCCATCAGGTGAGCAGAGGAGTGCCACATGGTTGATTTTCCTTCCGTATCATTCCAGGTCAACAAACTCAATGTGGAATCTTCTTCCATGGGTGTGTTTGCATCTTGAACTACATTGTTCACTTTGGCGGCCAATACATTTCTAGCCAAACCTTCTGAAATACTTAGAGCAACGCCCATTGCGGTAGTTCCTTTCGGATACTCACGAACGCTGCCATCGGGTAGGATAATTTTTATCATTTATTGTTAAAACTTTGGTGCAAAAGTACATTTTTCTCCCTTAAAACAATTGATGTTCAGTAGGAATTCCCTAAAAAATTCAAGATTTTCCGTCGAATGAAAAAAAAAACTATTTTAGTTTGAACAAAAAGAATTGGAATGACCTACCTAAACTTCCTTTTGAAACGACCATTTGTGCTTTTCACGCTAGCCTATTCGCTGGGAATTGTTGTTGCCCTTTCTGTTTTTAATTCTTTTTCAGCACTTGCAATAACGGGATTGTTTGTCTGTTTTTCCCTGTTCTGGTTACTTCCCATTGGAATGGCAAAATTGAAATATTTCTTGGTTTTTCTCTGTTTGTTTTTTCTAGGTTATTTGGGTTCCTATTCCAAAAATTCAGCCAAAAGCAATACGATTTTTCAGGATTCCTATACATCAGGGGCTTTTCTAGAAGCCAAAGTATTGGAAGTTTCTCACAGTCAAAAATTGTGGAACAAAGCCATTTTGCAGTTGCGCTACCTGTATCAAGTCAATGAAAAAATCCCGATTGATGAAACAGTTCTTTTCCTGATCAATCAAGATTCAAGCACCATTGAAAAAGGAACGATAGTCATGTTGAATTCGGAAATTGAACCGATTCGAAACAAAGGTAATCCAGGAGAATTTGACGGGGAACATTTTTGGAAGGCAAAAGGGATATCAAACATGGCATTTTTGCAAGAAGGTCAGTTCATGGTGCTCAACAATGAGCAGAATTGGATGGAAAAATGGTTTTACCAGTTGGATCGCTCATTGTCTAAATTATTTGAAGAGAAACTGGATCCAGAAGCAGTAGGTGTGGCGAAAGCACTTATTTTGGGCGATCGAGATCATTTGGATAGTGAAGCGGTTCGTTCTTTTGGAAATGCGGGCGCCATGCATGTATTGGCTGTTTCAGGCTTGCATGTTGGCTTGATTTTAGCCCTGTTGATTTATTTTTTCGGTTTGTTTCCCAAGTGGATTAGCAAATACCAAGCAACCATTTTTGCCTTGATTATTATCTGGTTTTATGCTTTGCTAACGGGATTTTCTCCTTCCGTTTTCCGAGCCGTGGTGATGTTTAGCATGCTTACAGTGGCAAAGTTGTCTGGGAAAAACTATGATGCGCTAAATGTCCTTTTTGCTTCAGCGCTTGTGATCTTGTTATTCGATCCTTTGTTGCTCTTTGATTTAGGATTTCAACTTTCTTACTTAGCCATGTTGGGCATTCTACTTCTTTATCAGTCCATTCTCGGATTTTTCTATATTTCCAATAAGCGAATCCGTCTGATTTGGGAAGGAACCGCCGTCGCCTTAGCAGCACAAGTTTTTACCTTGCCATTGACCTTGTATTGCTTTCATCAATTTCCCAATTATTTTCTGCTAACGAATATAGGATTGATGGTCTTGACCAATGTGATTCTTATTTCGGGGGTTTTGCTGATTACCTTACAATTTGTGCCATTGATTTCTTCTTTATTGGCTTGGCTGCTTTCGGTTTTGGTCATTGCCATGTTTGTGTTTGTTCAATGGGTCGATAAGTTACCTGCTTCAACTGCCAATGGATTTGAGTTAACGACGGGGCAAGTATTTTTGCTGTATGCAATTCTGTCTTTACTTTTATTTTCTTTACGATTCAAGAAACGTTGGCGTTTTTTTTCAGGTTTGGGCATTATGGGACTTTGTACGGTGCTGGTTTTTCAGCGGTATCGTTCGATTGAAAAAAATGAATTCATCGTTTTTAACGATTCAAAATTGACTTTTTGCGTTAAAATCGACCAAGAAATTTTTTGTTTCTACGATCAAGACAAACAATTGAAACGAGCAACCTTTTTGGTCGAGAGTTATGCAAAAATTCGACCGGGGAAAATACAGTATTGCAAATTGGATACCCAACGCAAAATTCAATTGAACAAAGCAGAGTTTTCTTTATCGTGTGAAAATTCGTTCAATGAATGTCATATTATAGTGAACGGCCAACCGTTTACTGTGGTCAAAAACATCAATTTCGAAAATTCAATTGGGATTCGACCTGAAAACATTTACATGCCGTGGCTAGATATTTCGGATGTGGAAGGCCATTTTTTGCGTTCGGGAGCGTTTGTTCGTTTGCTCAATTCAAACCGGTAGACAAAACCTCGAAATAAGGAGACAATTTGATAGCGTAACGGTAAGTAGTTGTCAAATCATTGCTGTTTTTTTTGAAACTATAAACAATAGCATACCCTGTCATTACCTCTGATCCATTGATTTTTTCATAGGTTTCCTCCATGGTTTCAAAAAGCTCATTTTTAGCCGTGGTTCGCTCGAATCCAAGAATTCTTGACCGCACGATTTCTGAAATCAAGGCGGTGGTTTTCAAGGTTTGAACTTTTTGTGCGGATCGCATGACGAACAAGGCATTTTGAACAAATTTATCCTTGGTATCGCCGTTGAGTTCCGCCGCTCGGTCTTTGTATCGTCTGTAAAAAGCAGATTCTTCCGGAAGTGGCGCATAACCAGGATGTAAAAAGGATTCTTCGAAGGTGTAAATTTTGAAAATATCTAAATTAACAGGTGCAATTTTTGTCGTTTCAAAAATATCAACGGCCTTGATTTCGTTGGAAAAATTTACTTGCAATGCCGCTGAATAAATGGTTAAGACATCCTTCTTTTTCAAAGAAAACAAGTGGTTTTCAATGTACAAAAGTTGGTTGGTATCGTTGAGAGCGATTTGTCGTTGAATTAAAATCTCCCTTTCCAATTCCGTGTCGCGTTTGCCTTTTTGTTCGAGGTTGTATTTTACCCCATATAGCGAATCCAATACCTTGTATGAAATGGGTTTCAACGTTTGTGTTTTCCCAAACGCAATGTTCTCATATACAGAACTGTCTTTTTGGAAGGTTTCTCGGAGGTAATTTTGAACCGCTAGTCTCCTTTTGTCTGTATTCATTTCGGGAGTTTCTGTTGGCGTGTATTTTAGCCCACAAGAACTCATAAAAATTAGGAATAATAGCGGAAAGAAGATTTTTTGAAACATTTCTTGGTTACTTTTGCTCAATATTGGTAAGTAAATCTACATTTTTTTAATTTTTAAAAACGAGCTTTTTGCGAATAAGTTGGCTTATTTTTTCATTATTTGTGATTTCACCCCTCATTTCCGTGGGACAGAAGACGTATTCCATACAATTTACCTCGGAAGAAATTAAAGTCGACGGTGTACTCGATGAAAAATCTTGGCAATCGGCCCAAAAGGCAGATGAATTCGTGATGAATTATCCTGAATTTGGAAAAAAACCCTCTTTTGACACGGAATTCTTTGCAACCTACTCAAATGAAGCGCTGTATATCGCAGCGAAAGTATACGATCACCCAGATTCGATTTCGTATATGCTTTCCCAACGCGACAATTTTGGAAATGCGGATTGGATTGGTGTGGAAATAGATTGTTATGGTAATTATTTGAATGCGTCTACCTTTTATGTCACCTCTTCTGGCGTAGAATTGGATGCCTTAATGGAACCGTTAAACGAAGATTTTTCTTGGAATTCTGTTTGGAAAAGTCGCGTGCAACGCACGGATTTTGGTTGGACCGTTGAAATACGCATTCCTTACGCTGCCTTGCGTTTTCCAAACAAAGAAATTCAAAACTGGAACATTAATTTTGTGCGCCAAATCCGACGAAAAAGAGAAATGTCGTATTGGAATCCAGTAAATCCAGCGCAATATTCCGAAATAACGCAAACAGGAAAACTGGAGGGCATCAAGAATATCAAACCACCGCTGCGTTTGTCTTTTTCACCCTATGTGATAGATTACGTTGAAAACGTGCACGACGATGCGCTAAATAAACAAGTGTGGCGCAACCGAACGACGGCTGGAATGGATTTAAAACTTGGATTAAACGATGCTTTCACATTGGATATGGCGCTCGTTCCTGATTTTGGTCAAACGATTTCCGATAATCAAATTTTAAATTTGGGACCTTTTGAAGTGCAATTCAATGAAAATAGATCTTTTTTCAAGGAAGGAACGGATTTGTTTGGCATAGGTGGTGTTTTTTATTCCAGACGAGTAGGAGGGAATCCCTATTTTGCTGCTAGAGCCTACGAGAATTTGGATACGACAAAAGGTGAGCGAGTGACACAAACGGTTTCCAAAGCACCCTTGTACAATGCAACAAAAGTTTCTGGTCGAACCAAAACGGGATTGGGAATAGGACTATTCAATGCGGTAGAAGGGCGAACCAATGCGCAAATTACGGATGATGCAGGTAATAATCGATGGGTCAATACGAATCCTCTAACCAATTATAACATTCTTGCTTTATCCCAAAATTTGGTGAACAATGGAAAAGTTTCATTTTTGAACTCCATCGTTTCACGGGAAGGGAAAGCGCCGGATGCCAATGTGAATGTGGTGACTTCTCAACTTTTTTCGAAAGATAAGAATTATACGATATCGACTGAATTTAGAGCTTCCAATCAAATTGAAAATGGATTAAATGACCGAGGACATTCATATGACATATATGTTGGAAAGGTACAAGGCAAATTTCAGCACAGTGTTTACTATGGCGTGAAAAGTGATCGTTTTAATCCGAATGATTTGGGGTTTTTACAAAGAAACAACGAGCGTTATCTCGGAGTTGAAGGTATTTGGAATGCCTACAAACCCAAAGGTCGTTTTTTACGAAAATGGGCTAGTTCAGATGTGTATTACGAGGAATTGTACGCGCCACGATTGTTTAGTATTTTGAATATAAACGGATCGATTTATGGAACTTTTCGAAACTTTTTAACGTGTAATTTGAATGCCTCCATTTCGCCGCTGGGTTATGTGGATCATTTTGAGTCAAGACATTTTGGCATCCCGCTCAATTTTGGTCCTTCCTTTTCAACAGGCGGTTTTTATTCAACAGATTATTCCAAACCTTTTGCTCTAGATATCAACATGAATCGCAAGCAATATGTCAATGAGCAAATGTCGTATAGCACAATTACGGTGTCGCCTCGAGCGCAATTTTCCACCCGTTTCTTTTTAGTTTACGCTACGAAGTACGAAAAGTATGTCAATGACTATGGCTTTGTAAAACCAGTTGAATCCGCCAATTTAAGCTCTATTTTAATTGGAACACGCAACCGAGATGTGGTAACCAATAGCTTGACGGGAGAAATCATTTTTAATAAAAGAATGGGGGTGAACATTCGATTTCGCCACTATTGGCAGCGTTTGAAATACAATTATTTCAACGATTTACAAAGCAATGGCGACCGCGTGCAGAATGATTATTTCCCTTTGAATGAGGAAGGAAATTCGGCTCATAACCAAAGTTACAATGCATTTACGGTTGACGTGAATTACAAATGGGTTTTCTTTCCAGGGTGTGAATTTTTGCTCTTTTACAAGAACAATATTTTTGCCGGTCGCAATGGGTTGGACCAGAGTTATTTTACAACTTTTGAAACCTTATTCTCGCAACCACAAACCAATAGTATTTCGGCGAAAATCTTGGTGTTTTTTGATGTGTTGTATTTGAAAAAAGGAGGGATTTCGACTATGCTGTAGAAAGTGGATTTGTTTTAAAGTTGAAAATAGGTTGAATTTGTGATGTTATTTAAAGTCTTCTTCTTCCACTTCTTCTGTAAATAACTTATTAGGGTTTTCTGGGGTTCCTTCAATGCTTCCATCTTTTTTCAATGTAAAAAAAATATTTCCTGGCAATAAAATTTTTTTTATGTCTTTGTACCTGAATTGCCCTGAATAATAAACTCCGTCAATATAATCTACCCTTTTACTTTCTTTTAAAGACTTTTTATACAATGGCTTTCTTTCGTAAGAGGTGGAGTCATTGATGTATTTTTTAGCATAAGTTTTTTCAACTTGTTTTACATGTAGATGACAATTTTTCCCGAAGAAGGGTGCTAAATTGGGTCTGTACCAAATTATATCACCATTTAATTGAGGACTAATGATTAATACAGACCATGGTGTTTCACGTTCTTTCAATTCGTGTCGTTTCAATTGGTAATTTAAGACGCAGAAATTTCCACTTTGTTGAAGAACAACGCTATCGGATAAAGTGAAATTTAGCATTTCTTGCCAATTACCCAAAGAGTCTTTTTCCCAGAAATTAAAGGATTCAGAAGAAGTGTTGAGTTTTAAATTATCGAATATCAACATGCAATTATAGTCAGAACTTATGTTTGACCGAATATTTGAATCTATCCACATACCCTGAATTTCCGTTGGGATAGATCTCAATTTCAGGCCTTTTTTAGGCTGTATTTCGTCGAAATAAACGTCGGTTGATTTACAAGAATAGAGTACCGTAAAAAAAGTGAAGAGCAAAAATATCCTAACCATTTGATTTTTCATGGAAATTGAATTATTGTTTAAATTTAGGATAAAATGAACTTATTTCTAGTTTTCAATCTAGAACTTTTGCTACAAAAGTGACAAAAGAGGCTAATCCGAAAATGATTTACTTTTTAATAGTGTCCATTCTCCCCACGACACAGCTCGCATAACTTTTAAGCTTCAACAACAAACCATTTTCTTCGGTTGCCTCAGGATAACCTAAATCGTGCAATTTTTTGATAAAAACAGATCGATTCGTCGCTTCAGAATAGGAAACGGTCACAGAATCTTCTTCATTGTTGACTTCCACGTTATCCACGCCTTCCAATTCAATCAAGTTATTTTTAATCGTGTTCGCACAACCTGAGCATTTCAAATTGGCAACAACTATGGTTTCTGTTTTCATGATGACTTTGTTTCTCACAAAATTACTCGATTCAAGTGGTTCAGAATGAAAGCTAAGTCACAAAAAAAACAATTATAGAATAGTGAAAAGTGCTTCTTGTGGTTTTCTAACTTTGGCTTGGAATTGATTTTTGTCATCAACGCTTCTATATCCAATTGGACAAATAACGGTAGAAGTTAAACCCCTTTCGCACAGGCCTAAAATTTCGTCGTAGGCATCAATTTTAAATCCTTCGATCGGTGTTGCATCAATGCGCAATTCCGCCACGGTGTGAAGCAGGAATCCCAAAGCAATATAGGTTTGTTTTGTATTCCAAGGAATGAATTGCGATTCGTTCATCGGGGCGATGGCGCCTTTGATGTAATCCCCGAAACCTTTTGTTTGATCAATATGTAGTGAACGCGTTTTAGCTACATTTTCCATGTAGGCATCGACGTGGCTGGTGTCTAAGTTTTTGTCAACTGCAAAGACTATCAAATGAGACGCATCAACAATCGGTGTTTGGCCATAAGAAGCCTCCATCAATTTGGTGCGAATTTCAGGATTCTCAATAATAAGCACATGAAAAGGCTGAAGTCCATAAGACGTAGGTGTCAGGCGAATACTTTCTTTGATGATGTGCAAATCAGAATCGCTTATCTTTTTTGAAGCATCGTATTTTTTCACGGCATAGCGCCAATTAAGTGCTTCGAGTATGGTATTTGTCATTTTAGTTGCGGATATGTTGGAACTCTGTTCTTTTCAATTTCTATTAAAATAGCATGGGTACTTCTATGACCAACACTTTGCTATTCGTTTTAGCTACAAAATTAATTTCTTTTTCTTCCCAAAGTCCAACGGCATCGCGTTTTTGGAATGACTCATTTTGAATGTTGATTTCTCCTTCCACGACCATGGCATAAATCCCATTTTCTTCTGAATGCACGGAATAATTTAATTCTTCATTGGCATCCATTTCCGCCATGTGGACCCAGGCATTTTGGTGAATCCAAGAACCTTCATCTTCTGGAAAAGGAGAAACCAATTGAAGAAAATTATTTTTCATTTTGGCTACGTCAATGGCAATTTGATCGTATCGAGGCTCCACATTCCTTTTGTTGGGGAAAATCCAAATTTGAAATAGATTCGTGAAATCATCACTTGGATTGAATTCGCTGTGTCGAACCCCGCTACCTGCACTCATCACTTGGATTTCACCCGCTTTGATCGTAGACGCATTTCCCATTGAATCTTTGTGTGCCAAAGGACCCGAAAGTGGAATCGTAATGATTTCCATATTGTCGTGCGGGTGGGTGTCAAAACCTTTTTGACCTTGAATGGTATCATCATTCAATACACGCAAAGCACCAAAGTTGATTTTATTTGGATCGTACCAATTGGCGAAACTAAAGCTGTGATTGACTTTTAACCAGCCAAAATCTGCTGAATTTCTCGAGTTGGCTCGATGAATGATTTTTTTCATGTTCTTTTTTTAAAGGTTGCAAATTTAGGCAATCTACTTACCGCGGTAACTATTTTGTGATTTATTTTGAAATCAAGTTACCAGCTGCTTCCAGAACCTCCGCCACCAAAACTTCCTCCACCAAAGCTTCCGCCGCCGCCCCAAGATCGGCCACCAGAAGAAATTCCACCGCCAATTCCACCAATCCATCGACCGCCAGAGGTTCGACTGGATCGCTGCAAGCGTGGAATGGTGTATTTTGTGTGGTCAACATTTTGGCAATTCGTACATGTATATTTTTTCTCACCTAGACCCGAACTTGCATAGGTAGGAGAAACCGTAATTTTATCGTATTCTTTGTGATAGGTGCGGTATTTGCATTTTGGACAAGACGTGTATTTCGTTAAAAGTGGGCGATAGGACAAAATGCAATAATCGTCTTTTTCGTCCGTTACCCAAACATCGTAGTCCACGCTTTTCACTATTTCTTCCGCTTGTTGGCCCATGGATAAGAATTCATTTTCTTCTGCCTCTGTCAATTTGTGCATGATTCGATTCGTTCGACCTGAAAAGCGGACTAAATTTCGGTACCGTGTCATCAATTTCTTACTCAGAAGGACCAGAAAAATATGTGTCAAAGGAAATAGAATGGCCCAAAACCAAAGACCGAAGTTTTTAATGATGTTGTATTTTTTGTAAGGATCTTGTTGGTAACGAACAACCAAAAGAACGATCAGGTATAGGGCAACCCCAAGCAGATGCCAGGATACAAAAACGATCAGAAATTTTCGTTCTTGGTCTTTTCTTCTACGGTCATATTCTTGTGCATTTTCTATGGAGAAATCACTTGCAACTTGCGTATTCTCTTCCAAAACTTTCCCTTGTAAGGCATCTCGTACAGCCTTAATTCCGGCCAAAATTCCTGCATCGTAGTTGTTTTGTTTGAAATAAGGCAACATGTATTCTTGTTGAATTTGTTGCGTCAACACATCGGTCAAAATAGATTCCGTTCCATAACCCGTTTCAAATTCAATTCTGCGTTGATCCAACACCAACAGCACCAGCAAACCATTGTCGCGCGTTTTTTCACCGACTCCCCAATTGGTGGCTAATTCGGTCGAAAAATCTTTGGGTACGTTGTCACCAATACTCCGTAAACACACTACAGCGACTTGAAACAGGTCTTTTTCTTCTAAATCGGACAGGATTTCGTTGAGTTGATCTACGGTCGTTTGATCCAGGATAAAATCAGGATTGGAAACATAGCTGCCATTTTCTGTTTTTGGATTTGGAACCGCTTCTACTGTTTCGTATTGGCCGAATAAAAATCCAGCGTAAAACAAGGTGATAACGAATACGAGCTTTTTCATTATTCCGGAAAATCAATGGTTTTCATTCCTTTGCTTTGGTCTGGGTAACTTTGGATTTGCGTATTGTAATTGGTAATGGCTTCCAACCATCGTTTTTTCTCCACCGCCATTCTGTTTTCCATGCCTTCAAAGTTTATTTTTTCGTCGGTGGACATTGTTTTTTCGGCAGAAACGACACCGATATTTTTTTTGATTTCTGTTTCGCTTTTCGAAAGATTTTTAAAATCAAATGATTCAAGTGCATCTATTCCATCTTGGGCAGCCGAAGAATTTACAGTGCTGAACCAGGTCATTAAAAAGTCGTTTCGTCTTTGCACGGCTTCTTTGAAGATACGTTCTTTTTCCGAAACCAAATTGAAAAGAGAATTCACACGATTTCCAGCATTTTCGTTTGTGCTATTTTGCAGAATGTCTTTCACATTGTTTTCGGAAACGCGATTGGTGCAGAAATACAACACAAAAAAGAGCAACAATAAAATGGCTCCACCGATTCCTAAGTATTTGAACAATTTGGAACTGTATCGATTCTCCGCATTTAAATTTTCAACGGCACTCAGCACATGAAGTGCTGTAGCATCCAGCGGATCCATTTGCAGTTCTCGTTTTGCATAATCGGCGGCCTTTACTAAATAATCGTCATTTTTATCTTGTAGCGAAAGTTGGTAGTAAGCCTGCGCCAAAACGGCATTTCCGTCCTTGATATAAGGATTGATAGAAGTAGCTTCTTCGGCAGATTCCACGGCATTTAAATAGTTTTTAACGCTTAAATGATTCTTGGATAATTCCAAAGAGGCATCAGCTTTGACGAGCAAATTATCCCATTCAGAATCGCTCAAGCCCATTTCCAACGCTAGTTCTTTCAACTCATGTAAGGTCAATGGTCGATCATTGTCCACTTTTGAAGCCTCCACCATTTTTTTTAGGTGGTCCCGGAATTTTTCTTCAGAATAACTCATCTTACTATCTTAGGATAAAGATAAACAAGATTTTATGCTACAAATGAGCAATGAAAAATAATTAGCCTTCAATTTTAGCAATTTTTATAAAATGACAACATCAACTAAACAATCTGACTACTAAAATGTTCGTATTATTGCACCACCAAATTGAGTTCATGAAGCAACCATTTTACATTTTAATTCTAGTATTACTAACGACTACCTTTTCTTATTCACAAACGAAATTCACGTTAAGCGGAACAATCAAAGATTCTACCACGGGAGAATCCATTATTGGCGCGAGTATTCGTCCTGCAGAAATAAGTGGAATTGGCGCTATTTCAAATGAATACGGATTTTATTCACTTACCTTACCCGCCGGAAAATACAACATGGTGGTTTCGTATCCAACCTATTCACGCTACTCTAGAACGGTCAATTTAACAGCGAACGTTTCATTGAACGTTCAATTGGCATCACAAGTGCAAGAAATTTCAACCGTAGAAGTGAGTACAAAAAAGAAGGATGAAAACGTACGTCAGGCTCAAATGGGTGTTGAGAAAATTGACATGAATGAAATCAACAAAATTCCAGTCATTTTTGGAGAAAAAGACATCGTCAAAACCCTTCAGTTGCTTCCAGGAGTAAAATCGGCTGGAGACGGAAATTCAGGTTTTTATGTACGTGGTGGAGCGGCAGATCAAAATTTAATTTTGTTGGATGAAGCCCCTGTTTACAACGCGTCCCACTTATTAGGCTTCTTTTCTACCTTCAATTCGGACGTAATCAAAACAGCTACTTTGTACAAAGGAACCCAACCAGCGCAGTATGGTGGACGTTTGGCTTCGGTGCTTGATATCAAAATGAATGAAGGAAACTCGAAACGATTTGGAGCGCAAGGTGGAATTGGTTTGATCGCATCTCGACTAACGTTGGAGGGTCCGATTGTAAAAGACAAAGGATCGTTTCTGATTGCAGGTAGACGAACGTATGCCGATTTGTTTCTGAAATTGACTCCGGAAAGCAAAGGTCTGCGGGATACGAAACTGTTTTTCTACGATTTAAATACCAAAATAAATTATCGTTTCGGTCAGAAGGATCAAGTCTTTTTATCGGGTTATTTTGGCCGGGATGTTTTGGGTTTGAAAGATTTTGGAATTTCTTGGGGAAATGCCACAGGAACGGCACGTTGGAACCACATTATCAACAGTAAAGTTTTTTCGAATACGTCTGTGATTGTTTCCAATTATCAGTACGATATCAAAATCAATGGTGAAGACTTTAATTTGAACATTGGTTCAACACTTCAGGATTACAATTTGAAACAAGAATTTCAATTTTTCCCGAACGCGCGCAACAAATGGACATTTGGTTTAAATGCCATACATCACGGTGTTGTACCTGGCGAAGTAACGGGCTCAGAAGGATCAGGCGTGAACAACACCAAGTTGCCTTCGAAACTGGGAGTGGAGAGTGCTGTGTTTATCAGCAATGAATGGAGTGCAAGTGAAAAAATTAATGTCTTGTATGGAATTCGAGGTAAAGGATTCACAATTCTTGGAAATGGGGCCAACAGTTATACGTTTAATACTGCCGGAAATATCGATCAAACCACGGTATACGCAAAAAATGAAGTGGTGAAAACGTATATCAATGTTGAACCGAGATTATTTGTAAGTTACATTTATTCAAGAACGGCCTCCATCAAAGGAGGTTATTCTCGCAACGTTCAAAATCTGCATTTGATCTCGAATACAGTGAGTACTTCACCGACGGATTTGTGGTTGCCGACCACCGTGAATGTTCGACCGGAAATTGCCGACCAATTTACCATTGGATGGTATAAAAACTTCAAAGAAAACACGTATGAATTTAGTTCAGAAGTGTATTACAAATCCATGCAAAATCAAATTGATTATCGCAATGGAGCCAATACCCAAGCCAATGAATTCATTGAAGGTGAATTGTTGTATGGTATTGGAAGAGCCTATGGTATTGAATTGCTCCTGAAGAAAAAAACAGGGAAGTTCACGGGGTGGATAGGCTACACCTTGTCACGCACACAAAAGAAAATAGATCAGATAAACAACGGCGATTGGTATTTGGCTCGTCAGGATCGTTTGCACGATATCTCTGTTGTAGGAATTTATGATTTCAACGCGAAATGGACGGCTTCATCAACTTTCGTATACTCAACAGGTAATGCAATCACGTTTCCAACAGGAAAATACAGCTTGGATGGTGAAACCATATTCGTTTATTCCAATCGAAATGCAGACAGAATGCCCGCTTATCACCGAATGGACCTTGCTTTGACTTACAATGTGAAAAAACGCAAACGTTGGGAAAGTAGTTGGAGTCTTTCGATTTACAACGTGTATGCGCACAGAAATCCTTATTTGATCAGTTTTAGAGAAAGCAAATCGGATCCCAATAAAACGGAGGTCGTACAAACTACCCTTTTCCGAATGGTTCCCACAGTTACTTATAATTTCAAATTTTAACGCATGAAAAAGATACTATACACCGCCTTTCTATTTTCATTTTTGTTTACCTCTTGCGAAAAGGTGATTGATTTGAAATTGAATTCTAGTGAAACGCTGTATGTCCTTAAAGGAGAAGTTGTAGCAGGCGACAGCACGCATCAACTTTCAATTACGACCACGATCCCTTTTGATCAAAGTAATGATTTCCCAGGTGTAATTGGTGCATTGGTTACCTTGTCTGATGATCAAGGAAATTCTACAACAATGGTCGGGACAGGAAACGGAATATACAAAGCGACGAATTTCTTAGCTATTGAAGGCAGAACATATTCGATCAAAGCTGTAATTGGCGATAAAACTTTTGAATCTACGACCACCATACCGTTGACAGTTCCATTATTTGGGGCCCTTGTCATTCCAAGTAGTTTTTTTGGTGCAGAAGGCAACTTAATCGTACCTGGATTTCAAGATCCTGCTGAATATAAAAACTACTATAGATTCCGCTTTTTTGAAAAGGATTCTTTAAATAATGATTCAGGTGATCTTATCACCAACGATGATATTACCAATGGTCAAATTAACCAGCAACCATTTATTGGAAATTACTTTCCATTATCCGGTGATACTGTGATTTATAGAATGTATGGAATTGATGAATCGGTGTATACTTTTTACTTTTCCAAACAAACCAATACCAATAGTGGTTCTGGAGCACCTGCCAATCCAATTAGCAATTGGAGCAACAATGCTTTAGGTTACTTTACAGCACAGAATTTCCAAGAAATACAGGTGGTAATTCCGTAAAATTATTCTGCTGTTACTGAAGCTTTTTTGGATTTTCGGTACAAATAAGAGGTGTAAATTGAACGCTTCGCGAAACGAACTTGTTTGTCGCTTTGGCAAAGTTTTACATATACACTATGCGGTACGCCGAAGTATTCATAAGTTGAACCATCGGTGAAGGTGATTTCCAACAACAACCCTTTGTGCTTCCAATCTTGGATGCCACATTCATTTGTAATTTGATTGTATTCCTCTAAATTGGCTTCTTTTGTTTCGGGAGCGATGCTCACCAAAAAATGATAGGCATCGATTATTTTCTTGCCCATAATTTCAGCTTCTTCCATTTTTGGATCGCCAGCTTGAAATTTATCAGGATGCCATTCTTTCACCAAGTTGCGGTAGGTGGATTTCAAAGTTTTCAATTCCAATGGTCCTTCTACTTGAAAAAGTTTTTTGTATTCGTTAATTCGTTTCATGCAACTTGTTGATTTAAAGGTAAATGAATGATTTTGCAAATCAATTCAGGGGCAAAAGTACGGGTTTTAAATTGAATCCACTGCATTCCGCAACTTTTGCTTGAAGCAAATTGTATAAAAAAAGAAAAATAGGAAGTAAAAATTGTACTTGTGAGGATGAACAAACGCATATAATTTGTAATCAACGCATCGCTAGAGACCTAATTTTTATTTTTTGATTAAAATACTGCTTTGGTTTTGGGAACTTGCTAGTGAATGCATCACTTTATATAGAGAATATGAACCAAAGGTTTCGTAAATTCCAAATTTTGGAATTATTTTAAATTCTGTAGCTCAGCAGGTCAAATTTTGTTGAAAAAACCAGTGATTTTTGTTAATTTATTTATGATAATGTCTTTATATTTGCAAAAAAAATTTTAAAATGAAATCATTCTCCCTACTTACTATGTTGCTCCTTAGTGGTGTGGCAATAAGTCAACAACAAAAACCGAATTACAATCGCTGGTCTATAGATGCTGCAGTTGGTTTAAACAAAGCAGTAAGAAATTTTGCTCCGGGTTATTCATCTGGACTCGCAAGTATTGGCGAAACAAATTTTGGTGTGCGATACATGCTCAACCCATACGCAGGTTTGGATTTGAAGTTTGGATTTGATCGTTTCCAAGATAGCAAGTCTTCACCAGATTTTGCAACGAATTTGGGTCGAGTATCCCTTGATGGAATTATCAATGTTGGTAATACACTTAAATTTTATCAGTGGACGAATAGAATAGGATTACTTTTTCACGCTGGAGTGGGTGTCGGTAATATGGTTGACAAAGGTTTTCCATTGGCATTTTCCACAGTTGACAAAGTGGGTTCGGTCAACATTGGGTTGACACCGCAAATAAAACTTTCTCAAAAATGGTCGCTTAATTTTGATGCCACCATCACAGGATTGGCAAGAATGCATCATACATTTGATTACACCGCAAAAAACACAAGTGTTTCTGGAAACTCTAAAGGTTTCAACGGTCAATTTTTCTCAGGTACAATCGGTATTTCTTATTACTTAGGAAAAAAAGGCCAGCATGCTGATTGGTCACCAACAAAATCGGTAAGTAAAGAAGAATTGGATGCATTGAGAGCTGAATTAATCAAAATGCAAAATGGTTTGAACGACGATGACAAGGACGGAGTTCCAAATTACATCGATCAAGAAGCGAATACTGTGGAAGGCACGCCTGTTAATTTGCGAGGTGTTACTGCACCGATGTTGATCGACACAGACAACGATGGGATTTCAGATGCCTACGATGCTTGTCCGAATGAAAAAGGAACCTATTCAGCAAATGGATGCCCAGATAACGATAGTGATGGAACACGTGACTCAAAAGACAAATGTCCAGATGTTGCTGGTGCCATGTGGAAAGACGGTTGCCCGGATGGAACAGGTAGCGGAGACCAAATCGTACAATTGAATCCAGGTTTGGAAGATGTTTATTTTTCAGTTGCCTCTGCTTCATTGTCGAAAAAAGAAATGTCTAAATTGGACGCTGTAGTTTCTGTAATGAAAGCCAATCCAACGTACAAATTGATTGTAAAAGGGCACACAGATAGAATCGGTTCCTTTGATTACAACCAAAATCTATCAGAAGATAGAGCGGATGCCGCTAAAAATTATTTGATTAAAAAAGGAGTGGATCCTGCGCAAATCAAAACGGTAGCGTATGGTTTCAATGCCCCTGCAAATTCTACAAATACAGAAAAAGCGAGAGCGTTAAACAGACGAGTAGCCTTTGAAGTAAGAAAATAAAAAATTCAAAATAATTTAAAATACGCCTGGCTACTTGTAGCTTGGCGTATTTTTTTTTGTACCAAAATATTTCAAACTATTATTTGGAATTTGAATGACTTTTCAAATTTCCACAATGCTCCACAATTCGGGTAACTCACAGGACCAGTTTAGCGTATCTTTCAACTTTAATCGGAACGCATCGCGGGCAAGGTTCTCCCCATGAATTAAAAACGTTTTTTCAGGTTGCAGTTGCATTTCTGATAACCAATCCAGCAGTTCCATTTGATCGGCATGCGAACTGAGACTTTGACTATTGAAGATTTCAGCTTTTACCGGAATGTATTTCCCTTGGATTTTTAATTCTGCTGCACCTTCCAAAAGGGCGCGTCCTCTGGTTCCTTCTGCTTGATAACCCACCAGCAAAACGCTTGTTTCGGGTCGATCAAGATATTGTTTTAGGTAGGTTAATATTCTTCCACCGGTAATCATTCCGCTGCCTGCAATCACGATTTTAGATTCGGGATTATCGATAATTTCCCATGTTTCTTCATATTTTTTGACAATTCGAAAGTTTTCAATCATTTCGTCTACTTCTTGATGGGATCGTTTGTGCCAGATTTGGTTGGATTTGAAAACCTTCAAAACACGATCGCCCATGGGAGAATCCATGAACATGGGAATGTTTGGGATGCGGTTTTCTTTTTTCAATTTGGAAAGAATAAACATCAAGGTTTGTGTCCGCTCGACTGCAAAACTCGGAATCAGCAAAGAACCGCCTTTTGCGATTGTTCTCGAAATAATATCGATCAGCATTTGTTCGATATCTTCATTGGGATGCAAGCGATCGCCATAGGTCGTTTCCAGAAATAAATAATCGGCTTTTACTGGTTTTTTAGGTGAACGCAAGAGGTAATCTTCTTTTCGTCCAATATCTCCAGAAAAAACGAATCGTTTTCCCGCTGCTTCAATTTCAATAAAGGTGGCGCCTAAAATGTGCCCGTTGTATTGAAAACGAACTTTTATGTCATCGAATAAGTCAACCCAATCGCCTTCGGGCATGGATTGAAAGTGTTCAATGGCTGCTTCAGCTTCTTTTTCGGTATACAAAGCTTCTGCGGGTTCATGTTTGGTGAATCCTTCTTCGTTCGCTTTTTCAGCAGATTCTTCTTGAATTCGGCCACTGTCTAATAATATAATTCCGGCTATTTCTAATGTAGGACTTGTGCCATAAATAGGACCTTTGTAGCCCATTTTCACCAAGCGGGGAACGTAACCAACATGGTCCAAATGGCCATGAGTCAGCAAAACGGCGTCAATTTCACTCGCTTTGATGGGCAAATATTCCCAATTTAATTCCCGCAAGTTTTTTAAACCTTGAAACAAACCGCAATCTATCAGGATTTTTTTTCCTGAAATTTGGAGTAAGTATTTTGATCCGGTTACGGAACCAGATGCCCCAAGAAAATGAATTGAATTTTTCATCGCACTAATTTTGGTTGCAAATTTCCGAAGCTTCTCGGAGAATTTGATGAATTCTTTTATCGTTTGTAATGCCTATTTTTCGTAATAAATCCTCTCGTAGACAAAGTGATTTGATCAAGACAATGTCGGAATCAAGTAAACGTTGTTTTTCGTCCATCGTCAGTTTTGTCAAACAGGTGATCGGGTACAAGCCAGAAATATCGATTCGCTCTTTCAAAGATCCTTTTTCGGGATAATCCCATCCGACTAAATCCATTCCCTTGCATTTTGCATATTGAATCGCATCGCTAGTAAAACGGGTATTGGTGTAAATTTTCCCAGTAAAAAAATCCTTGTTTTCATGAGTGTTTTTGTTCCAACCATCCAAAATATCGGCAAATCGAGAATAAATGTAGAGCGGAACTTTTACGTCCGAACTTCGGTTGGGGTCGGAATGGAATTTGCATTCCACCAGGGTGATTTTGCCATTTTTTTCGGCAACAACATCCACTTCATGTTGTACGCATGCGCCTTGTATTTTTTTCCCAACTTCTACTTCGTATCCCTTAAAGCGAAACAGTTCGCCAACGTATTTTTCGAATGGAAATCCAGTCGGCCCTAATTCCAACAAGGCATTTTTTAGTTTGTAGCGAGCGGCCGAATCATTGTTTTTCCTTTTTAAAAGTTGAAAGGCTTTTTTGTAAATTTCTTTTGTACTGATACCATCGTATAGCAAGTGTTCTATTTCGGTTAAAATGATTTCTATTGCAGAAGCAGATGCTTTTGATTTTTGCAAGGAATGGCGAAGTTTACCTTGATCAAACTCAACCTGCAAACCAGAAGATTTCGTCACAAAAATAGGTGCTTGTCTTTTCATCTTTTGAAAGTGCTTTTTATTTCCTTGAAAGTTACAAGAAAGACTTGGCTTAAAAACTGATTGATGTCAGGTTTTAAAGGAAGAAGTTTCCTTCGCGACTAATCAAGTGTGAAGACCAATACGGTTTTTTCAAGCAAGCGAAAGGCTAATTTTTCATTTTGATTCTTACACTGTGCAATAATCAAGTTGTTAGCATGATTAATTTCAAGAATAGTTACGTCTTTTGCTAAATCATCCGTTTCGCCTTTAATCTTTTTATAAAGCGCTTCTTTGGCACCCCAGATTAAATGCAAATCAAGTACTTCATTCCAGTGCGAATCTTGTTCATTGCAAAAATAGGATTTGGCTTTTAAGATGCGTGGATGAATGGTTTGAATATCCACTCCAACAAGTGTCGTTCCCACATAAACAGAAAACCAACCTTCTGAGTGGGAGATCGAGATAAATTTAGATTCAGCTGTAAGTTGAGGATTGCCTTTTGGACCGTATGAAAGGGAATCCAAATCAATGCCAAATAGTTGCATCAATCGGTGGGTTTCAGCTTTTTCAAAATCTCGTTTTTTTACTTCTTTCGCTTTCAACCGAAAGGAAACCCAGATTTCGCCAATAACTGTTTTAATATGAATATCATCCACTGTGAGAAACCATTTATTTTACCAAAAATTAAGGCTTTTTTCAACTATCTTTGTAGCATCGAAAATGACCAATGACTTGATAAAGATACTTTTTAAATACCTATTTCGAATTGTAGGAATATTTTTTGAACTGATAACCTTCGGTTTGATTCTGCTTGTCTTCTTTTTAATTTTCAATTCCGTCATCAAGCCTCCCAAAATGGGCGAAACCAATAATGGAATTCGCGAAAAAGTAGGGGCGAATCATTATGTATTGGGAAACAATTACTTGAGAAAAAATGAATACGGAATTTGGGAAATGTACGTGGAGGGTAATCCTTCCGAACGTGGATTGGTGTATGGCGAATTAGCGAAAGAATTGGTGCAACGTCAAGAAGATATTTTTGTAGCCCAAATCAACCAATTTGTCCCGAGTAAGTTTTTTCAGCAATTTTTGCGCCTAATGATCGGCTTTTTTAATGCGGATTTACCCAAATTCATTCCACTGGAAAATCAGCAGGAAATTTATGGAATATCTCGTGCTTTTTCAGATAAATACAATTACATCGCGCCAAAATATACACGTATTTTAAATTACCACGCAGCGCATGATATTGGTCATGCATTGAACGATTATAGCATGGTTGGTTGCACTTCTTTTGCTTTGAAAGGAGACATGACGGAGAATGGACAATTGATGATTGGCCGAAATTTTGATTTTTACGTGGGGGATGAATTCGCGGAAGACAAATTATTGTTGTTTGTTCACCCAACCGAAGGACATAGTTTTGTTTCCTATTCATGGGCTGGATTTACGGGTGTTGCTTCGGGTTTGAACGATCAAGGTTTGAGCGTCACCATCAATGCTTCAAAATCAGATTTGCCGACCAGTTCAAAAATGCCTATTTCCCTGCTTGCACGTGAGATTTTACAATATGCTTCGACAATTGATGAAGCGTTGGCGATTGCGAAAAAACGCCATACATTTGTTTCGGAGACTTTGATGGTTGGTTCGACCAAAGACAATAAGGCCGTATTAATTGAAAAGTCACCTTCGAAAACGGGAGTTTTTGACAATGGCGAAAATGTGGTAGTCTGCTCCAATCACTATCAATCGTCCACCTTCAAAGAAACGAAAGTCAATCTGCAAAACATTGCCGAAAGTGATAGCAAATACCGCTACAATCGTGTGGAGGAACTTTTGTCAACACAAAAAAATATGACACCTGTTTCGATTGTTGAACTGTTGCGAGATCAATACGGTCCGCACGGAGATACGTTGGGAATGGGAAATCCTCGTGCCATCAATCAATTGATTGTGCATCACAGCGTTGTTATCGTTCCGGCGGAAAGTATGTTTTATGTTTCCACCTCGGATTTTCAATTGGGAAAATTCTTGGGGTATGATTTAAAAAAATCCATTCAAGCGAAAAAAGGAATTATCAACAATCAAGTGAAAGCATCACCGTTTCTTGAAACTGAAAATTACCGCGATTTTATAGCTTTCAAAAAGACAAAAAAGCAAATAAGTGATTTTCTGATTTTAAACAAATCTTTGAATTTGACGAAAGATGAAATTGGCTTGTTCATCAAAAACAACAGCGAATCGTATGTTACTTATGAGCTAGTAGGAAAATATTTCAAGAAAAAAGGTAACTTTATTCAAGCCAAAGAAATGTTTACAAAAGCCTTGACGAAGGAATTGTCTTCCTTGCAGGTACAAAAAGAAATTGAAAGTTTACGAAACGAATGTACAAAAGTGAACCATTAATACAAGAAGGAAAGGTTGTTTCAACTATTTTGTTGACGGCAGTGCAATATGCTTGGCAGCATTCGCCTTTTTACAAAAGACTTTTCGCCCATTTTGATTTCACGACTCCGCTGTCAGTGGAAGATTGGAAGAAAATTCCTTTTACCACCAAAGATGATCTTTCAGAAAATAATGAAGCGTTCCTTTCTATTCCTAAAACGGAAATTGCAGATTACGTAACGACTTCCGGCACAACCGGCTCTCCGGTTACGATTTATTTATCTCGTTCAGATTTGAAACGTTTGGCCATCAATGAAAGAGATTCGTTGGCTTTGGCAGGCGTAAAAAAGGGTGATGTTGTTCAATTGACGACAACCATCGATCGTCAATTTATGGCTGGAATGGCCTATTATCTTGGCGTGCAAGAATTGGAAGCTGGAATGGTTCGAATCGGTCCTGGCGTTCCCGAATTGCAGTGGGATGCCATTCTAAAATACGGCCCCAGAGTCTTAATAGCTGTACCCAGTTTTATCCTCACCTTGATTAATTATGCGAAAAACAAAGGAATCGATTACCAGAATTGTTCTGTAGAATCCATCGTTTGCATTGGTGAATCCGTGCGCGACGACCGTTTTGAATTAAATACCTTAGGATCTCGAATTACCAAGGATTGGAAAGTAGATTTGTTTTCAACCTATGCTTCAACAGAAATGGCAACGGCTTTTACAGAGTGCAAAGCTCAAAATGGCTGCCATTTAAACGATCAGTTGATGCATTTGGAAGTACTGGATGAAAATGGAAACGAAGTGCCAGATGGTGAAGAAGGAGAAATCGTCATTACAACTTTAGGAGTTACCGGAACGCCGCTCATTCGTTATCGCACAGGAGATATCGCAAAACGATTTCTATCGGATTGTTCTTGTGGGAAAAATACGCCACGTTTGGGACCGATTGTTGGCAGGAAAAATCAAATGATAAAATTCAAAGGCACCACGATTTTTCCGCAGGCTATTTTTGACGTTTTCGAATCCTTTCAGGAAATTATATGTTTCAAAGTAATTGTTGAAAAGGATGAAATTCAAAATGATCGCGTGGTCATTCTTTTGGATGAAAAATTGAAGGGTTCACCCATTCTAGAGGAGGTGAAATTGAAATGCAATTCCAAGTTGAAAGTGATTCCAAATTTTGAATTTGAACTTTTGGAAAAAATCCAAGCGCAAGTCTACAAGAAAAATTTGCGCAAACCAGAGAAAATTATTTTTGTTTAACTAAATATACGATCGATATGAAAAAGTATCTTTTATTCACAGCTTTCCTAACTGTTTTATCTTTTGGATCGAAAGCACAAACTGCGGCCGATTTGTTATCAAAATCAGACGTAAAAATTTCATGGTTGGGAATCGACTTCTCGCATGTAAAATTAATTGGTTCTTTTAGCCAATTTCAAGAAGCTGGCGCTACTGGACCTCAATTGATTCGAGACAAATATTTTCCGGGATGGAATCAATTGATTTTGAATGAACCAAAATATGATGTGGCTGGCATGGTTCGCAAAGAAAAAGTTGAAATGAACATTGAGCCAATCACAAAAATCAATGCGAAAGCAGATCTTGGTACGCTTGAAGGCGAAGAAACCCCAAATTACACCAAAGAAGATATTCAACGATTTATCAAAAAATACAATTTCGGTGAAAAAGAGGGAATTGGTATGTTGTTTATTGCAGAATCGCTAAATAAGACGGCGGAGACCGCTCGTTATCATTTCGTGGCCATCAACATGAAAACCAATGAGATCTTGTTGTACGATGTGTTTAACACTGTTCCGGGTGGATTTGGTTTGAGAAACTTTTGGGCCAAATCTTATTTTGGTGTAATTGAAGCAATCAAAGATAAAAAATACAAAGCTTGGAAAAAGGAATTGGGAATTAAATAATTTCTGACAAGACACAAAAAAAAGGATGAATTCATTGAATTCATCCTTTTTTCGTTTCATTCTATTTCGACTACATCGTTACAACGTGATTCAATGTTTTTAAGATCGTTGTGTGTTTGCGAACAAATGGATTCGTTTCATCCCAAATATATCCCGCTAATACGGAGCAAATTTGTTTTTTGAAGTCTTCGTTCGTATTCTCAGAAAAGAAAATGTTTTGCAAAGAACCATCGTACCATCCGTCAACATAACTTCTGAATACCTCAATTCCTTTTTGTAATTCAATGCTGTAATCTTCAAAATTCACGGCATTGCCTTTCAAGTGTTCAGCGACTATATTGGCGGCTTTGTAACCGGAAGAAACAGCCAAGGTAACACCTGAACTGAAAATTGGGTCCAAAAATTCTGTGCTATTCCCACAAAGTATATAGCCTTCGCCGTATAATTGTTTCACAGAAACGGAATAGTTCGTCACCATTCTCGGGTCAAATTTGTATTCAGTTTTTACAAAACGGTCGTGTAGCCCCGGGAATGAACTTACCAAGTCTTTGTATTTCTGACCATTGTTTTCAGCACATTCGTTTACAAAATCGGTGTTTCCTACAACACCAACGGAACAAGTCCCATCCGAAAAAGGAATACACCAAATCCAAGAGGTATTGTTGTTGAAGGAATGCACAAATATATTGTTCCCCGCAATTTCCGTTCGATTACTATCGTCCAAATGGGAGAAAATAGCACTTCTAGGAGGAGAAGGAACCGGAACTTCCAAATCAAACATTCTTGGCAAAACTCTTCCGTAACCACTTGCATCCACAACGTATCGGCAAGTCAAAGTATGTTCAGCTTGATCGACATCACGGTATTGAAGCGTTTGAATCGTTGGACTGGTTGTTACCTTCAACACTTCGGCGTTAAATTCCAAGTCAGCGCCTTTTTTCTCTGTTTCTTTCGCTAAAGCCAAATCAAAATCAGCTCGTTTTACCTGGTAAGTATATTTCCAACTAGGTTCCGTAAATTGTTTATCAAAACGGAAATCACAAATCTTTTCATTCTGATAAAAACAAGCACCTGATTTTACTTGGAATTTTAAGTCTTCGATGCATTTCAACAAACCCAATTCATCCAAATAGTCCATGCAATGTGGGAGTAGACTTTCTCCAATTACGAACCTTGGAAATTCCATTTTTTCCAATATTTTTACAGTGAAGCCTTCTTGCATAAGCTTACACGCTGCAATGGTTCCAGCTGGGCCAGCACCAATCACAATGATGTCGAAATTAGTTGTCATACTCGTTGATTTTGTCAATTATATCTTTGGGCTCCAAAAAGTTGAAGCAGGTTACAAATGCTCCAATTGCCGCCCCTAAGATACCGTGAAAAATAATATTTTGACCAGTTAAATACAAATTTGGAATCTTTGTTTTGGAATTTATCGAAGTGGCCGTTGGATTTTTGAAATTTTTCATGATTCCATAGAGAGAACCTTCAGGAGTTCCTAAGTAATCTTTATAGGTTAAGGGCGATGAACTGTACGTATTTTTTATGATTTTTCTAAACCCTTCATAGCGCGATTCCATGCGTTGTAGGATTTTTTCTTCTTGGAATTTTTTAAAAGCTTGATACGCCTCTGTTCTTTCAGAAGGATTGATTCTTGTATTGATGGTTTGTTCCCATTCTTTTACTTCATCGATGGACATATAAGCCATCACACAAATCGACTCAGCATATTCCAGGGATTTGGAAGAAGCAGGTGTACAGACATACAAAGTTTGTGGCCAAGTTTCGGATGAATAATGCGTATCATTCCAAAATTCATCCGTGAAATGCTCGTAGATATTGTGATTCAAATAAGGAAACGATTTTTCGTGTAACGAAAAATAGACCATGAACGATGAAACTGTATTTTCTAATTTGGAAATTCGATTTCTGTATGCTTTTCTAAAATGTTTTGGTCCAAAAACATCTATGGTAAGGGCCGGATGCATATTCGAAATGAAATGATTTGCGAAATATTCAGACCCATCAGAACAAATAACAGAATTCAGTTCTTTGTTGGTGGTATAAGTAGCTTTGATTACTTCTTTGTGCTTCAAAATATCGCTACCGTATTTGTGTAATTCCTTGGAAAGTAATTTGGCAATTTGTGAACCGCCGTCCAGCATTCGGTAACTACCTTTGAGGTAGCTATTTAAGATCAAGGCAACGACATACAAGGGTGTGGTATTTCGATCGCCAGCATACAACATACCCGATCCCAAAAGTACCATCCGAAGATTTTCATCTTGGGTAATACTCGCTACAAAATCCCAAGCCCCTAACTCTAATATTTCCGGTGAGTTCAGGTAGTTTTTTCCAGCGTGCAATTTTAAATTGTACAAGGGGAAATAGTCGCAAATTTCACGAATTTTAGCGCAAAAGAGTTCAATAGCTTTCGCTTCTTTTGGAAATGACTCCAATAATTTTTCTTGAAATTGGTCATATCCTTGCGCATGCGAATAGGTTTCCCCATTCGGCAACCTAATTTTGTCAAACGCATCTCTGTCCAGCGCTTTCATGTGAAGCTTGTCCAAAATGCCCAAATACTTGAAGAGTAAATTTAAATTTTCACCTTTGTCTAATCCACCGATGTAATGCACGCCAGTATCGAAAACACATTTGTCGCGACTAAATACCTGCAAAGCACCGCCGATTTGATGATTTTTTTCAAGTACTAAAACAGAATAATTGTTTTTTGCCAATAGAACGGCAGAGGTCAATCCTCCCATTCCACTGCCAACAATTATGAAGTCATATTTTTTGTTCTCAGTCATTTAATTTGCGCTTTTGCAAAGTAAATAAAACATTAGAGGTGGTGTTCGAATGTTTTGTAATTTCTAATTCTAAATTGTTTTTTTCGGCAAATTCGCGTATATCTACAATGGAAATGAATTCCATTGGATTTTCTGATTTGTTGAATCCGAAAACCTTCGTCGACAGAAACTCAGTGAATTTTGTCATTTTATGCGATTTTTCATTGTCTTGCAAACCATCTCGAAGCAGAAGGATGCCATTCGCATTTAATTGGTCGATGCTTTTTTGCAGAAAGATATCTTGATCACTTTTGGGCAAGTAGTGAAGCACATCATTTAAGAAAATTACGTCACACTTTTCAATCGGAATTTCACGAATATCACCGGCTACAAAGGTGAGGTTTTCACTTTTTAACGGAATGGCTTGTGCAACGGCAATTTTTTCCTGGTCATAGTCAACACTGGTAATCAATCTACTTTTATCGCGATAATGCAGGAAATAACTCAAATATCCATATCCACAGCCAAAATCATAGATCACTTTTCGATTGCCAATCAAAGCATCGTATTGGGCGAAATTCTTTTTTTCCAAAAACCATTTTATACGCACATACCATTCTAAAATGGGGCCTTTCAAAACATAATTTTTTTGAAGAA
Source organism: Crocinitomicaceae bacterium (assembly GCA_041674745.1). Classification (GTDB taxonomy): domain Bacteria; phylum Bacteroidota; class Bacteroidia; order Flavobacteriales_D; family Crocinitomicaceae; genus UBA2040. The sequence goes on from JBAYVD010000013.1 coordinate 93,182, forward strand.
TGGGTCCCCAAAAGTCGGTTCCCGCATGTTCTTTTTTTGCTTCCAACATACCCGAAAGCATCTTTGCTTTAATAGCTTTACTCGCAGCGGAGTAGTTCATTTCTGGGTTGTAGGGAACGGAATCCATTGCTTGAACAATGATTTTCCCACGGTTGATCAAAATGTCATTTTTGGGATTCACTTCATGAACACCGATCAGCAACAAAGGTTGAATGGCTATTTTCAACTCTTCGGCGATGTGAAAAGCGCCCTTGTGAAATCGATTCATTTCTCCATTTATGCTTCTTGTTCCCTCTGGAAAAATCACGATCGAATAGCCTTCGCTCAAGCGAGCCTTGATTTGTTCTAAATTATCCGATGCTCCTTCTTTCGCAAATGGAAAACCGGCATACCGAATGAACAATCCAAACACGGGGGAATTATAAACCCAGCTTTTGACCATGATCACCGTTTTAGGATGAATCATTAAAACCAATAGAATGTCGAGGAAGGAACTATGATTGGCGACGATTATTTTTGGTTCGTCGAAATCAATCTTGTCGATGTAGACTTCTTTTTTCACCTGAAAACCAGCGTAAATGGTGGATTTAGCCAATTTGGAAATCAAGAAATTCAAAAACGCCCTCTTTTTCGTTTTTTTGATGGGAAGAGGAAACAAAATAAAAACGACCAGAATCGTCAAAAATAAACTTCCTATGAAGAAATAGGCGAAAAGGAACAGACTGTAGACCCATGTGAAAAATGTAATCGGTGCTTTTTTCTTCTCCGTTCGATTTAATACAAAAAGACGGAACAAATAGGGTTGAACAAACAAGGTGATAAGTAGAATAGTAGAAATCCCCACGATGCTAATTAACGCAATGGAATGAATTGCTGGATGTTTTGCAAAAATCAAAACACCTGTACCCACCAAAGTCGTTAAACCTGAAAGGAGAATCGCAGATCGATAGGATTTATAGGAATCGCTGCCTGTTTTGTATTGTTGTATGAGTCCGTCGGTTGTGAAAATACTGAAGTCATCCCCCAAACCAAAGATAAATGTGGCAATGATAATGTTTACAAAGTTGAACTTGATGTCGAAAATACTGGTGATGCCTAGTATCCAAATCCAAGCCAAAAGCATCGGGAAAAAGGCAAACAAGGCCAATTCAATTCGACCATAGATAATGATAAGTGTAATGAAAACCAGTAAGGCCGAAAAGATCAATAAGAAATTGAAGTCATTTTGCACTGAATTCAGCATGACTTCAGTGATTTCAGATAGATCGAGAATGAAAGCGCCATCAATTTGATGCAAGGCTTTTTTACATGCCATCAATTCACTTCGGCCAATAACGATACTGGTAATGTATGATTGGTTTCCGTTGGCGGTATACGCAAATTTAGACAAACCAATTTCCGTCATCAATTCTTCACCCACTGCGGTATCGAAATCGTTTGCTGAAATCCAATCGGAAAAGGGTGTAAAAGCAGTTGGTGAAAAGTTATTGGAAGGGGAAGACTGGCTGATTTGTGCTAAAACCTTCTCTTTTCTCGTTAGCCAAAAGTCTTGCCATTTTTGGGTTTGTTCTTTAATTCGTTGCTGCGAAGGTAAATAAGGAGCCGTGGAAATTAACTCTGAAATTTTTAATTCTTTTCTGTAATGACTCAAGGAATCATAAATGGCAGCATTGATTTTTTTGGCTTCTTCCAGGGAAGAAGAAGTAGCGATTACATAAAATTTCTTGTCTTTTTCAGGTTGAATTCCCGTGTAAAAAGCTTCCTTTCTCTTTAGTTCTTCCGAATGAAAGGATAAGTTGTTGATGTCTGCATCGAAAAAAGCATCGAAACCACGAAGTAATGAAATGGCAGTAAAAGCTACAACCGCTAAAATTCCGAGTCGTAGTAGAATTTTTGGTACTTTTTTAGTGCCGGATGTATTTTCAGAAAAAGGAAGTTTTACTCTGAGTAAGATGAAAAGTGTCGGTTGAATTAAAAGTGTAAAAAGGACGGAGCCTAATAACGTAAACAAGGCTATCAATCCAAAATTTTGAAGAATCACTGAATCAGCAAAGAGCAAGGCACCCAAAGCTGCAACTGTGGTGAAACTCCCGATGACCATGGGTGCGGAAATTTCTTCTATGGTTTTCCGAATGTCACCAGAATGTTTGTAATGCGTGAAAAAATGAAAGGAATAATCCAAAACAATACCCAACAATACGGAAGCCGTGGCCAAAGATATGGCGCTGATGGACGGTTGCAACCAACCCACCATTCCCATTCCGCAAAGAACGCCAAAAACGGCAGGTAAGATGAAAAAAACAGGCGCAAAGAAACTACGGTAATACACAATCAGCAACAACACAATCAGTGCAATGCTGAGAAAGGAGGTGAGGTAGGTATCGGCTTTCACTTGTTGCGCATTTTCAACGGCGATTTGAAAGGTGCCGAAATAATCGAAATGAATCGGGAGTTCAGAATTGATTTGTGTTTTGAATTTCGTTAGGTCTTCGTTTAGATTGGCCAAAGCCACCATGTCTTTTGAATCGAGTGCGAGTGTAGCGAAAAAAAGAATGGATTTTTCATCTTGGGTATACACCAAGCCGTCTTTCACGAGATAGGATCCTTTGCCTTCTTCGGGTTTGGCTTTTTCAAGTTGTTTGGACGTCAATCCCAAAGGATCGAGCGCTACAATGCCTTTTAAAAAAAAACCGTTGGTGCCTTCTAATTTATCGGCATCTCTTTTTAAAGCAGCATCAATTGCATTGGGCGTTATTTTGTTTTCAATTTCAGCATAATCCTGATCCGAAGCGGATAATACAAACGATTTTTGCAGATAACCAACAAGTTTTTTCTCATTTACATTTCTGTAAATCTGTACATCTTTGATTCGAGCGTTAAAAAGATCATCGATTTTATTTTCAATACTAGAAAGATTTTCTTCTAACTGGTTGGCATCCTGATTCGCGTCAATGGAAAAGACGATTTGTTTGTTCAAGGAATTTTCTTGAATGATGGAGTTGAAACGTTGGTATTGTTCGCTTTTAGGGAAAACGGAGTACAAATCCTCATCGATGTTCAAGCGCGTTAACCCAACCACCAAGGTAGATAAAATGCCGAGTAACAAAAGCAGAAAGAAAACTGGTTTTGCTACGAAAAAACGAACAATAGCTGAAAATAATTTGCCCATTTACTTTTATTCAAACTGATTAACGTGACTTCAAATAGTATTACATCCAGGTTTTCGGATACTTGGAAAGTTTTTTGTATTCTGATTTTTTCTTGTCCTTCAAAACCATCAACGTTGCATTGTAGGCCGCTTTTACTGCGATAGGTACGCCACCGCCTAGTTCCGCCCAATGTCCGCCAATCAACAGATTTTTTACCGGTGATTTGTAATGTGCAACGCCTGATTGCATGTTGGCGCGTCCAGGACGTGTTCCCATCATGGATCCGTCTCTGTTGTGTGTGTAGCGATGATACGTTACAGGTGTAGCAACTTCATAGAATAGTATGTGTTTCCTTAAACCCGGACAAGCTTCTTTTTCAATTCGTTCAAAAATGATTTGTGCAAATTCGTCTTTTAGCTGGTTGTATTCAGCTGTGCGCACATATTCCCCTTTTTCATTGAGGGATGTTTTCCAGTTTTCTTTGTAATTCATCCAAGCAGGCACAAAAATGTTTAAGGTTCCTTGATTTTCAGGCGCCAAAGTTTTATCTCGAACGGTTGGTGCCAAAATACTGATGAAAGATTTGTGCGGGTCGCCTGAACTATGTTCCATGCGAGAAGTTTCCTCATTGTAGAGATACAACATTACATCTTCGAAACCTAGACTTTCAGCTGTGCAATCCAATGCCACAGAAATCGTTAACGATGAACTATACAATTCTGAATTGTCCATCTTCAGTTTCAACTTTTCAGGAACGGCATCGGGAGGTAATAGTTTTTTATAGACAGTATCAATATCACAAGCGGCAATTAAATGCGTGGCAGATAAATGGTACTCTTTGTGACGCTTTTTGTAGGTAACGCCTTTGAAAGTATTGTTTTCAATGTCAATTTTCGTCACTTCCGCACTCAATAGAATTTCGGAGCCGTTGCCATACGAAAGAATCTTTTCTTCCAACCAAATCGGAATGACTTTGCTTCCACCGATGGGCGGATTTTGGTAATCTTTGTTGTATGCCCAAGCAATTGGGAAGAGGCAAGAGAGCAAATCGATTTCCGAACAAAATAATTCCAATAGTTTTTCGTCTTTAAAAAACTTTTTCAAACCTTTTTGAACACCTTCTTCACCGCCGTACAAAGCATATTGAATCAAAGGGTAGATGATTCGCAATTGTTTCAATTTGTAAAACATCTTTTGAAAACCTGAAACGGTCTCATAAGAAAGGAAAAATTGAGGGAAATTATCGGATACTTTCGCTACCGTTTTTGCGGCCTTGAAGAATTTTTCAATTCCTTTTGTTTCGTGCGGGAAATCTTCAATGAGTTTTTTCTTTAACTCATCAGGATTGTTGCTAAGGGTGTAATAATATCCTTTGTTCACATGCCTGTGAATGGTTTTCATCGTAATTGGTTTCGGGAAATCATCGCCGAGATATTCAAAAACCTTGGTAACTGTGCCATTTTCACCGCATTGATTCAACCAATGGATCGCCGTGTCGAAGGTAAATCCCTTTCTGTCAAAACCTTGAAGGTATCCACCGATTAAATAATGACGCTCTAAAACGCAGACTTTTAACCCTGATTTTGTGAGCAAAGCAGCTGCTGTTAAACCACTAACTCCAGCCCCAATGATTATAACGTCGAAATGCTTTTCAATCATATAGGTCAAAAGTAACAAAATGACACAACATCTGAGGGCATAAGATTGTTTTCTTAAGATTCTTTTTCCTTGCAGATTTTCATTATAAAAACTTATCTTTGCCCTCATTTGGGTAAGATTTATCCACTGAATTTAACACAGAATTAATTTCTAATTCGATTGAATGAAAGCTATTAACGCACTATACGAAGCTCAAAAAATTGCCTTTAGTCCATTTGTATTTCAAACGGTTTACACCATGCTCGAATTGGGCATTATGGAAGCGATGAATGAGCAGAACCAAGGGTTAACGATTCAAGAAATTGCTGATCAAACAAAAGTCTCTAAATACGGAGTAACTGTTTTGCTTGAAATGGCCGAAGCCGCTGAGGTGGTGGAATTAAAATCAGAAGGCAAATACCAATTGACGAAAATTGGTTATTTCTTGCTTCGAGATGAAATGACGAAAGTCAATTTCTACTTTACGCAAGACGTCTGTTACCAAGGTCTTTTTCAGTTGAAAGAATCCATTCAAGAAAATCGTCCGGCTGGATTGAGTGTTTTTGGAAACTGGCCAACCTTGTATGAAGGACTTTCTCAATTGCCAGCACCCGTGAAAAAATCTTGGTTTGATTTTGACCACCATTATTCAGACAATTCATTTAATGAAGCCTTGAAAATTATTTTCCAGTATCAACCAAAAACCATATTTGATATTGGTGGGAATACAGGGAAATGGGCAATGGCCAGTACCAAGTACGATCCAGAAGTGCGCGTTAAAATATTCGATTTACCCGGTCAATTGAAAGTGGCGAAAGCAAATATCGATGCCCTTCCAGAAAGCAAAGATCGCGTGGAATATTTCCATGTGGACATGTTGAAACCAGAGTCGGAAATTCCAGCAGGAGCCGACGTGTACTGGATGAGTCAATTTTTGGATTGTTTCAGTGAAAAAGAAATTGAGGCCATATTCTTGAAAATTAAAAAGAACGCATCAAAAGATGCAACGATTTTCATCATGGAAACTTTCATTGATGATCAAAAATACCCAGCTGCAAAATACAGTTTGGTGGCTACATCAGTTTATTTTACAGCGATGGCAAACGGAAACAGTAAAATGTATTCTTCCAGCGTAATGAAATATATTATCGAAAAAGCGGGGTTAATTTGTGTGAACGAGCATCACCTGCATACCAATGCCTTTCATACCATTTTGGAAGTGAAAATTCCGTAAAAAGGCGTATTTTAAAAACCAGTATAAATAACAATTTTTGACCATGTATAAAATGGATTTGTCCGACATAGAGCAGTTTGCAATTTACCGCAAACCGTTACTCTTGAACAAGGATGTTAAAGATCAACTTCACGAATCTTTTAATTTCCTAACGGATTTCTCAAAAGACAAAATAATTTACGGCATCAACACGGGATTTGGGCCAATGGCGCAATTTAAAATTGATGACGACAAATTGAATCATTTGCAGTACAACTTAATCCGAAGCCATTCTTCTGGAACGGGTAATGTACTCGATGATGAGAGTGTTAGAGCAGTTGTCGTGGCACGTTTGAACAATTTTTTACAAGGAAATTCAGGCATAAGTTTTGAGGTGGTGGAGCAATTAACCGCCTTTTTGAAACACGAGATTTATCCAGAAATTTACGAACACGGTGGCGTAGGAGCGAGTGGAGATTTAGTGCAATTGGCTCATTTAGCACTGAATCTAATTGGCGAAGGTTATGTGCGTTACCAAGGTGTTCGACGACCTACTGCTGAAGTGTTGAGTGAAATCGGATTACAACCGTTGAAAATTCAATTGCGCGATGGTTTGGGATTGATGAACGGAACTTCCTGTATGACAGGGATTGGCGCCGTTAACTTGATTTATGCGTATCGCTTGTTGAATTGGGGTATCGTTTCGTCGACCATCATCAACGAAATCATGGAATCCTATGACGATTCTTTTTCGGAAGGATTGAACAAAGTGAAATTGCATCCAGGGCAAATGTATGTTGCCAAAGAAATGCGCGATTTTTTGGTGGACAGCCAAATGATCAAAAAAAGAGAAGATTTGTTTTCTGATAACGATATTTTACAACACGTAGAATTCAAAAAGAAAATTCAAGAATATTATTCGATTCGTTGTGTGCCTCAAATTTTAGGACCAGTGAAAGAAACGTTGGATTACGCTCGTTCCGTTGTTGAAAACGAAATGAATTCTACCAACGACAATCCGATCATTAGTGTGGAGGATCAAAATGTTTACCACGGTGGAAATTTCCATGGCGATTACGTTTCGTTGGAAATGGACAAAGTAAAATTGGTGGTAACGAAAATGACGATGCTAGCTGAACGACAATTGAATTACTTGTTGAACAGCAAAATGAACGAACAATTCCCGGCCTTTTTAAATCAAGGAGTGCTTGGGTTGAATTTCGGAATTCAAGGAATGCAATTTACAGCAACGTCCACAACAGCAGAAAATCAAATGCTTTCGAACCCAATGTACGTGCACAGTATTTCCAATAACAATGACAATCAAGACATTGTGAGTATGGGGACTAATAGTGCTGTCATTACAAGAAAAGTAATCAACAATGGATTCCAAGTAATGGCGATTCACATGATGGCAGTTTGCCAAGCGATTGATTTGTTGGGTGAAGAAAAACGAATAAAATTGTCGCCAAAAACGCTGGAGGTATACAAAATGATTCGAAATGTGGCGCCAATGATTACAGAAGATGTTCCACAATTTGAAAATATTCGTAATATTATCGATACCTTAAGCCAAAAGTCTGTAGAATTATGAAAAGTGCATTAATCACAGGGTCCTCAAGAGGAATTGGACGTGCGATCGCTTTGCAATTATCCAAAGATGAGAACCTTCATATATTGATCAATTATTCTTCAAACAAAGAGGCTGCGTTGGAAACATTGAAAGCTATTGAAGAACAAGGTGGGTCTGCGGAATTGATGCGTTTTGATGTGAAAAACAACGAAGAGGTTTTGAAAACCGTAGGTGCATGGATTGAAAATAATCCAGATAAAAATATTGAAGTATTGGTAAACAATGCTGGAATAACAAGAGATAATTTATTTCCTTGGGTTTCTGAAAAAGACTGGGATGATGTAATCAATACCTCGGTAAAAGGAATGTACAATTGTACACAAGCTGTTTTGCCTAAAATGTTACGAGCTAGAACAGGTAGAATCATCAATATCGCTTCTTTGAGTGGTTTAAAAGGTGTGCCGGGGCAAACGAATTATTCAGCAGCGAAAGGTGCGATGATTGCTTCTACCAAAGCCTTGTCACAAGAAGTAGCGAAAAGAAACATTACGGTGAATGCAATTGCTCCTGGATTCATTGTTTCAGATATGACCAGTGACTTGGATGAGGCAGAATTAAAAAAAATGGTGCCGGCCAATCGGTTTGGAAAAGCAGAAGAAGTAGCGTATTTAGCGAGTTTCTTAGCTTCTCAAAAGGCAGCGTACATTACAGGTGAAGTAATCAATATAAACGGGGGAATTTACGCGTAAGGTATGGAACATCGTGTAGTCATAACAGGAATTGGAATTTACTCTTGCATAGGGGAAAATTTAAATGAAGTACTGGATTCTCTTCAACAGGGAAAAAGCGGCATTCTATACGATCAAGCGCGGAAGGAATTTGGTTATCGTTCCTGCTTGACGGGATTTGTAAAGGATCCTGATTTGAAACCATTTCTATCCAGAAGAGAACGAATTGGTATGCACCAGCCTGCCATGTTTGCCTATATGGCAACGAAAGAAGCGTTGGAGTATGCAAAATTGGATGTCGATTTCCTGGAAAAAAATGAAACAGGCATTATTTATGGCAATGATTCCACCGCTGGAGCAGTGATTGAAACCATTGATAAAGTGCGCGAAAGAAAAGACACAACTTTAATCGGTAGTGGGGATATTTTTCAAAACATGAATTGCACCATCAATATGAACCTTTCAACTATATACAAGTTGAAAGGAATTAATATTACCATGTCCGCGGCTTGTGCTTCAGGTTCACATTCTATTGGAATGGGTTATTTGTTGATCAAGCAAGGTTTACAAGAACGTGTTATCTGTGGTGGAGGTCAAGAAATAAACGTTTACGCCATGGGCAGTTTTGATGGCTTGGGCGCGTTTTCAATACGACATGATGCACCCGGAAAAGCAAGTCGACCTTTCGACCGAGATCGAGATGGCTTGGTGCCTTCTGGAGGAGCAGCAACCGTGATTATTGAATCGTTGGAATCGGCTTTAAAACGCAATGCACCCATTCTAGGAGAAATTGTTGGATATGGATTTTCATCCAATGGAGATCATATTTCCAATCCAAATTTAGACGGGCAACACCGATCGCTCAACATGTCATTGAAACAAGCAGGACTAACACCTCAAGATATCGATTATATCAACGCTCATGCTACATCGACGCCTATTGGTGATGCCACAGAAGCACAAGCGATTGCAGATGTGTTTGGATCCAAAATCCCGGTTAGTTCGACAAAATCAATGACCGGACATGAATGTTGGATGGCAGGAGCCAGCGAAGTGGTTTATTCCACGCTTATGATGAACAATAATTTTATCGCTCCCAATATCAATTTTGAAAATCCGGATGAGGATTCCAAAAGAATTAACATTGTTCCAGAATACACAGAAAAAAACATTGATTGCTTTTTGTCCAATTCATTTGGTTTTGGAGGAACCAATTCATCCTTAATAATTAAAAAATATATTCCTTAATTTTGCTTTATTAAAATATGGAACGATCAGAAATAATAAGTACAACGAAACGATTTCTTTCAGAAGAATTTGAAATCGATATGAATGACATTCAAGATGAGAAAAGTTTACGGGAAACGTTAGACTTGGATAGCTTGGATTATGTTGACCTTGTCGTGCTTATGGAAGAAAACTTGGGTTTTAAACCCACAGCGGAAGATTTTAAAACCATCGATACTTTTAGCGATTTTTACGATTTAGTAGAGCAAAAACTAAAGGCGGCCTAATCCACATGGAAAAAAAATGGGACGGTAAAACGAAAGGTTCGCTTTGGGGATACAAGTTTTTCGTCTTCTGCATTAAGTTTTTTGGAATTTGGTTTTCCTATTTTTTCTGCTTGTTTGTGGCAACTTATTTTGTTTTGTTCGCCAGAAAACAAAGAAATGCATTGGTCCGTTTTTATCAAAAAGGATTTCATTATTCTAAGCCAAAAGCCATTTGGACAGCCACCAAAAATTTCAATCTATTCGGTCGAATTTTAATTGATCGAATTGCCTTGAAAACCACGAAGAAAAAGTTTTACTCCCACAGTTTTGAAAATGAAGAAGCTTTGATCGAAATGAAAGAGGCGGGAAAAGGAGGTTTTTTATTTTCAGGTCATGTTGGCAATTGGGAAAATGCGGGGAATTTAATTGGCGAACGGATTACCAATAAAATAAATATCTTAATGCTAGACGATGAGGTGGAGAAAATTAAGTCCTACATTTCAAGCGAAACAGAAGAAGCCAAATTCAATTTGATTCCCTTAAAAAAAGACCTGTCGCATTTGATTTTAATTCATCAAGCCTTGAAACGAAATGAATTGATTGCCTTGCACGCGGACCGCACCATGCCGAATCAAAAGTCTTATGTTTTGCCATTTTTGGAAGGAAAAGCAGAATTTCCATCCGGGCCATTTATTATGGCACACAAGTTTAAAGTTCCTATTACCTTTGTATTTGCCGTTAAAGGCGAAAAAACACATTACAATTTGTGTGCAACGAATTTACTATACCAAAGCGAAAGTCCAGAACAAATTGCATCTGCATTCGTTTCTAAGTTGGAACAGATGGTGAAAGATAACCCAACGCAATGGTTTAATTTTTACGATTACTATGTTAATTGAAAAATCAGAAATAAAAAAATACATTCCTCAACGAGAGCCGTTTATCATGGTTGACGGCTTGAAGTCAGCGGATGAATCAGGGTTTTTAAGTTCCTTTGAAATTCAAGAGAACAACCTTTTTTTGGAAGAAAATCTCCTGTCAGAATCCGCTTTAGTTGAAAATATCGCTCAAACGTGTGCCGCAGGTTTCGGGTATCTGAATAGTTTAATCAAAGAAGGTGAGGCGAAATTGGGTTTCATCGGAGCTGTTACCAAATTGGAAGTCTTAGCAGAAATAGGCGTAAAGGCTCAAGTAGAAACGCGTGTGAACATTTTAAGTTCTTTTGAAACCATTCACTTGATTGAGGGCACCGCTAGTTCCAATGGAAAAGAAATCGTTCGATGTCAAATGAAAATCGTTTTGGCATGAAAATTTTAGAATCATCAATTGAATTACTCGTTCGTTTTAGTGAAACCGATGCGATGGGCGTTGTTTGGCACGGAAACTATTTAAAGTTTTTCGAAGATGGCCGTGAAAAATTCGGAGCGGATCATGGTATGGAATATTTGGATGTATTCAAACAAGGCTATTATACTCCGATTGTGAAATCAGAAATCAACCACAAGGCAAGTGTTTTTTATGGAGATAAAGTTCTTGTAAAAGTGATTTTGGAAAAACACAGTGCTGCGAAGATTGTATTTCGCTACGAAGTAACGAATATGACCACCGATAAAATCGCTGCCATCGGCAAAACGATGCAAGTTTTTATGAATGTGGCGGATCGAAGTTTGGAAATGATTAAACCCGCTTTTTATGAAGTTTGGGAGTCCAATCAAAACTGGAGAGAATCGTGAAAATTTATTTGAAATATGGCGCATTGATTTCCCCTTTGGGAAATGATATCGGAAGTCATTTCAATGCGTTGTTGCACCATGAATCGGGGATCCAGTTGCAAAAGGAAGAAGGTTTTGATGGTGCGGCCTTGTATTTATCAAAAATCCCTTGGCTAACTGAAAATCGTTACAATACCTTGTTGTCAAAAATTTGTGATGATTTGTTGGTGAACGTTTCTACAGCTTTACTTCAATCGCCGAAAACCGCCATTATTTTAAGCACGACCAAAGCCAACATGGAGGAGGTTGACGCAGATTCCTTTGCTTCCTCTAGACGAATCATTTCTGAAAAATTTCAGAATCCAAACGAAACAATCATTTTATCGAATGCCTGTATTTCCGGTGTCTTGGCCATTAATTTAGCCGCAGATTACATACAAATGGGTACGTTTGATGAGGTGGTCGTGATTGGAATTGATGTGCTCAATGACTTTGTTATTAACGGTTTCCAAAGTTTGCGAGCACTGAGCGATGAACCTTGTCTGCCATTTGATGAGAATCGAAAAGGCGTATCCCTGGGTGAAGCGTGCGGAGCCATTGTCGTTTCGAACAAAGGTGGGGCAGACTTTTCAGTTGAATATTTGGGCGGTGCGTCATCCAATGATGCGAATCATATTTCCGGCCCTTCCCGGACGGGAGAAGGATTGGTCAGAGTCGTTAACAAGACCTTGGATCGATCGAATAGCAAAAAAGAAGAAATTAACTATATCTCCGCACACGGAACAGCCACCTTGTTCAACGATGAGATGGAAGCCATCGGTTTCAATCGCTTGGGGCTGGAAAATGTTCCCATTAACAGCTTTAAAGGCAATTTTGGACATACTCTAGGCGCTGCAGGAATTGTGGAGGTATTAATGTGCATGGTCTCTATGGAGAAAAATACCTTGTTTAAAAGCGTTGGATTTGAAAAATTGGGAACAACTGTACCATTGACCGTTTTATCAGAAAATCTAGATTTGGATCTACATGTCGTGTTAAAAACAGCTTCCGGTTTTGGAGGCGGTAACGCGGCACTTTTAATGCGAAAAATAGGATGAAAATAGTCGCACACAGTTATGTCAATTCAAAAGGAGTTTTTCTCAATGGAGACTGTGTACAAACACGTGTTGACTTGGAGGTGCATTTCCTCAATGATTTGTATCGAAAACTGGAATTGAATTATCCAAAGTTTTACAAAATGGATACTTTGTCGAAAAGCGCACTTTTGGCCGATTTTGTTCTAACTCCGTATTATACTGAAAAACCAGAATTGGAAGATCAACTTCAATTGATTTTTGCCAACGATGAATCGAGTAAGCAAACGGATTTAAAGTTTATCGATAGTTACGAACTCAAAGAAAATGCAAGTCCGTCGCTGTTTGTATATACTTTGCCAAACATTGTTACGGGAGAATTGGCCATCAAGCACAAATGGTATGGTGAAAATACATTTTTTATTTTACCCGATTTTCAGACCAAATTTTACGTGGAGCAAATGGAAATGTCTTTCGCCCGTGGAAATAAATATTGTTTGTGTGGCTGGATGAGCAACAAGACGGAAGAAAATGAAGAATGTTTCCTATTTTTAGTTTCCCAATCTGAAAATAAGAATGTGACCAACGAAATTGAAAATATACTTAATACCTATAGAAATGAGTAGTTTAAAAGAAAAATTAAAAGTTCAGATTATCGAGCAATTGAATTTGGAAGATTTAACCCCAGCGGATATCGTGGAGGATGCGCCTCTTTTTGGAGAAAATGGATTGGGTTTGGATTCTATCGATGCTTTGGAATTTATCGTCCTTTTGGATTCCCAATACGGCATCAAAATTGAAGATCCAAATGGAGCAAGAGAAATTTTTCATTCCTTGAATTCTTTGGCTGATTTTATTGAAAAAAATCAAAAATAAACATGGACATTTTTATCACAGGATATGGAGTGATTTCATCGATTGGTAAAAATGTCGAAGAAACCTACGCTACCTTATTGACTGAAAAGTCGGCAATCCAACAAGGGAAAAAAAAACACACGGAACGGTTTAAAGTAGGTGAAATTCATTCCAGCAATGCTGAATTAATGCAAACTTTTGGATTGAAAACCGTTGGCTCGAGAACGGCACTTTTGGGCATGATTGCGGCAAAAGAAGCTTTCGCCGGGCACGAATTTCGTTCAGATGTGCGTACAGGATTGATTTCGGGAACTTCAGTCGGCGGAATGGATGTCAGTGAAGAAGAATACAAAACAGAATATAACGGAGAAAAATCCAATCCCGTAATGTACTTGCATCACCCAAGTGGAACCACCACGGAGCAAATTGCGACGGAATTGGGATTAACTGGTTTTGTAAATACCATATCTACAGCTTGTTCATCGGCTGCAAATGCCATCATGATGGGCGCACGCATGATTCGCACGGGTCAATTGGATCGCGTGATTGTCGGTGGTACCGATTGCATGACCAATTTTACCATTTCAGGCTTTCGTTCCTTAATGATTTTTGATACAGATTTTTGTCGCCCCTTTGATGAATCCCGCAAGGGTTTGAATTTAGGCGAGGGGGCTGGATTTTTGGTAATCGAATCAGCAGAATCGATGAAAAAAACGAACAAGCAAGCGCTTGCCAAACTGTCGGGTTGGAGCAATGCTTCGGATGCCTTCCATCAAACTGCTTCTTCTCCAGAAGGTTTTGGTGCGGTCTTGGCCATGAGAAAAGCCTTGCAAGTAGCGAATTTACAACCCGAGGAAATTGATTACATCAATGCACACGGAACGGCTACACCGAACAATGATTTGTCGGAGTCAAAAGCCTTTCTTACTGTTTTTGATGGGAAAGTACCCGCTTTCAGTTCTACAAAAGCGTATACGGGTCATACTTTGGCCGCTTGTGGAGGAATTGAGGCTGTTATTGCCCTACTTTCTATTCAGCATCGCACTTTATTTCCGAATTTGAATCATGTTACACCGATCGAAGAAACAGGTTTGACACCAGTAAAAACAGTTCAAGAAAATGTTGATATTCAACATGTCCTATCCAATTCTTTTGGTTTTGGCGGAAACAATTCTACACTCATTATCTCAAAAATATAGGTATGTTTTACATTCACGCCATTTCCTCCATTACACATCAAAATTCCTTTCGGTCGGAAGATGTCAATGAAAATTTGGAACCTATTTCAGAGGAGTCTGTATTGAAATCTCCGGATTACAAGGAATATATTTCTCCCGTAGCGCTTCGTCGATTGAGTCCTGTTTTACGCATGGGCATCGCCGCAGCAAAGGAATGCGAGAAAGAAGTTGGAAAACCTTTTGACGCGATTTCTGTTGGTACAGCTTTGGGCTGTTTGACCGATACGGAAAAATTTCTCAAAGTAATTAATACGGTCGAAGGGGATGTGTTATCGCCAACGTCTTTTATTCAATCTACACACAACACAATAGCTGGTCAAATATCGTTGGATTTAGGGAATCATTCCTATAACATGACGCATACCCAAAACAATTTGTCGTTTGAAATGGCCTTGATCGATGGAATGTTGTGCTGCAAAGAAGGTGCTGAGAATGTTTTAGTAGGTACCGCAGATGAAGCCATTGAGTTTTTGAATTCTTTGAAACCGAGCATTTTTCTAGCTGAATCCAATTTAACATCTGGAGCTACATTTATGGCCATTAGTCCTGTAAAAAAGGCAAGTTCTGTTGCTGTTCTGGACTGTTCAACGCATTTCGGAACAGTAGATTTGAAGCAAGAAATAGAAATTTTTCTCGCCAAAAACGATCTTGGACTTGCTACTATTTCTCGCATTTTCACCAATACCGACATCGATTTAGTGGGTGAGAAAATTTTGTATGAGGATTTTAGTGGTTTGTATTTTAGTTCAGCAGCTTTTGGCACACACATGGCGCATGACTGGTTGCAAAAGAATCCAAATAAGTACGCATTGGTAGTAAATACAGGTTGCTCAAAAAATACAGGATTGATTCTACTTAAAAATGATCAAGCATAAACTCAATGTATTGTTTTTCATCACATCCATTGTGATTTGCACCTTGCTATTCTGGCGAAGTGAATACCTGATTTTGCTCTTATTTGTTGCTTTTCTTACTTTCTTTTTCATCTTAAGTGCCGGTGTTGTTTTCATGCGATTCAATTACTTTTTGAAAGCGGTATGTAAAACAAATTCACCTTCTGTTCTTTTGACTTTTGATGATGGTCCGAATCCTTCAACTACTCCTCAAATTCTGGATGCCTTAGATGAAAATGGGGTCAAAGCGATGTTCTTTGTGGTTGGAAAGAAGGCAGAACAATTTCCGGAAATAGTTGAGCGAATCAAAAAAGAAGGACACGGAATTGGCAATCATACCTTTACGCATCCGCCGCTGTTTGCGTTGTTGAATGGTAAAAAAGTAACAACCGAAATCAATGAATTGATGCAATTTTTGGATCGAAAATCGATTCAAACGAGTTTGTTTCGTCCGCCCATTGGTTATACCAATCCCATCATTGCCCGGGTTGTAGAACAAGTGGGTTTAACGGTTGTCGGTTGGAATAGAAGGTCGTATGATACGGTAATTAAAAATTCAAAACTCCTTTCAAAACGATTGCTGAAGCAAGCCACACCGGGAAGTATTTTGTTGTTGCACGATAATTTGCCTCAAACTGCCAAAGCGATTCCAAGCTTTCTAAAATCTGCCAAAGAAAAAGGCATTATCTTTGCATCTGAACAGGAAATTGAATCTTTTGGAAATGAAAATGTATAAATTAATCGTAGTTTTCTTTTTGATGCCCTTGGTTTCTTTTTCGCAAGAATTTAAGAAACTGACGGATGCTACTGCCTGTAAAAACGCCATTCAGAAAAAACAAAAAAGCTTGAATGCGCTGCGTGCTGATTTTAGCGAAACGGTTTATTCCAGCATGCTGAATACGCCGCAAAAAGGAACGGGAAGTCTATTGTACAAACAAGAACAGAAAATTAGGTGGGAACATTTGACGCCTAAAAAAAGCTTGATACTCATTGATGGGAGCAAGGTGAAATATTCTGAAAACGGCAAAGAAATAAAAGATCCATCGACAAAAATGGTCGTTAAAAAAGTGCAAAGTTTGATGGTTCAAATGCTGTCCGGTTCCTTTTTAGATGGGAAAGATTTTACCATTACGTACTTCGAAAGTGCCAGTCAATACAAATTGAATCTCGTACCCAAGAACAGTCGAATGTCGAAATACATCGAATCCATCGTATTGGTATTTAACAAAAAAGACTTGACTTTACAAGAGATGAGTATGGTGGAAAGTGAAGAAGAAAAGGTGGTTTATACTTTTCGAAATATCCTTTCCAATCCCGCAATTAATGATTCAAAATTCCAGACTTTCTGATGATTTTAAAAGATAAATTTTACCAAATAACGGCGTTGCAGCACGAAGAAAATTCGATAACGGCCACCCTTCAAATTGACGCAAATCATACGATTTTTGACGGACATTTCCCGAACAATCCAGTTACACCTGGCGTTGTTGAAATGGAAATTATCAAAGAGATTTTAGCGACAGCTTTGGATAAAACGCTAAAAATGAAAAGTATGTCGTCTTGTAAGTTCTTGGCGATTCTCAACCCAACCGAAACCCCTGAAGTTTTGGTGAATATTTCCATTGCCGAACAAGAAGAAAAGCGAATCCGTATCAATGGTCAAATTTCAGCTACGGGCACCCAATTTTTGAAAATGGGTGCCGAATATGCTATCCTTTAACGGGTGACTTTCTGAAAATAGAAATCAAGGCAAAGCTAACACCGGTAGTTGCAATGAAAGCACCGATGGAAAACAGGATGGCGCCGATGAAATATTGTTTGAGGTTTTGCTGTACAGCACTGCTGGTAAAATCAAGTAAATCTGAAAATTCCACGGAACCAAAACCAAAAAGGGAACCGGTCAAAAGGCTCACATAAATGATAAAAGGAATCATCGGTGGAATGGAAATGTTCGCCGCAGTAATGAAAAGTACTTTGTTCAATCGAAAGAAAACCGCCAAAGGAATTCCGATCAGCAACTGAAAACCCCAAATAGGAAAAATCCCCATAAATACACCGAATCCAATGGAAAGGGCTTTGCTTAAATTGCTTTCGTCTGGTTTGATGGCTTCTTGCTTTATTTTTTTAAACGTATCTTTTGAAAAGAGTTTTTTGGGATAAAAATACAGCAGTGCGCCCACAACCAAAACGCTGTTTAAAACACTGATTCTGAAAAAGTCGCGACCAGGACGGAAATGCGACACACGTTCTTCAGGATCGTATTTCACCTCAATCGAAACAGGAACAAAGCGCACGAATTTCCAAGCCAAGCGAACAATCACTTCAATTTCCAATTCAAATTTCCGTGTGAGCAGATGCATTTTCCGCAACGGTTGAAGTGGATAAATTCGGAAACCGGTTTGGGTGTCCGGAAGGGTAATCCACGTTTCTATTTTGAACCAAAAATTGGAGAATTTATTGCCAAATGAACTTTTTTGTGGGACGCCTTCTTGCTCCATATTTCGGGAACCCATGATCACAGCGCCTTTGTTCAGATAGGCCTGCTCAATCATTTTTGGGATATCGGAAGCGAAATGCTGTCCATCCGAATCGAAAGTTAGCGCATTTTCAAAACCCAATTCAAAGGCTTTTTTAAACCCTTTTCGCAAGGCAACTCCTTTGCCAGAATTCACCTCATTTTTGAGGATCAATATGGAATTTTCAAATTCTTGGAGTATGCTTTTTGTGGTATCCGTGGAGCCATCATTTACGACAATTACTCGATTGGCAGGAACGACCTCAAGAACAGAGAGAATCACTCGCTTGAGCGTTTTCTCGTTGTTGTATGTCGGAATGATCACACAACCCTGAATATCTGAAAGTATCGGCTTTGAATTCATTTGCACTACAAAATTAAGAGCCGGAATGAATAAAATGGAATAAAAACGAAAAACTTGTTGCGAAAGACGTCTATTTTAGTGACTTTTGTCAAGATTTTTACCTATCATGAAAAACTTTCTTTTTGTCGTAGCTTTTTTGACCCTATCCTTTTCAAAATCGGAGTATTATACGATTATTGCTGGAGAGAATATTGCGGCTGTAACAGCTATGATAGATCGATTAGAAAACACCACCACAAGTGACAAAAATGCCTACCGAGGAGCGTTGTTGATGAAAAAAGCCGGGTATCAAAAAACGCCCAAAGACAAATTGAGCTTGTTCAAGCAAGGAAGATTGCTTTTGGAAAAAGAAATTGAAACCAATTCAAAAAATACAGAATATCATTTTCTACGGTTGATTATCCAAGAAAATGCACCAAAAATGTTGAAATACAATACCAACATTGTTGAAGATGCAGCATGGGTGAAAAAACATTACACAGAGGTGAATTCAGATGTCCGATCGGCGATAGTGAATTATTCGAAAACTTCTGTAAATCTAAAACTGTAGTTATTTGCAATGAAAATTCTGGTAATTTCTTATTCCCAATCGGGACAGCTTTCCTCGATTTTGAAAAATTTCATTTCACCAGTCGGTGGTGATATAGATTACGTGACGATTCAAACGAAACCAACCTTTGATTTTCCGTGGACATCCGATCGTTTTTTTAACGCCATGCCAGAAACGGTTTTGGAAATTCCTTGTGCGTTAGACCCCATTGTTTTTAAACATGAAAAATACGATTTAATTATTTTGGGATACCAGCCTTGGTTTTTGTCACCGTCCCTTCCTACAACGGCTTTGTTGCGAGAAGAGGCGTTTCTTTCTCGAGTAAAAGATACAAAGGTTGTAACCGTGATTGGTGCACGGAATATGTGGTTGAATTCCCAAGAGAGAATCAAACAACAGATCTCCCATGCAGGAGGAGAACTAGTTGGAAATGTGCCCTTCATCGATCGAAATAACAATATTATTAGTGCTTTTACCATCTTGCATTGGATGTTGACAGGCCGAAAAGATAGAAAATACGGATTTTTCCCAAAACCAGGGGTGAGTGATAAAGACATTGAAGAAGCATCTGTATTTGGCGAATTGCTCCTACAATCCATTCAAGTGAATGATTACAGTGACTACCAAAAGAAGGTGCTTTTGACCAATCGTGTGAACATTGGTACCGATATTTTGTTTATCGAAGGTAGAGCAAAAAAACTATTTAACATTTGGGCGAATTTAATTGTTCGCAAAGGAACCACTGAAAGCAAACGGAAGCTATGGGTAAACCTGTACAAATATTATTTGATTATCGCTTTGTTTGTAGTGGCGCCAATCGTTTTAACATTTTATTCCGTATTGATTCGACCGTTTACCCAAGCGTCAATCAAGAGAAAAAAAGAGTATTTTTGTAGTGTGAATCTGAGAAATAAATGAGTTTAAAAGAGGTTTTTATAACACGAACATCTTCCTATTTGCCCAATGATCCTGTTGCCAATGATCAGATGGAAAGTTTTTTAGGATTGATTAATGAGCAAGCATCCAAAATGAAAGGAATTGTCCTGCGCAATAACGGAATTAAAAACCGCTATTATGCAATGGACAAAGAAGGCAAGTTGACACACACCAATGCTGAATTGGCGGCTGTTTCCATCAAGAAATTATTTGAAAAAAATCCAAGTGAAATAGAAGAAATTCAACTGTTGAGTTGTGGAACTTCGTCACCAGATCAATTGATGCCTTCCCATGGAAATGAAGTGCATGGAAAACTACCAGAATCTAAAAATATTGAAGTGATTTCTCCAGCAGGAAACTGTTGTTCAGGAATGCATGCGTTGAAATTCAATTACTTATCTATAAAATCAGGAGAGACAACAAAATCGGTTTCATCCGCCTCAGAGCGTTTGTCAAGAGTGATGCATTCAGATACCTTTAACCTAGAGGTGGACCGAAAAGTGGAAATGGAAGAAAATCCGTTTATCGCCTTTGAGAAAGATTTTTTACGTTGGATGTTATCAGATGGTTCGGCAGCGTTTCTGCTTGAAAACAAGAAAAATGAAAACGGTATTTCGCTCCGTATTGATTGGATTGAAAGTATGTCGTTCGCCAATCAAATTGAAGCGTGCATGTACATGGCCTGTGAGAAATTGGAAAATGGTGATCTGAAAAGTTACAAGGATTACACCGGTAGCGAAATTTTGGATTACTCCATTTTAAGTGTGAAACAAGATGTGAAATTATTGAGTAAACACATTGTTTCGCTGGGCTTCAAAGGATTGAAAAGTATTTTCGAGTCGAGAGGATTGACAGCAGACGATGTAACGTATTTCTTACCGCACATGTCGAGCTATTTCTTCGAAGATAAAATATACAACGAACTTAGAGAAAATGGAATGGAGATTCCGAAAGAACGGTGGTACTCCAATTTGCGTGATACAGGAAATGTCGGAGCAGCATCCATCTACATGATGGTGGACGATCTTTGGGCCTCTGGAAACTTAAAAGTAGGTGAAACCATTTTACTGGCTGTTCCAGAAAGTGCTCGCTTTTCGTATGTTTTTGCTTTTTTAACCGTTTGCTAAGATGAAAAAATCCGAACTTCCTCAAGATGCTGGGCATTTGGCAAACTTCACAAGAGAAGTCTGCTATGTTAAAAATGAGGAAGGGAAATATCAAGCCGAATTAAGCGTGGGTTGGGAAGTGAAAAGTGATGCTTTGGACAATGCTTGGGGTGATATTGAAGACAGAATTAAGGAAGCGAGAACCGATGTTAAAAACGGAAAGTTGAGTCCAATTGCCTATTTTATGGAATTGGAATTGATGGATTTTGTGGTGCTCTCGGGTCATACTGGTTTCTGGAAATGGAGCATCAAGCGACACAGGAAGCCAGCCGTATTCGCAAAATTAAGCGATAAAAAATTATTGAAATATGCGGATGCTTTTAGCATAACGCTCGAAGAACTAAAAAAACCAAATATTTAGTCTGTGTCAGAATTCATTCACAATCAAGCGGCCCATTGCGAAAATGGAGTTACGGTCAGCCTTTTAAAGCACAATGGCGTTGACTTTATGACCGAACCACTTGCATTTGGCATCGGCTCTGGTTTGTTCTATATTCACATTCCGTTCATGACGGTTAACAATGGCCCAGCTATTTCTTTCCGAACTATGCCAGGTGCTATTTTCAAACGAACGTGTAAAGCTTTGGGCGTCAAAATGGAAAGCCGCAAGTTCAAGTCACACGACGAAGCACAAAAGGTGTTGGACAATCTCTTACAACGAGGTATTCCAGTCGGTTGTCAGGTAGGCGTGTTTCATTTAATTTACTTTCCCAAAGCGTATCGATTTCATTTCAATGCACACAATTTGATTGTTTTCGGAGAAGAGGATGGAAAGTACCTGATCAGTGACCCAATTATGGAAACGACTACAACACTTTTGCCGGATGAACTAGAAAAAGTTCGGTTTGCAAAAGGCGCTTTGGCACCGAAAGGTCGAATCAATTATGCGTTGTCTGCCGCAGCTATTTCGAATGCGCAATTGCGCAGCGCGATCAAGTCAGGAATCAAACGGAATTGCAGAGATATGTTGCACATACCTGGCAATATAGCCGGCGTAAAAGGCATCAATTACACGGCGAAAAAAATCGAAGGTTGGCGAGATAAATTGGGCGAGAAACAAGCGGCTTTGCACCTCGGACAAATTGTGAGAATGCAAGAAGAAATCGGTACCGGTGGTGGTGGATTTCGATTCTTGTACGCGGCATTTTTAGACCAAGCCAGCGAAATAATGAACAACGATAAATTGCTGCTCGTTTCTGATAAAATAAGCAAAGCAGGCGATTTATGGAGAGATTCAGCCTTGCAAATGTCCGGTATTTTCAAAGGCAGATTGAATAGCCAAAAAGATTACATCGATAGCGCCAATTTAATGAGAGAGATTAGCGCTGTAGAGAAAGATGCCTTTCAACAACTTTCAAAAATAAAGCTGTAAGTCCAGAATGGAAAATCCAATTATAGAAGTTGAAGGGGTTATAAAATATTACGGAAATTCAAAAGAACCGAGTTTGAATGGAATCAATTTGTCCATTTATGCTGGTGAAAAATTTGGAATTTTCGGACCCAACGGAGCCGGGAAAACAACTTTGATTTCAATACTTTGTGATATTTTACAACCAACAGAAGGTAGCGTAAAATATACAGTTGAGAACCAACCTTTGTCCGTTGCAGACATACTTCCTCAAATTGGTTTTGTGCCGCAAGATTTTGCCTTTTACGCAGAACTAACAGCCAAGCAAAACCTTCACTTTTTTGGTGGTGTGTATGGTTTGGAAAAAGAGGTGTGCAAGGAAAGAACGGATTCACTTTTGAAAACTTTAGGGTTGGATCATGTTGCGAATAAGCGCGTGAAAACCTTTTCTGGCGGCATGAAGCGCAGAATTAATTTAGCCATTGGCTTGATTCACGAGCCAAAGATTGTTTTTCTCGATGAACCTACAGTAGGCGTAGATGTGCAAAGCAAAATGTCTATTATTCAATTACTGGAGGATTTGAACGCAAAAGGAACCACATTGATTTATACCTCTCACCATTTGCGCGAAGCAGAAGATTTTTGCTCACGTGTGGCTTTGATGGACCATGGAAAAATAATTGCAGTCAACACGGTGCCAGAATTGTTGGTAGAGCACAAGGTGGCAAACATGGAAGAATTGATGATTAATTTAACGGGTAAACAATTAAGAGATTGATGAAGAAATTACTCGTTTCGTTGAAGAAAGAATTGTTGTTGCTCGTGAGTGACAAAATGGGATTGTTACTGATGTATTTGATGCCCTTGGTATTAGTTTTCATCATAACCTTGGTTCAAAATAGTGCCTTTAAATTGGTCAATGAAAACCGCTTGGAAATGTTGATTATCAATCATGATGAAGGCACCATTGGTGATTCGTTGATTGGTCACTTAAAGCATTCAGGAGATTTCAATGTGGAAGTTTTAAACCAATTGGATTTGAGTAAACTGAAAAAAGAAACATTGGATCGTCGGAAATTGATTTCCATTTATATACCGAAAGATTTTAGCAAAGGAATTCATGAAAACTCCAAGCGACTTTCCAATCTTTTATTGACTGAATTTGGCGTGGTGGATGCTGAAAAAACAACGAGTATCAAAGGATCTACTTCTCAAATTGATTATTTCTTCGATCCTATTTTACAAGAAAATTTCCGTCTTTCCATTCTCACAGGTGTGCACACCATTATTGCTGGAATTGAGAACGAGGATATGATTCGTTACCTGTTTTTAGACATGGGTTACGATGAAATTCCGCCACACATTAAAAATGAGTTGATGGCTCGACAAATGCCACTGAATCCTGTACAAATAGGAGATGGGGCAGATGAAACGTTAAAAGTACCGAACTCTTCTCAACACAACGTGCCAGCTTGGTCCATCTTTGCCATGTTTTTCATGGTGATTTCATTGAGTGGAAATGTCGTGAAAGAAAGATTATCGGGAAGTTTTATTCGACTTCAAACGATTCCTTCCGCATTTTTGATGACAATATTTAGTAAGATTTTGGTTTATTTATTTGTTGCGTTGACGCAGTTAGGTATTATGTTTAGCATTGGTATTTTAGTTTTTCCACACATTGATCTTCCAGGCCTAGAATTACCCGACAACATGCTGGGATTGATGGTGATTTCCTTGCTTTCAGCCATGGCAGCGATTAGCTATTCATTGCTAATTGGTGTGTATGCGAAAACACAAGAACAAGCCGGTGGATTTGGGGCCATTTCCATCATGATTTTTGCAGCCATTGGCGGGATTTGGGTGCCTTCTTTTATTATGCCGGAATACATGCAATCGATTGGGAAAATCTCCCCGTTGCACTGGTGTATAGAAGGTTTTTATTCGCTATTTCTAAAAAATGGTACGTGGACAGAATTGTCGGGGTCCATTGTTTATTTATTATTGTTTATTTTTATCTGCCAAGTATTGACCTACTTGAAACTGAGAATTCAAAATTATATATAGTTCAGCTATGACAAAAGAAGAAGTTACACTAGAATTTAAAACACACCTGATTCAATATTTGAACCTGTTGGATGTTTCGGTGGATCAAATTAAAGATGATGAGCCACTTTTTGGAGGTGACTTGGGTTTGGATTCAATTGATTCTGTCGAATTAATTGTTTTATTGGATCGTGAATATGGTATCAAAATTAAAAATCCAGCTGATGGTCGACAAATTTTAGTGGACGTCAACACCATTGTGGATTACATCGAAGCGAATAGAACGAAATAAAAGCATCATGAAGCCAAAGGTATTTGTCACAGGTATGGGTGCAGTATCGGCAATTGGCACCAATGTAGCAGAGCATTTACACGCCTTGCGAATGGGAAAGTCGGGTATTGGCAAAGCCAAGTATTTTGTGTCAAAATATACCGAATCCTTGCTTTTTGGTGAAGTACCATTCACAAATGAAGAATTGAAGATTCGAAATGGGGTAGAGGAAAAGGTTGATTTTTCAAGAACCACCTTGTTGGCCATCCAAGCGTTTCGTGAAGCGGTTCAAGATGCAGATTTGTCTGCTGAGCAAATTTCAAATAGCCGAACGGGATTTATTTCCTCTTCTACCGTAGGTGGCATGTGCAACACGGATGAATTGTATTCCGATGCCAATTTGAGTGGTGAACCATCACACTATTTGAGATCCTATGAAAGTTCAGACCATACATTGCGCATCCTAAAGTTGTTTCAAATGAAAGGCTTGTCGGATACGATTAACACTGCTTGCTCTTCTTCTGCAAACGCTATTTATTTGGGGGCTCGATTGATTCAATCGGGAAGAGCCGACCGTGTGATTGTTGGAGGCACAGATAGCTTGGCAAAATACACCGTGAATGGTTTTAATTCCTTGATGATTTTAAGCGACGAAGCCTGCCAGCCATTTGATGTAAATCGAAAAGGGTTGAATCTTGGAGAAGGCGCCGCCTATTTGGTCTTGGAATCGGAAGCAATTTGTAAAGGGAAAAAACGATATGCTGAGGTAACGGGTTTTGGCAATTCCAACGATGCATTTCATCCTTCCGCAACCTCTGAAGATGCACGTGGCCCCAAACTGGCCATTCAACGTGCGTTGAAAGAAGCAAAATTGAAACCAGAAGACATAGACTATATCAATGCGCATGGTACAGGAACCTTGAACAATGATACCACCGAAACACATGCATTTAGTCAATTGTTTGCCGAGGTTCCGCCGTACAATTCTACAAAATCCTACACAGGTCATACTTTGGCTGCCTCCGGAGGATTAGAAGCAGTATTCTCTATTTTAAGTTTAGTCAACAATGAATTGTATCCGTCACTTCGCTGTGATAATCCAATTCAAGAATATGCATCGAAACCCATTGCTGAATTCAGCAAAAAGAAGATTCGAAATGTATTAAGTAATTCATTTGGTTTTGGTGGGAATTGTACCTCCTTAATTTTTTCGGCATGTATATAAAGGATTGTTTCGCTATTTCACCGCAGAGAACCTTCGATGATCAATTCGAAAAAGGTCATGTGGAAATACACGAAGAAAAAGTGTATTCAGCGATAGAGCCTAATTATGCAGAATTCATTCCTGCAGGGTTGTTACGAAGAATGGGAAAAGCGGTTCGGATGGGAATTGGTGCTGCGATGCCTTTGTTGAAGCGCAACGGTCAGCCAGAAGGAATCATTATTGGAACAGCAAATGGAGGTCTTGAAAATTGTATTCAATTCCTCAATCAAATTGTTGAGTACGACGAAGGTGTTTTAACGCCAACTCATTTTGTACAAAGCACGCCCAATGCATTGGCTGGACAATTGGCCCTGATGACAGAAAATACAGGCTACAACAATACGCACATCAATGGATCCTTGGCTTTTGAAAATGCCTTGTTGGATGCAGACATGTATTTAGAAAATTTAGATTATCCATCTACCTTGTTAGTTGGAGCGGTTGAGGAAATATCCGAATACAATTACAACATTGATTTATTAGCGGATAGATATAAACAAGAACGCGTTTCGAATGATCACTTACTTGCATCTCAAACACCTGGAACGGTTTGTGGAGAAGGAAGTACCATGTTCATCATTGGAAATGAAAAAGAGAATTCCATAGCGGAAATAGTTGATTTTGAGCAAATTAATTTTTTAGAAATTGAAAAGTTGAATGCAACTCTAGCAGCTTTTTTACAAAAAAATCAACTGTCAATTGATGCTATTGACCTCGTTCTCCTTGGCAAAAATGGAGACAATCGTTTTGACAATTGGTATGAAACGTTAGAAAATAACTTGCTGAAAAATAATCGGATAGGTTATTATAAACCCTATGTTGGAGAATACCGAACCTCTTCTGCTTTTGCCGTTTATTATGCGGTACAATTGTTGAACGGTAAATGCAAAAACGATACTTTGCAACCAGATGAATATTCTAAAAGCCCCAAGACTGTCCTCCTTTACAACCATTTTGAAGGTTTGAGACACAGCATAATTTTAATTAAAAAATAACATTGGTTATTTTTTAATTGAATATATTGGGAATTTTAAACATTTCTATTTCTTTTTCAACAAAATCGGGTGAAATTATTTTTTAAAACCAGAATAATTTCGTTATTTCGGGCTTGCTAATTTTAGTATAAATTTAATAATTAAAAACTATGAAATTAATTTACAAGTCAAGGCTTGATGAGACATTTCGAAAAAGTGCTTTAAGAACTCTTTCGAAATTTCAAAGAACAGCGACTATGATTTTAACTTCAGCTGCTTTGTTGTTTGCTGTTGGAAATTATAGTTACGCACAATATTGTGCAAGTAGTGCTATTTACACGGGGGATGAGGTCATCACAAATGTTACTTTAGGCTCTATTAACAATTCATCCATTTGTGGGGCAACAGCACCTGGAGCAGGAAGTGCGGCAAATCTATACGCCAATTTTACAGGACTCGCGGCTCCCAATATGACAGTGGGTAATTCTTACCCAATGTCTGTAACAGTTGGAACATGTAATGGTTATTATGGTACCTACACAAACGTATACATTGACTGGAATGGTGATCAAGATTTCTTGGATGCCAACGAAACAGTGTACACTGGAGCTTATACGGCTGCTGCGGCGACGATGACCTTCAATGTTGTTGTACCTGCAGGAGCAACA
>JBAYVD010000014.1:0-82148 GCA_041674745.1 Crocinitomicaceae bacterium
GCCATTTTTTATTGTGTTTTAAACCCTTTAAAACAAAGGTAATAACATTTTAAATCTGGCATAATTATTTTGAAAAATCTTCCAAACATCTTCCAAACATGTGCTCATTTCCTATCGTTTTAGCTCGGTTTTGTTCCTTTTTGTGAATTTTGAAAAATTGCACATTTGTGCCATTTATAAAGGCTTGTAGAGCTTTTTTAGGTGAATTAAACCGAAGCAGGCTGACTAGGTTCAAGTCCCGCTCCGAGTACAAAAATGAGAGATTAAACCCTTGATTCTAAACGAATTGAGGGTTTTTTCGTTAGGGGCTTTTCAAACAGTTTTCCGTAGTTCCGCTTTTTTGATTTGTCTACCAATTCACGTTTGTTTAAATTTACCTAAAATTGAAAAATATGAAAGCAATCCTTTCTATATTTTATGTCTTGTTCGCCCTAAACGCTATTGGTCAGCAAAACAAAATGAATTTCCGAGATCCCATCGATTTTGGATGGGAGTCCAAACCTAAAAAACCTCTAGAGCATCAACCGAAAGCAACGTTATTGTATTCCAATGATTTTAGCAATACTGCACAATGGAGTTTTAGCAATACGTCAACTCCTAGTGCCGATTGGCAAATTACGACCAACTTGAATGCGGCGCCTTTTGCTACTTTTCATCCGGCCGGTTTTGCGTCTGGTTTCAATGGCTACGGTATAATTGATTCTGATGCGCAAGGGGGTACGGCTGCTCAAGACGCGTATATTTCTTTGATTCCGCGTATTACAACGTGTGAAACCGAACCGTTTGTTGTGTTGCAATTTTCACAAATGTATCGACGATTCAATGACACAACATCTGTAGAAGTTAGTAATAATGGAAACAATTGGACCGAATTTTTAGTGAATGGGACTATACCCAATTCTGTCAATTCCAGCAATCCTGAAACGGTTATTGTCAATATTAGTAGCGTTGCGGGTAACCAAGATTCCGTTTACATTCGGTTTCGCTATCGGGCAAGTGATGCTTGGTTTTGGGCAATAGATGATGTAAAGATTTTCACCCAAGATGAATTTGATTTAGTCGGAGAGAAAATAAATTTTGGTTCCATTGGAAATTGGGGATTACAGCTGCCTTACACTCAAATCCCCTTGAGTCAAATTCAACCAATAGCCATGGAAGGAAAAGTACGGAATGCCGGTTTTGGTTTTCAAACAGATGTGCAAATCTTAGGAAGTGGAACTTCCTATACGGGTGCCTCTGCTTTGGATGGAATTCCACCCAATCTATCGGCTATTTATCCCATTCTTCCGGATTGGATTCCGACAGCTGCTTTGGGACAGCAGTCACTCAATTTCACCGTCCAATCTCCTGTTCTCGATGAAGTTCCAGCCAACAATGATCTTCAGAATTTAAACATTGAAATCACCAGTTATCTGTATTCGAGGGATGAGCTGATTCGAGAAGGAAGAGTGTCAAACGGGGCATATACAATTGGATTTGAAACAGGTAATATTTTTGATATCTACTCAAATGCTGAAATAACCAGCGCCTTGGTTCACGTTGCCAACGAGTCTGCAGCGAATACCAAATTGTTCGCAAAATTATACGAAGCAAATGGAATCAATGATTTTATACTCTTGGCTGGTTCAGATACCCTAGTTTTGCCGAATTTGAGTCAAGATAGTTTGTTTCGTGTTCGCCTTAAAAATCCAGTATCTCTTTTGTCCGGTAAATCCTATTTGCTAGTGGCGGGTTCTCCTGGAAGTCCTGCTTTCCCAGGTTTGGTGATTGGAACAGCTGGAATAGCGGATATTTTTACAGCGTTTTATACGACAACGAACGCTACTTCTTGGTCTAATTTTACAGAAAGACCCATGGTTCGGATGAATTTTGAACCTGTGTTAACGATTCCAGAAATTGGAGAAAATGTTTTTCAAATGATTACTTTTCCTAATCCGTTGAACGATCAACTAAATATTGAATTTACCTTGCAAAATCCGCAAGCTATTCAATTAGAAATCTATGACAATCAAGGTCGAATGATAGTAGAAAAAAGAGAGCAAGGTGTTTTGGGTCGGAATAAATTGATGGTAGATACCGCTGATTTATACGAAGGACATTACATTTTGAAAATAGCTTCTTTGAAAGATTCGCAGGTACGAAACATAGTAAAGATTCAGTTGTATTAGAACGTTAAAAAACCTCAAGTTTTTGTTCAATAGGTTTTTTGCCGTAACTTTAGAAAAATTTTAAAAAATTAATTTTACATAAACATGAAAAAAAGTTTACTTTTTAGTTTTTCTGTATTTTCACTTTTTGGTGCGTTCGCGCAACAACAGTATACTACTTTAAGTGCAAAACAAAACAGAAACGATCATTTCGAAACCAACAAGGCTAAACCTTCTGTAGCTGCCAAAGCTGAAGGTGACACTATTTGGTCCAATAACTTTGATGTACCTGCTGAGTGGACAATGGCTACAGGTCCTGGTCATACGGCTGGTGCTTGGCAAATTGTCACAGCGTTGACTCCAACTTTGGTTTCTCAGGTTGGTACTTATGGCTTTCCTTCAGCAATGAATTCAACTTCAGGTGGTAACTTTGCCTTGATTGATTCTGATGCACAAGGTGGTGGTCAAACACAAAATGCTTGGATTGAATTGGCAAACGGAATTGACTTGTCAAGCTACGGTTCAACTGTATTTTCTTTGCGTTTCAAAGAAATTTACAGACATTACTACGATCTTAACTTTGTAGATGTTTCCAATGATGGAGGAACAACTTGGACTATTTTCCCAGTTAATACAGTAGCGGAAGTTCCAGTGAACACGAATTCTGACGATCCAAGTATTGAAACCTTGAACATAACCTCTGCAATTGGTGCAGGTACATGGGGAACGAACGTGAAAATCCGTTTCCGTTATGAGGGTGCTTGGGATTGGTTCTGGGGAATTGATGATGTTCAAATTATCGAGACTTACCAAAATGACATGAAAGTAACAAATTTCTATACTGTTACAGACACTACTTCTACACAAGGTTTGGATTATTTCTACATACCAAATTCTCAATCTAGTTTTCCTGGTTTGACTTTCTTGGCAGATGTATATAACAATGGTGCTGCAAATCAACCATCTGTTGCCTTGACTGCAACTTCAGGTGCATACAATCAAACAGGAACAGCTGTATCTGTGAATTCAGGAACAGCGGATAGCGTTAATATTTCAGTTCCATTCATGGTGCCAACTGCTATTGGAGCTTATACTGTTGATATGACAACAACATTGCCAAGTGCTGATGCAAATCCTTCAGATAATGAAAAATCGGTAGTAGTTAATCGTCATGCGAATTTCTACAGTAGAGATGATAACAATGTAACAGGAAGTATCGCTCAAGTATCTTCTCAAACAGATTTGCCATTGAAAATTGGTAACATCATGGAGATCTTTGACCCAATGGATGTTTATTCTGTTCACATTCGTTTGATGAATCAACCAACTGCGGTAGATCAAAGTATCAAAGGTGAAATCCAAATTTTTGACGGTAATACAGGTGATTTCGTATATGCTGCTGAAACAGTGGATCACGTGATTACAACGGCGGATCTAGGTACATTTGTTAAAATTGATATCGATGGTGGACCATTGTCTTTGTTGGCTGGTGATGTAATCTTGTTGATGGCAACACACAATGGTGGTGCGGATGAGGTAGCATTTGGATATGCTCAAAAAACACAACAAGGAACAGTTCTTGGTTATGTTGCAGCGGGAACACTTTTCTCTTTAACAGATCCAGGAGCGATCATGATTCGTCTTTCTGATTTTAGTGACTTGGGACTTTCTGAAAATGCGCAAACATTGTCTATGTCAGTTTACCCGAATCCAGCAGCAGATGTTACAAATGTTAAATTTGAAGCAAAAACGCAAGGAAATGCAGTGGTAACTGTTACAGATATGACAGGTAAAATTGTTCAAACGAAAAGCTTGAATAACATTTTTGGAGTTCAAACGGTTGAAGTGAAAACGAGCGATTTGAATGCTGGAATTTATTTCGTAAATGTTTCAACTAACGGAGAAACAGCTACTAAAAAATTGACTGTTAAATAATATTTTCTAACGTCATTTGAAAAGGGCTTGCATTTGCAAGCCCTTTTTTGTTGCTTATTGATTGATTTTTTTAATTTTAGACGCAAACAATATAAAACACATGAAAGCTTACGTATTTCCGGGTCAAGGTGCCCAGTTCTCAGGAATGGGAAAAGAATTATACGACTCGTCTGAATTAGCCAAAGAAATGTTCCACAAAGCGAATGAAATCCTTGGATTTGAGATCACAAAAATCATGTTCGAAGGAACCGATGAAGAGTTGAAACAAACGAAAGTAACGCAACCCGCCGTATTTTTACATTCGACAATATTAGCGGCTTGTTTAGGCGATAATTTTCAACCTGATATGGTTGCAGGTCATTCCTTGGGCGAGTTGTCATCTTTGGTAGCGAATAAAACGTTGTCTTTCGAGGATGGATTAAAATTGGTATACAAGCGCGCTTTGGCGATGCAAAAAGCATGCGAGGCAGAACCTTCTACCATGGCAGCAATCATTGGAATGGAAGATGCGGATATTGAACGAATTTGCGCGACGGTTGATGGAATTGTAGTTCCAGCGAATTACAATAGCCCAGGTCAGTTGGTGATTTCAGGAGCCATTCCGGCGGTTGAAAAAGCGTGTGAATTGTTGACCGCAGCGGGTGCGAAAAGAGCTTTGATCTTGCCGGTAGGAGGAGCATTTCACTCACCATTGATGGAACCAGCTCGAGAAGAATTGGCGGCAGCGATTGAAGCCACCACTTTTCACCAACCGATTTGTGCCGTTTATCAAAATGTTACAGCTACGGCCATTAGTGATCCTATCGAAATTCAAAAAAATCTAATCGCACAATTGACGGCTCCAGTAAAATGGACACAAATCATGAATCAAATGATTGCTGATGGTTGCTCAGAAGTGATTGAAGTAGGTCCAGGAAAAGTGCTTCAAGGCTTGTTTAAAAAAGTGGATAGAGCCTTTGCTTGTTCCAGCGCCGAATTGACAATCGCAGAATAAAAAATAGAATTTTAAAGTAGAAAAGCAATCCAAAAGGGTTGCTTTTTTTATTTCCTCCTTCAAAGGAGGAAATCGGTTCAAAAATATTTTTTGGATCGAATTGCCAGAAAATCAATGGATAATTTCATTGGTTTCAATCCAATTGCTTTCGTGCAAAGCTCTATCAATCAGTTGGATTCGGTATTTGATTGTATCACTATCGCTTGAAAACTGATTGAAATAAATCGGTTCTATGGTGTATTCAATCGTTCCAGAAATTGATTTTTGTTTTCCGGTATAAATGGGAAGAATTCTATTCTTGAAAACAATGGTATCGCCATTCAAATCTAAACCAGGTTGCCATCCACCGTTGTCTTTTTTCTCATAATACTCCAAATAGAGATTGTAGTAATATTTTGATTCAAGGTTGTAAGGTGAACTTGTATCAGTTGTTTTTAATCCAATATCACCTTCTCCATCTTCAAATGAAAAGATAACTTTGGCTGAATCTCCCAGGATAGAAAAAGATTCAAAAGTAATCTTAGGGATGGAAGAAAACTTTTTCTTCTTAAAGCAACCAGCTGCTAAAAGCAAAATAAAGAAACCAAGAATACCTTTTTTCATACCCTAATTTAGGAAATACCTTTCAAAAATACCATTTCTTTCAACGGAAGCGCTTAATTTTGACACATGAATGAATGGTCCAGTATATTTTCGATCAAATCAGCAGCTGAATTTGAAGTTTGGGCTTTGAAGATTTTCGCTTTTCAGTTTGAAAATTGTGCAGTCTATCGTGAGTTTTGCACTTTGATGAACCGAACGAAGCCTCAATCGATTCAGGAGATTCCTTTTCTGCCAATTTCATTTTTTAAATCACATTTGGTACAGCACAAAGATTTGCCGGTGGAAATAACGTTCAAAAGTAGCGGCACCACTGGAATGGAAAGAAGTCAACATCCTATTCAACTGCCGGAAATGTATCAAGCATCCTTTCGGAAAACCTATATTCAACAAATGGGCGATCCAAAAGACCAAGTGATTTTGGCTTTGTTGCCGAACTATTTGGAGCAAGGTGAATCTAGTTTGGTTTACATGGTTGACGATCTTGTTCAGCTAACGAAAAACCAATTGTCTGGTTTCATACTTGGCAATCCTGAACAATTAGAAGTTCGTTATCAAAAAGCTTTGGCGGAAGATAAACAAGTAATCATTTTTGGAGTTTCGTATGCCTTGCTTGATTTGGCCGAAAAGGGATTGGACTTGTCAAAAGCCAGAATTATTGAAACAGGCGGAATGAAAGGACGTCGAAAAGAAATGAGCAAAGAGGAATTACACGAAAAACTGAAAATAGGATTGAATGTTTCGTATGTATCGTCTGAATACGGTATGACCGAGTTGTTGTCCCAAGCCTATTCAGAAAAAAATGGATTGTTCACCCTTCCACCGTGGATGAATATCATTTTAAGAGAAACCAACGACCCGCTAACCGAACTTTCCAAAGAAAAAACGGGTGGAATCAATGTAATTGATTTGGCCAACGTGTATAGTTGTAGTTTTATTGCAACGCAAGATTTGGGGAGGATGGAAGAAGGGAAGTTGCGATTGATGGGACGATTCGATCATGCCGATGTTCGCGGTTGTAATTTGTTGGTGCAGTAATTATTAAAATAACTTTTCACCTAAAAATAAAGGAATTCACTACCTTTAGTTTCCTAAAGTTTCAATTTTCAACGTGCGCATACTTTTCCTTTTTCTAATCTTTGGTTCTTTCGCTGTAAACGCACAGTTTTACAATGGAAGCCAGCAAGTGTTCGGAAAAAATCGGGTGCAGTATTTTGAGTTTGATTGGCGTCAGCAAAACTTTGAACGATTCAAGATTTATTTTTATCGTGGCGAAGAAAACATGACGGAATTTGCTGCGAAAACCATCCAACGCGAATTGCTTTTAATGGAAGATTTGCTCAATTATTCCATTCCCGAACACCTTGAATTCCTTGTTTTTAAATCGCTCACCGATTTACGACAAAGCAACATCGGTTTGACGAACGAAAATGAAGCCAAATACGGAGGGAAAAGTCAAATTGTCGGTTCGAAATTGTTTATTTACTACGAGGGAAATCACGCAGATTTTCAATTGCAAATCAAAGAGGTAATTGCCGAGGCTATGCTCAGAAATATTCTTTTTGGCGAACAATGGTCGGATGTTTTGATCGGAAACGACCCGAGTAGACACCCTTTGTGGTTTACCAAAGGTTTTGTAGATTATTTGTCACAACCATGGGACGCTAGTTTTGAAGCCAAAGTAAAAGATGGCTTTTTGACCGGAAAATACGATGATTTTTCTCGCCTAAATGAAGAAGAAAGTCGGGCGGCAGGTCATGTATTTTGGTCTTTCATCGAGGAAACGTATGGAAAAAGTCAAGTGATGAATGTTTTGTACATGACCAAAAATACGGGGCATATTGACCGTTCCTTACTCTATGTGCTGGGTTCTGATTTGAAAATTCTCTTCCCGAGTTTTAGTAATTATTATAAAAAGCGGTTTTTGGCTGATTTAAATTATCAAGAAGATATAGCTGGGAATGAGCAGACTGTCTCAATGAAAAAAGGGGAGGAAATCACCAACTTTTGTCTAAGCAAGGATGGTGATCGTTTGGCGTATGTGCTGAATAGAGAGGGTCGTTACCGGCTTTTTTTGAAACCAAATTTGGATGGAAAACGCAAGAAATTATTGGCCAAAGAACCAAGATTACCTAGGATTCAAGATGAAAGCTATCCCACCCTTTGCTTTCATCCCAACGGAGATTATCTTGCTTATTTCACTGAGCGAAAAGGGAAATTGATTTTTTCCTTGTACGATATAAAGGACAAAACTACGACCAATAAAGAAATGCCAAGTCTTGAAAAAGTCTTGTCTTGTGATTATGCAAAAGATGGTCAAACAATTTTGATAAGTGGGGTAAAAAATGGTCAGACAGATTTGTATTTGTACAAAATCAGTGGAAATTCTTTGGACCAGTTGACAAATGATCTTTGGGATGATCTAAATCCAAAATGGACAATCGACGGAGAGAACATCGTTTTTTCGTCGAATCGGTCCAGTGATACCTTGAAGAAGAAAGAACCCATACTTCCGAGCGACAATACTTTTGACTTGTTTGCATTCGATCTTAAAAAGAAGAACAAACATCAAATAGTCTTGACCAGGTTGACCGAAACACCCAATGTAAATGAAAAGCAGCCGGTGGAATACAAAACGGATTTGTTCTATTATTTGAGCGACGAGAATGGGTTGTGGAATCGTTGGAAATTGGAAAAAGATAGCGTTATAAGCTTTATTGACACGATGATCCATTATCGATACAGCAATAAATCCAGTGCCGTATCGAATTTGACAACCAGCATTGCTCAGCTAGAATTGGGCGCTGGCGGAATCGCGTATGCTCGGATTCATCAAAACAATTATGATCATCTGTTTAGCGGTCCGTTGGACGAAGGCAAAAAAGAGTCGAACCAAGTCTATTTTTTGAAAAAACAACTGGCCAAACAAGGTCCAAGTATTGAGGAAGAGGTCGAAAATGAGCCAGAAGAAATCAAAATTCAGGATTCCATACCGATTCTGATCGAAACTTCCGAAGACGGTCATTACGAAAAGCAAACGCTTGTTTTGTACCAAAGCAACGACGAATATTTGAACCAAGCCAAGCAGCTCAACAATCGTTTTGAATACGGTGAAGCATTGCGGACGCCTTATAAACTGAATTTTGCAAAGGATTTCATCAGCGCCAGAGTGGATAATTCATTTTTGAGCCAATCGTATCAACGCTATTATGGTCCTGGAAGTGTGTATCAAAATCCTACAATGAGCGGATTACTGCGAATAAGTTTTAGCGATGTCATGGAAGATTATGTTCTTTCTGGTGGAATGCGTATCCCTACCATGAGAAATTCGAGTGAATTTTATACGGGAATCGATATGCGCAGAAAACGGTTGGACAAGCAGTTGTACTATTACCGCAGAAGTTATGAAAACAGGAGCGGCTCAGAACTAAATAAACTCATTACGCACGAAGTGCAACTTAATTTTAATTTTCCATTTTCAGAAGTTTTTTCTTGGCGCAGCACTGTTTTGTCTCGAACGGACATCTCACATCCATTGGCCGTTGATGATGCTTCTTTGGTGCGCAAGTCGGACTATTTCTACCAAGCTGGCGCCAAAACTTCACTTGTTTTTGATAATGCTCGTCAATATTCAGAAAATGCCTGGTCGGGCATTCGGGCCAAACTTTTTGCAGAATATTTGCAAGATGTAAATTCAACTGGTTTAGGAATGATCAATTTAGGCTTTGATTTGAGACACTCGACGAAGTTGTTGAAAGAAATGGTTTGGGTGAATCGATTGGCAGCTGGAACGTCGCTTGGGAATAGTCGACTTTTGTATTACATGGGTGGCGTCGACAATTGGATGTTGCGACCAAAAGTGAATTTTAACGAAGACATCCCCGTTGATCCAAGTGGCCGCTTTGCTTACCAAACCTTGGCTACTCCCATGCGAGGTTTTGTTCAAAATCAAAGAAATGGAAGTAGTTTCGCCATCTTCAATTCTGAAATTCGAATTCCGTTGTTTGTCCTACTAAACAAAACAACCGTCAAAAATGAACCGGTCCGTTCGTTTCAAATCATAGGTTTTTTAGACATCGGAACCGCTTGGACGGGGAAAAGCCCTTTTTCTAGTTCTAATTATTTTAACATTCAAACCATTGACAACAAACCAGTCGTAATTAAAATTGTAGATGCTCGAGAACCCTTAATTGCTGCGACTGGTTTTGGACTAAGAAGCAAAATTTTTGGTTATTTTGTGCGTGGAGATTTGGGTTGGGGCATCGAAAATGGTAGCTTTAACCGAAAACCGAAACTATTTTTATCCTTAACACATGACATTTAAAGACATGACAATACAAACAATCCTAATCTTGGTGTTAATTGGAGTTGCTTCAGGAATGTTAAGTGGTTTTGTAGGAGTAGGTGGAGGCGTGATTATCGTACCCGCTCTTGTTTTTTTTCTTGGTTTATCTCAACACAATGCACAAGGAACCAGTTTGTTTATTCTTTTATTACCCGTTGGTATTTTAGCGGTAATGAACTACTGGAAAGCGGGAGAAATCAATTGGAAATATGGAATTATCGTTTCAATTGCTTTCGTTTTAGGCGGGTACTTTGGCAGTAAATTATCCTTGAAAATGTCACCTCACCTTGTCAAATTTGTTTTTGGATTGTTCATGGTGGTGGTTTCTGCAAAGTTGATTTATTCAGGTTATATAGGATTGAATAGTGAAAAGTGAAATTACAGCAAAAATCAAAAGTCTTTCTTTGGAATTTTTCGAGGAAGTGAATGGGC
The DNA here is from genome assembly GCA_041674745.1 of Crocinitomicaceae bacterium. Taxonomy (GTDB): domain Bacteria; phylum Bacteroidota; class Bacteroidia; order Flavobacteriales_D; family Crocinitomicaceae; genus UBA2040. Next base: position 10,454 of record JBAYVD010000014.1, read on the forward strand.
TACGCGAACATTTGCATCAACATCCTGAACTTTCTTTTGAGGAATTTCAAACCATGGATTTTGTTTCTGATCAGTTGACGAAATGGAATATACCGCACGAAACCGAAATTGCAGGAACGGGCATAGTTGCATTTATTCGGGGAAGATTTTCAGAAAATGACGAACATGTTGTGCTTCGTGCCGACTTGGATGCCTTGCCAATTTTAGAACAAAATGAAGTAAGCTATAAATCGGAAAACGAAGGCGTCATGCATGCTTGCGGTCACGACGTGCATACTTCTGTGTTGTTGGGCGCGGCTAAGATTTTGAAACAACTGGAAACTGAATTGTCCTCTCCGGTTCAACTTTTGTTTCAGCCAGGAGAAGAAAAGGCACCCGGTGGAGCATCGCTAATGATTGCAGCGGGCGCTTTAAAGAAAAACCCTGTAAAAGCGATTTATGGCTTGCATGTTTTTCCTGAAATGGAAACGGGCAAAGTTGGATTTCGGGAAGGATTGTACATGGCATCTTGCGATGAATTGCACATAAAAATAACGGGAAAAGGTGGCCATGCTGCTTTGCCAGGAAATTGTATTGACCCGATTGCTGCTGGAGCAAAAGTTGTCAGTACACTTTCAAAAGAAATCAAAGACAAATGTGATCCATCGATTCCGTGTATCATCAGTATCGGACATTTTGAGGCCATCGGCGCTACGAATGTGATTCCCGAAACAGCGATTCTCAAAGGAACATTCCGAACGATGAACGAAACGTGGCGACAAGAAGCATTGAGTTTGATGCAGACTCATTTGAACGTTATCGCGAAAGAAACGGGCACCCAAATTGACTTTGAAATTGTTTGTGGTTATCCGTTCTTGGAAAACGACCCAAACACTACGCGAGATTTGGAAGCAAAAGCCAAAGAAATTTTAGGCGAAACCAAGGTGGAGAAACTGGCTTTGCGCATGACGGCGGAGGATTTTTCTTTTTACACGCATTTGTTTCCCGCTTGTTTTTTCCGTTTGGGCGTGCGAAATGAAGCGAAAGGCATTGTTTTCGGCGTACACCATCCCAAATTTGATATTGACAAAAATGCCCTGAAAATAGGCATGCAAATTATGGCCGCTACGGCTTTTTAATATGAAAATCTTACTTCTTTATTCGTTTTTATTTATTGGATTGGTTGCTTGTGGCGATAAGGAATCCTTGCCTCAACGAGAAATTTATGAAATAAGAGAAATCGGAGAATTGTCGACAACAGAATTTGTTTATTCCAAAGTCCTGAAAATTGACGACGAAGGGGAATGGTACAAATTTGGCGATCGAAAAATTTTAATCAGCTGCAAAGCAAAAGTGAAAGCAGGCGTTGACCTGAATCGAATCAAAAAAACGGATATTATAGAAGACGGTCAAACCATTACAATTGTTCTGCCAAAACCTTCGATTACCTCCTTCAATATGGATCCAAATTCCATCAAACAGAAATGGTAGATGTGAACGGAATGCGCAGTTCTTTCACGCAAGAAGAGAAAAACAAGATTTTGCAGCTGGGCGAAAGTTCCATTCGCTCTAGTTTGGGGGAAACACGTATTTTTAAAGAAGCCGAAAAGAATACCATTTCTTTTGTTCAAGAGTTTTACCAGCAGATGGGTTTTGAAAAAGTAATTGTAAAATTTCAGACGAACGATGAGAAGTAAAATTCGCTTGCTGAAGAACTTGGTTGTACTTGCCGTAATTTACCTAGCCGGATTTTATATCTTCAGAGCGTGCAAAGGAACATCGAACGATCCAGATTTTGTTTTAGAAGATACGCCGTTGCACATTGAATCTGTTCGTCGAATTGCTGAAGTGGCGACTATGAGTTTTCAAGATGAAGTAGTAGCCGACACGGTGGAATATTTCAAAGGCAGCGAAGATAAATGGATTGGCAACTTAAAAAAACTGTCCGATTTAGAAATCAAACATTTCATTCGCTATTCCAACGTGAAACGAAGATTAACACTGATTGTAAAAGGCGAAGCAAAAGTAGGTTTTGAATTGACCGATAAAAATTATCGGATTGCCCAAAATGTAGATACAATTTGGTTTCATTTCCCGAAAGCCAAATTGCTGGATGTAAATGTGAATCCGCTGCATACAGAGGTATTTCAGGAAAGTGGCATATGGAATGATGTGGCCCGGCAAAAATTGATGAACAAAGCAAAAACGCGCATCGTAAAAGATGTGAACAAAGCAGAACTTACTCAAAAAGCGGAAAAATCCATGAGTGATTTGATTCTACAGCTAGTCAGTGATGAACGTAAAATTTTGATTTACTATGAATAAAATTTCAACCGTAGTTTTGCTTCTGCTTCTGTCGATTTCATGCAACAAAGTAAAGCAGAAAAACAAACAAATGGCGGGTGATTGGCAAATTGTTACCTACGGAGAAATCATATTTGACGGCACCTTGAATAAATACACCTTGAATTCCGGCAATATTCATTTTGACAATTTAAATGACCATTCAGATGCTAATTTTCAGCTTGATTTTTCAGCTTACAGCGATTTTGATACGGTGGAATATCATTTGAACGGAACCTATTCCCGACAAGCGATTGACAGTGTCACTTTGAAAGTAGGGAATGAAGCCTATTTGTTTAATGTTGAGCGACAATTCAAAACCGACATGAATTTCCAAGGGGGCTTTGTTCCCAAAAGAAAAAGTGTGTTTATTTTGAAGAAGAAGTAAAACTTCGATGCTTGGTTAATCGATTTTGGCCACAAACATTGTTCGGAAAATCAATTCGCGTATTCGTTCATAAACTTGATGCGCATCAATCGAAGTTCTTCTTCCGAATAATCGCCATCAAATTCTTTGTAAGCATCTACGATTTCATCGGTTTCTGCTTCTATGAAGTAATCGAAAATTTCTTCTTGGTTGTCGGGGTCTAAAATATCGTCGATGTAATAATTGATGTTCACTCTTGTTCCAGACGATACAATTGCCTCGATTTCGTCAATCACTTCTACCAAGGTTTTGCCTTGCGAACGACCAATGTCTTCCAAGGGCAATTTACGATCGATGTTTTGAATCAATTGTACTTTTAAACCGGATTTGTTGACCAATGATTTTACAACCAAATCATTCGGACGATCGATATCATTGTCTTCAACATAATGTTTGATCAATTCCACAAATGGTTTACCATAACGCATGGCTTTTCCTTGACCAACTCCTTGAATGTTCGTCAATTCATCCAAAGTTATTGGATACTGAAAGCACATATCTTTCAACGAAGGTTCTTGGAACACTACAAAAGGAGGTACTTTGCTGCTTTTGGCCGTTGTTTTTCGCAAGTCGACGAGCATTTTGTACAAATCTTCATCAAAGGCGGCTCCTTTTCCTGCTAAAACTACATCGTCGTCGTCATTTACTTCGTAATTATTTTCTTTGATCAGCATGAAAGAAGTGGGGTGCTTCAAAAACGCTTCACCACTGGCAGTCATTTTTAAAATCCCGTAACTTTCAATGTCTTTTGATAATAATCCAGAAACAACGGCTTGCCGAATACACGCATTCCACAAATTTTCACTTGTGTCTTTTCCACGACCAAAATTCGGCAACAAATTGTGTTTGTAATTTTTGATATCTGAAGTTACATTTCCCGCTAGGAAAGCACAAATGTGTTTGGGTTTTTGTTGTTCTTGCAATTCTACTACAGATTCCAAAAGCGCTAAAACAAAGTCTCTTCCTTCGATGCGTTCTTTTGGATGCTTGCAGTTATCACAACCTTTTTCGCATTGTTTTTCGTCAAATTCTTCTCCGAAATAATGGAGAATGAATTTCCGACGACAAACGGATGTTTCGGCATACGAAACAATTTCATGCAACAATTGACGACCAATTTCTAATTCGGCCACCGGTTTGCCTTGCAAGAATTTCTCCAGTTTTTCGATGTCTTTGTACGCATAGAAAGCGATGCATTCTCCCTCTCCGCCATCACGACCAGCGCGACCAGTTTCTTGGTAATAACTTTCGATGGATTTCGGAATATCGTGGTGAATAACGAAACGTACATCCGGTTTGTCAATTCCCATACCGAAGGCAATTGTCGCCACGATAACATTCACATCTTCCATCAAGAACATATCTTGATGTTTGGCGCGTGTAGTTGCATCCAAACCGGCATGATAAGGAAGTGCTGAAATTCCGTTTACTTGAAGTAATTCGGCAATTTCCTCCACTTTTTTACGGCTCAAACAATAGATTATGCCGCTTTTACCCTCCATGTTCCGGATATACCGGATAATTTCCTTTTCAACATCCCGTTTCGGGCGAATTTCATAATACAGATTATCCCGGTTGAAAGAAGATTTGAAAACGGTTGCATCCAACATGTTCAAGTTTTTTTGAATATCATGTTGCACTTTTGGCGTTGCAGTTGCCGTCAAGGCAATAATGGGAACATTGGAAATTTTCTCAAAAATCTCTCTCAAACGTCGATATTCTGGACGGAAATCATGTCCCCATTCAGAGATACAATGCGCTTCATCGATAGCAAAAAAGGAAACATCTACTGAGGTTAAAAAATCGATGTTTTCTTGTTTTGTCAAGGATTCAGGCGCTACAAAAAGCATTTTTGTTTTTCCAGAGACAATATCGCCTTTTACACGTGTTATTTCTGTTTTAGTTAAAGATGAATTCAATACATGGGCAATTCCTTCCTCTTCACTCACACCGCGAATCGCATCGACTTGATTTTTCATGAGTGCTATCAAGGGAGAAACGATGATGGCTGTGCCTTCGGAAAGCAATGCTGGCAATTGATAGCACAAGGATTTTCCTCCCCCCGTCGGCATAATCACAAAAGTATTTTTGCGATTTAATATGTTGGTGATAATGCTTTCTTGACTTCCTTTAAAACTGTCAAAACCAAAAAACTTGCGCAAGGCAACTTTTAGATTATCGTTTGTCATTGAGATTACAATTAATAAGATCTAACCTAATTCAGACCGCTAAGACGAATATAGTCAAATAATAGATATTTATAACCATAAAATTAACAAAATGACATTTTTTTTAAAATGCCAAAAAAAGACGATTTGATTGTTTCTTTTAACCTTTTCCTCCAACTGATTGATTATTTTTGAACTCTCTATGGAAGAAGAAAAAGAAATGTCGTTTTTGGATCATCTTGAGGAATTAAGATGGAGGTTGGTGCGGTCGGCAATTGCCATAGTCGTGGTGGCCATTTTCTTGTGGATTTTCAAGACTTGGATCATGGAGAATGTCTTGCTTATCCTGCGTTCACCTAAATTTATTACGTACCGATTGATGTGCGAATGGTTTGGGGTATGCACCGAAGAAATCAATTTCGATATGCAAAGTATCGAAATGTCCGGACAGTTTTCTTACGCATTGATGATGTCCATAATGGGCGGTTTTGTTGTTGCTTTCCCTTATGTTTTCTATCAACTCTGGTCTTTTATCAAACCTGGTTTAAAACAAACCGAGCGCAATGCAGCCAAAGGAATTATTTTTTGGGTAAGCATTCTTTTCTTTTTTGGAATTCTTTTTGGCTATTTAATTGTAGCTCCACTGTGTGTTCAATTTTTTGGAGGTTTCACTTTGTCGGATCAAATCCACAACAGTTTTACGGTGAATTCATTGCTATCCATGATTTTGAGTACTGTTTTTTATTCGGGACTCTTGTTTTTACTTCCCGTCGTAAGTTATTTGATGACGCAATTGGGAATTATCGATGCCGCCTTTCTTCGAAAATACAGAAAACATGCACTCGTTGGAGTTTTGATTTTGGCTGCTGTTATCACACCACCAGATTTAATTTCTCAAGTTATCGTAGCGATACCTATTGCAATGTTGTACGAAGTCGGTATATTCGTATCTGCTCGTGCAGAAAAAAAGCGCGTCAAAATATAAAAACCGCACTGCATCAATGAAAATCAAATTGCTGATTTTTTTATTCATCCTGTTTTCTGGCTCAGTATTGGGGCAGAAGACGTTGGTTCAAGGGAAAGTCACGGATAAATCGACAGGCGAGCCTTTGCCCTACGTGAAAGTTCAATTTCAAGACACGAAAATTGGCATGTTTACCGATTCTGCAGGTAATTATTTGCTGGAAACCTATTACGCGTCTGATTCGTTGATTTTTTCTTTTTCGGGTTATCATAAATTGGTGTTGGGTGTAAAAAGAGATGTAACCCAAACCATCAATGCACAACTTGCCATTGTTGTCACAGACATTGGTGAAGTATTTGTGCGCCCACCAGATGAATTTCCATCTACCATCTTGCATCGAAAAATGGTGGCCAACAAAAAAATTAATGACAAGGAGAAACTGGAGGCTTACGAATATGAGTTGTACAACAAGTTGCAATTGGATTTGAACAACATGAGCGAAAAGTTTACAGATCGAAAAGTATTAAAGCGACTCGATTTCGTCATGGATTATTTGGATTCATCGGAAAGTGAAAAAACCTATTTACCTGTTTTGTTAACGGAATCGTTATCGGATTTCTATTTTAAAAACAGTCCGAAAAAGAAAGTGGAAGTGATGAAAGCTTACCGCGTTACAGGTACAGAAGAGTTGTCCTTCAATCAGTTTTTGGGAGATATGTATTTGGATATCAATATTTATGATAATTACATCAATATGTTTGGAAAGGCATTTGTCTCTCCAACCGCCAATTTTGCTCGGTCTTTTTACAAGTTTTATCTAACAGATTCCACCTATATCGACAACCAATGGTGTTACCTGCTCACCTTTCAGCCAAAGCGAACAGGTGACTTGACTTTCACTGGAGAAATGTGGATTCACGATACCACCTATGCCATCAAACAATTCAAAGCGAACATTGCTCCAGATGCCAATTTGAATTTTATTCAAGACATGTATTTTGAGCATAAATTTGACATGGTGGCGCCTGAAGTTTGGATGTTGACCGAAGAGAAAATGATCGCAGACATCAACATCACAGAAAATTCAAAGTTGTATGGATTGTATGGTCGAAAATATGCTTCACGAAAAAACTTCGTGATCAATCATCAACGACCAGACGATTTTTACAAGGTGGATGATCCGGTAGTAACGGAAATTGGCGCCTCCACAAGGAGCGATCAGTATTGGGCTGAGCATCGGCACAAGCCCCTTTCTCGCCAAGAAGAACGAATCAATGAAATGGTGGATTCTCTGAATCACAACCCGTATTTCAAGATGTTAAAAAACATGACCTACATGGGCACAACGGGTTATTACATTATCAATAAAATAGAGGTGGGAAGTGTTTTTGGTTTGGTCAGTAAAAACCCAATTGAAAAAGTTCGATTTGCACTCTCTTTGAGAACATCGAATGCATTTTCGCGAAAAATTGAGTTTGGGGGACGATTGGCTTATGGTTTGCAAGATGAACGATTCAAATATTTGCTAACCATTCGTGCCAATCTAAGCCAGAAAAAACGGACCATGTTGAAATGTTATTACAATTATGACATCGAGCAATTGGGGCAATCAGCCACAGCAACCACTGTCGGAAGTACATTTGGAACGGCCTTTTTAACAGGTCCATTGGATAAGCTTACGTTCATCTCCCGAGCGGGTACTAGCATCGAAAGGGATATTAAAAAAGACTTTATATTCAAAACAGGTTTTGAATGGAGACAGATCCAAGCGTTGGGTGCTGCAAACTATGTTCGGACGGTTTCAGTTAATTCTATTCCTGATACAATTCAATACCTTTTGACGTCTGAAATCACCACAAGTATTCGATGGGCAAAAGGAGAAGAATATGTTTCAGGTGCATTTGATCGTACCAGTATTAGTTCTCGGTACCCAATCATAATGTTACAAGGAACTTTTGGAGTCAAGGGATTATTGGGCAGTGATTATCAATATCAAAAAATAGATTTGTTTCTTGATCATACCCGGCAAACGGGTATTTTCGGGCATATCCGCTACGGAGTTCATGTCGGGAAAACCTTTGGTTCGGTAGCGTATCCCTTTTTAAAAATTCATGAAGGAAGTCAATCCTATTGGTTGCTAACCTCTACTTTCAATAAGTTGAATTATTATGAATTCATTTCTGACCAATATGCAACCGTCTATTTAGAGCAACATTGGGATGGATTTTTCTTGGATAGAATTCCGCTTTTAAAGAAATTGCAATGGAGATTGGTAAGTGGTTCACGTGCTACAATTGGTTCACTTTCTGCGAATTCAATAGGGAATATTCAAATTCCTTCGTTTACGAAACAATTTAACAATGTCCCCTACGTTGAAGCTAATTTGGGGATAGAAAATATTTTCAAATTTGGAAGAATTGACTTGGTGTGGCGTTTGACCCATCAAATTCCTGGACAAAATCCAATGGGAGTGCGTGGAAGACTGTCCTTTAATTTTTAACTTAGCGACGTGAAACTGCATACCAACATAATTAAAAAATCGTACAAAGGTCGTCACGTCGTAAAAGGTGTTTCGATTGAAGTAAATGAAGGAGAAATCGTCGGATTGCTGGGACCAAATGGTGCGGGAAAGACAACTTCTTTCTACATGATCGTCGGATTGGTTAGTCCGGACGAAGGAAACGTTTACCTGGACGATACCGATATTACCAAATATCCAATGTTTAAACGCTCACAAATGGGGATTGGCTATCTTCCCCAAGAGGTATCCGTTTTTCGAAAATTGAGTGTTGAGGACAACATTATGGCGATATTAGAAATGACGGATCTTCCCAAAAATCAGCGGAAAGCAAGATTGGAGGAATTATTATCAGAGTTCAGTCTAAACCATGTTCGAAAAACCATGGGAAATCGTTTGTCAGGTGGTGAAAAGCGCCGAACTGAAATCGCACGGGCATTGGCAACCAATCCAAAATTTCTTTTGTTGGACGAACCTTTTGCAGGGGTGGATCCAATCGCGGTTGAGGATATTCAAGCGATTGTTTCTCAATTGCGGGAAAAGGGAATTGGGATTTTGATAACGGACCACAATGTGCAAGAAACACTCAACATCACAGATCGAGCTTATTTGCTTTTTGAAGGGAGTATTTTGAAATCGGGTACGGCAGAGGAATTGGCGGCTGATGAACAAGTAAGAAAGGTGTATTTGGGGCAAAAATTTGTGCTTCGAAAAAAATAGGACATCGGTCATCACAAATGGGAGAAGAAATCTTTCCTTGTGTTGATTCCCATGGAATAAATAAAATGTTCGCTCAGATTTTTTCTTTTTAATAAAAAAAGTCTAATTTTGAGTGGAAATCAGTGAATTAATTATGTCGAAAAAAGCTACTTTTATATTTCTATTCATCCTCCCATTTACAATACAATTTTCTTGTCAAAAAGGATGTCAATATCCAGCTGATAGCGTTGCGGGCGATATTATTCCGGATTCTTACGTGCTTGGAGGAAACACAGATGGCAATAAGTCAGTACATTTCACCGCGACGTCACAGTACGATTTGCAAGTAAGTTTTGACAAAGGACAAAACTACGAACCAGTGAATTTCAACAAGTATACTGTTTTAAATTTCCCAGTAACCGTTAGTTGCAATACGCATTTCGATAGAGAAGTGAAAATTGATAATGCCGCGCAAAAAGTTACCTATACCTTAACTTCAGAATCTTGCCCAGATTGTGAAGATCAATACACCATAGACAATTGGATTTTGACGAAAAAATTTCCAGCATCTTACCAGGTTGTATACTCCCATAAAAAGAATTAAAACCGTTATTGCTTAAATTAGTGCACAAAAAAAGTCTTTAGTTAAACCAAAGACTTTTGAGTAAAATAAGGAGAAAATAGTGTATCGTTTATTTCGATGCTAAATCTACGTTTTCTACTGTAATGCTGCCGTATGCGTCGCAATGTCCTCCTTTAGAACCTCCGCAAGCTGCTAAACTTACTGTTAATACAATGGCTACTACTGTTAAAATGGCTACTCTTTTCATGTTTAGGATTTTATTCATTAATATCAATCTACAAAATACAAAGTTATTACTAATTACGTTAATTTCATACTTTTATTATTTTGAAGAATATGTTGTTCCAATAATTACAGCATAAATACGTTCAAATCAAGCATGTGGTTTTCTAGAGCTTTTTTCCTGTTTTTTTGCTTTATTTCTATCACAGGATGGAGTCAAAAGCCCTACCAGCTTATCTTTACGAACAACGATTACAAAGGTTTCAAAAAAAATCCAGATTTCTTTTTTAAAGACAGTTCTTCAGCGGTTGATTATGTTCGAAAGCTACGATTTTCAGCTATAGAGAAGGGGTTTTTAACAGCTTCCATTGATACGTCCTTTTTTGTTGATAAAAAATACACGGTGACTTTTTATTTGGGGCCTAAATTCGACGAAATTGTCATGAAAATGTCACCTGAAGATTTGACTTTTTTCAGACGAAAAATTCGACTTTCAGAAAAATTATTGACCCATCAAACCTTTCGACCCAAAGAAATTGGCAAATTGATCAATGATTTGCACAATTGCTTATTGGCCAATGGTTATCCTTTTGCTAAAGTGACGTTGAAAATTAATCAAGTGAGCGATGGAAAAAGTGAAGGAATTGTGACAATTGAACGATTCAAATCGCTGAATTGGTCCAAGATTATTGTGAAAGGCGATACGGCAATTTCGATTAACTATTTGTACAATTTGTTTCAAATCAAACCAGGCAAACCGTATAACGAGTCGCAACTGAAATTTATTTCCGACCGAATCATTCAAGTTCCTTTTCTGAATGAAATTAAGCCGCACGAAATTTTGTTCACCCCGGAAGGAGTTGAGTTGTATGTCTACATCAAAAGTAAACCCATGAGCTCGATCAATGGTTTTCTGGGGTTACAACCGGATCCCGTGAAGAATAAATATTTCTTGACCGGTGAAATTGCTTTGAAGTTGCAGAATGTTTTAAAGCAAGGAGAGTTACTAGATTTCAATTGGCGGAATATTCAAACCCAAACGCAACAGTTGCAAACCCATATCAATTTTCCTTTCTTATTTAAATCGCCGTTTGGAATTGATGGACAATTTAAATTGTACAAAAGAGACAGTACTTTTTTGGATTTAAAAACCAAACTGGCCATCCAATATTACCTTTCTGGCGGGAATTTTGTTTCTTTTTACTATGAAAGAAATTCCTCTTCCTTGCTCGGTGGTGCTGCTCTGAATACGAGTTTTACCAATCTAGCCAACGTGCAAACCAACAATTATGGTGTCGCCATTTCAAGGAGAAAAGTAGATTACCTACCGAATCCTACACGCGGACTCAACATTGTGGCTTCCTTTTCTGTCGGTCAAAGGCAAAGTCAAATCAGCGATACGAGTGCGAAAGTGAAGAATTTGATTTTTAAAGGAGAAAGTACGATTGAGTATTATGTTCCCATTGCAAAACGCCAAGTGTTGCGCCTCGCGAATCAAACATTGACCCTTACGGCTCCGCAGGTTTTTCAAAATGAGCTGGTCCGATTTGGTGGGCTAAGTTCTCAACGGGGTTTTAACGAAGATGAAATTTATGCTTCTACCGTTTCAATCCTTAGTTTGGAATACCGATTTTTATTGGACAAGAATTCAAGAATATTTGTCTTTTATGATCAGAGTATGTATGAAAATACCAGTTTGCAATACAGACAAGATACACCTTTTGGTTTTGGTGCAGGTTTGTCATTTGGCACCAATATTGGCGTTTTTTCTATTCAATACGCTCTCGGAAGTCAACAAGGAAACCCGATTCTTTTTAAAAATGGCAAGATTCATTTCGGATATATTGCCTACTTTTAAGATCCAATTTATTCCTCCATGTATTTAGAATTATTTTTAGTGGTCGTAGCGCTTATCGCTGGTTTCGCTGCATTTTGGTTTTTCAGAGAAAACCTACAATCGGTTGCTGCAAAAACGCAATGGATGAATGATTTTCAGCTAGTTTCGAAAGAAAAAGAAGAAATTCAAAATCAATTTATCCGGACGAAAGCCGAGAACGACTTGTATCAAAAACAATTGCACGACGAAAAAGAAAGTTTTGTAGAGCAAAAGGAATTTTTAACCCAACAATTGCAATTGCTGGGTAAAGATTTGGTGGAGCAAGGCAGCAAAACTTTGAAAATGGAAAGTCATCAAAAGCTCAATGAATTGCTCCATCCTTTCAAGGAAAAATTGGATCAATTTGAAAAGGAAGTACGCGACAATCACAAGCGTGATATAGAGCAATACTCCAATATGTCAGCCGTTGTGCGCACTCTTTCTGAGCAACATGATAAAATGAAATCAACCGCACAAAATCTGGTGGATGCCTTACGCGGCGAAAACAAAGTGCAAGGTGATTGGGGAGAAATGGCGTTGGAAAGAATATTGGAATCGTCAGGTTTAATTAAAGGACAAGAATATGAAACGCAAAGTTCTTTCCGTGATGAAGAAGGGAATCTACAACGCCCGGATGTCGTCATACAATTGCCAGAGAACAAGAAAATCATCATTGACTCCAAAGTTTCTTTGCGAGCCTTTGAACGGTATATCAATGAGGAGGATAGTGTCTTGAAGAAGGAAGCCTTGAAAGATCATATTTTGTCTTTGAAAACACACATCAAACAATTGGGCGAAAAAGATTATTCTCATTTGACGGACATCAATTCTCCTGAGTTTGTTTTGCTATTCATTCCTTTGGAATCCTCCTTTGCTCTGGCAGTAAAAGAAGAACCAGATTTGTATGAATTGGCGATGAAACAAAAAATTGTATTGGTTACACCCTCTACTTTATTAGCTACGTTGAAAACTGTTGATTCAATTTGGAAACACGAACGAACGAATAAAAATGCGCAAGTGATTGCTGAACAAGCCGGCCGGTTGTACGATAAGTTTGTGGCCTTTGTGGCGGACTTAGAAAAGGTCGGCAAAAAACAAGAAGAGGCTTCTGATGCATATGATAAAGCCATGAACAAATTGAAAACGGGCAATGGCAACTTGATGATTTCTGCGGAAAAATTGAAAATTTTGGGTGTTAAAACCAAAAAGAATTTAGACAATAAAAATCTGTTGGAGGAAAACGACCATGAAGAGGATTAGTTTTTTTCTGTTGCTGATTTTACTTTCTTGCGCTAGCAAAAAAGAAGTGGGTTATGCACATTTATTGAAAGTAAAGGAAGTTAAACCCCGACAAATTGATGATTTACCCATTGAATTTGTTCTGTTCAGAGAAACAGACACTGTTTGTAAATTGTATTACAAAATTGACCCAAAGGATTTCCTTTCTATGCGTGATTCTTTAGGGAATTGGTCAAGGAAAGCCAATGTCGAATTAGTTCTTCAAAACAATCAGTTGGGTGGGTTGAAATTGGTTGAAATGGCTCAAGACTCTTTGATTACTTCCACTCAATTCATTTTTGATAGTTGTGTTTTTTCTCTTCCAACGCAACGAGATGTTTATTTGGAGTTGAAGTTAATTGACGAATACAAACACGTTTATCAATTGTACCCGCTTTGGTGGGAGCGGGACGCTGATTTTATTGCGCAAGACCTTTGTCTTTGGAACCAGGATAGTTCGCAAATGGAAACCAATTCGTTTGTAAACGTAGGTAGACTAATTGTGCGAAAACATGCGGATTTGACATCCACATTGAAAATCGATGTGTACCAAAATATTTTTCAAGCCGCCGCACCGATGTTTGAAATTCAGGATATCCGCAATACAGTCATCAGTCCTGCTTTCGATTTTCACGGAAACGCAGATGAGATTACGGTTTACATCAATGCGTTGAAAGTTGATTCCTACTGTCGAATTTATCCTTTGGATGAAATGAAAAATGGAAATAAAAATCAAAAATTTTCATTCACCAAAAAAATAATGCAAACCAGTTATTTGATCGCCCCGATTTGTTATTTGTTGGATGAAAAAACGGAAAATCCAGCAGCGATTGGACTCAACACATGGTTGCAATTTTGGTCAAAAGCATCCAACAACGACCCGCAAGTGGCGGAACGATTGATCAAAGAATTCAATCGACGGGTTAAATTCGCGAATGATAAGTTCGGAAGTTACAAAGAAGGCTGGCAAACGGATCGAGGTATGCTATACATTCTTTTAGGGGCGCCAGATCGCATTCAGGAAGGACCAAGAGGTGAACAATGGTTGTACGGCATGACGCAACTCAACAATACGGAATTTTCGTTCGTACGCAATCCGCATGATTTGAATAAAAATGATTTTGTTTTGGAACGAAGCATCGATTACCATCAAATTTGGCAAGGAGCGATTCAGAAGTGGGAAAGTGGTTGGGTGAAAACCGGAGATTATTAATGTTTCTGTATGGAAGCTTTGATTTCTTTCATAAATTCAGAAGCATAAACAAAATCGATTATTTCCTGATTTTCAGTTGTAATAATGGACTTTCGATCGCCTTCCCACCATTTCTGTCCGTCGTGGATAAAAATGATCTTATCGCCAATTTCTATCACCGAATTCATATCATGCGTGATGACAACCGTAGTCATGTTGGATTCATACGTTATTTCACGAATCAAATTATCAATGACAATGGATGTCTGTGGATCCAATCCAGAGTTGGGTTCATCACAAAACAAATATTTTGGATTCAACGCAATGGCTCTTGCAATTGCCACCCGTTTTTTCATTCCACCGGATAATTCAGCAGGCAATAAGTTGTTTTTTCCACTTAAATTGACACGATCCAAACAGAAATTAACGCGGTCCAGCATTTCCTTTTTGGTTTGATTTCCAAACATGGTCATTGGAAACATTACATTTTGTTCCACATTCATGGAATCGAATAGTGCGGATGCTTGAAAAAGCATGCCAATTTCTTTTCGAAGTTCTTTTCGGTCCATTCGATCCATCGTGGTAAAATTTCGTTCATCGAAAAGAACCGATCCAGAATCGGGCTCGTACAAACCAACAATGCATTTTGTCAGTACAGATTTGCCTTGGCCTGATTGACCAATGATCAGATTCACTTTACCAGGCTCAAACGTCGTGTTTATATCGAATAAAACTTGACGTTGCGAAAATGACTTATTCAAATGTTTTATTTCAATCATTACAATAAAAGCATTTGAGTAAGGAAGAAATTGCAAATTAAAATTACAATACTGCTGTTTACAACGGCTTGGGTAGACGAACGTCCAACATCCAATGCACCACCTTTTGTGTAATAACCATAAAAAGCAGAAACAGAAACAATGCTGAATCCAAAAACAACTGATTTCACCAAAGCATACCAGATATCACCCATTTTAAAGAACGAGCGCAAACCGAATATATACGTTTCGGTAGAGGATAAATTCGCTAAAACCAAAGAAAGCCAGCCTCCGATTAAACTCAAACCAATAGACATGATAATGAGAAAAGGAAAGAACAATATGGCTGCTAATACTTTCGGTAAAACCAAAAAGGACAAAGAGTTTACACCCATGATTTCCAACGCATCGATTTGTTCTGTTACCCGCATGGTTCCTATTTCAGAAGCGATATTGGAGCCAATTTTCCCAGCAAGAATCAATGAAATAATCGTTGGGGAAAATTCTAGAATGGTACTGGATCGAGTGATGTAGCCGATTGTGTATTCCGGCAACAATGGTGAAGTCATGTTGGAAGCCGTTTGTAGAGCAATGACACCACCCATAAAAGTGGACAACAGAGCAACAATAGGAATTGAATTGATGCCGATGAATTGAATTTCATCAAACAGTCTTACTCGAAAGATATTCCATTTTTCAGGTTTCGAAAAAACTACCCAAATCATTTGGAAGTATTTGCCTATGTTCGCTATTATATTCACTTGAGCGCTAAATTAATCCATATTTCCGTTTTAAAGAAGGTTAAGCAAGAAGTTTTATCAAAAACCCAACGTTATTAAGATTTTGGATTTAGATGATAGCCAGTCAGTAGGAATGGAAGAACTTAGTATTAGAAATCTTCTATCTTCTTGTATTCCATGCAAATTTTCAAAAGAAGCATTAATTTTACAGACATGAATAGTCCAATGGTTTTTGAACAACACAAGAAAGTGCTCGAAAAGTATTTGCCATTGGAATTCGTGGACTCGGTGGTGGATTTAATTTTACGTCACCCGTTGGAATTTTCAATTGTACGTCCACGTGCCTCCAAATTGGGTGATTTTCGTTACGGACCCACCCTGAAAAGACCAAAAATAACGGTGAATGGAAATTTGAATCGTTATTCGTTTCTTATCACAACTTTGCACGAATTGGCACATTATTATGCACATCTGGAATATGGTGGACGAATCAAGGCACACGGCAAAGAATGGCAGAAAACATATCAAAAACTAATCTACCCAACCATCGAAAGTGGCCATTTACCGAATGATATAGAAAACGCGTTGTTACAATCGCTGGTCAGCGTAAAAGCGTCGTCTTGCACCGATTTGAATTTGATGCGGGTGCTTCGTGGGTATGATGCGGATGCCATTGGCACACTTTATTTGGAAGACATCGACGAAAACACGCATTTTGAATTGAATGGAAAATGGTTTACGAAAGGTAAATTAAGAAGAAAAAGATACCTTTGTTACGAATTAAACTCTAGAAAAAACTACCTTGTTTCGGCTTTAGCAGAGGTGAAAATAAAAGAAAATGGAAAATAATTATTGCGTAATCATGGCCGGTGGAATCGGTAGCCGATTTTGGCCTATGTCAACACCGGAAAGACCCAAACAATTTTTGGATGTTTTGGGAATGGGTAAGTCTTTGTTGCAATTGACGTATGATCGATTGACGCACATTGCGCCGAAAGAAAATATTTACGTAGTAACCAACGCGAATTACGTGGATTTGGTAGCGGAACAAATTCCGGAAATGGCGTTGGGCCAAATTTTGGCAGAACCCATGCGAAAGAATACAGCTCCGTGCATTGCCTATGCTGCTGCAAAAATTCAAGATTTGAATCCAAATGCCAACCTGATTGTCGCTCCTTCTGATCACTTGATTTTGAAAGATCAACTTTTCGTTGAAACGATTCAGGCCGCGATTCTTCAAGCAGAAAAAGGCAACTTGGTGACTTTGGGTATCCAACCTTCGCGACCAGATACAGGTTATGGATACATTGAGGTAGACGCGATGAAAAATGTTCAACCAGGTCAAGCTACAGAGGTCATTCAATTTCGTGAAAAACCAGATTTGGCAACGGCCCAATCGTTTTTAGCAAGCGGAAATTTCTTTTGGAATTCAGGTATTTTTATCTGGAAAACACAAACCATTCTCGAAGCGTTGCAAAAATTTCAACCAACCTTGCACACAATTTTTACGGGGGAAATGGATAAATACAACACCGTTGAAGAACAAGAAATGGTGAACAAATCTTTTGCGGATTGTGAAGACATTTCAATCGATTTTGCTGTGATGGAACATGCTAAAAACGTGGATGTTGTCGTTTCAACTTTTGATTGGTCAGATTTAGGAACGTGGGGATCACTCTACACGCACATGCACCAAGATGAAAATGGGAATGCAGTGGTTGGCGACAACGTGACGATGATTGATTCCAAGAATTGTATTGTGAATGTTCCAAACGATAAATTGGTGATGATTCAAGGATTGGAGAATCAAATCATCATTGAAGCCGACGGCAACTTGATGATTCTTTCACAAAAAGATGAGCAAGATTTGAAAAAGTTCTTGCCCAAAGTTCAAGCAAAAAGCCCAGATTTCTTTTAAGCGAATTTTGTCTCAAATAAGTTTTTAAAATGCTCCTTGGTTTTCTGAGGAGCATTTTTTATGCATACGGTGAAATTCTCTTTTTCATCTGTGTTTTTGAGCTACCTGGTTGTAAGAAAAAAAAATCTGAGTAGCAAACAACTACTCAGATTTTTATGGTTGGAATAAAGATTCATTAGTTCCCCATTCGCAATTGCGCCGATTCATAATTTCTCAAAAGCTCAAAATAACTTTTGGTTTCAATCACAACGGCACCTCCCATAGTATCACCATAATTGGCTGGTAAACCGCCGGAATAAACCATCATTTTACTAATCGCTGTGGAAGGAATGGCGATGTCTCCTGTACTTTTCATCCCATCCACTATGTAGATCATATCGCCTTTTCGAGCGCCTCGGAAAACCAAGGATCCGTCATCTGTCAATTGAACCCCTGGAGAAGTGCTCGTAACAAGTGCTTTAAGGTCAAACTTTATAGCGCTTTTGGCTATTTCTTTTGCTTCAAGTTTTGGGATGGGAAGAAAACCGTCGACTATTTTCAATCCTTTGCTGTGTGGGTCAACTACAATTGCATCAAATTCTTGCGTTTTACTTCGGAATTCAATAATGCCAGTTCGGGCAAAACCATCCATAGGTATATCGACTATTTCAGAAATCATGGTATCACTAAAATAGGAGATATAAAGCTGATAAGTTCCCGATGGAACAGCGCTCAATCGAAATCGGCCATCTTCATCGGTTCTAGTGATGTATCTTCTATCTTGATCAAGGATGAATACATTGGCAGAATATATATTTTCTTTGGTTTTTGCATTGATTACGGTTCCTACTACTTCGCCCAAACCGTTTTGACCGAAACTTGTACCTGCAAGCAGGAGCAAGGCAATTAAACTGAACTTTTTCATCTTGTCTATTTTAAAGGTTATTTCCTTTTAGATGAAAGAAGTTTTCATTTTCCATAAAACCATTGAAAAATTACGAATTGTTCAATTACGAATTTGCCTACATCAACTCGTAATTCCCAATTCGTAATTGTTTAGCCCAAAATCATTCCAGCCATCGTGGCCGAAAGCAAAGAAGCAATGGAGCCTCCTATAACGGCTTTTAGGCCAAATTCAGAAAGCGTTTTGCGTTGGTTGGGTGCTAGTGAACCAATCCCACCAATTTGAATACCAATCGAAGCAAAATTGGCAAATCCGCAAAGCATGTAGGTCGCCATGATAACGGATTTGTCGTAGGTAAAGTGCAAGGTATTGGCAGCGTTTTTCAGCTCTGCCAATTGAATGTATCCTACAAATTCACTTGCGGCCAGTTTTACACCCAGTAGTTGCCCCATTAGCATCATGTCTTCGCTCGCCACGCCAATCAGCCACATGAGTGGGGAAAATACGATTCCAAGAATGGTTTCAAGTGAGAATTTCGTGTAGGGTGTATAGATCGCAATGAGTTCATTTAATCCAGACCAACCGCCAATCCAACCAAGTGTGTAATTGATCATGGCAATGAACGCAATGAAAACCAAAAGCATCGCAGCTACATTGGCTGCCAATTTCAAACCTTCCGTGGTTCCCGTTGAAATCGCATCCAAAACATTGGAACCAATTTTTTCTTTGGAAACGGCTACTTCCGTATTGATCTTTTCCGTTTGCGGATACAGCATTTTGGAAACGACGATAGCACCCGGTGCTGCCATGACCGAAGCGGCCAACAAATGTTTGGCAAATTCCAATTTCAAAACCGGATCATTGCCGCCGAGAAAGCCTATGTATGCTGCTAAAACACCACCAGCAACGGTCGCCATTCCACCCACCATCACCAAAAGAATTTCACTCTTGGTCATTTTGTCCAAATAGGCTTTGATCATCAACGGTGCTTCCGTTTGACCTAAGAAAATATTGCCAGCTACCGACAAACTTTCTGCACCTGAAATCGACAATAATTTTGTCAATACAATTGCCATAGCGCTGACGATTTTTTGAATAATCCCAAGGTAGAACAAGAGCGAAGTTAGCGCGGAAAAGAAAATGATAGTCGGCAAAACCTGGAACAAGAAAATGAAACCGTAGCTATCAATGTCCATCATTCCGCCCAGTAGGAATTGGCTTCCTTTTTGCGTAAAGTTTAGGACCAAGACAAACAAACTGCCGACATATTCAAACGCGGCTTGAACGAAGCTTACTTTTAAAACGCCAATGGCCAGTACAATTTGTGCCAAAAGCCCAAGTCCAACTGTTTTCCAATTGATCGCTTTGCGGTTGGAGCTGAATAAAAAGGCAATGAGCAATAAGGCTATCATTCCTAGAATTCCTCTTAGAATACTGGACAAACTCATTCCTTCGCTTTTGACAAGTACATTTTTTGTCTTTTGATCTACTTGTGGTTTGGGTACTGAGAGAAAAGTATAGGTTTTTCCTTTGTGGGTCAATTCTAATAAGGAATCACTTGCCTGTGTGATGGTGAAACGTTTGGTTGGCGCGTCAGCTTGGTTTTCGTAAAGAAAGAGGAAGTTGTTTTGTGTTTGGTAATCACCGGTTTGGTGAAGGCTGTCTTTTTTCAGACTCAACTCATAGTGACCATCTTTTAATTCGAGGAAATCAGTTTTGGAAGCTTGCAGTTGCCATTTTTGTTCCAAATTTTGTCCAAATACAGGAAATAAAGAAAATAGTGCGAGCAGACTTAGACAAAGGAATTTCCTCATAACAGCATTATATTATTAAACGAAAATAGGAACTTTCAATAAATTGGAGCAAAAAAATACTTTTTACTGAAGTTAGGAAGTGCGTTTATTGATTTCATCTCGAATTTTAGAGGCCAACTCGTAATCTTCATTCTCAATGGCGATCATCAATTCGTGCTCTAATTCTTCCACCGTTTTGGCATGAATTCCTTCGCCTTCTTCGGCATCGTTGTCATCTTCAAAGTCCATCAAATCCATTGGATCATTTCCGGGTTCGTTTTCATCCAATAAAATTCCAGCACTCGACAAAATGTTTTCGTAGGTATAAATTGGACAAGAGAAGCGAACACCAATCGCAACAGCATCAGATGTTCGGGCGTCAATTTCTGTCGAGAATCCATCTTTCTCACAAATGATTTTTGCGTAGAAAATTCCTTCGATCAGTTTATAAATGATAATTTCTTTGACCATTATGGAAAAAGAAGTCGCAAAACTTTTGAATAAATCGTGTGTCAATGGTCGAGTAGGGACCATTTTTTCCAATTCAATAGCAATCGCCTGTGCTTCAAAACCGCCGATGATAATAGGCAAGCGACGTTTTCCGCCCACTTCCGCCAATACCAAAGCATACGCTCCCGATTGAGTCTGACTGTAGGATAAGCCTACGATTTCCAATTTTACTTTCTCCATGCTGAATTTGAGCGTTCGGATTGAGATAAACGAATAGGGAAGCAAATTTTGCTTCCCTAAACGTATCAATGGTCAAAAATAATATTTCTGAACGAATTAATGATTCGCTGCTTTGAATTTTTTGAAAGCCTCGTTCAACCGTGGAACCACTTCAAATGCATCACCAATAATTCCATAATCAGCTGCTTTAAAGAAAGGAGCTTCCGGATCGGTGTTGATAACCACAATAACTTTGGATCCATTGACGCCGGCCAAATGTTGGATGGCACCAGAAATACCAATAGCAATGTACAAATTTGGACGAATCGCAAAACCAGTTTGGCCTACGTGTTCGTGGTGAGGTCTCCAACCAATATCCGCTACTGGACGAGAACAAGCCGTTGCTGCTCCCAAGATGGTCGCCATTTCTTCTACCATTCCCCAGTTTTCAGGTCCTTTCAAACCTCTACCGGCAGAAACCACCAATTCCGCTTCTGTCAAAGGAATTTCTCCTTCCGGGATTTTCGTTTCTAAAACTTTTACCTTTATATCGCCTACAGCTCCATCAAATGCTTCTACGGCACAATCGGATCCATTTACTTCGGGTTGAACGCTGTTGGCCAAAAGGGAAATAATTTTTATTTCGGAATTCACTTTTACTTTTCCAAAAGCTTTTCCTGAAAATACATTCACCTTGCAGGTAAAATCTCCATTGGTTTCCGGAAGGGCAATTGCACCCGCTACCAAACCAGCTTTCAATTTTACAGACAAACGAGGAGCAACGGCTTTCGCGACCAAGTCGTGAGAAAAAACAATAATTTTCGCACCAACCGCTGTTGCTGCCGCTGCTACTAATTTCGTTAATTGCTGCGCGTCATCCGCTTTTGCATTGCGGTCAATCATTACTTTCGAAGCTCCGTATTGCCCTAGTTTTGCTAAATCTGCATCGGAAGCTGATCCTGCCGTTACAACCGTAACATCTCCTAATTTTTTACCATACGTTACCACTTCCAAAGCACTTTTGCCAATTCCGTGATCTGAGTTTACATATACTAATATCATCTCTTTTTCTTTTTTGGATTCAGGACGAAAGGATTCGGGATTTTAGGATTTGATGGAAT
This sequence comes from Crocinitomicaceae bacterium, assembly GCA_041674745.1. Lineage (GTDB taxonomy): Bacteria > Bacteroidota > Bacteroidia > Flavobacteriales_D > Crocinitomicaceae > UBA2040. The sequence continues at coordinate 32,585 of JBAYVD010000014.1, forward strand.
CAAAGTCCTGAAGTCCTTTATCTGGCTGTCCTAAATTCCTATTTTAAATAACTTTCGCTTCGTTGTGTAACAATTCTACCAATTGGTCCATGTTTTCTGGATCAATCAATTTCACAGAAGATTTTGCATTTGGCATGTCGTAAGAAACGTAAGCCGTTAATTGATCAACCGCACTGGGCGCAATAACCGTCAATGGTTTTGTTCTCGCTGCCATGATTCCGCGCATATTCGGAATTCGTTGTTCTGCCATTCCTTTTGCACAGGAAACAACAAATGGAGCAGATACCTCTACCACTTGAACACCACCTGTTACTTCTCTTTCCAAAGTAGCGGTTGTGCCATTCATGTCAAATTTTGTCGCCCAAGAAACGTAAGGAAAATCCAAAGCTTCAGCAATCATTCCACCAACTTGAGAACCATTGTAATTGATAGTTTCTTTACCGGTCATTACCATGTCAAAACCGTTTTCTTTCGCGTAGTTGGCAATTTGCATAGCTGCGTAGTAAGCATCTGCCGGTTCGGCATCGATTCGAACAGCATCATCCGCTCCAATGGCCAAAGCCTTGCGAATAATTGCATCGTCACCAGCAGGTCCAACGGTAATGATGGTTACATTTCCACCATTTGCTTCTTTCAATTCCAACGCACGCACCAAAGCATACCATTCGTCGTAAGGATTGACAATAAATTGAACGCCATTTTCATCAAACTGAGTATTCCCAGCAGTAAAGGCGATTTTTGATGTGGTATCAGGAGATTTACTGATACAAACCAATATTTTCATTTCGCTTGTTTTTTCGTAAAAAATAGAGTGTAAAAGTAACAATCTTTAGTAGATTTTGTGCTTGATAAACACTTTTTTATTTTATATTTAATTATGCGTGCCTAGTAAATAATCTCAATAGATTGTTGTAGCTTGTTGGGGGATAGTGACACTAGCTTAGTGTATAAATGACAATAATACTACCTGAATCTGATTGATCGATGAAAAAAACTTCCTTTCCTCTTGCACCGTAAGGTACTAAATTCTAATTTTGGCACACCTTTTTAAGGATTAAATATAGACAACAATGAAAACGGTACAATTCAGAGAAGCGTTAAGAGAAGCTATGACAGAGGAAATGCGTCGCGATGAGAACGTATTTTTAATGGGAGAAGAAGTAGCAGAATACAATGGAGCTTACAAAGTTTCTCAAGGTATGTTGGACGAATTTGGACCAAAACGTGTAATCGATACGCCGATTGCTGAGTTAGGTTTCGCTGGTATCGCTGTTGGAGCTTCCATGAATGGCTTGCGTCCGATCGTTGAGTTTATGACGTGGAACTTTGCCATTTTGGCGGCGGATCAAATCATCAACAGCGCAGCGAAAATGATGCAAATGTCTGGTGGTCAATACCACTGTCCGATTGTTTTCCGTGGTGGAAATGGTACAGCCGGACAATTAGGAGCAACCCACTCTCAAAGTTTTGAAGCGTTTTATGCACACGTTCCAGGATTGAAAGTAATTACGCCATCCAATCCGTATGATGCGAAAGGATTATTGAAAGCAGCAATTCGCGACAATGATCCAGTTGTTTTCTTGGAGTCAGAAAAAATGTACGGTGATAAAGGTGAAATTCCAGAAGGAGATTACATCATTCCAATCGGCGTAGCGGATATTAAACGAAAAGGTACGGACGTGACCATCGTTTCTTTTGGTAAAATTATCAAAGTGGCGTATGAAGCGGCTGAAATTTTAGAAAAAGAAGGCATTTCTTGTGAGATCGTCGATTTAAGAACCATTCGTCCATTGGATTACGGTTGTGTCGTGGAATCGGTTAAGAAAACCAACCGTTGCGTAGTTTTGGAAGAATCTTGGCCGTTGGCTTCAATCTCTTCTGAGATTTCGTACCATTTACAGCGTTACGCTTTTGATTATTTGGATGCGCCGGTTATGCGGGTAACACAAACCGATACACCATTTGCATTTTCACCAACCTTGATCGAAGAAGCGTTGCCAAATGTGGAAAGATTGATTAAAGCAGTAAAAAGTACTTTGTATAGAAACTAAGTGCGATTGCAATAGAATTCAGAAAAGGATGGAGGTAACTTCATCCTTTTTTTTGTTTCAGTTTATTGTTTTGTATTCCTTTGGATAGACTCGATTCATTACCAACTCGGTAGTAAAAGTCTACTTATCAAATGTGTTCTATCTGACGGTTTCATTAATATTATTAACTTAGAGGTAAATGAAATTGTCAAAACCACTAATATGAATTCACTTATTAAGTATTCCATTGTTTTAATTATTTTACAATTTTCATTGAACAGTTGTGGCCTTATCGTTTATAAAGTATATTTCAAGGCCAAGATTATTCCGAAGTATACTTCTAAAAAGAAAATTAACAAATTCTTTAAAAAGCATGCAGCTACGCAAGATAATTTAGTTTTCTTGTCGGATTCTAGTTTTGTTCAAAAAATTGAAGAGCCAGGTTGGGCTTTTAATAGTTGGAGATTGTATAATAGCAATGGGGAAAGGCTCAGAAGAGGGTCTGATAGCTTGGCTTGCTTTGGGTCTGACAAGACGTTTTTGAAAAATTTTAGTATGGAAAATGCCATCATAGATTCGAGTAAAAACCTATCACTGAACTATTTCACGAATCAAAAATTTTATAATCCATCCTTAGGTAGTCAAACGGAACTTGACACTGTTTCTGAATATGATTATACACTTATACTTTATTGGTCCAAATGGCGAGGTCGTTTCAGTGAGGATATCTTAGATTTAGAAAAGGTATTTGTATTAAATAACCCTGAACTTCGTATTCGAGTTATAAAAGTAAACATGGATTTCAGGGATGAAATGGAAAATACATGGGTTAACAAGTTTGATCTTTGGACCAAGGAGGTAAAGCGAAGGAAGGAAAAGAAATAAAGCTGGACAAAAAAGGGAGTAGAAATCATTAAAACATTTCTTCAGTTAAGGATGGAGTTAACTTCATCCTTTTTGTTTTCCACACAAAACCACAGATTTTGCAAAAAATACTTTTTGATATCCTTCTTAACATTTGAATGTGAAAAAAAAGCACTTTTTTGCACTAAGCCCTTGGTTTCTAAAATTAATCTCCTATCTTTGCACCCCTCAAAGTGTGTTTGGGGTATTTTATTATTAATTAAAGTTAACGTTTTTACAGTATGCCAACGATTCAACAGTTAGTGCGAAAAGGCAGAACAGCAGTGGTGAAAAAGAGCAAGTCAGCAGCACTTGATTCTTGTCCACAGCGTAAAGGGGTATGTGTGCGTGTGTACACCACTACTCCTAAGAAACCAAACTCTGCTATGCGTAAGGTAGCAAGGGTGCGTTTGACCAATGGTAAAGAGGTCAATGCGTATATTGGTGGTGAAGGTCACAATTTACAGGAACACTCATTGGTGTTAGTACGTGGTGGAAGAGTAAAAGATCTTCCAGGTGTACGTTACCACATCGTGCGTGGAGCAGAAGATACTGCTGGGGTTGAGGGAAGAACTCAACGTCGTTCTAAATACGGAACAAAAAGACCAAAAGCCAAATAATATTTAAAGGTTTAAAGAAATGAGAAGAAGAAAAGCCAAAAAGATTGCCATTCTTCCGGATCCAAGATTCGGAGAAGAGATGGTAACGAAGTTCGTGAACAACTTGATGTTGGACGGAAAAAAGAACTTAGCGTTTAAAATATTCTATGATGCAATTGATATCGTAGATGCAAAAATCGAAGACCAAAACGGTTTAGATGTTTGGAAAAAAGGATTGGAAAACATTACACCATCTGTTGAGGTTCGTTCTCGTCGTGTTGGGGGTGCTACTTTCCAAATTCCTACACCTGTTCGTGAAGGTAGAAAACAATCACTTGGAATGAAGTGGATGATTGGCTACTCACGTAAGAGAAATGAAAAAACAATGGCTCAGCGTTTAGCGGCAGAAATCATCGCATCTTCGAAAGAAGAAGGAGCGGCTTTCAAAAAGAAAGAAGATACAATCCGTATGGCTGAAGCGAACAAAGCATTCTCACATTTTAGATTTTAAGTAGAAATGGCAAGAGATTTAAGATTTACAAGAAACATCGGTATTGCTGCACACATTGATGCAGGAAAAACGACGACGACTGAGCGTATTCTTTACTACGGTGGTGTAAACCACAAAATTGGTGAAGTACACGACGGTGGTGCGACAATGGACTGGATGGAGCAAGAGCAAGAGCGTGGTATTACCATTACTTCTGCGGCTACCACTTTGACATGGAAATACCGAGGACAAGATTACCACGTAAACATTATTGATACACCGGGACACGTTGACTTTACAGTTGAGGTGAATCGTTCATTGCGTGTATTGGATGGTTTGGTGTTCTTATTTTCAGCAGTGGATGGTGTTGAGCCACAATCTGAAACAAACTGGAGATTAGCAAACAACTACAACGTACCAAGAATTGGTTTCGTTAACAAAATGGACCGTCAAGGTGCAGATTTCTTGAACGTGTGTAGACAAGTAAAAGAAATGTTGGGTAGCCACGCGTTACCATTGCAAATCAACATTGGTGCTGAGGATGATTTCAAAGGGGTTGTTGATTTGATCAACTTCCGTGGAATCACTTGGAACGAAGAAGATAAAGGAATGACTTTCCAAGAAATTCCAATTCCTGCTGACGTTCTAGAAGAAGCGACTATGTTGCGTGAGCAATTGTTGGAAGCAGTAGCTGAATTCGATGACACTTTGATGGAGAAATATTTCGTTGATCCGGAATCTTTGACTGAAAGAGAAATCTTGGATGCATTGAGAGCTGCAACAATCGCTGGAAAAGTGGTTCCAATGATGTGTGGTACTGCCTTCAAAAACAAAGGTGTTCAAGCGATGTTGGACATGGTAATGGAAATTTTGCCTTCTCCAATGGATGTAGGTGAAATCGAAGGTATCGATCCTAAAACAGATTTGCCAATTACACGTAAACCGGATATTAAAGAGCCGTTTGCAGGTTTGGCATTTAAAATTGCTACGGATCCTTTCGTAGGTCGTTTGTGTTTCGTGCGTGCTTATTCAGGTAATTTGCCTGCAGGTTCGTATGTATACAATACACGTTCAAATAACAAAGAACGTATCTCTCGTATCTTCCAAATGCACGCAAACAAACAAAATCAAATTGATGAGTTGAGTGCTGGAGATATCGGTGCGGTTGTTGGATTTAAAGATATCCGTACAGGAGATACTTTGTGTGCAGAAGATGCGCATATCATATTGGAGTCTATGGACTTCCCAGATCCAGTAATCGGAATCGCTATTGAGCCTAAAACTCAAGCGGATCAAGATAAATTGGGTGTTGGTTTAGGTAAATTGGCGGAAGAAGATCCAACTTTCCAAGTTCACACAGATGATGAATCAGGTCAAACAATTATCTCAGGAATGGGTGAGTTGCACTTGGATATCATTATTGACCGTTTGCGTCGTGAGTTTAAAGTGGAAGTAAATCAAGGTGAGCCTCAAGTTACTTACCGTGAAGATATCACTGCACCAGTTGATCACCGTGAAGTTTACAAAAAACAATCAGGTGGTCGTGGTAAATTTGCCGATATCGTTGTTAGAATTGAGCCTCAATCAGATCCAGAAAAATCAGGATTGGAATTTGTCAACGTAATTAAAGGTGGTACAATTCCAAGAGAATTTATTCCATCTGTTGAGAAAGGATTCAAAGAATCAATGAAAAATGGTGTATTAGCTGGATTCCCTGTTGAAGCGATGAAAGTGACGTTGTCAGATGGTTCATTCCACGCTGTCGATTCAGATGCATTGTCTTTCGAGATTTGTGCGAAAATGGCTTACAGAACAGCTTTGAAAAAAGCCTCTCCAATTTTATTGGAACCAATCATGAACTTAGAAGTAGTTACTCCTGAAATAAACATGGGTGATATCGTAGGTGACCTTAACCGTCGTCGAGGGATGATGAAAGGAATGGACGATAGAGCAGGTTCTAAAGTATTGAAGGCGGATGTTCCTTTGTCTGAAATGTTTGGTTATGTAACACAGTTACGTACGATTTCATCTGGACGAGCAACCTCTTCAATGACGTTCTCTCACTACGCAGAAGCACCGAAAAATGTTGCTGAAGCTGTAGTTGCAAAAATCAATGGAAAAGTTACCGCTTAATTTTAAGAAATGAGCCAGAAAATTAGAATCAAATTAAAGTCGTACGATCACAATTTAGTGGACAAATCGGCAGAGAAAATCGTTAAAACTGTAAAAGCTACAGGTGCGGTAGTTAGTGGACCAATTCCATTGCCAACGCACAAGAGAATTTACACCGTGTTGAGATCTCCACACGTTAACAAAAAAGCGCGTGAGCAATTCGAATTGTGCTCTTACAAGCGTTTGTTAGACATCTATTCGTCTTCTGCAAAAACAGTTGATGCGTTGATGCGTTTGGAGTTGCCTAGTGGGGTTGACGTAGAAATTAAAGTTTAAGTTTAATAATTAATAAGTAAAGTATGCCAGGAATTATTGGTCGAAAAATCGGCATGACTAGCATCTACAGTGCCGAGGGTAAGGCTACACCATGCACAGTGATAGAAGCAGGTCCTTGTGTTGTTACGCAAGTAAAGACACAAGATCGAGACGGTTACGAGGCAGTTCAAATTGGGTTTGGCGAGCGTAAAGAAAAAAACACGCCAAATGCTCTAAAAGGACACTTCAAGAAAGCAAACACAACTCCAAAATCTAGATTGGCGGAGTTCAAAGGCTTTGACAATGTAAGCCTTGGAGATATCATCAATGTTGATGTATTCGAAGAAGGTGAATTTGTAGATGTAGTTGGAACATCAAAAGGTAAAGGTTTCCAAGGTGTTGTTCGTCGTCACAACTTTGGTGGTGTAGGACAAGCAACGCATGGTCAGCACAACCGACTTCGTGCCCCAGGTTCGATCGGTGCTTGTTCTTATCCTGCACGCGTATTCAAAGGAATGCGAATGGCTGGACAAATGGGTAACAAGCGAGTGATGATGGAAAACCTTCAAATTTTGAAAGTTATGACAGACAGACACATGATTGTAATTAAAGGTTCTATCCCAGGAGCCAAAGGTTCAACCGTATTAATTCAGAGATAATGGAAGTAAAAGTATTTGACGCAAAAGGAAAAGCGACTTCTAAAAAAGTTACTCTTTCGGAAGACATCTTTGGTATTGAACCAAATCAGCACGCGATTTATTTGGATGTAAAGCAACACTTGGCTAACAAACGTCAAGGAACGCACAAGTCGAAAGAAAGAGCAGAAATTGCTGGTTCTACAAAAAAGATCAAAAAACAAAAAGGTACTGGTGGCGCTCGTGCGGGTAGTATCAAATCGGGTACTCGTGTAGGGGGTGGACGTATGTTCGGACCTCGCCCACGTAACTATCATTTCAAATTGAACGTAAAGTTGAAAAGACTTGCTCGTAAATCTGCTTTTGCTGTACAAGCGAAAAATGATGCGGTAATGGTCTTGGAAGATTTGAATATGACTGCACCAAAGACTCAAGAGTTTAAATCAATGTTGGCTAACTTGAAGTTAGAGAACCAAAAAGTATTGTTGATTCTTGGATCTAAAAATGACAACGTATATTTCTCTTCACGCAATTTGGGTAAAGTGAAAGTTGTTACTGCTGATTCTTTTAATACATATGATGTATTGAATGCACGTAAAGTGGTTTTGGCAGAGAGTTCTTTAGAAGTTATCGAAAAGATTCTTAATTAATTCAAGATGAAGACAATTATCAAAAAGCCGATCATTACAGAGAAAGCGACAATGGCTAGCGAAAAGCAAAACCGTTTCACTTTTGTAGTAGACAAAGGGGCTAACAAAATCGAAATTAAAAAAGCCGTCGAAAACATGTATGGAGTTCAGATTACTGAAGTTCGCACCATGACTTATGGCGGTGGCAAATCCTCGGTGAAATACACCAATAAAGGTATCGTTGAGCAACCTAGCAACCCTTGGAAAAAGGCGATTGTTACTGTTGCAGAAGGAGAAACGATTGATTTATTTAATAATTTTTAAGTAATAAGAACTAATGGGTCTTAAAAAATTCAAGCCTACAACTCCAGGGCAAAGACACAAGATTAACAGTACCTATTCTGAGGTTACAACCAACGTTCCTGAAAAGAGCTTGGTAGCCGGAAAGAGTAGATCTGGAGGTCGGAACAATGACGGTAGAATGACCATGCGTTATATTGGAGGTGGTCACAAACAAAAGTACCGAATCATTGACTTTAAAAGAGACAAGCAAGATATTCCTGCTACGGTTAAAACGATCGAATACGATCCAAACCGTACAGCACGTATCGCTTTGTTGTTCTATGCAGATGGAGAGAAACGTTACATAATCGCACCGGATGGTTTGAAGGTAGATGACGTGGTTGTTTCTGGAAAAACTGCAGCTCCCAATGTTGGAAATACCCTTTTATTAGGAGATATTCCACTAGGTACAGTAATTCATAACATTGAATTAACACCTGGTAAAGGGGGAGCAATCGCTCGTGGTGCAGGAACATATGCACAATTGAACGCTCGTGATGGTCGTTATGCATCTATCAAAATGCCTTCTGGAGAAATCCGATTGATTTTGCAAACATGCTCAGCAACTATCGGTTCTGTTTCGAACTCTGAACATAACTTGGTCGTATCTGGTAAAGCAGGTCGTTCTCGTTGGTTAGGCCGTCGTCCACGTGTACGTGGTGTAGTTATGAACCCAGTTGATCACCCAATGGGTGGTGGAGAGGGCCGTAACTCAGGAGGTCACCCACGCTCTAGAAATGGTATGCCTGCTAAAGGTTTCAAAACTAGAGACAAGAAAAAATATTCAGATAAGTTAATCGTCGAAAGAAGAAAAAAATAAGTAGAGTATGAGTCGTTCGTTGAAAAAACCACCGTTTGTTCATTACAAGTTAATGATAAGAGTGGACGAAGCACAAGCATCGAATAGTAAAGCTGTGATCAAAACTTGGTCTAGAGCCTCTACTATTACGCCAGACTTCGTAGGATTAACTTTTGCCGTTCACAACGGGAATAAGTTTATTCCAGTGTATGTTACTGAGAACATGGTAGGACATAAGTTAGGTGAGTTTTCACCGACACGAAATTTCCGCGGCCATGGAGGGAACAAGAAAGATAAAAAAAGATAGATTTTAAATAGCAAATATCATGGGTGCTAGAAAAAGACTAAGAGCAGAGAAAATTAAGGAAGACAACAAGTCAATCGCGTTTGCGAAATTGAATGATTCTCCTATCGCTCCAAGAAAGATGAGATTAGTTGCAGATCTTGTAAGGGGAGTAGAAGTAAATAAAGCTCTTAACATATTGCAATACAATTCTAAAAATGCGTCGAAAAGTTTAAGTACGTTATTGCGTTCAGCAATTTCAAACTGGGAACAAAAAAACGAAGGCAAGAATATAGAAGAAGAGAACTTAGTTGTTCGTTCAATTGAAGTAGGTGGTGGTACGATGCTAAAACGTATTCAAGCTGCACCTCAAGGTAGAGCGCACCGAGTTAGAAAAAGATCAAATCACGTAACCATCACCATTGATGGAACCAAATAAGAAGTAGAAAATGGGACAAAAAGCAAATCCAATTGGAAATAGATTAGGTTTCATCCACGGATGGGATTCTAACTGGTACGGTGGTGATAATTACGGAGAAAAAATCGTTGAAGACGATAAAATCCGTCGATACTTGAACGCTCGTTTGTCGAGAGCAAGTATTTCAAAAATCATCATCGAGCGTACACTTAAATTGGTTACCGTTACGATTAACACGGCTCGTCCGGGTGTAATTATCGGAAAAGGTGGTCAAGAGGTGGACAAGTTGAAAGAAGAATTGAAAAAATTGACGAAAAAAGAGATCCAAATCAACATTTTCGAGGTGAAACGTCCAGAATTGGATGCTCGATTGGTGGCTGATGGTATCGCTCGTCAATTGGAAGCACGTATTTCATTTAGACGTGCTATCAAAATGTCTATTGCGAGCACAATGCGAATGGGAGCAGAAGGAATCAAAGTGAAGATTTCCGGACGTTTGAATGGCGCAGAGATGGCTCGTTCAGAGATGTACAAGGATGGACGTACTCCGTTACATACGTTCAGAGCTGACATCGATTATGCACTTTCTGAAGCGCATACTACATACGGTCGTTTGGGAATCAAAGTGTGGATTTGCAAAGGAGAAGTATATGGTAAGAGAGATCTTTCACCAAACATTGGAATGACAAACGCTCAAGGAGGTAACTCTCAAGGTGGTGGTAATCGTCGTCCAGGTGGAGCTCCAGGTGGAAAAAGAAAGAAAAAGTAAGAATCAGGTAAAAGTCTAAGAAAGATGTTACAACCAAAAAGAACCAAATTTAGAAGAGTTCAAAAAGGACGAAATACAGGTATTGCCCACAGAGGTAGCACAATTGCTTTCGGATCTTTTGGATTGAAAACTTTGGAGCCAGGATGGATCACTTCACGCCAAATCGAAGCGTCTCGTATTGCGGTAACCCGTTTTATGAAACGTGAAGGAAAAGTGTGGATTCGTATCTTCCCTGACAAACCAGTTACCTCTAAACCAGCCGAAGTACGGATGGGTAAAGGTAAAGGTGCTCCAAGTCACTGGGTAGCTGTTGTGAAACCAGGTCGCATCATGTTTGAAGCGGATGGTGTTCCTTATGAAGTAGCGAAAGAAGCTCTTCGTTTGGCAGCGCAGAAAATGCCGGTGAAGTGTAAGTTCGTTGTTCGCAACGATTATGTTAAACCAGCAGGTAAATAAGTAAGGAAATGAAACAGCAAGAAATCACAAAGCTTTCCGACAAGGACGTTCAAACACAAATCTCGAATTTATCAGAAAAATTGATGAAAACGAAATTGTCTCACGGCGTATCTCCAATGGAAAACCCAATTCAAATTCGTGGTATGAGACGAACAATTGCTCGTTTGAAAACCGAATTAACAAAACGTGAAGCAGCGGCTAGCGCCAAAGCATAATTGTCTTGAAAATGGAAGAAAAACGTAATTTAAGAAAAGACCGTGTCGGCATCGTAACTAGCGATAAAATGGACAAGTCTATCGTAGTAGCAGTCGAAAGACGGGTTAAGCACCCTAAATATGGAAAATTCGTAAAGAAAACATCCAAATTTTTCGCGCACGACGAGAAGAACGAGTGCAACGTGGGTGATACCGTACGGATTATGGAGACCAGACCTTTGAGTAAATTGAAGAACTGGAGATTAGTAGAAATTGTCGAAAAAGCTAAATAAGTTTTAGTAATGATACAACAAGAATCAAGACTTGCAGTAGCAGACAACTCAGGAGCAAAAACTGTTTTGTGCATCCGTGTATTGGGTGGAACAAAACGTCGTTATGCATCCGTAGGAGACAAAATTGTCGTTGCTGTTAAGAGTGCAATGCCCTCTGGAGCTGTCAAAAAAGGACAGGTTGCCAAGGCGGTTATTGTAAGAACCAAAAAAGAAGTGCGCCGCGCAGATGGTTCTTACATTCGATTTGATGATAACGCTTGCGTTATCTTAAATCAGGCGGGAGAAATGAGAGGTACCCGTATTTTTGGACCAGTTGCTCGTGAGCTACGTGAAAACAATTATATGAAGATTGTTTCATTGGCTCCCGAAGTACTTTAAAAACGTAAATCATGCAAAAGAAATTACACATTAAAGTAGGCGACACCGTTAAGGTATTAGCAGGTGAAGCATTAGGCCAAGAAGGTAAAGTCCTTACTGTAGATCGTAAATCAATGCGTGCTTCTGTGGAAGGTCTGAAAATGATCAAAAAACACAGCAAGCCAAGTGCAGCAGATCCTCAAGGTGGTATCGTGGAGAAAGAAGGAACTATTCACATCTCAAACCTTATGGTGGTTGTGAAAGGTGAAGCATCTCGTATCGGTCGTAAATTGAACAAGGACGGAAAATTAGTTCGTTATTCTAAAAAATCAGGAGAGGAGATCAAGTAATGAGTACTACACCAAGAATGAAGGAAATGTACAGTGCTGAGATAATTCCAGCATTGACGAAAAAATTTGGGTACAAAACGCCAATGCGTGTACCTAAATTGACTAAAATTGTTTTGAGCCAAGGTATGGGTGAAGCAGTTGCTGACAAGAAATTGATCGATACTGCCGCTGAAGAATTGTCAAGAATTGCTGGTCAAAAAGCGGTAACGACAATTTCGAAAAAAGATATCTCAAACTTCAAATTAAGAAAAGGAATGCCAATCGGTACGAAAGTAACGTTGCGCGGAGATAGAATGTACGAATTCTTAGATAGACTTATTGCAGTTTCTCTTCCTAGAACACGTGACTTCCGTGGAATTAACCCGAAAGGTTTTGATGGTCGTGGTAACTTTAACTTAGGTGTTAAAGAACACATCATTTTCCCAGAGATAGATATCGACAAAACGAATCGCATCTTAGGTATGGACATTACATTTGTAACGACAGCCAACACAGATGAAGAAGGAAACGCTTTGTTGGATGCATTTGGATTCCCATTCATTAAAAAATAAGAAGAGATGGCAAAAGAATCAATGAAAGCGCGTGAGCGCAAAAGAGAAAGAATGGTAGCTCGCGATGCAAAGAAGCGTGAAGAGTTAACAAAAATCTTGAAATCAAGCGATACATCTGATGACGCGGTTCAAGCGAAATGGGATGCAATGATGGCAATCCAAAAGTTGCCTGCGAACGGATCGAAAGTGCGTGTGCACAATCGTTGTGGTTTGACAGGTCGTCCAAGAGGATATATGCGTCAGTTCGGTATTTCAAGGGTGACTTTCCGTGAAATGGCACTTGATGGGAAAATCCCAGGAGTGAAAAAAGCGAGTTGGTAATTTAGAATTTAAATAGGAAAACAATATGACAACAGATCCTATAGCAGATTTTTTAACCCGTATCCGTAACGCAAGTTCGGCTGGGTTAAAAGTTGTAGAAATCCCTGCTTCAAACACAAAAAAAGCGATGACGCAAATTTTGTTTGACCAAGGGTACATCTTGAACTACAAGTTCGAAGAAGATGATAAACAAGGTATGATTAAAATCGCTTTGAAGTACAATCCTTCAACGAAAGTGCCTGCAATTACAAAATTGCAAAGAGCTTCTCGTCCAGGATTGAGAAAATATAGCAGTGCTACCGAAATGCCTCGTGTATTGAACGGATTGGGCATCGCGATTATCTCTACTTCTCATGGTGTTATCACCAACAAACAAGCGAAACAAGAAAACGTAGGTGGCGAAGTACTTTGCTACGTATATTAATCTTTAACAAGAAGTAAAATGTCAAGGATAGGTAAATCCCCAGTAAACATCCCGAGTGGTGTAGAAGTAAAAGTGAACGGTACAACTGTTACCGTTAAGGGTCCTAAAGGAGAACTTACACAAGAAATTGATACTTGTGTAACGTTGTCTATTGAAGATTCAACCATCACTTTTAGCCGCGAATCAGACGCTCCTAATCACCGTGCAAAACACGGCTTGTATCGTTCATTAGTGAACAATATGATTATTGGCGTTTCAGAAGGGTACAAGAAACAATTAGAGGTAATAGGTGTAGGTTTCCGTGCAACAGCAGAAGGACAAATGTTAGATTTGTCTTTAGGATATTCTCACCCTATTATTTTGAAAGTTCCTAATGAAGTTAAGGTATCTGCAGATACTCAAAAGGGTAAGGCTCCAGTGGTAACATTGGAATCATACGATAAACAACTTTTGGGTCAGGTTGCTGCCAAAATTCGTTCCCTTCGTAAACCAGAACCATACAAAGGTAAAGGTGTAAGATTCTTAGGCGAAGAAATCAGAAGAAAAGCTGGAAAAGCTGCAGGTAAAAAATAATTAATTTCATGAAATCATGGCATTTAGCAAATTAAATAGAAGAGCAAAAATCAAAAGAAGAATCCGTAAGAAAGTTACTGGTACTTCTAAAACGCCTCGTCTATCTGTATTTCGTAGTAACAAACAAATCTACGCACAGATAATTGACGATTCTAAAGGTGTTACTTTGGCATCTGCCTCTACATACAAAAACAAAGCTGCTGAGAAGAAAAACAAGTCTGAGCAAGCACAAGTTGTAGGGAAAGAATTAGCTGAAAAAGCAATTAAAGCCGGGGTAGAATCAGTTGTGTTTGATCGCAACGGTTACTTGTACCACGGTAGAGTAAAATCATTGGCTGACTCAGCAAGAGAAGGCGGTTTAAAATTTTAAGAAATGGCAGGAAAATTAAACAATAGAGTAAAATCTGCTGATATCGAACTTAAAGATAAGTTGGTAGCAATAAACCGTGTAACGAAAGTTACGAAAGGAGGACGTACGTTCTCATTCTCTGCAATTGTTGTAGTTGGTGATGAAAACGGAATCGTAGGTCACGGATTGGGAAAAGCCAAAGAAGTTACGGAGGCAATCACAAAAGGTATCGACGATGCGAAAAAGAATTTAATTCGTGTTCCGATTTTAAGAGGTACAGTTCCACACATGCAAAAAGCAAAATTTGGTGGTGCTGAGATCTTATTGAAACCAGCTTCTGAAGGTACTGGGGTTATCGCAGGTGGTGCGATGCGTGCAGTATTGGAAAGCGTTGGCGTTCACAATGTATTGGCAAAATCACAAGGTTCTTCTAACCCACACAACGTGGTAAAAGCAACTTTTGAAGCTTTGTCTAATATGAGAGACGCAGTTACAGTAGCGAAACAAAGAGGAATTAGTTTGGATAAAGTATTTAACGGTTAATAGTATACACAATGGCTACAATAAAAATTAAGCAAGTGAGAAGCGCTATTAATCGCCCGGCTGACCAAAAAGCTACGATTAAAGCGTTAGGATTTTCTAAGTTGAATCAGACAATTGAAAAAGAGTCTAATCCACAAATCCTAGGAATGATCAATAAGGTACAACATCTACTTGAGATAGTTAAGTAGAATTAAAAACGGATTTAACATGAGTTTACATAATTTAACTCCAGCTAAGGGTTCTGTTAAAAGTACGAAGAGAATCGCACGTGGTCAGGGATCTGGACACGGTGGAACTTCAACCCGAGGGCACAAAGGAGCAAAATCAAGATCAGGTTACAGCAAAAAAGTAGGTTTCGAAGGTGGACAAATGCCTTTGCAAAGACGAGTACCTAAATTTGGCTTTAAAAATATCAACAGAGTTGAATATAAAGCGATCAATTTAGACATTATTCAGTCTTTAATTGACCGAAAAAACGTAACCGAAATTACACCGGAGGTGTTGAAAGAGAATGGATTAGTAGGTAACAATGAGTTAGTGAAAATCCTTGGTAGAGGTGAATTGAAAACCAAAATCAGCATTACCGCACATAAGTTTTCTCAAACTGCAAAAGCAACAATTGAGGGACAAGGTGGGAATTGTTCGGAAATCTAATTAACTTTGCCAACATTTTTTTAAAGAATGAAACGTTTTATACAGAATATTAAGAACATCTGGAAAGTAGAAGAACTAAGGAAAAGAATCATCTTTACCTTAGGTCTTATACTTGTATACAGAATTGGGTCGTTTATAATTTTACCAGGCGTTGATTACAGCGCCTTGGAAAGAGCACAAGCTGCGGGAGATCAAAATGCCCTGGAAACGCTACTTTCTTTGTTCTCTGGTGGAGGTTTTACCAATGCGTCAATTATGGCCTTGGGTATTATGCCTTACATCAGTGCCTCCATTATTATGCAACTTTTAGGAATGGCTGTACCAGCGGTTCAGAAAATGCAAAATGAAGGTGAATCTGGTAGAAAACGAATCAATAACTACACGCGTATTTTAACCATTGTTATTTGTGCATTGCAAGCCCCAGGTTATTTGGGATTGTATGTTCAAAGCAAAGGTGCGTTGCCAATTGATGCTGGAACGTTCTGGTGGGCTCAAACGATTATCGTTTTAGTTGCTGGATCTATGTTCGCAGTTTGGTTGGGTGAGCGTATCACGGACAATGGAATTGGAAATGGTATTTCGCTTTTGATTACCGTAGGTATTTTGTCTCGTTTGCCGGGAGCGTTTACAGCTGAATTTGGTTTGGCCATGACATCTGGGAATTTGATTAAAATACTTTTGGAAATCGTTGTATTCATGCTGGTTGTTTTAGTGACCGTATTGATTGTACAAGGAGTTCGGAAAATTCCTTTGAACACAGCTAAAAAAGTGGTTGGTTCAAGAGAAGTGGATGATCAAGGGGCAAGAAATTACCTTCCGATTAAAGTAAATGCAAGTGGTGTAATGCCGATTATCTTCGCTCAAGCGATTATGACAATTCCTGTTATGATGTTTGCAGGTGGTGAAGGTGGATTTATTCAACGTACGTTGGGTAATGTTTACGGTGTTAGTTACAATGTATTGTTGGCGGTGTTGATTATTGTTTTCACCTACTTCTATACAGCAATTATGATTAACCCACGCAAAATTGCCGATGACTTGAAAAAGTCAGGTGGTTTTATCCCTGGAGTTCGACCTGGAGAAGAGACAGCTAATTACATCGACACCTTGGTTTCGAGAATTACTTTCCCTGGATCTTTGTTTTTAGCGATTATCGCAATTATCCCAGCTATTGCAAAATTGGCTGGTGTGAACGATGCCTTCGCTATGTTCTTTGGAGGAACGTCATTGTTGATTATGGTTGGGGTTGTTTTGGATACGTTGCAACAAATTGAGTCTTACTTGTTGAATAGACACATGGACGGTTTGATGGAAGGTTCTAAAATCCGAGGTAGAAGAACACAAGGTGAATTATCAGGATTTTAAGAAATGGCAAAACAATCTTCAATAGAACAAGATGGTGTGATTATCGAGGCACTTTCCAACGCAATGTTTAGAGTGGAATTGGAAAATGGACACGTAATTACAGCACATATTTCCGGTAAAATGAGAATGTTCTACATTAAAATTTTACCAGGTGATAAAGTGAAAGTAGAGATGTCTCCCTATGATTTATCAAAAGGAAGAATATCATTTAGATACAAATAGGTGCAAACCTAAAATGAAAGAAAATGAAAGTAAGAGCTTCAGTTAAAAAAAGATCGGCAGATTGCAAGATCGTTAAGAGAAAAGGGCGGGTTTATGTTATAAACAAGAAAAACCCGAAGTTGAAACAAAGACAAGGGTAATTTAGAAAGATATGGCACGTATTGCAGGTATAGACTTACCAAAAAACAAAAGAGGTGTAATCGGATTGACGTACATCTATGGTATCGGAAGAAGCAGCGCTAAGAAAATTCTTGACGCGAGCAACATCGACGAAAATATCAAAGTTCAAGATTGGAATGATGACCAGTTGTCATTGATTCGTAATGCAGTTAACGAAATTAAAGTTGAAGGAGCATTGCGTTCAGAAGTACAATTGAATATCAAACGTTTGATGGACATTGGTTGTAACAGAGGAATCAGACACAGAGCTGGTTTGCCGTTGAGAGGTCAAAGAACGAAAAACAATTCTCGTACAAGAAAAGGAAGAAGAAAAACAGTTGCTAACAAGAAAAAAGTAACTAAATAATAAATAACAATGGCAAAAGCGAATCAAAAAAAGAAGAAGAATGTCAAAGTAGAGGCATCTGGCGAAGCGCATATTCAAGCTACCTTCAACAATGTAATCATCTCTTTGACAAACAACGCTGGTCAAGTAATATCTTGGTCAAGCGCTGGTAAAAAAGGCTTCCGCGGTTCTAAAAAGAACACACCTTATGCAGCTCAAGTAGCAGCAGAAGATGCAGCGAAAGAAGCACATGACTTCGGATTACGTCGAGTAAAAGTTTATGTCAAAGGACCAGGTGGAGGACGTGAGTCTGCAATCCGTTCTTTACACAATGCAGGAATCGAAGTAACAGAAATCATTGATGTTACTCCACTTCCGCACAACGGTTGTCGTCCTCCTAAGAAAAGAAGAGTATAATTTTAATTAATCAATAGGAGAAGCATGAATGTCGAAGGAAAGCCTTAATTCACATTCACTCCAAAATAAAAAAACAAAATGGCAAGATATATAGGTCCAAAATCAAAAATCGCACGTCGTTTCAAAGATCCAATCTTCGGACCAGACAAAGCGTTAGACAAAAGAGCTTACGGTCCAGGACAACATGGTCCTAACAAGAGACGTGGCGGAAAACAATCTGAATACGCTATTCAGTTGAATGAAAAACAAAAAGCGAAATACACGTACGGAATTTTAGAGCGTCAATTCTCTAATATGTTCGAGCACGCTTCACGTATGAAAGGTATTACAGGTGAAAACTTGTTGCAACTTTGTGAAACGCGTTT
The DNA here is from genome assembly GCA_041674745.1 of Crocinitomicaceae bacterium. Taxonomy (GTDB): domain Bacteria; phylum Bacteroidota; class Bacteroidia; order Flavobacteriales_D; family Crocinitomicaceae; genus UBA2040. The sequence continues at coordinate 50,848 of JBAYVD010000014.1, forward strand.
GGATAATACAATTTATCGTTTGGGTGTTTCTCCTTCAAGAAGTGGTGCTCGTCAGTTGGTTTCTCACAAACACATAACGGTGAATGGTGAAATCGTGAACATTCCTTCTTACCAAGTGAAAATTGGAGATGTTGTAGGCGTTCGTGAAAAATCAAAATCATTGGAATCTATCAATGAGTCTTTGAGTTCATCAAATAAAAAATACGATTGGTTGGATTGGAATTCTTCAGACATGTCTGGAAAATATTTGAGCCTTCCAGCAAGAGAAATGATTCCTGAAACTATCAAGGAACAGTTGATCGTCGAATTATACTCTAAATAATCATTAACATTTTGAATCTCAGCCAAAGGATTTGATTGACTTTCTTCAATCTTTCAAATCGCGCAATTGAGAAACAATTAAAAGAAGAAAAAAAATGGCAATTTTAGATTTCCAAAAACCTGACAAGGTAATTATGATTCAGTCCGATGAGCATCACGGACAATTTGAGTTTCGTCCATTGGAACCAGGATACGGTATCACTGTTGGTAATGCTTTGAGACGTATTTTGCTTTCCTCTTTGGAAGGTTTCGCGATCGCTTCTGTTCGAATTGAAGGGGTGGACCACGAGTTCACTACCATGAAAGGAGTTGTAGAAGATGTTACTGAAATCGTATTGAATTTGAAACAAGTTCGTTTCAAACAACAAATTGAAGGAACAGATTCTGAAACTGTAATCGTTTCTATTTCAGGTCAAGATAAATTGACTGCTGGAGATATCGGTAAGTTTACATCTGCATTTCAAGTTTTGAATCCTGATTTAGTGATTTGCAACATGGAGTCTTCTGTAAAAATCGAAATGGAATTGACGATTATCAAAGGTCGTGGATACGTTCCTGCAGAAGAAAACAAATCAGGCAATCCTGTATTCGGTACGATTTTTATTGATTCAATCTTTACACCAATTAAAAATGTAAAGTTTGCAATTGAAAACTTCCGTGTGGAGCAAAAAACAGACTACGAAAAATTGGTTTTGGATATTGCTACAGATGGTTCGGTTCATCCGAAAGAAGCTTTGAAAGAAGCGGCGAAAATTTTGATTCATCACTTTATGTTGTTCTCTGATGAGCGAATCACATTGGACAGCGAAGTGAAAGCAGAAACAGAAGAATTCGATGAAACGTCCTTGCACATGCGTCAATTGTTGAAAACAAAATTAGTGGACATGGATTTATCCGTTCGTGCATTGAATTGTTTGAAAGCAGCGGATGTTGAGACTTTGGGTGACTTGGTTTCTTACAACAAAAATGATTTATTGAAATTCAGAAATTTCGGTAAAAAATCATTGACAGAGTTGGAAGACTTAGTGGACAACAAAGGACTTAACTTCGGAATGAACGTTGCTAAGTACAAATTGGATAGAGATTAGATAACAGCATTTAAAATATTGAAATGAGACACGGTAAAAAATTCAATCATTTAGGTAGACAGACAGCGCATAGAAAAGCGATGCTATCTAATATGGCTAGCTCTCTATTATTGCACAAGCGAATCAACACAACTGTTGAGAAAGCAAAAGCATTGAGAGTATATGTAGAACCAATTTTGACTAGAGCAAAAACGGATTCTACGCATTCAAGAAGAGAAGCGTTTAAACACCTTCAAAACAAAGAAATCGTTACGGAATTGTTCCGTGACATTGCACCGAAAATTGCAGATCGTCCAGGTGGATACACACGAATCATTCGTTTGGGTTACCGTTTGGGAGATAACGCAGAAATGTGCATGATCGAATTGGTAGATTTCAATGAATTGTACACAAACGAAGGAACGAAGAAAACAACAACTCGTCGTTCTAGAAGAAGTGGTGGTGCTAAAAAAGCAGACGAAACTTCAGCTACAGAAGCTACATCAGAAGAAGGAACAGAAACAGTTGAAGCTACAGCAGTAGATCAAGCTGAAGAAACTCCATCAACTGAAGAAGCTGCAGATGATGCAACAGAAACAGAAGAAAAATAATTCATTATAATTTTCTAAAGAAAAAAAGGCATTCCGAAAGGGATGCCTTTTTTGTTGGTGAAAGAATACGTCACTTGGCGGAAAATAATCGTTCTTATCTGATTTTTTGTTGTCCAGGAAGAATGGTATACACTCTTGATCGTGAAGATTTCAAAATATCCGGGATGATGGGCCAGTAAGCACAAAAAAAACGCATCGAATTCATTCAATGCGCTTCTCCGTGTTTGGTATTTTAAAATTTAATGAATCGTTTTGTTGTGGAAACCCCTTCTTTAATCAAAGTAATAAAATAAATCCCCCTTTCTACATCTGATAAATCGACAGTCGTCATGTGATTACTAGAGACCATTTTAGATTCTCCTAGTAGCTGCCCCAATTCATTGGTAACGAGAATCGCACAATCGTGCTGTAGATTGTTGGAAAGCGAAATCGTTAGTATATCTGACGCAGGGTTTGGATAAATCGTGAAATCCAAAAAATTATTTTCAGCTAAGTTGAGATCAGAATTGATGTTGATGTTATCAATATAGGTACTGTTTCCATACCCATTTACCGCTGTAAATCTAAACATCGCATTTCCTGCGGATAGAAAAGGGGCTAAATCAACAATTTCATTTCTCCATTGATTGGCAGCACTGGGCGACCAGGAATTGGATTGATTCGCTACGGTTTCCAGCAGCGCTCCAGATTTGTCATAAATATTTTGAAAGGTTAAACCACAATCTGTTGATATGTCTACCTTCAATCCATCTGCAAAACTTGAGCTGTAATTTGCTTTAGCCAAATCAAACGATAAACCAGCTGTGGAACTTGAAATATTCATGATCTCCGTTTGGAAAATATCCTCTTGACCAGTCGCGGTATAGGAAAAATGATTCATAAACATAGCAGAGGTAGAAGTTCCTGCTGCACCTGTAACCGATGTAAGTTGCCAAGTCATGTTGCCATCTGCATTGAGTATAGTCCACATAGAGGGAAATCCACCAAGATCAAAAGTTTCCAAGAAAGGCGTCGCGATGGCTGTTGATTGATTTGAAAAAGAGAGGATTTGTTGATTATTCCCAGCAAACTGGTCACCCGCTAATGTAACCTCACACGTGAGAGTTGAGGCGCCATTGGTAAAACCAGAAATTGGCGTTGTAAATGTATAATTCACTTGCTGTCCAGAATTAATGGTTCCAGTATATGTTTCAGTGATTGCGGTGTTGGAATTAACTTGAAAAGAAATGGGAAAGTTAGATTGACTATTCAACCCTGTATTCGTTATTTTGACAGAAACATAGGCAGGAGAGCTTCCGTTGCAGATACTGGAAAAATCGCTTGCATCATTATTGATGGTTGAAAGTTCCAAATCGTTTGGAATAGAACAGTTCAGCAAGCCTCCTCCGTAATAGCTGGCAATGGTTCTTCTGCTTTTCCATCCCAATGTGTTATTTCTCGCTACAACAGCAAACCAAATGGGTTGGGCATAGTTGGCAATTGGTACACTAATGGAAGTTGTTGTAGAACTACCAACCACTTCCATGTATTTCACACCAAGAAGATATAAATCGTACGACAAAGCATTGCTAACCGGATTCCAAACAAAGGTGGCAGAATCAGGACAAACTTTTATAATTTGTTGTCCTGTGACTACATTCGCTATTGAGAAGGTTTCATCGTTACTATCACTGTTTCCGTTATTCGTTACTCTGATTTTTGCAGTTCCGGTAATGGAATTCGGTACAGTCCATGCATAATTTGTTATTCCTGCTGAAACAGTTGTAATTGTCGTCCAAGATGCGCCATTGTTATTAGAATACTCTAGGAGCGTTGAACCTGAAGGATTAATCGCATCCCAATGCAGTGATTCTGTTTCGCCAGGAACAAAGCTTTCTCCCATATTTGGGTAGGTCACAGTGATCGGATTGGTAAGAATTTCGTACACGACAAAGTACTCTTGGGGTCCGAAGGCAATATCAAAACCAGTAATATTAATGGTATAGGTTCCCGCTATTGGATTATTGAACAATACTTGTTCCATATTATTGAGATGATCCACTCCATTTGTGGCAGGAGCATCCAAGCTTGTTGCATTGGGAGTTGGGTCCAAAATCCATGGAAAATAGACAGTGCTATTGGGGGCTGTCACTTTTAGATCAATATCGTTTACCAAGCAAGTTGAAACACCGGGGGCTGAAGCAGGGTCGCTCCAATACACCATGAAACGAACTTGTTTCGCTCCAGCTGGAATGACGATGTTGTGAAGATTGGAACCGCCATTGGAAATGGTGGACGAAAGAAAATGATTGTCCTCAATTAATTTTGCTGCGCGAAGACCATTTACGATACCCCAACCAAATTTATAATCAGGACCAATATTGCCCGCGTCATTTGCAGTGTTCAAAAGAGCTGCCTTGATCAAAGCTGCTTTCGGCAGTGCTCCGGCGTTTGCATCTGCATACGCTTCGTATAACTGAGCTGAAATGCCCGCAATTCCGGGAGCAGCTCCGGATGTGCCGCCAAATACTTGATACGTATTGTTTTCGTCTGTTGAATTTTGATTTTGCCCATTGGCAGCGATATCCGGTTTAATTCTTCCATCATAGGCAGGTCCTCGGCTGCTGGAAGTAACCAAACTTCCGTCAAAGTAAACGTTCGCCGTTGCAATGGCATTTTTCCCTTGTTTGTGGCCACCTGTGATATTTCCCCAATTTCCGCCAGCACCGTAGCCACAATTGGAAGTACCATCGTTACCGCCTGAAAAAACGTGTAATAAGCTGGGATGCGTTGACATTTGTTGATCGATGGTTTGAGATCCGGAAGTATAGCCACTGTTGCATCCATCACTATAGGATGAGTTGGTTATTTGAACGGTTCCAGCATTTATCAATCCCGTCGTGGCTGCATCAAGAAAGCTGGAAGCATAATTGGTAACATAAATGGAAGCTCCAGCAGCCATACCGCGCATCAACGGATCTAAGTTGCCCGCTCCTGCAAAGATTCCAGCTACACCATCGCCGTGTGTTGGTCCGGAATTCGAAGCGTTGCTATTGTCAATTCTTCCTTCAAAATCAATATGAGGCCCAACAATTCCATCATCTCGAACCAAAACACCTATTCCGTCGCCGGTGTAATTTCTTCCTGCACCTGTTTGGGTATCCAAGGAATTTGATCGATGCAAGTTTCTTCCCCGATTGTCATCTTTGACAGATGGGGATGAAATTTCTTCCACCCACTGAATATAGGGTAAACTCACTAAATCATTTAATTGATTAACTGGCACGGAAATCATGAGTGTATTTGAATTTTTAGGACTTTCAAGAATGGAAATTTTCAATTTCGATAAGTCCAAAAGGCATTTTTCAATAGAAACATTCGAGTATAAAACTACGTTAACCAGTCTATTTCCTCCAGAAATGGCCCATGCGTCGAATTCATTATTTCTAATAATTTGGTGAATTTTCTGTTCATTTGAAATGTAGATACAACCTCGAACACCGAAATTATTCAATTTTGATTTGTCAAAATAACTTGGAACAAAAGCCAAATAAGTCGCTTTCTTATAATAATTAAGCAATTCAATACCCTGAATTTTTAATTCATTTTGTACAGTTTGATCAGGTGAATGATAAAATTGTATCCAAACATAATGGCCTCCGTTGAATTCTCTTTTGTTTTCCCATTGGAAACTGGAATTATTTTCAGGAATTTCAAAAGATTGGCCTTGGAAGGAAATCGTGTGGTTTTCTTGTCCATTTGAAAAAAGACCAATTAACAAGAAATGAAGAAGGAAAAAGGAGTTGCGAAAATTCATAATTTGATCCATGTTTTTAGATGCTGTTTTTATTCAAAGGTATTTGTGAAATTACGCAAAAAAAATATTGATAAAAAAAAAGGCTTCGATTTGGGCTATTTAAAGCCGATAGATGAACGGAGTGTTTCAATACTTGACCAACATTGAATTGTAATCAACGGCCTAGTTTTAATAGAATTGTTTAAAACCTTTCCATAAGTTGAAAAAGGAATAGCGCTTAAATATTGGTATAACAAATCTAGATTCGTAATTTTGGCGAAAAATTTCGATTAGATGGAAGCGAAAAAGCCCGCGATTTTAATGCTTGAGGATGGAACCGTTTTTAATGGTATAGCATCAGGGAAAATTGGTACTACAACTGGGGAAATCGCGTTTAATACGGGGATGACTGGATATCAAGAAGTTTTCACAGATCCTTCCTATCTGGGTCAAATATTGATCATGAATACGGCCCATATTGGGAATTATGGTGTTCATGCTGAAGAGGTGGAATCAGATGGTATTAAGATTGCTGGACTGGTAACGAAAAAATTCTCAGACGGATATTCACGAGTTTCCGGAATGTCTTCTTTGCAAGATTACATGGTAGAAAATGCTACGGTTGGAATTTCAGACGTCGATACGCGTGCCTTGGTGCGTTATATACGAAGCAAAGGAGCGATGAATGCCATTATTTCTTCTGAAAATTTGGACCTTGAATTTTTGAAGGCTGAACTTAAAAAAGTTCCTTCCATGGAAGGTTTGGAACTATCTTCACTTGTTAGCACGAAAGAGGCGTTTGAAGTAAAACCGGAAAATGCAAGTTTCAAAGTTTCATTGGTCGATTTTGGCGTAAAGAAAAATATCGTTCGTTGTTTGGTAGAAAGAGGATGCCACGTGAAGGTATTCCCGCACAACGCAACCAAAGCAGAGTTGGATAGCTTTTCGCCACAAGGATACATGCTTTCAAATGGCCCAGGAGATCCTTCGGTTATGAACGAAGCGATTGAATTGGTAAAAGAAATTGTTGCTGACGGAAAACCTGTTTTTGGGATTTGCTTGGGGCATCAAATTTTAGGTTTGTCTCAAGGACTTAAAACTGAAAAAATGTTTTTGGGTCACAGAGGAATTAACCACCCAGTTAAAAATTTGAAAACGGGTAAAGGAGAAATCACTTCTCAAAATCACGGTTTCGTGATCGAGAAAGAAAGTGCCAAATCTCATCCAGAAATTGAAGTAACACACATTCATTTGAACGATGATACCGTAGCCGGAATTGGTTTTGTTAATCGTCCAATTTTCTCCGTTCAATATCACCCAGAAGCATCTGCTGGTCCGCACGATTCAAGATACTTGTTCGACCAGTTTATTGATAATATGAAAAATTACAAAGCATGAGTTATATAGCTAAAATCTTTGCTCGTCAAATTTTGGATTCAAGAGGGAATCCAACAGTGGAAGTTGATGTAATCACCGAAAATGGTATTTTAGGTAGAGCCGCCGTGCCTTCTGGTGCCTCAACAGGTATTCATGAAGCGATGGAATTAAGAGATGGCGACATGTCTCGCTACATGGGTAAAGGGGTTCTAAAAGCAGTTATAAATGTGAACACAATTATCGATGAAGCGATGATTGGAATGGATATTTTCAATCAAAAGAAAATAGACCAGGTACTTCTAGCTTTGGATGGAACGGAAAATAAATCCAATTTGGGAGCCAATGCAATATTGGGTGTCTCTTTGGCTTGTGCGAAAGCAGCAGCCCAAGAAGCGGATTTAAGTTTGTTTCAATATGTTGGAGGAGTTGGAGCGAATACCTTACCTGTTCCGATGATGAATATCCTGAACGGAGGTTCTCATGCAGATAACTTAATCGACATTCAAGAATTCATGGTGATGCCGTTCGGAGCTCAGTCATTTTCTGAAGGATTACGTTGGGGAACGGAAATTTTCCACCACCTTAAAAGCGTATTGAAATCAAAAGGAATGTCAACAAATGTTGGTGATGAAGGAGGTTTTGCTCCTAGTTTAGGCTCCAATGAAGAAGCCATTCAAGTGGTGATCGAAGCCATTGAAAAAGCGGGTTTCAAACCAGGTGAAGATGTTTACATTGCTTTGGATGCAGCGGCATCTGAATTCTACAATGCCGAACAAAACAAATACATTTTTGAATCAACAGGTGATCATATGTCTCCTTCTGAAATGGTCGGTTATTGGAAAAACTGGGTAAACAAATACCCAATTATTTCCATTGAGGATGGTTTAGCAGAAGATGATTGGAGTGGTTGGAAAGAATTGACGGAAGCAGTTGGGAACAAAGTTCAATTGGTGGGAGATGATTTGTTTGTAACGAACAAAAAACGACTTCAAATGGGAATCGATCAAGGTATTGCGAATTCTATTTTGGTAAAAGTAAATCAAATTGGAAGTTTGTCTGAAACGATTGAATCCGTTCAATTGGCAACCAAAAATAGCTATACGAGTGTCATGAGTCACCGAAGTGGAGAGACGGAAGACTCAACTATAGCGGATTTAGCCGTTGCATTGAACACAGGCCAGATTAAAACCGGTTCAGCATCACGAAGTGATCGCATGGCGAAATACAATCAACTTTTAAGAATTGAAGAAGAATTAGGTGACAACGCCTATTATCCAGGTAAAGATTTTAAATTTATTGTATAAAAAAATCAATTCATTCAGATTTAATCGAATTTGAAAACGCAAAATAAGTTAGAAATTACAATTTTATTCATCAATCTGTTAGAATAATTTAAAAGGGAGTGTTTGCTCCCTTTTTTTATGTCTTTTTTTTTATATTTTTGGAGACGAACGCAACCCCATACGGAACTTTGCGTCATAAGAGAAAATAATAGAACTATGAAATTTAAAAAGACTTCCGCTAACAGGAATAGTATAAAACTAAGTTTTTTTAGAAATACCGTTACAAGTTCAAAAGGCAATAAAATGATGTCCTTTGCTGTTGTTGCCGTACTTACTTTAGTAAATTTAATTTCTGGCTCTTTATGGGCTCAGACAAGTACAACTTATAATTATACAGGTGCGGTTCAAACGTATACGGTTCCCCCATGCGTTACGTCAATTACAGTAACTGCTGCTGGCGCAAAAGGTGGTGGACCCGCTGGAGGTAATGGAGCCGTTATTACAGGTACAGTAGCCGTTACACCAGGACAAGTTCTTCAATTGTATGTTGGAGGGATGGGTGCTCAACCCGGTGCTGGATGGAATGGCGGTGGCGTTGGTTGGTCAGGAGCACCAACTTCTCAACCTGCTTCAGGCGGGGGCGGTGGAGCTTCAGATGTACGAATAGCTCCTTATGCTTTGACGAATCGAGTAGTAGTTGCCGGTGGCGGTGGCGGTATAAGCACAGGAAGTTCCAGTAACATTGTTGGCGGTGGTGCAGGAGGCTGTGCTGCAGGTGTAATTGGTTTTGGATCAGTTTTCACTTCTGTAGGTGGTGGCGGTGGAACGCAAACAGCTGGAGGTGTAGGAGGACCATTCTGGCCAGGAGGTTCTACAGCAACTCAAACAATGGGTTCGCCAGGTGCTTTGGGTGTCGGCGGAGCTGGAGCGCATGATTTAAATTTCGGCGCATCAGGCGGCGGCGGCGGCGGCGGCTATTATGGCGGCGGCGGCGGTGGTGCTGATAACTGTTGTACAGGCGGTAATGGTGGCGGTGCCGGTGGCGGTGGCTCCAGTTATTGCGCGAACTTGGTTTCATGTACAAACGGAACCAATGCAACAAATGGATACATTACAATTGTTACAAATGCCATTACGATTACAAATTCTGCAGCAACTACAACGTATTGCGCTGGAAGTAATATTCAATTAAATTCCTCTGGAGGTGCATCCAATTATTCTTGGGTTGGACCAAGTGGCTTTACTTCTTCAGTTCAAAACCCATTAATAACGAATGCAACAGTTGCGAATAGTGGATTGTATATTTTGACTGCTACGATTGGTGCTTGTGTGAATATCGACAGTTTAACGGTTACGGTTTTACCTACGCCAGTAGTTAGTGCAGGACCAGATGACACAACTTGTTTCGGTAGTCCAATTCTTTTGAATGCAACATTAGCAAATATTGCAGATGGTAGATTCTGGACGAATTTAACGACAGGAATAACACCAGTGCCTACGGTAACTTTTTCTCCAGCTTTGAATTCGATAACACCAACAGTCACTGTTAATCAGCCAGGTTTGTATACATTCATGATTACAGAATCAACCGGATTATGTGGTTTGGTTACGGATACTGTTAAGATTTTCGTTAAACAAATGACGGCAAGTGCTGTTGGTTTGGATCCGACCTGTGGAGGTTACAGTGATGGTGAGATTCAAGTTACTGGTTGGGATGCAACAGAATATAGTTTCGATAATGGAGCAACTTGGGTAAATACCCCAAATATAAATACATTCCCAGCGGGTAGCTACACGGTTTGTGCCCGTGACATAAATATGTGTACTGCATGTGTTCCTGTTACCATTGTTGATCCAATTCCAATTGTTATTTCTTTGAGCAATGATACGTTGATTTGTCAAAATGGTACGGCCACTTTGACGGCTTCAGCAACTGGAGGAACGGGTGTATATTATTTTGATTGGCAACAATTCCCGACTGGTACACCATCTTATTTTGCAACTTCAACAGAGTACGGTTCTCCTTTGGTAGACACTTATTATCTCGTTGATGCCTATTCAACAGATGGGTGTCATTCAGGATTTGATTCTATTTATGTAACCGTTCGCGAACCCATTAGTGGAACAATCAGTCCCAATGTGTTGATTTGTCCGGGTTATCCGACAACCTTAACCGCTACCGCGGCTGACGGAATAGGAGTTCCTTATACATTTACTTGGAGTGATGGTTCAGTTGGTACAGGTGCGTCCAATAGTATTTCCGCAAACCCTCCTGTTACACAACCTTATTCAGTGACCATTACGGATGGATGTGAATCTACACCGCTTATTTTATATGATACAGTTACCGTTTCACCATTGCCGATTCCTTCATTTGTATCGTTGATTCCTGAATTGTGCGAGCCAGCTAATTTTAAATTGAATATTACCACAGACCCAACCACCTATGTTGCTTCTTTCTGGCAAATTTCCGACGGTGAGCAATATTTAAATGTTGATACTGTCAATACAGCTGGAATTATGGCAGGTGCTTATGATGTTCAGTTAGTATTGTACAATATGAATGGTTGTATTGACTCTGTTACGTATCCTGGGTATTTAATTTCGCATGCACTTCCGAAAGCAGCTTATAAATTTTCGCCTTCTCAACCAACGATGTTTAGTACAACAGTAGCATTCGATAATTTTTCTACGGGTGCTGTATCAGCCCAATGGACCTTCCAAAGTGGAAATCCTCCAGTTTCTTCTTCGTATGATGCTTCTACTAAGTTCCCAGATGGATATACAGGTTTGTATGATGTGACAATGATTGTTACGAGCGATTTTGGTTGTAAAGACACGTTGGAAAATCAAGTAGAAGTAATTCCAGAAGTCATCTTGTATGCACCAAATACTTTTACTCCAGATGGAGATGAGTTTAACCCAACTTGGAAAATCTACATTGAAGGTATAGACGTAGCCGATTTTAATTTAGAAGTGAGAGATCGATGGGGCCATTTGGTTTGGCAATCCTTTGATGTAAATGGAGAATGGGATGGAACTTTCGATAACCAAGTTGTTCAATCAGGAGTGTACAATTGGTCGATTAGAGCCAAGGATTTAATTTCTGATAAACCCTATATTTTTAAAGGGTCGGTATCCATTCTAAGATAAATATATACCACCGTCAATGGAAAGATTTTGAAAAATCAACTATTGACGGTGATATTTTGTTTTAGCCAAAAAATATATTCTTAAACGTATTAAATAGAAGGAGTCACAGCATGAATCTTAAATTTATTTTTACTGTTAGCAGTTTTTTTTCATTTCTTGTAGCATTTGCTCAACCAGCAAATAATAATTGTTCAGGAGCAATTGTTTTAACTCCAGGAGCGACTTGCGTCCCTGTTTCGGGGACAACTTCGGGCGCCACTCAATCACAACCTGCCTGTTCAGGTTCAGCGAATGATGATGTTTGGTATACCTTCACGGCAAATGCAAATAGTTTAAATATTGTTGTTGTTGGATCTTCCTCTTTTAATGCTGTCGTTCAATTGTTCGCTGGAACCTGCGGTGGCGCATCTGTTGCCTGCATGAATGCAACGGGTACAGGTGGTACCGAAACAATTAGTGCCACTGGTTTGGTCGTTGGAAATCAATACTGGGTGCGTGTGCATCATTTCCCGTCAAGTATCTCTTCAAATCCAACTTTTACGATTTGTGTGACTCAGCCCTATGTTGAGCCACCTTGTGATCCAAATTCTGTAGAACCATACAATTGGCCATCTCCCTGTGCGAATGTTCCGAAAATATGTCAAGTAAATGGTTTTTGTGGAACCACGCAAGGCTATCACGCTACACCGACTGCCACCACTTTAACCCCCTACACACCGAATGTTTGGCCGCAATTAAACACCGCTTTTTGTGGAAGTATTGAAAATAATTCTTTCATGAGGTTTACGGCAAATGCTGCAACGGTGCAATTGAGAATATATGGATCTTGCACAAGTGGAACGGGCATACAAATGTTGGCTTTTTCTTATGTTACTCCGAATGTATGTGGAAGTGGTAATATCATATCCTATGGTTGCACATCACCTTTGACTTTTCCATCACCTGCTGCGGGAATTCCACTTGTTTTCACCGGTATGGTGCCAGGTCAAGATTACTATCTAATGGTAGATGGATTTGCAGGGGCAGTTTGTAACTATAAAATTGGTGCAGATTATGGTGTTCAGGTAACAGCAAACGTGAATCCATCAATCGCTTCCATGTGTTTAGGAAATTCAGTACCGTTAAATGCTTCCGGAGGAAATGGTACCTATACGTGGAATCCGGATCCTACCTTAAGTGCGCTTGTGGGTGCAACTGTAGTTGCTACGCCAAATGCTTTAGGCACGTTTACATATGTAGTGCATTCACCATCAAACGATCCTGCATGCCCAGGTTCTGCCGACACATCTGTTCTATCTGTATTTGCCCAACCGACTCCTTTGGCTGGGGCGGATGACTCGATTTGTTTAGGTTCGTCTGTTCAGTTAAATGGAAGTATTTCCAATGCTTCGAATGCCGTTTTCTGGGAATATGTTGTACCTGTTGGAACAACGCCAACCGTCACATTTTCGCCCAATCAGTCCAGTGCTGCCACCTCTGTTTTGGTAAGCGAGCCGGGTCTTTATAAATTTGTGTTGCGTGAAACAAATCCAATTTGTGGTCAGATCAGGGATACGTTATCGGTACTTGTTTTTGACCCACAATTAACCATTTCCTCCACACCGCCAACCTGTCTTGGTTATGCTGACGGTACCATAACGATTTCAAGCGCAGAGGCAATTGATTACAGTTTTGATAGCACGGCTACCTGGCAGTTCCCAAATACTTCATTCGGTTATATTTCGGATACATTCAGTGTTTGTGTAAGAGACCTTTTAGGCTGTGTAACCTGTGACACAATAGTAGTTCAAACTCCACCAGAAGTTACCATTGCAGTAAGCAATGATACCATTGTTTGCGAAAATGGGACAGCAATGTTGGTTGCAACAGGCAGTCAAGGAACTTCTTTTAGTTATCATTGGTCGCAAACTACAGATTTAATGGATACACAACCTGTTTCGCCAGTAGTGGCTGGATATTATTCTGTCTATGCTGAGAATCAAGATGGTTGCCTTTCTGTTGCAGATTCTATTTTTGTTGATGTCCATCCACCATTGATTGGAACCGTTACGCCTGATTTTGCCATTTGCCCAGGAGACAATGCATTGATTTCTTCAACCGCTGGAGGAGGAAATGGAGGCCCGTATTCTTTTTCATGGTCCAATGGAACGATTGGCAATGGCTTGAACAGTTCAATCAATGAATCTCCTGCTGTAACGACGTCTTACCAAGTAGAAATTGCAGATGGTTGTGAATCAACCCACGAATTTTACAACATGACCTTGACAGTATCTCCTGTGCCAAATCCACAATTTTCTGTGTTAAAAGACAGCATTTGTGAGGATGCGATTTTTAATCTTTCCAATACAACAGATCCCAATATGGTGGCAGCTTCAATTTGGCAAATTTCGGATGGCCAAGCCTTCACAAATTTGGATTCAATTATAACGAGTGAAATGGGAAATGGAACATACGACGTTACTTTAACAATTACTTCCCCTGATGGATGTATTGGTCAAACCATGGTGCCTGGCGCTTTAGTTTCCATGAAACTTCCAACAGCGAATTTTAGATATTCACCGAATACAGTGACAGCATTTAGTACCTTAGTAAATATGGAAAATATGTCCATTGGTAATTATTTAAACCATTGGTCATTTGAAGAAGGTGCACCTGCGTATTCGTCACTTGTTGAACCTGAAGTACTTTTCCCAGAGGGAATCGTGAACAATTATAAAATTCAATTGGTGGCCGAAACGGATTTTGGTTGTATGGATACCATGTACCAGATTATAGAAATCAAACCAGAAGTAATTCTTTATGCACCGAATTCATTTACACCGGATGATGATGAATTCAATGCCACATGGGGAATCAAAGTTGAGGGGATTGATCCATCTGATTTTGAATTGAAAATTTACGATCGATGGGGTGAAGTTGTATGGGAGTCGCACGATTATACAGCAGAATGGGATGGAACGTACAAAGGTCAATTGGTTCAAACGGGTTCTTATAATTATACAATCCGCGCAAAAGATTCTTTGACAAGTGACAGCTACATCTGGAAAGGAAATATTTTGCTGTTGAAATAAAAGTAAATTTTTCTTTCTTTCAGAGAGAGTTTGCCGAGAATCCTTAATTTTGGGGCAAACTCAATATCTATGAATCATTCAGCCTTGCATTCCGAAATTCAAGAAGGAATTCCTATGGTATTACCGGCGAAAAAACCGGTTAATCCAAATGTAAATCACGCGCCAAAACGAAAGGATATACTTTCTGCTGAAGAAAAAATGCTAGCGCTTAAAAATGCATTGCGTTATTTTCCGGCTAAGTTTCATGCGGAATTGGCACCTGAATTTATGGAGGAATTGGAAATCTACGGCAGGATTTATATGCACCGTTTCCGACCAGATGACGAGATTAAAGCACGTCCTATAACTGATTATCCAGGAAAATGTTTGCAAGCGAAAGCTATCATGTTGATGATTCACAATAATTTGGATCACGCAGTGGCTCAACACCCACATGAATTGATAACGTATGGTGGAAATGGAGCCGTTTTTCAAAACTGGATCCAGTACAAATTAACGATGAAATTTTTATCGGAAATGACAAACGAACAAACGCTCGTCATGTATTCCGGTCACCCAATGGGCTTGTTCCCTTCCCACAAAGATGCACCGCGCGTTGTGGTTACGAATGGAATGATGATTCCAAATTATTCTAAACCGGATGATTGGGAAAAATTCAATGCCCTTGGTGTGACACAGTATGGGCAAATGACGGCGGGATCCTATATGTACATTGGCCCGCAAGGAATCGTTCACGGAACAACAATTACGGTACTCAATGGCTTCCGGAAAATTAAAAAGGACCCGAGAGGTTCGCTTTTTGTAACTTCTGGTCTAGGAGGAATGAGTGGGGCACAGCCGAAGGCAGGAAATATTGCTGGTTGTGTTACCGTTTGTGCTGAAGTGAATCCGAAAATCACGAAAATTCGTCACGATCAAGGTTGGGTGAATGAAGTGATTAGCGATTTGGATGAATTGGTCGTTCGAGTTCGGCAAGCACAGGAAAATAAAGAGGCAGTAAGCATTGCTTATCTGGGAAATATCGTGGAGGTTTGGGAGAAATTTGATACGGCCAATTTGCACATTGATTTGGGTTCCGATCAAACGTCTTTGCACAATCCTTGGGCAGGCGGATATTATCCAATTGGTCATTCGTTTGAGGAATCCAACGAATTGATGGCGAACAATCCTGATGAATTTAAACAACAAGTAAAATCTACTTTGGTACGTCATGCAGCGACCATCAATCAACATACGGCTAAAGGAACTTATTTCTTCGACTATGGCAATGCCTTTCTATTGGAAGCGTCCAGAGCAGGCGCGGACATCATGGCAGAAAATGGAATTGATTTTAAATATGCTTCGTATGTACAAGATATCATGGGACCAATGTGTTTCGATTATGGTTTTGGACCATTTCGTTGGGTTTGCGCTTCTGGTAAACCGGAAGATTTGCAAAAAACAGATACAATCGCCTGCGCGGTCTTAGAAAAAATTAAAGCCACGGCGCCGGAGGAAATCCAACAGCAAATGGCGGATAATATCCAATGGATAAAAGGTGCTCAAGAAAATAGATTGGTGGTTGGGTCACAAGCCAGAATACTATACGCCGATGCGGAAGGTAGAATGAAAATTGCGGATGCTTTTAATAAGGCAATTGCCAATGGAGAAATCGGACCAGTAATTTTAGGACGTGATCATCACGATGTTTCTGGAACCGATTCTCCTTACAGAGAAACCTCTAATATTTATGACGGATCACGATTTACGGCCGACATGGCGATTCAAAATGTAATTGGTGATTCTTTCCGCGGCGCTACATGGGTTTCTATCCACAATGGTGGCGGTGTAGGTTGGGGTGAAGTCATCAATGGTGGTTTTGGCATGCTACTGGATGGTTCAGCGGATGCAGAAAGACGATTGAAATCCATGTTGCATTGGGATGTAAACAATGGAATTGCCCGAAGAAGCTGGGCGAGAAACGAAGGAGCGATTTTTGCCATCAAACGAGCCATGGAAATTGAGCCTTTGTTGAAAGTTACGGTGCCTGAATTGGTCGATGAATCCATCCTTTCAGGTCTAATCAAAAAAGATAAAATAAAATAGTTCAGAATCGATTTTTGGTTAGCAATAATTCGTAATTTGTAATTCTCAAATTTAACTAGCTATGGTAACCTTAAAGTACAAGATTTACATCGATGCCACTCGCGAAAAAGTGTGGGAGAAACTGTGGGTTGATGAATTCTACCGTGAATGGTCGTCAGCTTTTACCCCAGGATCTCATGCGATAAGTGATTGGAACGAAAGTGACACAATTCAATTTCTAGATCCTAAAAATAATGGCATGTACGGGGTGATTGAAACCAAAATCAATAATGAAGTGATGGTTTTTAAACATTTAGGAGATGTGTTGGACGGCATAGAAATGGATCGTGAGTGGGCTGGTGCGCGTGAGCAGTACTTTCTTTTGGAACGTGAAGGACAAACAAAGTTGAAAGTTAGCGTAGACGTTTTATCGGAATACGTTGATTTCATGAACAATGCTTTCCCAGCTGCCTTAGAGAAATTGAAAGTTATCTGCGAAAAGTAACATGGAACCTTTTTTCGGGTTGAAATGGTTACGTTAAATTAATCCAATATTCAGCAGAGTGAGATGTTATCAACTACATTTACACTCTCAAATCTATTGTGATGAAAGCAAATATTCCATCTTCCAACCAAAAACGAATTGTAATTGTAGGAGGAGGTTTTGGTGGACTTCGATTGGCTTTTGATTTAGCCCATTCGGATTACCAAGTAGTGATGATTGACAAAAACAACTATCATCAATTTCAACCCTTGTTTTATCAAGTGGCAACAGCAGGATTAGAACCCAGTTCTATTGTTTTTCCTTTTAGGCGAATGTTTCAAAAAGCGAAGAATATTCATTTTCGCTTGGCGGAGGTACAATCGATTTCGACTGAAAAAAAGCAAATCGAAACGAATTTAGGCGCCATTGAATACGATTTCTTGGTTTTAGCAACGGGAGCGGGAACGAATTTCTTTGGAAATGAACGATTGGCCAAGCTATCGTATCCGATGAAATCTATTGGCGAAGCACTCGTTTTACGGAATTCACTTTTTCTGAGCTTTGAAAATGCCTTGGCAAGTGAAACAGAGGAAGAGAGAGAAGGATATTTAAATGTTGTAATTGTTGGTGGCGGACCCACCGGCGTTGAAGTAGCAGGAACCATTGCAGAAATGAAACGCTTTATCCTACCTAGAGATTACCCAGAAATGGATTTTTCCTCGATGCACATTACCTTAGTAGAAGGTTCTCCTAATGTTTTGAATGGCATGAGCGACAAATCTTCGAAGCAAGCATTGGCCTACTTAGCGAAACTCGGTGTTGAGGTAAAAAGAAATGCCATTGTTGAAGACTACGACGGGAAAACGGCGAAAATAAAAGGCGGAGAAACCATTTCCACACACAATTTAGTTTGGGCGGCGGGTATCATCGGCAACAAAGTTTCTGGATTAAAAGAAGAAGTATACGTGCGGGGTGGACGCATTCAGGTAAACCGCTTGAATCAGGTGGAAAGTGATCCATCGGTCTACGTCATTGGCGATGTAGCGTATATGGAAACTGAAAAATATCCACACGGCCATCCTCAAGTAGCGCAAACAGCCATCCAGCAAGGACGAAATGTTGCGAAGAATTTTATCGCCATGAGTAAAAATAACAAGCTCAAACTGTTTGAATACAAAAACCTAGGCAGCATGGCGACCGTTGGACGAAACAAAGCCGTGGTCGATTTGCCGAAACGACATTTTTCAGGCTTTTCGGCATGGGCAGTTTGGATGCTCGTACATTTGCGTTCCATTCTTGGCATCAAAAATAAATTCCTGGTATTCTTGAATTGGGTGTGGAACTATTTTACTTACAATCTTTCCTTGCGCTTGATCATTCAAAACCCAAAACGAGAAGAGCCCAAATCGGAGTAGCCGTTTAATTAACCCAGATCAATTCAGGAATTTCAGTATACAGCAAGGCACATTTCACATCCGTGTATCCCATTCTTTTGAGTAGCTGTGCATAATTCTGCACTTGTTTTTCGTGTTTTTTCGTGGCGGTTCCCGTTTTAAAATCAAGAACAATAACGGAGTCTTTTTGAAAAAGTATTTTATCCGGTCTACTGCTTTTTTCATCAGCAAATAAGATACTTTGTTCACTCAGAACTTTATCACTTATACCATACAGTTCCGTCAGAAATTTATCAAAAATATCGGTTACCAATTGGTGCATCCTGTTTTTGTAAGCACCATCTATCTCTCCCAAGGCAATGAAATGATTCAATTTTTCATCGATTTCATGAATAGCGTTTACCTCTGAAAGTAACAAGTGAAATTGAGTTCCAAAAAGCTGTGCCTCGGACATCGTAAAATCGTCATCAAAAGGATTGTTATTTTCAATGGCAATGTTCGGGAACCATAAAAAATCTTGCAGCGAAAGAGGACTGAAATTGCTATTTTCTATTTTGGAGCGAGGGGAAGCTTCATTCTTTGGCTTCCGTTCACCTATTTCGAGTAACTCTTTTTCTTGGCTCCAATTATTGGGAAAGGATTCTTGACAAATCTGAGCGATTCTTTCTTCTTGGGTATTTTTCTTGTAATAATTGCGTGCGTACAAGCGTGTTTTGGCTCGCGTAAAAGCAACATAATAAATATTGGTATTGTCGGTTCGAATTTGTTCTTTCTCTTCCAAAGCTTGGTGCGCATATTCAGGTAAACTTTCTATTTGAACCCGACTAAGTTGTGCGATATGCTGGTCACTTTCAATAAAGTATTTCGATTTGTCATTTTTTTCCGAAGTCATGGTAATGTTGGGCAATAGTACAATCGGAAATTCCAAACCTTTACTTTTGTGAATGGTCATAATCGTCAAGGCATCTTCACTTTCGGGCAATTGAACGGAAGATTTTTTGCCTTTGTTGTTGTACTGTTCCAAAAACAATTGTAAATCTGGACCGAAACGTAAATCAAATTGAAATGCCAAATCCAATAAATGATGGATGTAATGATTTTTTAGCACATCGATTTTCACCAAGGTGCAAAATTTCATGATGAGATCGTAAATGGACTCGAAGGCCATGTAGAAATCATCATCGGAAGAAAAGAAATCGTTGATAAATCGCTGCTCGTCGATTCGTTTGTATTTTTTTTCCTCGACCGGAACGAAGTATTCCTCGTACGCAGCTAAAGAGAGTTCTTTCACGCGCAAAGTCATCGAAATGAATTTTTTCGTGCTGCTTTCCACACTTGGGGACCGACGTTTGGTGAGATAGGAAATAATCCATTGCACATACAAATCGGAGTCGACGAAAAGTGAATCGGCACTTACGACTTTGTAGCCAGCTTCCGTTAATTGAACAGACCAACGATTGCATTCTCGGTTGCCTCTGCCTAATATGGTAATGTCGTTGGGTTTGAATCCATCTTTTAGTATTTCCTCGATCCAAGTTTTGAGCGAATCAAAATCGTCGTTGTTGTCATTTTTTTTCGCGTCTAGATTTTCTCGGTTGACAATATGTACGTAGCCAATTTCTTGTGAAACCGGTTCTTGTACCACATCTTCGAAAAAGGATTGCGTGTTTTCGGGCAAGTAATTTCTGAGTTCGGAAAAGAGTAAGTTGTTGAATTCTACTATCGTTTTCGTGGAGCGCCAATTTTGTTTAATCACTCCTTTTTCGCCCATTCTTTTAAAATATTGCGATTTCTCGGCTAAATTCAGGTCGTTTTCCGGATTGTATATTTCTGGAAGCGCCACAAATTGCTCAGCCAATCCATTTTTAAAACGGTAAATGGATTGCTTGGGATCACCCACGATAAAATTCAGGGCCAATTTGGAAATACCTTCATGTACCAAAGGAATCAAATTCAACCATTGCATGCGGGAAGTATCTTGAAATTCGTCCAACAAATAATTGTCATATCGATTTCCCAATCGTTCATAGAGGAAAGGTGCTTCTTCGTTTTGCACCAATTGGCCAATTAGTTTATTAAATTCAGAGATGCGAATCAAGGATTCATCTTGTCGCATTTTGTCCAATCGAACGGCCAAAATTTTCAGAAGCCACATGTTGTGGTAGTTTTTTCGAATGGCGTTCAATAAGGTGATGCTTTTGTAGAATCCATCGTGCATGGGGATTATTTCATTCAGCTTTTCGCTCATGCCATCCAGTGGCGGATTGGATTTATTGCCCTCAGATAAATTTCTAACTGCAGCTTCGGTCATGAATGCAGCAGCGGGTTCGTTCAATTCTAAATATTTCGCAACCTGGTTCAACGTTGTCGAACCGCCGGCCACTTCTTTTACTCGATTGAAAATATCGATACTTTCCAAAAAGTTTCGAAACGAGGATACGAATTGAACGAAAGCCGCTTTTTCTTTTTTCAATTGATCGCGCACTTGGTGAAATTCGTTTTCGGAAAATTCAATCAGCATCAGTTGATCGATGATTTTCTGCTCTTTCTCACTTTTGATTAAGCCGATGAACTTGATCAAGTCATTCCGGAAATTCCATTTTTCTCCTTCTTCTAATTGTGATTTGGCATAACCCAATACCAGTTTTGTAAGGGTTTCGTGCTCTGCTGAACCGACATCGCTGAGCAATTGGTCCACAACATTTTCTAACACTTCGTCTTCGTCAATGATCACTTCAAAATCGGCAGGCAAATCCAGTTCACGACTAAAACTACGAATCAATCTCAAATTGAATTTATCGATGGTTAAAACTTTGAAATCTTCGTAGCGGTGCAAAATCCGTTGCAGAATTCCTTTTGATTTGGCAGCTAATTCTTCGGGTGTACATTGTACAGATGCCGAGAGTATTTTTTCATATTTACGTTCTTCAGGATTGAATTGTTCTGGAAATGCTAAAATCTCAAGCGCTTCTATAATTCTGGTTTTCATTTCAAGCGCTGCTTTGTTGGTAAAAGTCATCGCAACGATATGGGCAAAAGGGTCGGCTTTGGTGCTTTGCAGAAGCAATTCGAGATAAGTAAGAACCAATTTGTAGGTTTTCCCACTTCCAGCAGAAGCACTAATGATTTGTAGAGGTTTGACCCATTCTTTTTCCATGAACTAAAATTAGCAATATTCTGCACTTGGATTACGTTCTATATTTCAATTATAGCCCAACTCAATTAGTTGTACAATCGTTTAGGTTGTTGTAAATTTGAAGTATGAAGCGTGTCTTTTTGATTTTCGTGATAGTGGTCATCGGTTTTTCATCTTGTAAAAAGAAGAAACCGGAAGGTCCCGTTACGCCTGCCGCTGAACAAGTAGTAGAAGTTCATTTGGTGCCAACATTGGATGGACAAGTGTATGCATTGAATGAAGTGATCGAAAGTTCATTGGGGTATCGGTATTTCTTTACAGATATAAAGTTGCTCGGCACAGATATGGTAAATGGCCCAAGCACCTTGGCTTCTGCATTTTTGTACAATTACCAAGTTACAGGAACTATACTTGCTACGGCTGTTGGAAACAAATCAAGCTTTACGAATCTTAGTATGAATTTAGGCGTTGCCGATCCATTGAATCATGCCGATCCATCTTTGCCCGCAAATGCTTCTCCTTTGAATATTTCCAACGCTGGCGATATGCATTGGGGATGGAATCCAGGTTATATTTTTGTGAAATTGGAGGGAAAGGTGGATACGATCCCCGATGGAATCGACAATTTTGATCACAATTTTGTTTTTCATTTGGGCATGGATCCCGTTTTTAGGACCACCAATTTTACAGACTTGAACTGGACAGTCGTTTCGGACACAAAAAGTAAAACCAATTTATTGTTGCAAATGCGAACACTATTCGATCAACCAGGAAATGAAATAGATTTGCGTGTAAATTATACATCACATTCTGCGACTTCACAGATGCCATTGACCAATTTAGTCATGGATCAATTTAAAACGGCCATTGTAAAAGAATGATACGTTATTCAATTTTCCTCATTTCTTTATTTCTCCTCCTATTGTCTTGTAAAAAGGGAGAGATTTCACCCGTTAATCCATCGTATGTTTTGGACGCGCCTAGTCATTTTCCAGAAATGATTATTCCAACCGACAACCCATTAACGGTTATGGGAGTAGAGTTGGGGAAACGCCTATTTTACGAGAAAAGATTGAGTGGCGACAATACCTTAGCCTGTGCAGGTTGTCATGCACCCAGCGAATCATTTAGTGATAAAAATCAATACTCAAAAGGAATTGACGGCCACTTCGGAAAACGAAATTCGATGGCGCTTGTCAATTTGGGCTATCAAAAATTCTTTTTCTGGGATGGAAGAGCCAAAACGTTAGAAGAACAAATTTTATTTCCTGTGCAGGATCCGGTCGAAATGCATCAATCTTGGACCAACGCTGTTATCAAATTGAGAGCAGACGAATCCTATCGCAATCAATTTTTCGTTGCATTTGGAACGGATCAAATCGATTCCACTTTGGTTGCAAAAAGCATCGCACAATTTTTAAGAACCATGGTGAGTGGCTTTTCGAAATACGATGTCATGTACAAGCATAAATATAGTTTGCCGCTAACCACCAAAGAACAAGGATTGTTAGCTCAGGTGACAAACGAGGAATGGGCTGGGTATGATTTGTTCAATTCGTTGAATGGTGGCGATTGCTTTCATTGTCACAATGGGCCATTGATGCAAGTCAATATTTTTGCCAACAATGGATTGGATGCTACTTTCTCCGATTTGGGAAGAGGTAAAATCACCAATAATCCAGCGGACATGGGTCATTTTAAAGTCCCGACTTTGCGTAACATTGCGCTGACTGCGCCTTATATGCATGATGGACGGTTTCAAACATTGGATCAAGTAATAGAGCATTATTCTTCAGGAATCGTGCATAGCACTACAATTAGTCCCTTGATTGAGTTTGCCAGTCAAGGTGGAGTGCAGTTGGATGCATTTGAAAAAGGGTTAATTAAAAAATTTCTGTTGACATTAACAGACGAGGAATTTATAAATAACCCTAAATTTGCACCGCCAAATTAAAATTGGCCGAACTTTATGGCATGAATTTGCGTACATAAAAAGGATTACTGATTTAGTCAAGGGAAAATGGTAGAAGATAGACGTTTAACAACGGAAGAAAAAGCACTAAAAATCAATTTAACTAACGACATTTATGGTTGTTTTGCTGAAATTGGTGCAGGTCAAGAAGTAGCAGCCAACTTTTTTAAAGCAGGCGGTAGTTCGGGTACCATTGCCTTCTCTCAATCTGCCTATGATATGCAAGTTTCGGATGCGCTCTACGGAGAAGCATCACGGTATGTTTGTGAAGAACGATTGGTTACCATGTTGGAAACGGAATTCGATACGATGAAAATTCGTTTACCAGAAAAACACAAACAAGCGCGCTTTTTCAGTTTTTGTAATACGGTTGAATCATTAAATTACCACAAAACCAACCAAGGTCAAGGTTGGGTAGGCATCCGATTCCAGTCCGAAACGGAAGGAAAAACAAACGATGTGATTCTTCACATCAAAATGCATGACAATTCACACAAAGCCCAACAAGAAGCGTTGGGGATTTTGGGTGTGAATTTAATTCATGCGAGTTTTTTCCAACGAGAAGATATGAATCAATTCATTCAAAGTTTGATTCACCGGTTGCCGCGTGAGCGAATGGAAATTGATATGCTCCGTGTTTCAGGTCCAGATTTTGAAGATGCTGACAACCGAATTTTGGCACTGAATCTCGTAAAACGCGGTATGACAGATGCTACCATGTTTGATTTGACTGGAAATGTTTTGCAACCAGCCAGCGCTCTTTACAAAAAAAATATACTGTTGATGCGCGGTCGTTTTCGTCCTGTGACAAAAGTCCACATCGACATGATTGAGACAGGTAAGAAACAATTTCTGGAAGAACAAGGAGTACAAGAAGATAATGTTAGCGTCATTTTTGAGTTAACGCTGAAAGATTTGACAGCAGATGGTAAAATCTCCGACAAAGATTTTGTCGATAGAGCCGAACTTTTAGGTTCCTTGGGATATACCGTAATGATATCCAATTATTTGAAGCATTACAAAATGGTGGATTATTTAGCTTCCATCGCACGCGGTAAAAAAATGGGCGTAATCTTGGGTATTTACAACTTGCACACCATTTTTGATGAACGCTATTATGACAATTTACCAGGCGGATTGCTAGAAGCCTTTGGTAGAGGATTTGGTCACAATGTGAAACTTTTTGTTTACCCAGCCAACAATGTTGAGGATGGTGAATTGTACACGTTGGATGGAATTCGAATTCCAAAACATTTGACCGGATTACTTCAATACATGAAGGACAACAACAAAATGGCTGCCATAGAGGGATACGACACGCATTTGTTGCACATACTTTCCGATGATGTATTGTCTAAAATCCGCGCAGGTGTTTCCAGTTGGGAAGACGATGTGCCAGATGAGGTCGCGAAAGCCATTAAATACTTCGACCTTTTTGGGTATGATAAAGAAACCTTTGGACTAAAAAGTCATCCCGTTTATATCAAGTAAGTTCTCATTTCTGACTTTCTTTTTTACATACGTAAAGGCAGGATTTAATTTTGCGCGTTTTTAGAACGTAATTCTTTACGTATCAAAAAAAATCCGTAATTTTCCGTTCTATATAAGGAAACTAATAGAATGTCTCAGATTAAAAATGCCCAAATTCGGTACAGAATAATTGACCGATGCATCCGAAATAAATATCGACCGAATCCTACAAAACGAGATTTGCGCGATGCTTGTGAGGAATCCTTGTATGGGAGCATTGATGGAAACAACATTTGCGATTCAACAATCGAAAAAGATCTTTTTGCCATGCGAATGGATCACGATGCACCGATAAAATACTCAAAAGTCACCAAAGGATATTTTTACGAAGATGAAAATTACAGCTTCGATAACATTCCCCTGACTTCAGAAGATGTGCAAGCTATTCAATTTGCGGCGAAAACCTTGCTTCAATTTCGGGATATCGATATGTTTAAACAGTTCGGCAATGCCATTGATAAAATTGTCGATCGAGTAACCATCGCGGCCGATCCATTGGACGAAAAAATTCAAGAATACGTTCAGTTCGAGAAAGGGATCAATACTTCCGGCAATCAATATCTATCCGTTTTGTTGGAAGCGATCCAAAACAAGAAAATGGTTACGTTTGATTATACCAGTTTCGCCACCAACAAAACAAAAGATCGAACGGTTACACCATTGTTATTGAAGGAATACCGCAACCGTTGGTATTTGATATCTCACGACGAAGAAAAGCGTAAAATTATCACATACGCTTTGGAACGCATGAAAAATGTCGCCATTACTATCAACGGTGGATCAATACCCAAACATTTTTCAACAGAGAACTTTTTCGAACACACGATTGGCATCACCACCTACGAAGCCAAACCCGAAAGCATTCAGTTCAAAGCCAGTAATTTGGCGTCAAAATACATCGAATCACAACCATTTCATCATACCCAGAAGACGGTAAAAGTGGGAAAAAACAAAACCAATTTCTCTTTGAAAGTAATCATTACGGAAGAATTAATTCGTGAAATCATGAGTTACGGTGGAGAAATTGAAGTAGTTTCGCCCTTGAGTTTGCGCGATAAAATCGTAGACCGGATAATGGACATGATAAAAAATTACAATCTATAAAAATGGAACTTAGTGTAGTAAAAGAAAACGGCGTTGCAACCTTAAAGTTGAATCGTCCAGAAGTATTTAATTCATTCAACCAGAAAATGGCTTTCGATTTGCAAAAGGCATTGGACGATTGTGCGCAAGACGAATCCGTTCGCTGCATCGTTTTGGTTGGGGAAGGGAAAGCATTTTGTGCTGGCCAAGATTTAGCAGAAGCTACAGATCCAAATGGTCCAGAGTTGAAATCCATCGTTCGAGAACATTACAATCCGATCATTGAACGTTTAAGAACCATTGAAAAACCAATTGTTGCAGCCGTAAATGGAGTGGCAGCCGGAGCTGGAGCGAATATTGCCTTGGCTTGTGATATTGTTATTGCCAAAGAATCCGCCTCTTTTATTCAAGCCTTTTCAAAAATTGGGTTGATTCCCGATTCGGGCGGAACCTTTATGTTGCCTCGTTTGGTAGGTTGGCAAAAAGCATCTGCGTTAATGATGACGGGTGAAAAAGTAATGGCAACAGAAGCTGCCGCTATGAACATGATTCACAAAGCCATTCCAGACGAAGAATTTGAAGCAAAAGTAAAAGAATTGACAGAGAATTTGGCTCAAATGCCCACCCTCGGTTTGGGTTTAACCAAGCGTGCGTTGAATGAATCTTTCACGAACAATTTAACACAACAACTAGCAGCGGAAGAAATACTTCAAACCCAAGCTGGTCAATCACACGATTTCAACGAAGGAACGACCGCATTTTTAGAGAAAAGAAAACCGAATTTTATCGGTAAATAGATTTTTGTTTCCCCCTTTGGAGGGGGACCAAGGGGGAGGAACCTCCAATTTAGACTTTTATTGGAATGAAAATAGGAATTTTAGGCGCCGGAACAATGGGTTCAGGTATAGCGCAAGTAGCTGCACAAAACGGACACGAAACCATTTTGGTCGATGTGAATCAAGATATGTTGAACAAAGCGGAATCCGATTTGGATAAAGTGTTGGCGCGTTTGGTCGAAAAGGAAAAAATTTCGGCAGATGAAAAAATCAATATACAAGGCAGGATTTCCTACTCAACCGATATGGCAGATTTCAAAAACTGTGGTTTGGTGATTGAGGCCATCGTCGAAAAATTGGAAGTAAAACACCAAGTGTTTGCGAAAATGGAAACGATTGTTTCCAACGAATGTATTTTGGCGAGCAATACTTCTTCTTTATCCATTGCATCTATCGGTTCGTCGTTGAAAAACGCTGAACGAATTATAGGAATTCACTTTTTCAATCCAGCTCCGTTGATGCCTTTGGTCGAAATCATCCCAGCCGTGCAAACTTCAGAAGCCTCGTTGAAAATGGCCAAGAGTTTGATTGATGGTTGGGGGAAAACAACCGTTGTTTGCAAAGACACACCAGGATTTATTGTGAACCGGGTAGCACGACCTTTTTACGGTGAAGCTTTGCGTATTTACGAAGAAGGAATAGCCGATTTCGCAACGATAGATTGGGCCATGACAGAAATTGGTGGTTTCAAAATGGGACCTTTTACTTTAATGGATTACATTGGGAACGATGTGAATTATGCCGTTACAGAATCCGTTTTTGCTGCTTTTTATTACGATCCGCGATTTAAACCTTCTTTTACGCAACGACGACATGCTGAAGCTGGATTCTTTGGAAGAAAATCGGGAAGAGGTTTTTTTAATTATGCTGAAAGTGCAATTCAACCAGAACCAATGAAGGATGAGGTGCTAGGTCAAAAAATAGTGGATAGAATTCTTTCGATGCTCATCAATGAAGCTTTTGATGCCGTATTTATGCAAGTAGCAAGTCCTGAAGATGTTGACAAAGCGATGACCAAAGGCGTAAATTATCCAAAAGGATTATTGGCTTGGGCGGATGAAATTGGGTTAGAAAAGGTGCTTTTCCAATTAGAAGATTTGTTCTCGGAATATGGTGAAGACCGTTACCGTCCAAATGCCATGTTGAAAAGGAAAGTGAGAGGGTAAGTTGGTGGAGCTACTTCAAAAGCTTCTTTTTAGCCATTTCTGCATAAAACGAATCTGATTCCGCGATTTTGGCAAATAACTCTTTTGCCTTTGGATTTTGCCCTGATTTCTCATAGGATAATGCCAAATACCAAGCTGACTCTTCATCAAAATTTGAAAGACTATTTTGTAATGCCTCAGCAAAGAACAATTGAGCTTTGTCGTATTCTTTCAAATTGTACAGACTGAAACCGGCATAGAATTGCGCATTCAAATCGTCTGGGTACGTTTCTAAGATCACCTCAAATCGGGCCATGGCTTTTTTCAAACTTCCTTTGTCCATGAAATACATTGTTTTTTCAATGTAATCAATATAAGGAACGTCGATATTTTGCCATACCACTTCTTCGTTCTTTTGAGCAGGATTTTCCAAGTTCGCCGATGTACCGGTGAGATCCATTTGTTTGGTGGCAACCGTTGGTTTAGTCCGCATCACTCGGTAATCCACCAATTTAAAGGTGTGCAAATACACTTCTTTGATTTTTCTGCGGTTTGAAAGGATCACTTCTGTTTTACCTTTTGGTAAGTCTAGATCTTTTACGGGCAATTTATCAACTTCCAGGTTAGACTCAGGTGCAACGATGGAGACAGTAACCAAAGGTTTTGAACTTTGTGTTTTTTGTAAGTGCACAATTTCTCGATTAGCACTTGCTGTTTCAATCAGGGTATCAAATTTTGGTTCAAGAAAAATATCCGTTTGTTCGATTAATTGTGTTGACTTGGTTGTTTTTGCAATCGTATTCGTAGTCGGTTGTGACTGATTTTGCCAAAAGTAAAGTGATACGATTGCGAGTAGTGCAATTGAACTGCTCAATAAAATTCGTTTTGACCTTGAAAAACCAAGTCGTCTTGAAATGCGGGAAAGGTTTACCTTGGTCTCACTACTTTCCTTCCAGCCTTCGAGTGCTTCTTGGTCGAATTCATTTAATTCTGCGGTGTGAATCGTAGATTCTCCTTTCAAAGAAGAATTAATTTCCTCTACGGTCAGCGATTTCTTTTCCGCTAGGAGTTGGTATAATTCTTTCTTATTCATGATTTCCTTCCATTTTTATTTTCAGGTTACGCTTTCCATTTTGGATATAGCTTTTAACCGTTTTAATATCCCATCCTTTCATTTCACTGATCTGCTGGTAGCTCATTTCTTCCAAGTAAAAAAGTATCACAGCCTCTTTCTGCTCCGTTTTTAAAGTTTGCAACGCATTTTCCATGGTAGAAAGTTGTTGCTCATTTGAATCAATCTCGTCATCAGATTTTATGGGCAAGCCTTCCAAATCGACAGTGGTGATGTTTTTTTTGCGCAAAATCATCAAACATTCATTGCGTGAAACTTGATAAAGCCAAGATTTGAAATACCGGATTTCGTGTTTGGACAATAAATTCGGCAGCTTTTCGAAAATGATAGAACAGATATCTTCGGCATTTTCAATTTGCTTCATGTATTTCATGCAAAGACCAAGAACCAAATGACCGTATCGCTCAAACAAAACTTGAATAATATGACGTGAAGGCTTTTCCGAATAGGTTAGGACCAATTCTTCGTCGGTTAATTTTCGATATTTATTCAAATTGAAAAGCATACTATATATAGTATAGATGGATTGAATCGCTAAATTCCATAAAAAGTTAGTAATTTTCACCTAAGAACTGAAAATAATGAAAAAAATAGCGTTAATGACGTCAGGAGGTGATTCTCCAGGAATGAATGCCTGTATTAGAGCAGTTGTTAAATCATCTTTAAACCAAGGAGTAG
The DNA here is from genome assembly GCA_041674745.1 of Crocinitomicaceae bacterium. Taxonomy (GTDB): domain Bacteria; phylum Bacteroidota; class Bacteroidia; order Flavobacteriales_D; family Crocinitomicaceae; genus UBA2040. The sequence continues at coordinate 80,960 of JBAYVD010000014.1, forward strand.
AAGTTCTAGGTATTGAGGATGGATTTCAAGGAATGATTGAAGGGCGTGGTCGAATGTTGGATTATACGGATGTCGATACTATTATTCAATATGGAGGCACCATTTTGGGGTCGGCAAGATCAAAGGAGTTTAAAACACTGGAAGGTAGATTAAAAGCAATTCAATATTTGAAGGATTCCAATATTGAAGGATTGGTCGTGATTGGAGGTGATGGAAGTTTTGCTGGAGCCAATCAACTCTCGAAGGAAATGGAGATTTCGATTATTGGTATTCCTGGCACGATCGACAATGATATTTTTGGAACCGACCATACCATTGGGTATGATACAGCGTTGAATACCGTTGTAGAAGCGGTGGACAAAATACGAGATACGGCATCGAGTCATCATCGCGTCTTTTTTATTGAGGTAATGGGACGGGATGCTGGGTTTATTGCTTTGAATAGTGCCATTGCTTCTGGTGCTGATGAGGTGCTCATTCCAGAAGAAGTTACAGACATTAAAAAATTGGCGGATCACATCATGCAAAATAATAAAGGTCGAAGAAGCACCATTGTTATTGTAGCAGAAGGGGACGATGCCGGTGGAGCAAAAGAAATCATGGATAAGGTAAAACCATTTTTGGCGAATTACGACATGCGCTATAGTGTTTTAGGCCATATCCAAAGAGGAGGAAAACCTACAGTAGTCGATAGGATTATTGCGACACGGATGGGCGCGTATGCCTTAGAATTACTTTTAGAGGGAAAATCAAAGCTGATGATTGGTGTCAAAGGTGATAATTTGGTCACTCAAACGATTGAAAAAAGTATAAAACTGCATAGCAAACCTGATATTTCTAAGTTGAGCCTTCTGGAAAAACTAAGAACTAAAAAATAATATACCTTTTCTTTATTCATAACTATTTGTTAATCAACTGTTGTTTTTGAGTTTCGTATTTTTCTTCCATTTTTTTTCAAAAAATGGTTGCAGAAGTAAAAAAGCTGTGTACCTTTGCCCCCCGCAAACGAGTGGACGGTTGATTTGAAAGACGGAAGCAGCTTAAAAAAAAGTAAAATATTTTTCACTAAAAGCTTGTCAATAAAAAATAACTGATTACCTTTGCACCCCGCAAACGAGTGGAGGTTATGATTGAAAGATGAGGGTTTAAAAAAAAGAAAAAATATTTTTCACTAAAAGCTTGTCAATAA
>JBAYVD010000015.1:0-79349 GCA_041674745.1 Crocinitomicaceae bacterium
CGATGCTCCAGCTACTTTCCCATTAGGAACGACAACGGTAACATGGACAGTAACAGACAACGCAGGTAACACAGCTACTGCAACACAAGTTGTAACAGTTGTAGACGTAACGGCACCAGTTGTAACCGCTCCAGCAGATGTGGTTGTCAACACAAACTTCGGATGTCAAGCGATAGGAGTAGTAATTGGCACTGTGAATGCAGTTGATAATTGTACGATTAGTTTGATTACGAATGACGCACCGATGATCTATCCATTGGGAGTTACAGTTGTAACGTGGGCAGTATTTGACAATGCAGGAAACGTCACTACAGTAACACAAAATGTAGAAGTTGTGGACAATGAAGCTCCAACTATAACATTGCCTGCAAACGTTGAAGTATCCGCAAATTCAGGTTGTGATGCAACAGGTGTAATTTTAGGAACGCCAATTACAGCTGATAATTGTGGTGTAGCCTCTGTGGTGAACGATGCCCCAAGTGTCTTCCCTTCTGGAACTACAATTGTAACTTGGACTGTAACAGATAACTCAGGAAATCAGACAATCGATACTCAATTAGTTACAGTAACTGATTTGGTTGCGCCAATTGCCTTCTTAACGGATATAACGATTCAGTTGCCAGTAGGTCAAGATGCCTACATTGATTCTTCTATGATTGACCTTGGTTCTAGTGACAATTGTAGTGCGATAACCTTCGATTTGTCTCAAACATCTTTTGATTGTGGTGATGTCGGGAATAATTATATAGTTGTAACGATCACCGATCAATCAGGAAATTCTACCACCGCAACGGTAAACGTAACAGTACAATTGAGTGGTATTGACTCTGATTACGATGGAATCGATGATGCATGTGACGACGAAGTAAAAGACTATGTTGACGTACCAAATGGATTTACACCGGATGGTGATGGATACAACGATTATTTTGTTATTCCAGGAATTACGGATACTTCTTCAGTCACATTAACCATCTACAACCGTTACGGAAACTTAGTGTATCAATCGAAAGCATATAACAACGATTGGGATGGAACCTCTTCAGAAAATGGTATGGAATTGCCAGATGGAACCTATTTCTATGTATTGGAAATGACTGGTTCAGATGCAAAAAGTGGATATGTTTATATCAATAGAGTTTATTAAAAACAAGAAATAATGAAAGCATTAGCAATACAATTTGGCTTCGCCATTCTAGTATCAATTTCGAGCTTGAATGCTCAGTTGGATCCTTCATTTCGCCAGAATCAATTCAACGTTTTGGTGCTAAATCCTGCACAAACTGGAGCAAATGATCGAAATGAAATTTCAATTAACGCTTTAAAATCGTGGGTTGGAGTAGCAGGAGCGCCGAAAACAATTAGCGCCATGGGTAATTTTAACGTTACCGATCAATTGGGGTTGGGTGTTATTGTCATGAACGACGAAATCGGACCAGTAAAATCCAACCGAATTTCGCTTTCAAGCGCCTATCACTTGAAGTTAAATAGAAAATGGATGGCATCTGTCGGTATTTCAGGTATGGTGGCAAACGTTGTTGTGGATCGTCCTTCAGTTTCGACAACGGAGTTAAATGATCCACACATGCAAAGTATATTGAACTCAGGAAGCCAATTGCGTGCAGGTTTTGGAGGATTATTGTACACCAAGAATTTTTACGTGGGTGCGTCTCAGCCTTTAATCGGAAGTGTGAAATTTGCTTTCACCAACATGAACCAATATGTGCCAAATCCAAGTGTGGTGGCGTATACAGGTGGAATTATCAAAATGAACAATCAATGGAATTTTAGACCCAATTTGGTTTACCGTTATGTGAAAGCTTTTCCAGTTTATTTGGATGCAACAGCCTTGTTCACCTACGATAAAAAAATCGACATGGGTTTAACTTACCAACTGAAAGGTGCCTTTGGAGCAATTTTAGGAATTGAGATTAACAAAGCTTTGTATGTAGGTTATTCCTATACCTATCCAACAACTCGATTGAATACGGTTACCTCTCAGTCACATGAGTTAGCTGTTCGAATGAGGTTTGGAAAAAGCAAGAAAAAATACGGATTCCAAAACCCAAGATTTTTTAATTGATGCCTAGATAATGAGATACATAAGTCTATTAATTTTTGTTATTGGATCTTTCGGTATCCAGGCTCAACATGCACTGATCAATCCAGTTTGCTTCAATTCTGCTGGTGATGATTATTGCGTGCGAAAAGTTGGAGAATCTTTGTTTTTTATTTCGGACTTTCCGGATAGTTCAGCCCTAAGAAAAAGGGATAAACAAGGTGGAAATTGGTTTACAAATGTTTATGAAGTGAAAGATTGTAAACGGCAAGAAGCCAAACTGATGAAGGACGGATTGGGTGAACCAGCCTCCATTAATTCAGAATGGTATGATGGTCCTTTGTCGCAATCAGTGAAAGATTCTGTTATTTTCTTTTCCAATACCAGCGAAGGATTTTTTCATGGCAACATGGGCATCTATTTTTCTAAACAATTGCCCAATGGAACCTATTCAGAACCGATAACTTTTCCTTATAACTCTGATTTATACAGTTGTATGCATCCGTTTTATGACGAAGCCAATTCAGACTTGTACTTCGTCAGCAATATGGGGAAAGATACCATTGATTTTGACCTATTCAAAGTAAAGTATGACGGCAAAGAATTTGGTAGTATTGATACTTTATTTGCCATTAATTCCAATAACAACGAGTTGTTTCCCTACTTTTTCAATCATGCGCTATATTTCTCGTCGGACCGACAAGAGGGAAAAGGTGGATTGGATATTTATACTTTCGATGGGAAAGGAACTATCCAACCAATGCCAGCGCCTTTCAACAGCGAATACGATGACTTTGCGATTTCATTTTTAGCGGAAAACAAAGGCTATTTTTCCTCGAACAGGCAAAAAGAGGTGAAAGATGATGATATTTTCGAATTCTATGTACCCAAAATTCAAAAAGAAAATTTGGCGATGATTGAAGTCAATTCAATCAAATCAGATTTAGAAAGTATGCTCAGTGATTTGGACAGCAATTCAACAGAAGCCATTATTTTACGTTCCGCCATTGCGAAAATTAAAGCGCAAGAATTGATGATAGCCGAATTGCAAAAAAAGTTAATGGACAGTCAAGAAAAAATCATGAATACGCTTGATACCGCTTCTTTTCTGACATTTGATCAACGTGTAAGTCTTTATCAGCAAATTGTTGAAGGAAAGGTGATGGTCGAAGAAAATCAGCTAACTGAATTGCCGAAAGCAACGCAGGAACAATTCAAGGAAATTTTAGCTGTACAAGCCAATACGCAAGAAATAGCAGAACAAGAAAAAGTGGTTTTCAATGAAAAATTAAAACCGTTTATTGCAGACAACCAAGCAACTTCAATTGGAACCATCAACGAATTGGTCACACATTACGAAATGGCGGATACGTTGGTTTCTCAAATTATGGATGTAGCCTACCCAATCGCTTTTTACTTTGATTTTGATCATTTTGATTTGCATGAAGACCAATTGATTGCCTTGCGAAAATTCATTAAAAATACCCAAGGTTACAAAGGGAAAATAGTAATCGAAGGTCACACGGATAGCAAAGGACCATTCAACTACAATTTAAAATTATCAAAAAGACGGGCGCAATTCGTTGCTGATTTATTGGTGAAAGAAGGATTTTCAGCGGATCACATAACCATTGTTCCGAAAGGGGAAGCGGAACCAGTTGCCGACAATCAGACGATTGAAGGCAGAAGAATGAATCGCCGAGCAGTTATCCGATTGAACTGAAAAAAAGAAGAATTTTTTTAAAATATAGAAAAAGGGTGTCGAGCAATCGGCTCCTTTTTTTTGTGGTAAAAAAAAGCGAAACCCCAACTGAGATTTCGCTTTTTATCAAGTAGTTACTTTTTCTTATCCTAAGAACGGATATTTGTAATCTTTCGGTGTTACGAATGTTTCTTTGATCGTACGAGCAGAAACCCAACGCAACATATTCATGGCAGCTCCGGCTTTGTCGTTGGTACCAGAGCCTCTGGCTCCACCAAAAGGTTGTTGACCTACAACGGCACCGGTTGGTTTGTCATTGATATAGAAATTACCCGCTGCATTTTCCAACTTTTTCATCATGTGTTCAATCGCGTAACGATCTTTCGCCATGATACAACCCGTTAACGCATATTCTGATGTTTGGTCAACTAGGTCGAGCATCGCTTCGTAATCTTTGTTTTCGTATACGTAAATCGTCATTACAGGACCAAAGATTTCTTCTACCATGGTTCTGAATTTTGGATTGGTCGTCACCACAACAGTGGGCTCAATAAAATACCCAACTGATTTGTCGTATCCACCGCCCACAATAATTTCAGCATCGCTTTGTGCTTTTACGTAATCGATGTAACCCGCAATTTTATCAAAAGCTCGTTCGTCAATGACCGCATTCACGAAATTGGATGGATCACCCGTTGTTCCCATTTTGAAGGAGCTCACTTGTGCCACCAAAATTTCTTTTACACTTCCCCAAATCGATTTTGGAATGTAGGCTCTTGAAGCCGCAGAACATTTTTGACCTTGGAATTCAAAAGCACCTCTGGAAATGGCTGAAGCTACTTCGTGTACGTCAGCCGTTTCATGTGCCACAACGAAATCTTTTCCGCCTGTTTCTCCAACAATTCGTGGATAACTTCTATATTTTTCAAGGTTTTCGCCGATTTCTTTCCACAAATGACGGAAAACACCCGTTGAACCTGTGAAATGCAAACCAGCCAAATCTTTGTGTTTGAAAATCACGTCGCCAGCAACTGGACCATCCACAGAAATCATATTGATCACACCTTTTGGTAAACCCGCTTCTTCAAACAATTCCATAATGATTTGCGCTGAATACATTTGCGCTTCCGCCGGTTTCCATACGACAACGTTCCCCATCATCGCAGGAGCTGCACACAAATTGGCAGCAATGGCCGTAAAGTTGAAAGGCGTTACCGCGAAGACAAAACCTTCCAAAGGACGATATTCCAAACGATTCCATATTCCGTTTTGAGAATCAGGTTGTTGACGGTAAATTTCCGTCATATATTGTACATTGAAGCGCAAGAAATCAATCAACTCACAAGAAGCATCAATTTCGGCTTGAAATACATTTTTCGATTGCCCCAACATCGTGGCAGCATTCATTTTGTCGCGGTACGGTCCAGCTAACAAATCAGCAGCACGTAAAAAGATGGCTGCTCGGTGTTCCCAAGAAAGCGCCGACCATTGTGGACGAGCTGCTAATGCTGCATCAATTGCTTTCGTCACGTGTTCTGCCGTTCCAAAACTATGGTAACCCAATGTTTTCTTATGATCATGCGGTGGGGCCATTCTCTTCTTCGTTTCTGTGAAAATGGTTTCCTTTCCGATGTACATTGGAACCTCAATCGGTTCTTGATCATACATTTTCTGGTATTGTGCCAAAAGAGATTTTCTTTCCTCCGACCCTGGAGCATATCCTTTTACCGGTTCATTTTGGGCAGTAGGCACCTTAAATATTGCGTTAGACATAATCTATTTTTTTACTTGCAAAAGTACGCATTGTTAGTTATCCTTGCAAAGGATAGTGTTGACTTATCAACTGAAAGACAATTAATCTATGTTAAAATCCATTTTTATTCTTCTACTATTTGCGAGTTCAGTGGTTTTCGCTGAAGAATCATTTGATGTGAGGTTGAAAGCCTATCAAAATGAAAAAAGCTGGTCCAAAAAATCCAATTTAATTGTCGATTTGTGTTTGAGCTCGGGCATTACACACCGCAAACAAATCAAGCAAGAAGCTATTCGATTGTTGGATAAAAGCTATGAACGCAAGAAAAAAGACTGGACGACGGCCGGTAAATTTGTACTCGCTTTCATAATCAAAGATGAAGGTAAACCGGATCAGGCGTTGCAACTTTTGACGGAATGTGAAACCCACTTATTGAATGGAGAAAATTTTACCTTTTTGGCGTATTGTTTAGTAGCGAAAGGGCATTGCCTAAAATTAAAAGGCTTGTACAAAGAATCGATAGATGCCTATGCGAAAGCCGGCGAAATTTGGAAGCGAATCGAGAATGCTTTGGAATACAATTTGTCTCAATCACTGATCGCGGGTAGTCTGATTCCGTTGAAGAAATATGACGAAGCGGAGGTGATGTTGAAAAAATGCATTGAAGAATTGTTGCCCTTTCGGAAATTCCGAACACTTTCCAGTTATTACAGCAATTTGGGCGAGTTGTATTCCATGCAAGAAAAAAGAAGCTTGGCAAAATTGAATTTGGAAAAAGGAGTGGAGTACGCACTGAAAAGCAAAGATGAAGGATCCATTGCCCGCGCCCAAAACTATGCTGCCATTGCCGAATATTTAGGTGGCAATGTTGACAAAAGTTTGGAGAAATTCGAAAACGCCTTAACCTATCGAAAAAAGGTAGGCGATGTGAAAATGGTTTGTGAAAGTCATTACAATATTGGCACCGTTTATTTTGAAACAAAACAGTTGGATAAAGCGGAAACCAATTTCAATCAATCCTTAGTATTTGCGCAAAAAGCAAATTTGCTTTTCGACCAGGCAGAAGCACTTTTAGAACTTTCTAAAATACAGCAAGCGAAAGGAAACAATGAACAAGCGGTAAAATATTTGAATCAATATATTGCTGTGAAAGAGCAAATTTCTAACGAAGTAACGAGCAATCGAGACAAAGATTATGCGCTCTTGATGTCTGTTGAAAATGCAGATGCGACGAGCAAGTTGGAAGAAAGAGAAACAAAAATGAAAACTCAATTGTCAAAAGAACGATTCAAAACAAACGCTTTTCTTGCGGGTTCCTTGGTGTTTTTTGGATGTATTGTGTGGCTCTTTTTTTACAAAAAGAAGAAAATTTCTATCAATTCAGGCGAATTGGATCAATAAGTTGGAAATTGGGAACATGTACTTGAAAAATGACATTGTTCGTTAAATTAATAAAGGTGTAATAACCTTTCATGTAGCCAATCTCTGAGTTCAACTCTGCACCTGAAGTGTATGTGTAGTGCTCACTCGGTAGAAGCACTGGCTGTTCACCAACCACACCCTCACCACTAACAAAAGTTGACTCTTGAAGAGAATCAAAAATATACCAATCTCTGTGCAATAATTGAATTTTAAAATTATTGTTATTGACAATTTCGATTCGGTAATTGAAAAAAAACGAACCTGAATCAGGTTTAGATAAATCCGGCCTGAATTGTGTGTAAACGGTTACTTGTACCCCTTCTGAAATTGCTGTATTCATCTTCGGTTGGTTTGAAGTTCTTCTCCGAATATACCTTTTTATTTTTGATGCGCCTCAACTTTTTTGAATTTTAATATTTCAATAATCACAATCTAGTTATTTAGAACGATTCTAAATTGTTAATTTGTCTGTGTTAAAAAAGCGGAAATGAAGTGATAAGCAAACAATTTTTTAATTTTGCGCCATTATTTAAATTGCTTGTAGACATGTCGAAGACAGTGAAGCTTAAAAAAGGTTTGGATATCAAGTTAGTAGGTGAATCAGACAAGGTTTTGACCGAGTTTGTAATGCCGAAATCTGTTTCCATTAAACCTTCCGATTTCCACGGAATGACCCCCAAAATGCTTGTTAAGGCTGGCGCAGCTGTAAAAGCTGGGGATATTTTATTTCAGAACAAATACAAAGAATCCATCAAATTTGCTTCGCCGATTAGTGGAATCGTTCGAGAAGTAGTTCGAGGCGATAAAAGAAGGATTTTGGAAGTGATTGTAGATTCTGATGGCCAACAATCGTATAAAGAAACGGCAACTTTGAATCCGGCGAATGCGTCAGGAGAAGAAGTGAAAAACTATATGCTTAGCAATGGTTTGTGGCCTTTCGTTATTCAACGTCCAATTGACATTGTTGCCGATCCGAATCAAGAACCGAAAGCGATTTTTGTTTCTGCATTTGATAGTTCTCCTTTGGCGCCCGATTTCAATTTCGTTTTGCAAGGTGAAAATGAAAATTTCCAAACAGGTTTGGATGCGTTGGCAACTTTAACCAAAGGAAAAGTGCATTTGACATTGGATGCCAATGGAACTTCAAACGAAGTTTTCACGCAAGCGAAAAATGTGCAAATCAATAAGATTTCAGGAAAACACCCAGCAGGAAATGTCGGTACACAAATTCACCATGTAGATCCAATCAACAAAGGTGAATATGTTTGGGTCGTAAATGCACAAGATGTGATGATGATCGGTCGAATGATGCGCACAGGTAATTTTGATTTGACCAAAACGGTTAATCTTTCTGGATCAGCAGCTAAAAATCGCAAATATTTCAAAACAATGGTTGGAGCGGAAGTTTCAACAATCGTTTCTGGAAACATTGATGGCGACAACGTACGCATCATCAGCGGAAATGTGTTGACCGGTGATAAAACCAGTGAAGCAAGTCATTTAGGATTTTATCACAATCAAGTGACCATCATTCCGGAAGGAAATGAATACAAATTCTTCTTAACAACGGGTTGGTTAGCACCGGGATTTGATAAGTTTTCAAATTCACGTTTGTTCCCAACCTTCTTAACGCCAGGTAAAAAATTCAATTTGGATACCAATACCAACGGTGAAGAAAGAGGATTTGTTGTAACAGGTGAAATGGAACGTGTATTCCCATTTGATATTTTACCAATGCAATTGGTGAAAGCAGCCATTACGGATGATATTGATGGTATGGAAAGTCTAGGTATCTACGAAGTAGCTCCAGAAGATTTTGCTTTGTGTGAATACGTTTGCACTTCAAAAATTAATATTCAAGATAAAATCCGTCAGGCTTTGGATTTGATCCAAGAAGAATGCATGTAGTTGATTAACAATAAGAAGCATGAAATTTCTAGAAAATTATTTACATAAAATGGAACCCAACTTTGTCAAGGGTGGCAAATGGGAAAAATGGAATCCACTTTTTGAAACGATGGCAACATTTGCCTTCACGCCAAAATTGGTGACCGAAAAAGGATCGCATATACGTGATGGGGTGGATTTGAAAAGAACCATGATTACGGTTGTTTTTGCTTTGATTCCTTGTTTAATATTTGGTATTTACAATACAGGTCATTGGGGAATGGTTGCCGAAATGGGAACAAGAGACCTTCCTTATTGGGCCGATATGGGAACCAAATTCTTAATGGGATTGAAAGTTGTTCTACCAGTTATCATCGTTGCCTACGCAGTAGGATTGGGTGTTGAGTTTCTTTTTGGAATGTTGAGAGGTCACTCTCTTCACGAAGGATTCTTGGTGTCGGGGATGTTGATTCCATTGGTGATGCCAGCAGATGTTCCTTTGTGGATGGTAGCTGTTGCAACGGTTTTTGCAGTGGTTATCGGAAAGGAAATTTTCGGAGGAACTGGGATGAATATTGTGAACGTAGCCTTGACTGCTAGAGCTTTTTTATTCTTTGCTTACCCAACAAGTATGTCAGGTGACAAAGTTTGGATGGCGGGTGCTGAAGCGAATGTAGACGGATTTACTGGGTCAACTGCATTGGGTGATTTGGCTTCGTTCATGGGGGACAAACCTGTCTTCGAAAATCTACAGGCCTATACCAACAATTATAGCTTTATGGACTCCTTCATGGGTTACATTCCTGGATCAATTGGTGAAACATCCACTTTGATGTGCTTGATTGGTGCTGTGATCCTTATAGCAACTGGAGTAGGATCACTGCGAATCATCGCATCTTTCTTTGCAGGAGGTTTGTTGATGGGAGGAGTTTTGAACCTAATCGGTGGTAATCCATATTTGGATTTACCCGCCTACTATCACTTGGTATTGGGTGGATTTGCATTTGGGGCTGTTTTCATGGCAACCGATCCAGTTACTGCCGCGCAAACGGCAACAGGTAAAATTTGGTACGGAGTCTTTGGTGGTATTTTAGCCATTCTTATTCGTGTATTGAATCCAGCCTATCCTGAAGGAGTGATGTTAGCGATTTTGTTTATGAACATTATGGCTCCAATAATCGATCATTTTGTGATTCAAGGAAATGTTAAACGTAGATTAAAAAGACTTAAAACGGCGTAATCATGGCGATAAATAAAGATAGTAACGGATATACGTTTGGTTTTGCTATTGCAATGGTAATTGTAGTAGGAACCGCATTGTCCTTATTGGCAATTGGTCTAAAACCATATCGGGATGCCAATGGAATTCAAAAAAAACAACTTGAAATTTTATCGGCATTTTTGGATTTGGATGCTGAAAAAATCTCACGTAAAAATGTTGCTGAAAAATTCGATGAGTATGTGAATTTGGATGAGGCAGTTGTTTTGGATAGAAATGGTAAAATAAAAGAAGGTGTTAATGCTTTTGATATCGATGTTCAAGTGGAATATAAAGATAAGAAACTCAAAGATGAAGACAAGAATTACCCTTTGTTTGTGGCCAAAAAAGATGGTAAAAAATTGTATGTTATGCCAATTGTAGGCAAAGGACTTTGGGGTCCAATTTGGGGGAACATTTGCTTGGGCGAAGATATGAATACCATTGAAGGTGCATCATTTGGTCACAAAGGAGAAACGCCAGGTTTAGGTGCTGAAATCGCTCAGAAATTCTTCATTGACCGTTGGATTGGTGAAAAATTATCGGATGATTCAGGCGTCTTTACAAAATTTGAAATCGTAAAAGATGGTTCAGGTGCGGCAACTGAGAAAAAAGTTGACGGAATTACTGGTGGAACCATTACATCGAAAGGGGTAGAGGAAATGGCTAACCGTTGCTTAGCAGTTTATGCAACCTATTTTAATAACCTTAAAAATTGAAATAATGAGTGAGGTAGCAGAAAAAACAAAAGCTCCAAGTGAGTCTTTGTTTTCAAAAAAGAATAGAAAATTAATTACAGACCCACTTACCGATAACAACCCAGTTACTGTTCAGGTTCTTGGTATCTGTTCGGCTTTAGCAATTACTGTTCAAGTAAGTCAAGCCTTGGTGATGGGATTGTCTGTAATATTCGTAACCATGATGGGGAATTTTGTAATTTCTTCTATGAGAAATTACATTCCACCAAAAATTAGAATTATTGTTCAATTGGTTATTGCAGCAGCATTGGTTATTATTGTTGACCAAATTTTGGCCGCTTTTTTACCAGATTTATCGGCTAAATTATCCGTATTCGTTGGTTTGATCATTACAAACTGTATTATCATGGGACGTTTGGAGGCATTTGCTATGGCAAACAAACCTTGGCCATCCTTGTTGGATGGTTTAGGAAATGGTGCTGGATATGCCGGATTATTGCTGATTGTTGCTACTATTCGAGAATTGTTTGGGTCAGGTTCGTTTTTCGGGATTCCTATTTTAGGAAGTCCAATTCCAACTGCAGGGCATCCAAATGGATCAGGATTGTATGCCATGGGTTATATGAACAACAACATGATGGTTTTGCCTCCAATGGCATTGGTTTTGGTAGGAATCATTATTTGGATTCAACGCTCAAGAAATAAATCTCTTCAAGAATCTCATTAATAAATAGAACAAAAAGATTATGGAAAGTACATTAGATATATTTGTAAAATCTATTTTTTCTGAAAATATGATTTTTGCCTATTTCTTAGGCATGTGTTCTTATTTAGCAGTATCAAAAACTGTTAAAACAGCGATTGGATTAGGAGCGGCGGTAATTTTCGTTTTAACGGTGACAGTCCCAGTCAATTGGCTTTTGGAGAATTACGTATTAAAGGCTGGCGCATTATCCTGGTTAGGTGATGATTATGCGAAAATGGATTTAAGTTTTATTTCTTTTATCATGTTTATTGCCGTTGTAGCGTCCATCGTTCAATTGGTTGAAATGTTGGTAGAGAAATTTGCTCCAGCGTTGTACGGAGCCTTGGGTATTTTCTTGCCTTTGATTGCGGTAAACTGTTCTATATTAGGTGGAGCGTTGTTTATGCAAGAACGTCAATATTCAACAATCATAGACGCGACTGCATTTGCCTTTGGTTCGGGAATCGGATGGTTTTTAGCGATTGTGGCAATTGCAGCGATTAGAGAGAAAATGCGTTATTCTCATGTTCCTGCACCTTTAAGAGGTTTGGGAATTACATTTATTGTAACAGGTTTAATGGGAATGGCTTTCATGAGCTTCATGGGAATCAAATACGGAAAAGAAGTAAAGAAAGAAAAAACGACAATCGCTACATCCTCTGTTTCAACGAGTCAAACTAATAACTACCTAAATATTCAGAAATAATGGGACAAGTTTTAATAATCACATTAGTCGCTTTTCTTTCAATATTGCTTTTATTAACGGCAATGTTGGTTTTTGTAAAAGCAAAAATTTCCCCTAAAGGCAAAATAAAAATCAACATCAACAATGGTGAAAGAGTCATTGAGGTAGAAGGTGGTGGCACACTTTTGAGTACCTTGAGTACAAGTGGAATTTTCTTGCCTTCTGCTTGCGGTGGTGGTGGAACTTGTATCCAGTGCAAATGTATCGTTGAATCAGGCGGTGGAAATATTTTACCAACGGAAGAGCCTCATTTTTCTCGAAAAGAAATTGCTGACCACTGGCGTTTAGGCTGTCAAGTGAAAGTGAAAGAAGACATGCACATTGAGGTGGAAGAAGAAGTTCTTGGAATTAAAGAATGGGAAGCTACCGTAGTTTCAAACTACAATGTTGCCACGTATATCAAAGAATTTATTGTTGAGATTCCAGAAGACATGGATTACAAAGCGGGTGGTTACATCCAAATTAAAATCCCGAAATGTGAAGTGAAATTCTCAGACATGGATGTTACAGCTCACCCGGATGATCATCCTGGACAACCAGACAAATTCGTAAAAGAATGGGCTGAAGGTCCTTTCCGTATGTTGGATTTGGTGATGAAAAACGACGAAGAAGTTGTTCGTGCTTATTCCATGGCTTCTTACCCTGCAGAAGGAAGAAGAATTATGTTGAACGTTCGTGTTGCCGCACCGCCGTTTGACCGAAATGCCAACCGTTGGATGAATGTGAATCCAGGAATTGCTTCCTCTTATATTTTCAATAGAAAAGTAGGTGATAAAGCAATCGTTTCAGGTCCTTACGGTGAATTCTTTATCAACGATTCAGATGCAGAAATGCTATACATCGGTGGTGGAGCAGGTATGGCGCCAATGCGTTCGCACTTGTATGAATTATTCAAAACACTTAAAACCAACCGTAAAGTTACCTATTGGTACGGTGGTCGTTCAAAAGCAGAGTTGTTCTACATTCACTATTTCCGTGCTTTGGAGAAAGACTTCCCGAATTTCAAATTCTACTTGGTGCTTTCCAATGCTTTACCAGAAGATAATTGGGTAGAGAAGAAAGACATGAACGATCCAGATGGTGATGGATTCGTTGGATTTGTGCACATGGCCGTGATTGACCAATATTTGTCGAAACACGAAACGCCAGAAGATATAGAATTCTATTTCTGTGGACCGCCAATGATGAACCAAGCCGTTATCAAAATGTGTGACGAATGGGGAGTTCCTAAAGAAAACGTTCGATTCGATGATTTCGGAGGATAAAAAATAAATTATATAGATTAAAAAAAGGCTCAGTTTAACTGAGCCTTTTTTGATTTAATGACTTTGTAAGGAATACCGGAAACTAAATACGAACAGTAAGACTCAATATTGGATGTAAGGCCCCGAAGAGTGGTATTTCGGATGATAATTAACAAGAAAGGCTGCGTTGAAATGGTTCAACACAGCCTTTCTTTAAATCTGATTTAAGCTTACAAATGAAATGCCAAACCAACTGTAGAAAGTCCTGTGGATAAGTCTAAATATACACCAATGTTTTCTTTGAAATGATACTCGCCACCGGCGTGCAGTTCGTAATAAAATGGAACATAGGCAGGAGAATAGGCTGGGCCAGTGTAACCGTTGTCCCATCTTCCAAAGGCTAAATTAAAGCCCAAAGACAATCCAGCGTATACATCAAATCGCTTGTCCCATTTAAAAAGACCATCGAAATAATAATAACTTTTGATTCCAATAGGAATGACTGTATTGTTGTACTTGTAATTGTTACCACTCCAATAACCTTTTTCGCTGTAATGCATGATGGAAGCGAAAGGTGCCAGCGTAACATTGGGCACCAAGTCAAATTCATAGTTGATGTTGAGTGCGGGAACGGGTAAGCCGAGATAACCATAATAGCCTAAGCCAGCGCCTAAGTTGAAGGTGTTACCATATTTCTCTTGAGCATGAAAGCAATTCATGGAAAAGGCAAGAAAACTGAAAAGGAGAATTTGTTTTTTCATGTTGTTTTAATTTAATGAATAACTTTGAATGTCTTGAAGATACTGAATTTTATGCAAATTTTCACAAACTATCAATTTGAGAAAGCATTTCCAGCCGAAATGGAAACGCTCGCTGATCTAGCCGCTCAAATTTGGCCGGATACTTTTTCCTCAATCTTAACGGAAGATCAAATTGCCTATATGTTAAATTGGATGTATGCGCCAGCCCAGCTAAGAAGTCAGTTGAGTGAAGGGCATGACTTTTATTTTTTACGAACCAACGGCACTGAAATTGGTTTTGTGGGATTGGAGAAAAACTACCCCGAAAAGGGAATGTTAAGAATTCATAAGATATATTTGCTGCCCCAATTCCAAGGCAAAAATCTAGGCAAATTCATGCTGGAGGAAACGGAGAAAATAGCCCGAATGGAAAATTTGCATTCACTTCATTTGAATGTGAATCGATTCAATAAGGCAAAAGATTTTTACTTGAAAATGGGTTTTGTCGTGGTCAAAGAAGAAGACATTGCGATTGGAAATGGTTACTTGATGGAAGATTACGTCATGAGTAAAACACTCAATTGAATTCAACAGAAATATTTCCACATTTGAAATGACCTTTGGGACAAGCCATGTGACCATGCAGTCCACAGGGTCGACAGCTTAGATTTTCAGTCGTTTGACGAATTTCAGCCTCATCACTCAACGGCCCGAATCCAAAATCAGGAATAGTAGAACAGAAAAAGGCAGTTACTTTCGCATTGACCGCAGAAGCCAAATGCAAAGGTCCTGAGTCGTTCACAAAATTCCGATTGGCTTTTTGCATCAATGCTGCGGATTGCAGAAGACTCAATTCACCTGCTAAATTCACACTATTCGTTTTGCTGGCAACAATGATTTCTTGGCACAGCTCAAAATCTTGAGGACTGCCTAAAACATATACTTTTCCTTTTGCAGCAAGGGCAATTACCAATTCAATCCATATTGATTTGGGCAATTGTTTCGTGAACCAAACACTTGCCGGTGCGATGCAGAAATAGGGTTCCGATTGATAAGAGGCTACTTTGTCTTGGTCAACTTGTGACGGAAAAAGTAAAGGTCTTCGATTGTGGTGTGTGATCCCGATGGGTTTAAGCAACGACAAATTCCGATCTACTTCGTGCTGACCGTTTCCAATTTCATGAGGAAAGGATTGCGTATACAAAAATGAAAAAGGGTTCTTCTTGAATCCATACAACTGTTTTCCATTGGACAAGGCAGCGATAATTCCGGAACTAGCAAACCGGTGGAGATTGAAAACAAGGTCGAATCCTTCTTGGCGGAAACTTTTGGCAAGTGTCCACATGTTGCGCATCTTCCCATTTTTTTTATCGAAAACCCACACTTTGTGGATAGAGCGATGATTCATTAGCAATGATTCGTTTCCTTTTTTGACAAGAAAATGAATTTCTGCCTCTGGGAAAGTCAGTTTTAAATTTTCAGCCAACGGTGTCGCAAGAATGACATCGCCTAAAAAAGCTGTTTGGATGACCAGAATTTTTTTCACACTACAAAGATAGAATTATCGTAGAAGTGAGAATTGTCCAGTGAAGATCATTTGTTTGTCGTCAATTCCATAAAAACGAATCCAGTAGGTATAAACATCATTGGGAGCTTGCTGCGAACCATTGAGCAAGGTTCCATTCCATCCGAGAACAGGATCTGAAGTTTCGTGAATTACTTGTCCCCATCGGTCAATTATTTTCATATAAAAATCAGGAAGCTTCATGTAGGAATATTCCGGTCTGAAAATGGGATTGAAACCATTTGGGGTAAAGGCATTGGGAATAAAAACAGTTGGTGTGTATTCTCCGCAGATTACATTGCTATTTGCGGTTTCAGCATAACCGTAACTATTTACCCCTTCATTGGCAACGACAAAATAACACAGCGTATGCCGAACGATTTCTTCGCCTAAAACATCTTCAAAGGTAAAAGTGGCAGGTCCAATCGTATTCAAAGGAATAGGGTCCAAAACGCCGTCAATGGAACGATAAATATCATAATAGAGCAACGGTCCGTCAAATCCTATATACGGTGACCAATTCAAGGTATTGATATAATTGATAGAATCCGTTAAAACCGTTAAAACGGTCGTGGTAACCGTATCTGAAATAATGGTTTTGTTTCCACAACTATCAATCACCACGGCTCGGTAGTAATTCAATTGTTCCACATTGGCATCCGGATGAATAAAATAATTGACCGGTTCCACCACATTCACTCGACCAACTTCCTGGAAAATACCATCTTTTTGCAACCATTCAAACGCGATGGCAGAAACGTTCCCTGCTGTATCCACCAAATGTTTTAAGTTGACTTGTTGGTTGATTACTGAAGCCGATAGAATATAGTTGATGGTCGGTGCAGCATTGGCAGTCGCTTGAAGGTTGATAAGGTTTGAGTAAGAGGTTTTCCCATCCGCTGAATAGGCTTTTACCACAAAAGAATAGATTGCAGTATTCGGCAATACAACCAATTGTTGCAACGAGGTCAGATTAGGAATGGTTACCCAAGGCGCGGTATGGTCAGTGTAGTAAAAGTCGTAATGATCGACTGGCCAACCGAAATAGGCGGTCCAATTTAACGCGGCCACGGAACCACATTCATCGTAAACTCCCGAAAGATAAACTGTTTTGTGCACAGCCGCTTTTGCAGAAGTCTGGTGAGTAGGTGGTACAGAGGACGTGAAACAATGGTCGAATGCGGCAATTGAGTAGGTCAACGGTCCAGTCGAAGTGTTTTCTGTATAGGTATAACTGGTATTGAGTTGTCCCCAAACCGTATCAATTTCAATTAAAAAACCAGCTGGATCCATTAAGTAAACAACATAACCGTAGGTGTCGTTTTGTTGGTTCACATTCCAATTGATGGTTACGTCGCCCGTAACCGTATCAATCGTTACGTTGGTGATGACGGGCATGTTTGGGGTAGTTTTATCCTTAAAAACATCCCCTATAACGTTGGAGGTGAAATCACATCCATTTCCTGGATGAACGATTTGATAATTCAGAAAATCTTCACAAATATCAATGGTATCTCGATACAAAGTTGTGGTAGAAGTGACACTGTCTCGTATGGTCCAAGCGGCGGTTGGGTATTCTCGTTGAATTTCAACCGGTCGAGCTGGTGCGGCGGGCAAAGGAAAACCGGACACATTCCAAGTGAGTATGGCTGTTCCATTTGCTGGATTGGCCAAGGATAATCGAATGTTTTGTAAAGTAGAACTGTTGGTGGCTCCCGTCACATTGTCGATGACAGAGATGAAATAATGTTTAATAGATGACACCCCAATGTCTGTATAAGTCGTAGTTGCAATGTTGTTGATGGTGGCAAGTAGCCCATCTTCCAAAGAGTGAACTTCATAGGAAACAAAGTTGCCACCCGGATCGGTTACGGCTTCCCACTTCAAAACAACGTCTGAACCGACTGTTTGAATGCAAGACCAAACCGGAGGAGGTAATAGCAATTTTGATGTATTCGTTTGATTTTCAGCATAAGCAGAGCCCATCCCTAAAAAGGGAAACATCCACACTACTAGTAAAAATCGAAACATACCCATTAAACGAAAAATTTCCCTTCTTAGTATAAACGAAAAGGAATGGAATTGGTTGCTGAAATTTCAGGTCTACCTAACCAGCCGTTACAACAGTCATATCTTCCCAACACAAATACAATTGCGCCAATTCTTGAATACGTTGCGGTGTAATTTGACGAATACTGTTAATGCTATCGTTGTAGAAATCATAATTCATCCCATGTACTTCGGCACTTAAATACAAATCCATCATAGAATACGGCCCATCTGCACTTTTGAGCAATTGACCAAGTAGGTAATTTTTGATCAAATCCAATTCTTCTTGCGCGATTAATTCCGTTTGCAAGCGGTGCAATTCTTTTTTGATTTCAACAATGGTCAAATCTTTAAAGTCTTTCCCAACTTCTGTCGCAATCATGAAATAACCAAAGTTGTTGTATTCTGCTACCATCGAACCAATTCCGTAGGTATAACCCTTGTCTTCACGAATATTGGTCATCAATCGACTACCAAAATAATCACCGAGAATGGTGTTGAGAATGTTGAAATCGTTGTAATCCGGATGTTGTTTGTTGAACAAGATTCTGCCAACCCGAATCGCTGATTGCATGGCATCCGATTTTTCAACCGTAAAATGACCAACACGATTTTTGAAATCCTTTGCGTACGTCAATGGTTTTTCATTCGCCCAGGTACCGAAAAGATCGATAATTTCATCCACCGTATCTTGGTGGAAATTGCCCACAACCGCTATTTTCGTCAAACCATTCAGGTAAAATTCCGTAAAAAACCGACGTAAATCTCTGGGGTCAACCTCTTCATAATAATCCGCTTGCACCACCTTGGCATAATCCGGATGCGAATAAAAAAGATTTTCTTGAAAAGCGCGCTGTGCTAGAAAACGTGTTTTTTGCAAGTTCACTTGAAATTTTTGTTTTTTGTCTTGCACGAGTTCTTCCACTTCTTTCGGAAAACAAGTCATTTCAGCCATTGATTTTTTGATCAATTGAAGCAATTGTGGCATGTTTTCACGCAAAGCGTAAACGCTGATCACTGCATTTTCAGGTGTGATTCCACTTTCAAAGAATCCACCTAATAAATCCATTTGTCGGCTGATTTCTGTCGAACTGATCAAGTCGTTACCAGACAAAAGCAATCCGTTGACAAAGGAGGAGATTCCTTTTTCACCTTTGATAATTCCGGCATCGAAATACAAATCAACACGGGACGTTTCATTGGGTACTTCCGACATGAAAAAGAGTTTCACGTTGGAATTGATATCAAAAATTTTCGGTTTAACGAATTCGATGGATTTAATCGGTTGGAGCGATGGCGCTTTTTTTCTATCCATTGTGTTTGTTTTTTTCTGCGATAACGCGCAATAAGCTGCAATTAGTCGGTTTCAGTATTTTTTTCGATTCAACTAAAATGTGTTCAACCGTTATTTTCTGGTAAATTTCTAGTTCTTCATTGATGCCATTTGCATCTCCCAACAATTCAAAAAAGCACAAGTTCATGGCGCGATTCAACAATCCTTGTTCTTGGAATTCCTTCGAAGTTCGAATTTTCATCACCAATTTCGTCATTTCTTCCTCCGAAAGGGGTTGAGAACAGAAATCGACTAAGCAGTCCCAAAGTGCTTTTTCAAAGACTTCGAAATTCACATTTTCGTTCAGTTTTCCTGAAATAATGAGCAATCCTTCGTCGATGCTTCCGGTGATGTACGCCTGTATTTCTGAACAGTATTTTTTCTCTTTTTTCAATTCGACAAAAAGGCGAGACGATTTTTCTCTACCCAAAGCATCACTCAAGGCATCCACAATGTAATATTCTGGATTTTTCTTTTCTGGCATTTTGAAAGCGAAATAAAAAGCATCCGCTGGAACGTCTCGGTAAATCGTCTTTTCTTTGAAAACTTTTTGTTGAGGTTCGCGTGGTAAAAGACGTACATTGGCTTTTTGACCAGGAATATCTCCGTAATATTTTTCGACCAAGGCTTTGATTTCGTCCAATTCGAAATTACCGGCAATGCAAAGAACGGCATTGGCAGGATGGTAATTTTTCTGAAAGAAATCCCGTACATCGTCCATCACAGCTTCTTCGATGTGTTGGATGTTTTTTCCTATAGTTGCCCATTTGTAGGGGTGAACTTCATACGCCAACGGACGCAATTCCAACCAAACATCTCCGTACGGTTGATTCAAATAGCGTTGTTTAAATTCTTCAATCACCACATTGCGCTGCACTTCCAAACTTTTGGGTGTAAAAGCCAACGACAACATTCGATCGCTTTCCAACCACAAGGCCGTTTCAATATTCTCTTTGGGGAGAATGTTGTAATAATTGGTCAAATCATTTGACGTAAAAGCATTGCTTTCGCCACCCGCATTTTGAAGCGGAGCATCGAAATCAGGAATGTTTACTGAGCCTCCAAACATCAAATGTTCAAACAAGTGTGCGAATCCAGTTTTATCCTCGCTTTCATCCCGCGCGCCCACGTCAAACAAGGTGTTGACAACACACATTGGTGTTGTTTTGTCTTGGTGGAAAATCACGCGTAATCCGTTTTTTAAGGTGAAACGATCAAAATGTATCATTTAAAAATAGTATTTTGGTTTGTGTTGCTCACTGCCTGCCAATCGACATTCGGTAATGATTTCGATAACAATTTCCTCTGCCGATTTGATCCCGTGAATAAGTCCTGCAACTTGTCCAATTTCCAATTCGCCTTCGTCCAAATCACCTTCAAACATGCCTTTTTTAGCACGCCCTCTTCCCAACAATTCTTCCAATTGAGCAGGAGAAGCTTCATTTTCGTACGCCGATTGAACTTGGCTGAAAAATGGGTTTTTCAACAAGCGAACCGGTGTTAATTCTTTTAAAGTCAATAATGTATCGCCGTCTTGAGCTTGCACGACGGCATTTTTAAAGTTTTTATGCGCACTGGATTCGGTAGCCGTCACAAATCGGCTGCCAATTTGAACACCATCTGCGCCTAGTACCATGGCGGCTAACATTCCTCGACCCGTAGCGATTCCACCAGCGGCAATAACAGGGATTTTTACCGCTTCCGCGACCATCGGAATCAAGCAAAAAGTAGTGGTTTCCTCTCGTCCATTGTGTCCACCTGCTTCAAATCCTTCCGCAACTATGGCGTCAACACCGGCTTCTTGCGCTTTCAATGCAAATTTCACACTGGAAACCACATGCACCACCACAATTCCGGCTTCTTTCAGTTTCGCCGTCCAAGTTTTCGGATTACCAGCAGAAGTGAAAACAATAGGAACTTTGTGTTTGATAATGGTTTCAACATGTTTGTCGATGTCTGGATAGAGCAAAGGCAAATTCACGGCAAAAGGTTTGTTTGTCGCGTTTTTGCATTTTTTGATGTGCCCCTCGAGAATTTCTGGATACATGGATCCAGAACCAATAACACCCAGTCCGCCTGCCTTTGAAACCGCCGCAGCAAGTTTCCAACCAGCGCACCAAATCATACCGGCTTGTACGATAGGATATTGAATTTTAAAAAGTGCGTTTATTCTGTTTTCCATTTTTTGTAAGCTTGTGCTAAAGTTAAGATTTTTTCTCGCTTGCTCTGCCAAATTCGCTCGGAAGGAAAGAATTTCATCGTTCGTTCGAAACAACTCTTTTTAAAAAAATTTCGTCTGTCCTGTAAGTTTCTGTACTTTAGAATCCAATATGAAAAATTACCCGTTTCTGTTTGTTTTTATTGTTGTATTGCTTGGGCATCCAACCATTTTTGCGCAAGAAATAGATTACAATTTGGACAAGCACAAAATGCTGATTGAAAACAAAGGGCAGTGGGATGATCAAATATTTTTTCAGAGCAAATTTCCTGGAGGGAATTTGTGGGTACAGCAGCATAAATTGTTGTTTCACTTGCAAGATTACAGTGCCTATCGAGCAGCGCATGCGAATTTTAGCGAAGTGATTCCCAATTCTGATCAATTCAAACAAACCGTGGTTCATGCCAATTTTTTAGGTTCAAATGAAATAACCGTGGTTGAAAAAGAGCTGCCGTCCATTCATTATTACAATTATTTCTTGGGAAATGATCCTGCCAAATGGGCGAGCAAAGTCCATTCCTACCACAAAGCCAAACTGAAGAATTTATATGACGGAATTGATTTGCAAATCATTCAAACTGCCAACGAAACCAAATATGAATTTCATGTAGCTCCCAATGCGAATCCAAACTCAATTCGGATCGAATATGTGGGGCAAAAAAGTTTAAAAATTGATAAAAAAGGTAATTTAACGATCGCAACGGATTTGGGGAGAATTGTTGAAAAGAAACCCTATGTGTACCAGATAATCAACGGTCGAATCATTGAAATTGCCAGTCAATTTAAACTAAAAAATGGCGTGGTGTATTTTGATTTAGGCAAATACAATCCTACAAAAGAATTAATCATTGATCCGGTTTTGGTTTTTGCTACTTATAGCGGTTCTGTCACCGATAATTTTGGGATGTCAGGAACATATGGTTATGATGGAACGGCTTATTCAGCCGGCACCGTTTATGGAAATACTTACCCAGTTCCTTTTAGCGGGGCCTACGATATCAGTACAAGTTTTACGACCATTTACAACGGTATTGGAACAACGGATGTCTACATTTCTAAATACAACGAAACTGGAAGCCAAATGATTTGGACCAATTTTTTGGGTGGCGCCAATCCAAATGTGGGAACAGAAACACCGCAAAGTATGATTTGCGATCCATTTAACAATTTGTATTTGTACGGCACCACCTCTAGCACAGATTTCCCCGTTTTAGCCACAGCCTACCAATCGACCCACCATTTGGGAACACCCGGATTGCAAATTGCGAACAATGGAGTGAGTTTCAATGCTTCGGGGACCGATATATACGTTTCCAAATTAAGCGCGGACGGTACAAGTTTGTTGGGCTCTACTTTTGTTGGCGGTTCTGGAAATGATGGTGTTAACTACAATATTTCTGGTGGAAATTATACTTTTGCAAGTAGTTATGATTCACTTTCGACGAATTACGGGGACCAATTTCGTGGTGAAATCATGTTGGACAATGCAGGAAATTGTATTGTTGGAACCTGCACTCGATCGACTGATTTTCCAACCTCGAATCCTATTCAAGGCGTAAATGCAGGGATGTTGGATGGCGTTGTTTTTCGACTTTCCAACGATTTGACGGCGCTTCAATTTTCAACCTATTTCGGTGGTGCCAACAACGATGCAATTTATTCGGTAAAAGTGGATTCGAATTCAAACATTGTTTTTTCTGGAGGAACCAGTTCATTGAATTTACCCGGAACCGCAGGGAAATACCAGCCCACTTATCAAGGCGGCATATCAGATGGATTTGTTGGAAAACTAAACGCTAGCGGAACCGTTTTGCAAGGTGCAACCTACTTGGGTACATCCAATTATGACCAAGCTTTTTTTGTAGAAATAAATCGGGTCAATAAAATTTTTGTCACGGGACAATCCAAAGGAGGAACATTTCCGGTGATGAATTCGGCCTATTCAATACCAAATAGTAACAACTTCATTGCCAAACTGGATGAGAACCTTTTGGGTATAGAAAAATCGACTGTTTATGGAGTTTCCGCTTCGAACTTAATGTTATCGCCATCGGCTTTTTTAGTCGATCGTTGCGGTGAAATTTATGTTTCCGGTTGGGGGTCCAATTTATTGACGGGTGCTCCAATGCCTGGTTTTCCGGTAACGGCCAATCCATTTGGAAGCAATTCTACATCCGTCGATTTTCATTTATTTGTCTTGGATCGTAATTTTTCGTCCATGAATTATGGCGCTTACATCGGAGGAAATACCTCACCCGAACACGTTGATGGAGGAACCTCTCGTTTTGATCGGAATGGTGTTGTTTATCAAAGTGTTTGCGGCGGTTGTTGGGGAAACAGCGATTTCCCGACCACTTCAGGAGCTTGGTCGCAATTGAATTTGTGTACGACTGCCAATACGGGTGGACAAGCCGGTTGCAACAATGTTCTTTTCAAATTTGATTTCCAAACCCAAACAGTAGCCGATTTTACGATTTCAGATACGGCCATTTGCCTCAATGAACCCATTACCTTGACCAACAATTCGAGCACCTCGCCATATGATTCTTATTACTGGGATTTAGGGAACGGGGATACGTCGTACGCCTACAATCCAACCTTGACGTTCACGAGTCCAGGAAACTATGTTATCTACTTAATTGTAACGGATTCCGTTTGTGATCGATCGGATACAACACAAGTTACGATATCCATTGAGCCGGAGTTAGTGTTATCGGTTACCAATGACACAATCGTTTGTACGGCATCCAGTTTTGATTTGCTAGCGAATTCGTTTGGTAGCACCAATTCATTTGTTTGGTCGAGTAGCATTTCCTTCTTGGATACGCTCAACAGCGCACCGATGGATTCTATGATTACGGTTAGCCCACTTGGTTCGCAGACGTATTATGTGAAAATTGAAAATGAAAATTGTTCGCGCATCGATTCGGTTCAAATATTGATTTTGAGCAATTCCATTCTATTAGCAGATACAGTAGGGTATTGTGAAGGTGAAACGAAAGATATAATAGTGACTGAATTATTGCCAGCCTTGAATTTTCAATACCAATGGTCGCCAACATCGATTATTATCGGCCCAACAAATAGCTCCACCGTTAGCACCAACACCATGATTAGTCAATATTTGTTCGTTACGGTGAACGCTGGATTCGGCTGTGTTTTCACGGATTCTATTTGGTTGGATGTGCACAATATCGCTACGATTTCTGTGGGGGCCAGTGCAAATCCTACGGCCGTTCCAGTTGGAGGAATTTCCGTTTTGACCGCTACACCACCCGGGGCAAGTTACAGTTGGACACCAACAACAGGATTGTCCAATCCACTCAGTCAAATAACGGAAGCAGTGGTGAATCAAGATACCGAATTTACAGTCGTGGTGACAGATGGGATTTGCACAAATACAGCCAAAACAAAAGTTACGGTGTTTGAATACAGTTGTGCTGATCCCTACATTTTCGTTCCCAATGCTTTTTCGCCCAATGCCGATCAAGAAAATGACGTATTGTTTGTGCGAAGTCAAATACTCGATCAAATCCTTTTCCGCGTATTCAATCGTTGGGGGGAATTGGTTTTTGAAACCACCGATATATCCAAAGGTTGGGATGGCACTTTCAATGGCAAATTGATGGATCCAGACGTGTACGATTATTATCTAAAAGCAGTTTGCATTGATGGGCAAGAAAACATTATCAAAGGGAATGTGACTTTGTTGCGGTAAAACTTTTTACTTTTTTAGCACTTCTCAAACACCCAAAGCAAATTGAATTCCTATTTTTGGAAAAGTCCCAAAGAAGTGGGTACAAACTTTACCTTAAATTCAATTAGATGAAAAACATCATCACCAAGAAATCAGAAAAATTTTTAGAAAGTTACTTGAACAATGCTTCGCCCACGGGTTTTGAGGCGGAAGGACAGAAACTTTGGTTGGACTATATCAAACCGAACATTGATGAATATTTTACCGACAATTATGGAACGGTCGTCGGCGTCATCAATCCAAAAGCAGAATACAAAGTGGTCATTGAAGCGCATGCCGATGAAATTTCTTGGTTTGTTCATTACATCACCAAGGAAGGATTCATTTATGTTCGCAGAAACGGAGGTTCCGATCACATGATTGCCCCTTCCAAAAGAGTAAACATTCATACTGACAAAGGAATTGTTCGGGCAATATTTGGTTGGCCAGCGATACACATGCGTCACGAAAAAGACGAAGCACCCAGTTTGAAAAACATTTTCTTGGATTGTGGTTGCACTACAAAAGAAGAAGTAGAAGCGTTGGGCGTTCACGTAGGTTGTGTAATTACGTATGAAGATACTTTTGAAATCTTGAACAAGAATCGCTACGTCGGTCGTGCATTGGACAACCGGATGGGTGGTTTTATGATTGCTGAAGTGGCGCGTTTGTTGAAAGAAAACAAAGTGAAATTGCCCTTTGGATTGTACATCGTGAATGCCGTTCAAGAAGAAGTGGGTTTACGAGGAGCTGAAATGATTGCAGCACGAATCAAGCCAGATGTGGCGATTGTGACGGATGTTTGCCACGATACACAAACACCGATGGTAAGTAAAATCGAACAAGGTGATTTCACGGGTGGAGCCGGTCCTGTTTTAACGTATGGTCCAGCCGTTCAAAATAATTTATTGAAGCAAATCATCGAAATTGCAGGCAAAAAGAAAATACCTTTCCAACGCGCGGCAGCTTCCCGGGCAACGGGAACCGATACCGATGCTTTTGCCTATTCCAATGAAGGCGTTCCTTCCGCTTTGATTTCATTGCCACTGCGTTACATGCATACCACGGTAGAATGCTGTCACAAAGATGATGTGGAAAATACCATTCGATTGATTTATGAAGCCTTGCAAACCATCAAAGATGGACAAAGCTTCAAATATTTGAAGTAAATCACGGGGTAGGAATACAAGAAAACATAAAAAACAGTTGAAAGTCCGTTGCACAAGCTTCGGGCTTTTTTTATCTTTAACCGTTAAAGAAATAAAATCGATACTATGAAAAAAATTTTACTCTCAATAATGGCTTTCTCAACTTGCTTGGGAATCAACGCTCAAAACTTCTCGGATGATTTTGAATCCTACACGGTAGGAAGTTATTTAGGACCTCAATCAGCGGAGTGGAGAACGTGGTCGGCCACAGGTGAAGGAACAACAGAGGACACGAAAATCACCGATCTTCAAGCCAATAGTGGAACAAATTCTGTTTACTATAGCTCCACTTCTACGAACGGTGGGCCACAAGATTGTGTCTTGGATTTTATCAATACACATACTACGGGTGTATTTACTTTTCAAGCAGATTTCTATGTAAACACAGGTAAAACAGCTTATTTCAATTTTCAAGCCAACGCGACCATTGGGAATTTATATGCCATGGATGTAAACATGGACAACGGAAATTTGCAGATGCAAAACTCAGGTGAATTGAAACTTTCAACGACGTACCCACAAGCCACCTGGTTTACCATGACGGTTGAATGTAACCTAACGACAAAAATCTGGGAATTGAAAATGAATGGAGTATCGGCAGGAAAATGGTTGAATACAGTAAATTCACTTCGTTACGTGGATATTTACCCAATCATGAATTCTCAGTTTTACGTAGACAATGTTTCTTATACGTATGCTCCTTATACCGTAACCAATTTGAATGCTGCAGCGGCGGATTTGAACATGGGCGGAAACATAGCAACGCAAGTAACAACACCTAAATTGAAAGTGGTGAATGCAGGAACAACGACAATTACCTCGTTTACAGCAACATTGAATTACAATGGAAACAATTATCCATTGCCAGTAACGGGAATTTCGTTGGCATCGTTGTCATCTACAGAAATTGCCTTTCCAAGTGTTACGTTGACAGCTGGAAGTAATCTTGCAGTAGCAACCATTTCAAATGTGAACGGTGCGACCGATGATGTGCCTTCGGATGATATGTCATCTAGAATGGTCAATCCAGTTGTCCCTGCTTTGGGTAAAATGGTTGTGGGTGAAGAAGGAACAGGTACTTGGTGCCAATGGTGTCCAAGAGGTGCCGTAAACATGGATCGTTTCGAAAATGATTATTCGCAATTTTGGGCAGGAATCGCCGTACACAACGGGGATCCAATGACAAATACAACCTACGATAGTGGTATGAGCTTCTCCAGCTTTCCAAGTTCAAAAGTCGATCGTGTTGGTGCAGGAATTGATCCAAGTACCATGACAACACCTTTCTTTACAAGATTGCAAGTGGCACCAACTGCTTTTATCGAAGTAGGAGCAACGTACAATTCAACAACTAGAGAGCTAAATGTATCGGGTGATTTTAATTTTCAATCTGCAGCGACTAGTAATTACAAAGCTGCTTTCGTTATCACAGAAGATGGTGTAACAGGAACAACAGGTTATTCCCAATCCAATGCGTATGCGGGTGGTTCCAATGGAATAATGGGTGGATTTGAATTATTATCCAATCCAGTTCCAGCTTCGTTGATGCATTACGACCATGTGGCACGTGATATTCAACCAGCTTTTGGCGGATTTACAGGAAGTTTCCCAACAACAGTTGCCAGCGGTGACGTCTTGGCGGTTAACCATACTTTTACATTACCAGCCAATTGGAATTCAGATTCATTGCACATTATCGTGATGCTAATTGCGCCAAATGGGCAAATTGACAACGCAGGAAAAGCAACGATTGCAGAAGCTGTCACCAACGGTTTTGTTGCAGGAACCAGTACTTCAGGTTCAGGAGCGGGGATAGCCGAAATTGACCAAATTGATGCAACCTTTCAATTGTACCCGAATCCAGCTTCCAGCAACGTAAACATGACATTCAATTTGAAACAAGATAGTAAAGTGGAGTTGAGTGTTTTGGATTTATCCGGTAAAGTATTGGCAAATCGTGCGTATGGAAACATGAACGGAGCGTCTACTATCCAGTACAATTCTTCAGAATTGGCACAAGGAATTTACTTGGTTGAAGTGGCCATCAACGGTGAAAAAATGACCCGCAGATTGGTGATTCAATAAGAAATAGAAAAAAACATTTTCAAAGAAACCGTCATAGCTTGCTGTGGCGGTTTTCTTTTTGTGGTAAAAAAACAATAAAACTGATTTCTAAACGTTTTGATACGGCATGAAAAAGGCTCAATAAATAATTTTTAACCACGAATAATTTCTTCAGAGAATAAACCTTTGAATTTGAAAACCTCATATTTTTCGTTTCTTATATTAATCTTTTCGATTAGTACGACAATTTCATTTTCTCAAAATTTGGTGCCCAATCCAGGGTTTGAAGATTTTAAGGTGCAAAATCAATATATTTATCTAGGAGACACATCCTTTGCTACAACACCTATATCCTGTTGGGCTGGAGCAAATCGAAGAGGTTGTAGGTATAACCATCTTCAATCTGTTTATTCTACCCCTGACAATTTACCAGCCAATACGCAAGCACATTCAGGTGAAGGTTATCTTATATTGGACCAAAGCAACTTAAAATTAGCGGTTGTGTCAGATAGTAGTTTGGATTATAGGAGTTATGGGCAAACCAAACTGATCAGCCCATTGGTTGCTGGTCAAGTGTATAGTATTAAATTGTACATTTTTGTTGCCTATTCAACTACACCTTTGTCTTATTTTTCTTATTTAAAAAATTTTGGAATACATTTTTCCACGAGTAGGATTACAGATTTTGCTGTTGGCCTAACACATTTTCATTTTTATTGGCCTAACCAAATTGATTTCTCCGGTATTACTTTTATTCCAAATGTATGGACGGAATTAACAGCAACGTATACTGCAATTGGAGGGGAAAGGTATATGACAATGGGTAATTTCGATTATTACTCAGAATTTGTTCTATTTAATGGGCCACCGGCATTGGATCCAACTAAAATTTTACCTCCATGCACTATCGGTATTGACGATATCAGCCTTGTTCCATTAGGCAGCACAAATTACACCAGCCCAACGGCCAGCTTAGGTCCTGACACCACAATTTGTGGCACTTCGGTAAATTTCACTTTGACCGCAGCAAGCGGTTTTGATCAATATATTTGGAATACAGGCGATACTACGCAGAGCATTCAAGTAACCCAACCAGGTGTTTATTCCGTCAATGTAAATAACGAATGCAGTTTGTGCAATGACTCCATTGTGGTTTCTTTGCAGCCACCTTTAACGCTTGAACTGGGCAACGACACGTTGGTGTGTGTAGATGGCTCTTTTCAATTTTTGGTTGCGCCCAATTATGTAAATCTGGGTAGTTACCAATGGTCGAATGGAGAAAACACTCCTCAAATAACGGTAAATTCTCCTGGAGTTTATTCACTTGAAGCAGATTATGCTTGCGGTAGTTTGTATGATACAATTGTAGTTGTTACTGAAGCAAAACCGGGGCGACCTGATTTTTCAGATACAATAGTATGCTTGAATTCGCCGAGTTATCTACCCACTGCAGTGGGTCAAAATTTGCAATGGTTCGCTGATCCATCTGCAGGTAACGGTTCGTCTGTAGCGCCAATTTTTCTTACATCTTCTGTTGATACCTTTGAAACTTGGATTAGTCAAACGGTAAATACGTGCGAAAGTGATCGATTCAAACAGACAATCTCTGTAATTGCACCGCCTTATTTTGACCTGCAAGAAGATACAACGCTCTGTAAATATAACGATAGCAAATTTGGTCCAAGTAATTTTGATTGGGAATATTCATGGAATGATGGATTTCAAAAATCACCAAGAGTTTTTGAAGAAACGGGATTCTACACTTTAACGGCGGAGAATCAATGTGGCAGTTTCTGGAGAACCATTGAGGTGAAAATAGAAGAATGTCCGTGCACCATGTATTTTCCGGACGCAATTACGGCGAATGGTGATGGATTGAATGACTTCTTGCAGGCTTCCTATTTTTGTGAATTGGAAAATTATGAATTAAAAGTCTACAATCGCTGGGGACAAATCGTTTTCAGAAGTGAAAATCCGGATGATCAATGGCAGATTGGATTCGAATTTCCTGCAGGAGTTTATCAGTTGATTTGTCATTTCAAAGGAAAGTTGGTGGCTGAAGAAACGGTTGCACAGAAACTGGTCGTATTGAGATAACTGCACCGTTCAATAGAGTGATAAAATCACCCGCAGATTGGTGATTCAATAAGAATTAGAAAAAACATTTTCAAAGAAACCGTCATAGCTTGCTGTGGCGGTTTTCTTTTTATCAGAATAACTGTAATTTCGTAGCATGAAATGGATAGGCGAACGAATCAGTTTTGACGAGGACAAAAACAAAGCAACGTTTATTATTTACCCAGAAAGAAAAGCGTGGGTAACCGGTTTGATGGGTGCGTGGGTCGCCATGTGGTTGGCCATTGGCGCCATCATGGTTTGGGCTTATTTCACCTTGAAATTAACCAACCAAGAACAAATCATTATTTGGATTTTCATGGCGTTTTGGGCGTATTATGCGCAGCGCGTGGGTCGGTCGCTTTTGTGGTTGCTCTACGGAAAAGAAATGCTGAAAATCAACGAAGTTGGATTGATTATCAAAACAGCTACCGGTAAATATGGAAAAGCAAAAGAGTATTTCCATGAAAACATCGGCAAAATGCAAATTCACATCCCGAAAGAGAACTCCATGCAAACGGCTTGGGAAAATTCACCGTGGGTAAACGGAGGCGAACGTTTGGAATTCGAATACAAAGGAAAAATCATTCGTTTCGGAAAAAAACTCCCAGAAAAAGAAGCGAAATTGTTGTTTCAAATGATTGTGAAGCGGGTGGAAGCTCAGGTTAGAAAATCGAAATAAGGAAGTTGCAAGTTGCAAGTTGATCCGCGTTGCGGCTCTTCAAGTTGCAAGTTCTGTACGCTCAGCGTTGTCGTTCTTTTCTTTGAAAAGTCACTTAGCAAATAGGTTACGAAGCAAAGTTAAGCGTACAGAACTTGCCACTTTGAATTGGCGAAGCCAAGAACTCGCCACTTGCAACTTTTTCCAGAAACTTTAAGCGCACAGAACTTGCCACTTTGAATTGGCGAAGCCAAGAACTCGAAACTTGTAACTTTCTCCAGAAACTTTAAGCATACAGAACTTGCAACTTTGAATTAGCGAAGCCAAGAACTTGCAACTTGCAACTTTTTTTTCAAAGTTCCTTCTCCATCAAAAAATGCTGTAATACATCGAACAATTTGTAGGACGGTTCCACCAATTCATACCCTAAATTCAAGTAAAAATCCATGGCGTAATCGCGGGCGTGGAGAATCATTTTGGCGTATTCTTTATCGCTTGCTTCTTGTTCAACGGCATACATGATCAATTTTCCGTAGCCTTTTCCTTGTTCCTCGGTTTCCACTGCAACAAAACGAGTTTGAGCGGTATCCAATGCATGTTCATCCAAACGCGCAATGGCTTTCAATTGTCCTTCGACATACAAAGCAAAATGAATCCCGGTTTCATCGCCTTCGTTTCGTTCAGAACCTCGCGGCTGATTCAGGGGTTCACGCAAAATGCGGTACCGAAGATCATAGTAATCTTCCCACTCTTCTTCGTTTTCTGGGGTTCTGATTTTTAAGTCCATTGGAAAATTGCGGATTGCACTCGTTGGGTCATTTTTCCTTCTATTTCCTCTGAAAGGATGAGGTTTTTTGCACTCGATTCTTCAAAAACTTCGTGTAAATTTTTGATTTTCCCACAAGGCACATTGTGTTCTTCCATGTGTGCTAATATTGTCGCGGCATCAAAATCAGCCACTTTTGCTTGAATCATTTCCGCCAATTCAATCCGGTTTTTCACCCGATTCGAATTGGAAGCATATTTTTCATCGACTGATAATTCAGCTAGATTTAAAAATGCACACAACAAGCCAAAATGTTTGTCGGAACCAATGGCAAAACAAATATCCGCCTGGTCTTTCGTTCTGAAAATTTCGCCGTAAGGAGCAATGTTGGGGTGCAAACTACCGATTCGTTTCGGAATGGAGTTGCTCATCAAATAATTGGATGCTTGGTTCATCAAACTGGAAACGGCCGCGCCATAAAGTGAAACAGAAACGGTAACGCCTTTTTGCGTTTTCTCTCGTTGGTACAAAGCCAACAGAATCGCTTCTTTGAGGTGATGGGCGGCCAAAACGTCGATCAAAGCCACCGGCATTTTGGTTGGTGGGCCATCACTTTGCCCATTCATCGACATGAAACCTGTTTCGGCTTGCAGAATCAAATCATAGGCAACACGGTCACTGTCTTCTCCAAAGCCATTGATTTTTCCGTGAATTAATTTTGGATTGATGCGGTGTACTATTTCATCCGTAAGATGGAATTTCTCGGCATCACCGTGTTTGAAATTGCTCAACAAAATGTCGGCATCTGATAGGGATTTTAAAAATTGGCTTCGATCCTCTTCGACTTTCAAATCCAACGTCAAATAGGTCTTTCCGAAGTTGACAGAAGAGAAATAATTAGAAACAGGGCTGTCGGCATCCTCAGAAGGTAACTTCCATGTTCGGGTTACATCACCCATGGTTGGATGTTCGATTTTGATTACATCTGCGCCCAATTCCGCAAAATAAGTTCCTACCGATGGACCGGCCAAAACGGTTGAAGCATCCACTACTTTTAAGCCCGAAAGCAACGTGTTTTTCACCATTTAGTTGGCCAATTTCCACTGAATGTAGGAATATACTTTGTTGCGTTTTTTCTTGCCCATCATTGCTTTTTTAGACATTTTCGGCAAAATCACATCCCATTGTTGGAGGCTGTAATCGTTGATATTCTTTAAGTCGTGACAACGTTGGCATTTTTTTTCATAAATTGACTTACCTTGATTGGCATCGTTGGAAGGCTCGGTTGTGAGTGGACTTACCTGCGGGTTTGTCTGAAATAAAAATGAAAAAACAAAAATGAAAATTTGCATATATTATTAGTTTAGAGGAACGTTTTATTCAAGTTTTAAATGTACAATTTTAAATCAATTCAAACTTTTTCGTTCATGTTAATTTTGCAATTTCCATTGAACGTAAGCATTTATTTTCTCCTCTGCTTCAGGAGTTATATTGGCTTTTTTGGCCATGTTTGGCAAGACTTTAGCCCATTTCGCCTGTGAAAAATCGTTTACTGCATGAAGTTTATGGCAGTGAATGCAATTTTGGTCCATTAGGTCTTTTCCCATCAATACATTTTCAGTCATTTCTAAGGGGGCTTCTACCGTTGGAATCATCATTGACGTGTTGGACTCAATTATTTTGGGTTCGGGTAAAACTTCTTCTATGCGCACATTCGCAATGCCGTCTCGAATAAAATTCAATTGCATCGCGGCCGCTTTTGACAAATCTATGATTCGTTTTTTTGAGCCCAGTCGATCATTTATTTTGACCAAAACAGTGGAATCATTTTTTAGATTGGTGACCAAAAGAATCGTGCCAAAAGGCAAAGTTTTGTGCGCAGCGGTGTAGGCATTTTTATCGTATTTCTCACCGGAAGTTGTGTGTCGATTGTGAAATTTGTCGGCGTAAAAGGAAGCCTTACCAGTCTGAATAAAAGGTTCTTGACTCGGAATAGCCAAGGCAAATAAAATCAACAAATAAGGCAAAGACTGTTTAAATATCATCGTTCTTTTTTTTAAATTGAAAGAAAAGTTACAAACAAAAAGCGAACCATTTCCACTTTTGCTTGATTTTTTGTGGGCGAACGTTAATTTTGGCTTCCCAAAAATTGAAAGAAATGACGCAATTAGAATTTGTCAAAAACGAAGTTTCCGCAAGCGACAAAGCGATTCAAAATACAACCGCACTTTTAAAAGAAGGTGCCACGATTCCTTTTATTTCGAGATACCGGAAAGAAATGACCGGCGGTTTGGACGAAGTTGTGGTGGGACAGATTCGGGATGCTTTGAAATCCTACGATGAAATTTGTGCACGACAAAAAACGATTCTCCATGCCATTGATGAACAAGGGAAATTGGACGATGTCTTGAAACAAAAAATTGAAAATTGTTTCGTGGTCCAAGCTTTGGAAGATTTGTATTTGCCCTACAAACAAAAACGTCAAACAAAAGGCGACAAAGCCAAGAAATTGGGATTGGAACCTTTGGCGCGGATGATTATGTCACAACGCGGCGGAGATCCGTATCAAATGGCCGATCGATTTGTGAAAGGCGATGTAATTGATGAAGACATGGCGTTGGAAGGAGCGCGCGACATTATTGCCGAATGGATCAATGAAAATGCTTCCTTGCGCGATCGCTTGCGAAATCATTACCGCAGAAAAGGAATGATTCAAAGTAAATTGGTGAAAGGAAAAGAGGAGGAAGCTCAGACCTACAAAGATTATTTCGACTTCTCGGAACCCTTGTACCGTTGTGCTTCGCATCGTTTTTTAGCAATTTCACGCGCGGACAAAGAAGGTTTGTTGAAAGTAAAAATCAATGTGGAATCAGAAGATTGTATTGACATGATCGAACGGTTTTTCGTGAAAGGTCAAGATGAGTGCGCAACACAAGTCGCGAAAGCATGCAAAGAAGCGTATCAGCGTTTGTTGAGTTCCTCGATTGAAAACGAAATCATGTCGGAAGCAAAAGAAAAAGCCGACAAAGAAGCGTTGAAAATATTTACGGGTAATTTGCGCCAATTGTTGTTGGCACCGCCATTGGGCAACAAACGAATTTTGGCGATTGATCCAGGATTTAGAACGGGTTGCAAAGTCGTAGTGGTGGACGAATCGGGAACGCTTTTAACGAATGCTACGATTTACCCGCATCCACCGCAAAAAGAATTTGGTACAGCACAAAGTAAAATTGCCCAATTGGTGCAAGCCTACAAAGTGGAAGCCATTGCCATTGGTGACGCAACGGCTGGCCGAGAAACAGAGAAATTTGTGCAAGGCATTCGTTTCGACCGCGAATTGCAAGTATTTGTGGTGCGTGAAGATGGCGCATCGATTTATTCCGCCAGTCCGATAGCACGAAAAGAATTTCCAGATTACGATGTCACAGTTCGTGGTGCGGTTTCTATCGGTCGACGTTTGATGGATCCTCTAGCGGAATTGGTGAAAATTGATCCCAAATCCTTGGGCGTAGGTTCGTACCAACACGAAGTAAATCAAACCTGGTTGAAAACGGCCTTGGACGATGTGGTGATTTCCTGCGTGAATGGAGTAGGCGTAGATGTCAACACAGCTTCGACCTATTTGTTGCAATATGTTTCTGGATTGGGACCTACTTTGGCGGATAATATCGTAAAATACAGAACCGAAAATGGTGCTTTCAAATCTCGTAAATCGTTGAAGGAAGTGCCTCGAATGGGCGATAAAGCTTTCGAACAAGCCGCTGGATTTTTGCGCGTTCGAGAAGGAGAACATCCTTTGGACAATAGCGCCGTTCACCCAGAAAGTTATGCGGTAGCCGAGAAAATTGCGAAAAAAGCGAATATGACTTTGGCGGAATTGATCGGCAATGAAAAAGTCTTGCAAGGCTTAAACAAAACCGATTTTACAGAAATCGACGGATTTACTTTTGAAGACATCGTTTCGGAATTGAAAAAACCGGGCCGTGATCCAAGAAAACAAGCCAAAGTTCTGAGTTTCGACAACCGAATTTCCAAAATTGAAGATTTGGTGGAAGGCATGATTTTGCCAGGAATAGTTACGAACGTTACAGCTTTTGGTGCTTTCGTAAACATCGGCATCAAAGAAAATGGTTTGATTCACAAATCTCAATTGTCAGATTCGTATGTCGAAGATCCATCCACCATGATTGCGTTGCACGAACATGTGGAAGTAAAAGTGATGGAAATTGATGTGGCTAGAAAACGGGTGGGATTGAAGAAGTTGTAAGTGAAGAAGTTGCGAGTTGCAAGTTGATTCGCTTTGCGACTCTTCAAGTTCTGTGTGCTTATTTTTGCTGTTTTTTCTTCGAAAAATCACAGGGCAAATTATTTGCGAAGCAAAGTTAAGCGTCCAGAACTTGCAACTTTGAATTGGCAAAGCCAAGAACTTGCAACTTTTCCTTGAAGAAATCCAAACAATAAGCGTCCAGAACTTGTAACTTTGAATTGGCGAAGCCAAGAACTTGCAACTTGCAACTTTTTTCCTGTAACTTTAACGAAAAAACTTTCTCAATGCGAAGCATACTCTTATTTCTAGCGCTTATTTTATTTTCAGGAACTCTTTTCAGCCAAAGCAAATCTGCTCCCAAATTGGTGGTTGGAATCGTTGTCGACCAAATGGTGTACGATTATTTGTACCGGTTTCAAGATCGTTTTTCCAAAGGCGGATTTCTGAAATTGATGAACGAAGGAACGAATTGTCGGAATACACAATACAATTACGTACCGACATTTACAGGTCCGGGACACGCTTCCATTTATACCGGAACAACGCCCAATCAACATGGAATTGTCGGCAACGATTGGTACGACCGCGATCAGCAATCTGCCGTAAATTGTGTGACGGATTCATCTGTAAATTCTGTTGGAACGGAGTCGAATGATGGGTTGCGCTCACCGAGAAACCTGAATTGCATGACCATTACCGATCAATTGAAAGTGACGTATGCAAAATCGAAAGTGATTTCCGTTTCCATCAAGGACCGAAGCGCCGTTTTACCAGGCGGACACATGAGCGATGGTTCGTATTGGTACGATTATGCGACGGGAAAATTCATCACCAGCGATTTTTACAAAAAACAATTGCCTGCCTACGTTGACCAATTTAACCAGAAAGAATATCCAAAATCCGTGATGGGAAATACCTGGAATACCTTGTATCCAATTGAAACCTATTCCGCCAGTGGACCAGATGATACACGATACGAGGTGGTGTTGCCAAACAAAACTTCAGCGACTTTTCCTTATAATTTCAATGCGATTGCGACGGAAAAATCCCAATTCAATTTGTTTACCATTACGCCGTGGGCGAATACGTATTTGACTGATTTTGCCCTGACCGCTTTGGTAAATGAAAATTTAGGCAAAGGAGAAGCCAGCGATTTCTTGTGCATTAGTTACTCCACGCCGGATATTGCAGGTCACGCTTTTGGTCCGTACAGTGTGGAAATGGAAGACATGTATTTGCGTTTGGATTTGGAAATACAGCGGTTGTTGGAAGCAATCAAACAACAAGTCGGTAAAAATGCAGTCGTCTTTTTAACAGCAGATCACGCCGTCGTTCCGGTTCCAGAATGGTTGACAGATCATCATTTGCCGGGCGGTTATGCTTTTTTGAAAGAAAACATGCTCGAATTGCAAGAAGCCGTGAAAGTGAAATTCGGGGCTGATTTCATCGCAATCGAAGAAAATAACAACATTTATCTCAACGAAGAGTTGATTGATTTTATGGAAGCGGACAAGTCTGTGATTGAAAATTTTATCGCAAAAGAAGTGCGCAAGTGGGAAGGTGTAAAATATGTTTTCACGTCGGAAGATTTGAGCCGAGCAAGTGCGGGCGACCAATTTGCTGAAATGGTAAAAAACGGTTTTGATCCAATTCGCAGTGGAAACGTTTTGTTCATGTTGGCGCCGGGTTATTTGCCAAAATCAGCCGATTCAGAAAGCTCAAGAAAAGGTACCAGCCATGGTTCGCCTTACAATTATGACACCCATGTTCCTTTGTTGTGGTATGGCAAAAACATCCCAAAACAGGAGATTTTTGAACGAGTAGAGATAACCGATATTGTACCAACCTTGACGCATATTTTGAATTTGCAAAAACCAGCCTGCACCACTGGTGAACCAATTTTGCCAATTTTAAACAAGAAAAAATAGTCATTTATTTTCCATGTCAATTCTTGCTAAATACATTGCCTTGGGCGAAAACCAAACCCAAGATTTCAAATTCGCCATTGACGATCAAAAAAAGATTGCGCGAACGTTGGTGGCATTTGCCAATACAGATGGTGGTCGATTGTTGATAGGCGTAAAAGACAACGGCAAAATTGTGGGATGCAATCCAGAGGAAGAATTTCACATGATAGAAGGCGCCGTACAACTCTATTGTCAGCCGCCAATGGAATTCCAAAGTCAAGTGCATCAAGAAGGATTCCGAATGGTGTTGGAAGTCATCGTGGAAGGCAATCCAAAACGACCTTTTCGCGCGTTGGACGAAGATGGGAAATGGAAATCGTATTTCCGGAAAGAAGACAATACAGCCCTGGTCAATAAGATACTTTTTAAAGTTTGGCAACACCAAGAGCGGAAAACTGCGCGTCCAGAAACCTTTGGAGATGAGGAATTAACCTTGCTGCAACTCTTCAATCAAGCCGACGCAATCACTTTAAGTCAATTGTACAGAAAGTCAAATTTGCCCATGAAAAAAGTGGATCATTGGTTGGCACTTTTCGTCTGTTGGGGTTTAGTCGAAATGCAATTTGACGGCGTAAAAGCAGTCTATTTAGCAGCAGAAATCTAACTTCAAAAAGTTAATAAACCAGCCTTCTTGTGTATATGTTTTTTCATAATAAAGCTTAATTTCTAAGGAAATCAGGGTTTTAGTTCTTATCTTTAGGGACTCAAATAGTAATAATTTAGAATTTTAAAATAAGAAATGGGTAGACCAGCAACAAAGCCAGCGAAACTAAGAGATGGATTTTACATTGAAGTAAAAAACCAAGGTAGTTCGGGCGTTTTAGTAAGACGGGACACCAGAGAACAAATGATTATGGCGGCAGAAGATTATGCGCGCACGAAAGTTGTGAATGTTCTTGGTGAAATGAGAAGTGATAAATGGGTTAAAGAATAACCACTATATTTTAATAACATTTGGCTTTCTTCGGAAGGCCTTTTTTGTGTCCCAATTTTACTAATTTCAACCTATGAAAAAACGATTTTTACCCTGGATAGTATTATTTTTCATCTTGCTCATCTGCGTTCCT
The DNA here is from genome assembly GCA_041674745.1 of Crocinitomicaceae bacterium. GTDB lineage: Bacteria > Bacteroidota > Bacteroidia > Flavobacteriales_D > Crocinitomicaceae > UBA2040. Next base: position 39,269 of record JBAYVD010000015.1, read on the forward strand.
TTGTTGGTGAAAAGTGGAAATGTCGCCTCAGCGAAATTCGTTGGGTTTATTACAGTTGCGGGCGTTTCCATCGCTTTGTGGATTTGGCGCAAACAAACCATTCGGTTGAATGCCAGAAATGCACGCGTAGCGCTGAATCTAAATGATCGTTTTTGGTTAGAACGACATATTCCATTTTACAAAGAATTGAGTAAATCAGACCGCAAAGTTTTCGAAGATAGAATAGGATTATTTCTCTCAGATGTAGCGGTTACCGAAATAGACAAAGAGACACCCGACAAAGAAACCTGTTTGTATGTTGCCAGTTCGGCTGTTTTTGCCTTTTGGGGTTTGCCTTTCTGGAATTACGGTAAATTGCGCGAAGTCCTGGTTTACCCGAACAATTATACCGACAAAAAAGTAATTGGTCAAGCCGGATACATTCAAGGAGAAGTACACCACGGTGGCATGATGAACAATACCATGATTCTTTCATTAACCGCCTTGAAAATGGGTTTTTCAAATCACAACGACGGTCACAATGTGGGCGTGCACGAGTTTGCTCATTTGTTAGACAAAGTCGATGGATCCATTGATGGCTTTCCAGCTGGAATGGACAAAATTACCCGAAAAGTTTGGGCAAACGTGATTGCCAAAGAAATGAAAGACATCCAGAAAGGGAAAAGTGATATCAATCCCTACGCACTGACAAATGAAGCGGAATTTTTTGCTGTTTTAACCGAATATTACCGCGAAAAACCAGAGAAATTAAAGGAGCGGCATCCGGAAATTTTTGAGGTTTTGGATGATTATTTTAGTGGGAAAGAATAGCGCTAAACCCCTTGTTAAAACTGAACTTTTGTTACTTTTTTGATCGTAAAATTTATTTTTATCAATTCGAATTTCATGGCATTTTTTACTCTAATTTTGATTCGGATTAAGAAATTAAATTGCTGACATCGTTACGGCTATTTTCATCTCATAATCTTTCTTTTTTAAAGAAGAATTTAGCAGATTATTGTCATGGAAATCGCGTCTTTTCAATTGCCTTTTTTTACCAATCTTTTAATTTTACTTGTTTCCGCCCGTTTTTTAGGTGAACTATTTGAACGCATGAAACAACCGGCGATGATTGGGGAGATTCTTGCGGGAATTATTTTGGGGCCAAGCTTGTTTAATTTCATTCATCGCACTGAGGACATCAAAGTAATTTCTGAATTGGGAATTTTCCTTTTGGTTATTCTGGCTGGTTTGGAAATTAACATTGAAGATATTTTAAAATCGCTGCGTGGCAAAAACATTGTCATTTCTATATTGGCCTTTTTCCTTCCCATTTTAAGTGGTTTTGCGGTGGGTTATTTTTATGGACAAGCGGTGATGACGACCGCCTTTATTGGCTTGTGCGTTGCCATTACGGCCTTACCCGTTAGCATTCGGATTTTAATGGATTTGGGAAAATTGAATTCAGAAATTGGTCAAAAAATAATTTCCGTCGCCATTTTTGATGATGTGTTGGCACTGACAATTTTAGGCGTATTACTCAATTTGCAAGATACAGACATGTCGATTTGGTCCATTGCAAAAGTTACGTCGATCTCCTTATTGAAGCTTTTTGTTTTTATTACTTTTTTGAGTCTGGCCTATTATTTCATTCGAAAAGTCACCAACAAGGGCAACTATTTTGAGGTTTCATTGGACAAATTGCTTCATTTTTTAAAAGGAAAAGAGCCGCTTTTCGCTTTGTTTTTTGCCTTTGTATTGTTGTTTTCAACAATTACTGAATCGCTCGGTTTTCATTTTATTATTGGTGCATTTTTCGCGTCCATGATCATCAGCGACTCCGTCATTGGGAAGGAAAATTTGAAAACCATTGAAAAAACCACCAGCAGTTTGGCCATGGGTTTTTTAGCGCCCATCTTTTTCGCTGGAATTGGACTCGAATTTAATTTGGGTTCTATTTCTAATTACGGTTTGATGATTACAATCGTGCTGGTCTCTTATTTGTCCAAAATTTTGGGAGGATACATTGGTGGAAGTATTGCAGGATTGGGTGGAAGAAAATCCTTGACGATTGGCGTTGGTTTAAATGCAAGAGGAATTATGGAATTGGTGATTGCCAATATTGCCTACAAGGCAGAATTGATCACCTTGGAAATATTTTCCATTCTCGTAATTATGGGAATTTTAACCACGATTACCACGCCGATGATGTTGAAACGAAGCTTTGATCGATTGCTTTAATCAACTAATCTGATTGCGAATTCGCCAATCTTTGTTCCACAAATTATTGAAACGATTGCCCAAGTTTTTTATAAACCCCAAGGGAATGGATTCGAAGGTGACAATCGTCAATCCTTGCGGACCGGGAAGCGGAAACGTTTCATTTTTCAAATACAGCAAGGCTTGTTCGCGGGTCAATTCTATTTTTTGAACACTCGATTTCAATTGCGCATGCAAGGCTAAATCGGGAGTAGGAATCAAACCTTTTCGAGCATTTTCGCCGACTTCGCAACCGATTTTCACAATGCGCAACTGTTGCTGCAAATGCACCATGGGATCGGCAAATTTTTCAGGCAACACAAAGAACTTTTCACGCCATGTATAAACTTCCTTCCCAGACAAATCCAACCAATTTTCCAGCCCTAATTTTTCTTTGGATTTGGTGAAATCCTTGCTGGAAATGAGTTTTGTTTTTTGCACAGAATCGAATGCTTTTTGCAAAACGGCGAAATAATAGCCTTCTGTGTTTACCGTATGCGGAAAGCAATAGTAGCCCAGCTTTTCTCGGTCGCGTTGCAAGCCTAAAATGGGCATTTCCACCACTTTTTCGATGTCCAATGTATCCAACATCCATTGCACGTTGTTTTCGTTCTCGTCGGCATTGAACGTACACGTACTATAAATCAAAAATCCTCCCGGTTTTAGGGTTTCCCACACATCGTGAACGATTCGCTTTTGTCGCGCGCAGCATAGATTCACATTGTCTTCCGACCACTCTTCTCGGGCATGCGGCGTTTTGCGAAACATACCTTCACCCGAACAAGGCGCGTCGACCAGCATTACATCAAAAAAGTGCGGCAAACGGTCAAAATCTTTTGGATCATTGTTGGTGACAACCACATTGTCGACGCCCCATTTCGTTAAATTTTCGTGTAAAATTCTCGCTCGTGCTGTAATGACTTCGTTGGCGACAAGTAATCCTTCATTTTGCAAAAAGGAGGCAATCAAGGTGCTTTTTCCGCCGGGTGCAGCGCACAAATCCAATACAAACGGGTTTTCGGGAAGATCAAGACTTTTTAAAACACTGTCCAAAACCATCGAACCTGCCTCTTGCGGATAATAGGTGCCTGCATGAAAAAGCGGATCCATCGTAAAAGACGGCCGTTCAGTTAAACGAAACGCATTTTCGCACCAAGCAATGGATTCTTCGTTTTGAAAAGCCGTAGTGGGTTTGAAAGGATTCTTGCGAATCGTCGTTGGCGCTTCGGTATTCAAAGCCGTTAACAATTTTTCCCCTAAAAAGGAATCTTCACGTACCCGTTTTTCAAACGATGAGGGAAATGGAATTTGCATGGTTTAAAAGTAGTGATTTTTGTGGTTTTGGAGACTGGAAGGATTTTGGATTATTTCGGTTTTGAGGGGAGTTATATTTCTGTGGAACTAAAAAAAAGAATCAAGTCAAAAATTTGTGGATTACCTATAAACTGCGCTACGATTAACACGCTCCCTTCTTTTTCTTTTTCGCCGTGAAAAAGAAAAAAGAAGCAAAAAGAAAAAACTCCCGCTACGGAAAGCCAAAGCTGATAAAATTGTCATTGGCGACCTTATCGGCGATCCTGCGCATGCTCGCTATCGCTACCACACGCTCCGGCTTCCTCAAGGTGCCCACCAATGTCTGCATTTATCAACTTTCTCTTTCCTGAGGCGATTTCAACTCGCGAATAGGATTAGAATCTAGCTAATTCCCAAATTTACGAACGACAATTGAAAATCAGCTTGTTACGATTTTGAGTAATGCAATTTTTTTTTAAACGAATGATGGTTTTGTTTGTTAATTGCATACCTGTTTAAAATTTGGGGATTTGAGACCTTCGCAGGCAGAAGCTTTGCTAATTTGCTAATTTGGGAATTCCCAAATTTACGAACTAGGTCTAAAAATCAAATCGTTACAAATTTCAAGAAATACAAATTCTTTTTAATTGAATAAAGGTTTTATCTGTCATTTGTCTTCCCGTTTATAATTTGGGGATTTTGAACTTTCGCAAGCAAAAGCTTTGGGAATTTGGGAATTCCCAAATTTACGAACGAAGTTTTATTTAAATTAAAATTCAACGTTTTGTAGGTGAGCCCTCCACCGTAATCCGCCAGATTTCCAAACTTCCACCATCTGCCATTCCCAATCGGCCAATTTTCAAGCCTACACACCACAAAATCTTTTCTTCATCCTCTAGCACGAGCACTTTTTTCTTTTCAGAGGAAGGCACTTTCGCGTCTTTGATGATGTCCGAAATAAGTTGCGTTCCGCGCATGCCAAGTGAAGCAATGCGATCGCCTTCACGCCAAAAGCGCATTTTTAATGTCCCTTTGATTTTAAGCGGATCGGCAAAATATTCGTTTTTTGAAAAAGACCTAGGCAAACTTGAAATCGATTTAGTAAGAAAAGTAGGAAGGATAAGTTTCCCGGCGATTTCAAATGAAAAATGATCGTCATTGTTCCAAATTTCGAGCTCCAAACGCTGAATTTCTAGGAATTTTGATTTTCCGGCCAACCTGAGTTCGTTCAACCGTTCCAATTCTGAAAACCGCCAACCCATGGCTTTGGTAATGAGGTATTTTCCTTCTTCGGAACAAGTGTCAAAATCAGCAAAATCCCAGCGATGTTTTTCTTGAATTTCAGCAGCTTTTGGCAAAAACTGATTTTCCAATGCCGCTCGCTCTGTTTGAAAGGTTAGAATGAGTAACGCAACACTTTCTTCAAGACTAGGAATTTCGTTTTTCAACAGGGGTAACCACTCGTTTCGCCACAAATTACGCAAGTATTTGTTGTCTTGGTTGCTCACATCTTCTCGCCATTCAAGCTGGTTTTCAAGCGCAAATGCCAACAGTTGTGGTTTGGTGAATGACAAGAGAGGTCGCCAGTGTGAGCCATTTTTTTCGGCCATACAGCTCAGACCAACCAGTCCTGATTTCCGACTCAAATGCATGAAAAATGTTTCCATTTGATCGTCGAAATGATGGGCGGTAAAGAGGAGAGAATTGGGTTCTTTCGCAAGTTTTTCGTGAAAAAACGAATAGCGAATTTTCCGTGCTTCGTTTTGCAAATTTCCACCTTGTGCTGCCAAATGTGCTTTCATGGGGAAGTCGAGTACATCCAAGGGAATCTTATTTTGCTCCGCCAATTTGCGCACCAATTTTTCATCGGCAATGGAATCTTCTCCCCGCAAATGATAATTCACGTGCAACAAATGAACATGCAATTTTGCTTCTACCAAGAGATGCAGCAAGACAACGGAATCCATGCCACCGCTGATGGCCAAAAAGATTTTCTGATCAGAATTTGGGATAAAATCGGGGGAAATATGAATGGAAAGATTACTCATTCATTCCGTCCAAAATGCGTTTTACTTTCGTCAAACATTCCTCGTATTCACTTTCGGCATCGGATTGAATCGTGATGGCACCACCGACGTCGCAGGTAAGTGTTTTGCTGAATTTGTCATAAAAAAGGGAACGAATGGTTACGTTGAAATCGAAATCGCCGTTGGGACAAATGTAGCCGATGGAACCCGAGTATATGCCGCGTTTGAAGTCTTCCAATTCTTCGATAATGTTCATCGCGCTCACTTTGGGCGCACCGGTCATGGAACCCATCGGGAACATGGCACGAATAATTTCCACAAAGGACGTTTTTTCGCTGATTTCACAACTTACCGTCGAAATCATTTGGTGTACTGTCTCGAAACTATAAATACCAAACAACTCATCGACTTGCACGCTGTTCTTTTCCGCAATTTTCGATAAATCATTGCGAACCAAATCGACAATCATCACGTTTTCCGCGCGTTCTTTTGGGTCGTTGAGCAAAGATTTTTTCAAGGCTTCGTCTTTCTTTGGATCTGCATTTCGCGGAGCCGTTCCTTTGATCGGTTGCGACAACAATTTGGTTCCTTTTCGTTGAATAAATCGTTCGGGCGAACCGCAGAAAATCGTATAATCATCAAATTGAAAATAACTTGAGAAAGGCGCTTTGGTAATGTTGTTCAATTTGAAATAGGCATCCAATGAAAAATCAAATTCGATGTCTTTCACCACAAATTCTTGGCAATAGTTTACTTCGTAAGCATCACCATTTTGGATTCGTTCCTTGATTTTATTGACGTTGGCCAAATATTTTTCCTTGGGTGTAACGGCTTGAAAATCGAGTTGGTAGGCATGAAAATTTTGGTCGGTTTCCTCTTCCAAGAAATATTCAAGGAATTCAAAACTTTCCGTCGTTTTCTCCCCTTGAAGAAAGTCAAAATGTTCGCTGGCCATTTTCACCACGTATTTGGGGACCCAGAAAAATAAATCGGGGAAATTCTTGTTGTCGGTATTGTCGGACGAAACATTTTCCAATTCATTTTTCAAATCGTAGGCCAAATAACCAAAAATGTATTGATTGGTATGCTCTTGAATAAATTCTTCAAGTTCATGTAGCGCCCGTCCTGCTGGAGCTTTGATGCGTGGACCATCGCCAAAAGCCAACAATCCGCTTCCATCGTTGCTATTCAAATACGCAATTGGAAATTCTTTCATTCCGCGAATTTATCCTTTATCAGCAGAGCGCCCAAATTCACAACGATAAAATGTGCTAAAATCCGTATTTTCGTGTCAATTATGCTGTATCGATTTTTGAAACTTATTGTGGGCTTGGGCATTCGATTGTATTACAAAGAAGTGCGCATCAAAAACAAGTCAAATCTGAAAACAGAAGGTCCGCTGATCATTATTGCGAATCATCCCAATACTTTGATGGATGCATGGATGATTGGAAACGTGTGTCAGCAACCGATTCATTACATGGCGAAAGCGACTTTGTTTGAAGGAAAACTGAAAATGACCTTGCTTCGCTCTTTGAACATGATTCCCATCAATCGAGTAGGAGAAGGGAAAGTCGATGGTGTTTCCAATCAAGATAGTTTTCAAGCCTGCTATGACATTCTCGAAAAAGGCAAAACCTTGGTAGTTTTTCCAGAAGGCACCAGTTTTCAAGAACGCCATTTGCGTCAATTGAAATCAGGAACAGCGCGTATTGCTTTGGAAGTAGAACGCAGAAACCAAGGAAAATTGGGATTGACGGTGCTGCCCATTGGTTTGAATTACTCGCAAGCGGAGAAATTTAGAAGTGGCGTTTTGGTCAATGTTGGGCAACCGATTCAAGTAAAAGAGTACCTCAAAGAGTACGAAGAAAATTCCGGCAAAGGTGCGCGTAAATTGACGGAACAGTTTCGCATTCGATTGGAACAAGTGTTGGTGAATTCCGACAACAAAGACGAAGAGAAAATGGTGGACCGATTGGCCGCTATTTTGCGCTCGCGCTACACCAAAGAAGGCATGGAAAATGTGGAAGACGAAATGTCGTTTTTGAAAAAAATCCGTGACCGACTAGACGATTACAAAGTAACCGAAGCCTGGAAAATAGATGAAATTCGCTTGCTCGTGGAAAACATCGAATGGGAAACCCAAAAATGGGACATCCGCGCCGATTTCTTGGATCGCCGGTTTCGTTCCAGAATGTTCTTTCGCCAAATGATTTTTTCTGCCGTGTTTTTGGTCATTGGTTTGCCCTTGCTGCTGTTTGGCATGATGCACAATTTTGTGCAATACAAACTCACCGATTTTCTCATCCCCAAACTCACCAAAGACATCGAATATTATGCGCCCTTGGCCGTTTTGCTGGGCTTGGTTTTGTACCCACTTTTCTATTACGGCTACATCGAATTGGTCAATATTTTTATTCCACTCACTTTTTGGAAATGGCTGATTTATTTCATTTCCATGCCACTGAGCGGTCTGTTTGCCTTCTTTTTCTTCCGTTACCTCAAACACATCGGCTACAAGTGGAAATACATTTTCCTGATGATTCGTCAAAAAGAAGTAATGATCAGTTTAAAAGAAAAACGCGCTACCTTGAAAGGGTATTTTTAAACTTTGTAACGAAAAAATAGTTGAATTACATGAAATGATTCGGCCTTTATAACCTGCCATTTGTGATTTTCCCCCAGAAAAAAAATTGGAAAAACAAACTCCATTTAGTACTTTCGAAAGTACAACCTTCTAAACCTAAAACCATGGAAAATCAACGTTCAAGCACCCAAGTTATATTCACGCTTTGAATACTTGAAATTATGAAAAAAACAATCGTATTTCTCTTTATTTTTCTATTTGCAACAGCTTGCAACAAAAAAAGAACTTTGCACATAAAAGCGATTAATGCGGTGACTGGTGAACCCTATGCAGGATTGGCGTATGGTATTTCTGCCACAACCACAGGTATAGGTGGTGAAAAGAAAGTTTACGACCATAAAGGAACTTTGGATGCCAATGGTGAAGCATTTGTAACTTTGCGCGTGAGAGGCAATCGTACCTACAACGTTGGTTGTACGAAACCTCCAAACACGTGTTACGTAAAAGACATCAACTTCTCTTTTGGTAAGGAAGACAAAACAAAAAATGATTTTCAGTTTGAGTATGCGGAGTGTGGGTATATACAATTAAAAGTAAAAAATATTAGCTGCTATGACGCAAATGATAAAATATTTTTCAATTTGAAGCCAAGTTACACGGATCCAAATTATAAGATTATCCAGATGACAAAACTAGGTTGTTTTGATTTTGAATTTATCGACGAACCTGTTCCATACGGCCCATGGATAGCCACTTGGCAAGTTACAAAAAATGGAGTAACTTCAAATTATGATTCTACTTTTTATATAAATGAAAATCAGCATTATTACTTTCTTTTGGAATACTAAAGGCTGATGAATCTATTTTATCATTAATCCTTTCGAAACTATGCCTTGCGACCCGCAAACCTATGAACACATCAAAATGCAAGCATCTGTGGATGATGATAATTTGGACAATGACTATTTGATTTATACGCGCAATTTTATCTTGGATGAAGTAGAAGCTGATATAGTTTGCCTCCAAAACAAAACCATCGGTAAAAACCACAAACTAGACCCAACGTACAAATACAAAGCGTGGTACAAAGCATACGACCAAATTTTGATAGGCAACCATGTAACCCCAAAAACCGATCCTGGCGATTACATCATAGAAAAAACAGGGGTAATAGATGTTCATGCAGGCAATTCAATTACACTTTCACCTGGATTTCATTCACAAAGTGGTAGCGATTTTCATGCGTTCATCTATTATGATGGATGCACTCGACCGAGAGGAAATTAAAAATTAATGTAAATAGTATGAAAAAGATGTTTTTAATTATAGTGCTAATATTTATGGTCTCATGTGGCAAAAAAGCAACTGTCCATATTAAGGCGATAAATACAGTAACGGGTGAGCCTTACGCTGGTTTAGCCTACGGAATTACGGCAACATCATCAGGTTTTAACGGCGAAAAAAAAGTTTTTGAAGAAACAGGTACCTTAGATGCAAATGGAGAAGCCTATGTTTCGGTAAGAGTTAAAACTGGAAGGACATACAGTGTAGGGACTTCTAAGCCTCCCAATATGTGTTATGATAAATCGATACAGTACACCTTTGGCAAAGAGGATCTACCCAATCTGGATTTTCAATTTGAGTATGCGGAGTGTGCTAATTTTAATTTAGAAATTCATAATGTAAATTGTCAAGGTCCTTCAGATACTTTTACGTATAAAAGGAAATGGTTAAATGGTGATGATCAAGGAATTTTTCAAACCCAAACCGGTTGTTATAATTTTGCAGGAAATTTTATCCAATTGCCTATTGGTAGCTATAAATACGAGTGGGAAGTAACAAGAAGTGGTGTAACTACCTTTCATGATTCTCTTTTTAGTCTGTCTGAAAATCAATATTATACTTTTGTATTGAATTATTGAAACAAACACATGAACTTCCTCCCCACCACCTCCGCCCTTGCTATCAACCCCAACCTATGGCAAAACAACAACCTGTTCTATGATTTGAAAGGAAATGGATTGATGTATAAAGATTTTGGATTCAGCCCAACTATTTATTCTAACACCTACGTCTACCCAAACCTTGGCAGATCATCAGATCATTTCAACATTACCCCATTTGAAGCCATTTATTGCGACCCTCAAACCTATGAACATATAAAAATGCAAGCATCAATAGATATAGATGGTTTAAACGACAATTATTTGGTTTACTTGCGTAATTTCATTTTGGACGAGGTAGAAGCCGATATTGTTTGTCTTCAAAACAAGACGATTGGTAAAAACCATAAACTAGACCCAACGTACAAATACAAAGCTTGGTACAAAGCATACGACCAAATTTTGATAGGCAACCATGTAACCCCAAAAACCGATCCTGGAGATTACGTCATTGAAAAAAACAGGATTCGCAGATAAAAGTGTCGGGAACTCTAATTTCCAATTCAATGCAGAAACCTAAGAAACTTCTCATCACTTCCCACCATACACCAATCCCAAATTACCGCTCAATTTGTAGATTTCCAAATAGGTATCCAGTCGGTTGTAGAGATTTTCGTAATGTTGGATCAAAGTATTTTGGTAATTGGTTTGGAACACAATCAAGTCGATGGAATTCACCGTTCCCAATTCGTAGCGTTTTTGAGCCAATTCGTACGCTTTGGTGGCGTATCCTAAATTTTCACTGGAAACATTCACCAAATTCTTGCGGATTTGAAACAAATTCAATTGATTGGTTAGGCTCATGCGCAAGGAATTTTTCAATTTATCCACGTTCATGCTGCCAATTTCTGTTTGAATTTTTGCTACTTCCACAGCCCGTTTGGCTTTCCAATTGTTGTACAAATTGTAGCGCAAAGTAAAATTACCGCCATAGGAAAGGGATTGGGTAGAAAGCGATTGCGGACCATTGGGATCACCACCGCTCAATTGTCGGAATTGCCCGTAGGAAGGTGAAACATTCATCGCCAAACTCAAGGTTGGATACAAAAACGAGCGCTGAAAATCCACATTGGTTTCTTGCAATTCCAGCGCCAAATATTGATTTTTCAAGTTGGCATTGTTTTCCATCAATTGTTTCAGGACTTGATCGGGATCAATTTCACTCAGTAAAAAGTCCAATTTATCGGTCAAAATCGGCAATTTGGAAAAGGTACTGTCATCGCTGTTGTTCATCAACAAAAGCAAATTGCGCAGCGAATTTTCATACGACAGGTTTTGCAACAAGAAATTCGTGCTATCCGTTAAATACTGATTTTTTAACTGCAGCAATTCCAACGAATTGTTGGCGCTGTATTGGTTTTTAATTTCGCTGTATTTCAATCGCCGCGAAGAAAACTGCATGACATTTTCATACAAGTCTCGACGTTCTTTTTGCAACAAGGCACTGTAATACGTTTTCAAAACATCTTGAATCATCGCTTCAATCACCACAGTAGAATTGCCTTTGGATTGTTCTTCCAATTGCTCCAGACGTTGTTTGTTCATGCGCACTTGAAAGCCGCTAAACAAATTGACATTTGCCACCAAACTCGGACTCAAACCTTGACTTAAAATTACCCCTTTCGTAAACGAGAACGGGTTTTTGGAATTGTCTTGAACGGTATTGTTTTGCGCAATTTGCAACGATACAGTTGGAAACAACCCCGCTTCACTCCACGAATTGTTTCGCTCGGTAATTTCGATTTGTTTTTCGCTGATTAAAATATCGTAATTGTTCTTCAAGGCGTTGAATACCGCTTGTTGGGCACTCAAATTTTCTTGTGCGCGCAGTCCAGTCGTTACGAGGGCAACCGTGAAGAAAATACTAATGCTCTGATTCCAATTCATGTTTGTGTTTTTTAAATCGAATTACGGGTTCTACGTCCAATTCATCTACTTTTTCGCCTGTCCAAAAACGTTTTCTAGTTTTTGCGGCGCCATTCCAGAAGAGGATCGCAGATGGATAAAAGAACAAAATAAATACAGTTCCAAACAACACCCCAAATGCGATGGAAGTAGCCATTGGAATCAAGAATTGAGCTTGCATGCTTTTTTCAGAGATCATCGGTAGCAAACCTGCAACGGTTGTCAAGGAAGTTAGCAAAATAGGTCGGAAACGAGAAACAGCTGCTTCCAACACCGCTTCACGAACGCTGTAGCCTTCAATCAACAAATCGTTGTAGCGGTCCAAGAATACGATGGCATCGTTGACCAAAACCCCGAGTAAGGCAATCATACCAAACACGGAAAGAATGGAAACCGGAATACCCACCAAACCATGACCCAAAATCGCTCCTGCCAAACCAGCTGGAATCACCAACATAATTAAAAAAGCTTGGCTCAAACTATTGAAGTGCAACATGATGACGATAAACATCAAAATGATGGCGACAATGGCCACAATTCCCATGGAACTTCCTGTTTTTTGACTCCGTTCAAATTGTCCCAAAGAAACGGATTGAACGTCAGGGAAAACTTGTTGAATTTTCGGTACGATGATTTTTCGAATGTCCGCATTGATATCGGCTACTTTGTCTGGATCGGTGCATTCTGCATCAATTTTAATGATGCGTTGTCCGTTTCTACGTTTCAAGTTTTCCGGTGCGCGACCCAAATCAAAGTCACAGATTTCTTTCAACGGAATGGCCAAACCAGCCACATTGCGAATGCGCATGTTTTCCAAATCTGACAAACTATTTCGGTCTTCCTGTGGGAAACGAACCCAGACTTTTACTTCGTCGGTTCCAATGATGACACGCTGTGCTTCGGATCCAAAAAATCCTTGACGAATTTGGGTCAAAACTTCATTTTTCGTAATACCATATATTTCCGCTTGCGGTCGCATTTGCAAATACACTTCAAAACGTCCTGGAGGCATGTTGTCTTTGATGTTGATAATGCCACCCATTTTGGACATTTCTTTCTTGAACATTTCTTTGGCCAACAACAAACTTTTTTCGTCTGTGGAGGTCAATCCCATTTCAATTTCTTTACCAAAACGGTTGAAACCACCGACATAAATTTCTTGTGCCAACTTGCCTTGATCTGAATTCACCAAGCGACGCAAAACACGTTTCATTAAAGTATCTGCCGGTGTTTTGGAATTTTCATTGTCCAAAAAAACAGCCAACGATCCGGTGTGATTTCCAGCTTGACCCAAATTACTGGTAACGCCTAAGTTGGACGTGTAATAACGCATCAAGGTATCGTGGTCTTGTTTTCTTAATTTTTCACTTTCTTCCGTTACGACCTTGGAAGCAAATTTCAAGAATTCCTGCGTTTTCACTTTGTTGTCTCCCGGTTTGAAAGCAACTTCTACGTTGAAAAAGTCGGGTGGAATATTCGGAAAGAACGTAAATCCAATCGTTTTACTGCCCATGAAACCAAAGGTGATGAAGGTAATAATCATCGGAATGAAGAAGGTAAACAGGTACATTTTTGCCCGTTTACCAATGAAAGTTTCCACTGCCAACATAAAAAAATTGTCGCGTACAATTTTAATTCCTTTGTCGGCATTGCCACGAACGATCGTTTCCAATGGAGATTTTGAGAATCCATCCAAACACAGTTTTCCTCCCACAATGAAAATAGCGAAAGGAAATAAAACGGCGCCAATCGACAAGGTTTCTAAACTGCCAAAAGCCATAGAACCCAACCAAACAACCACAATTCCTCCCAAGAAAAGGATTATTCCTTGCAAAACGGTGTATTTGGGTTTTGCGGGTTCCACTAATATAGACTTGTGTGCCAAGTGAGCAGGAAGGATAAAAAATGCTTCAAACAAGCTGAATACCAAACAAGCGATACCCACAAATGCCATTTCGCGCATCATTTCCAGTCCTTCAACAAAGAGCAAAACAGAAAAAGCAATGATGGTGGTGATAACGGATGAAAATACAGAAGGCAAAACTTCCATAGTTCCATCAATCGCCGCCTGACGAGCATTCTTGCCTTTTTCAAAATGTGAATAGATATTTTCAGCAATGACGATTCCATCGTCCACCAAAATACCCACCACCAGAATCATTCCAAATACAGAAATCATGTTGATGGACATGCCGTAAACTGAACCAATGATAAACATGCCCAAGAAGGAAAAAGGAATACCAAATGCCACCCAAGCGGAAAGTTTTAAATTCAAGAAAAGGCCCAAGAAAATAAGCACCAAAATCAAACCTTGAAGTCCGTTTCGGGTCAACAAATCGATCCGTTGATTGAGCATGTCATTGAACTCAAAATACATCACCATTTCGTAGTTGGGATTCTCCGCATTGAATTTGTCGCGGTATTCATGCAACGCCGTGGTGATTTTCGCGATGTCTTGTTGAACCGTTTTTTCGATTTGAAACGAAACCGCTTGTTTGCCGTTGTACTCCGATTCTTGCGACGCTTCGCTGTAGCCAATTTGCACATCGGCAATTTCTCCAACGGTGATTTTGTCTCCAGTTCGGCTGGTGCGAACGATGATGTCGTTGATTTCTTCTACCGTGGTTCCACGACTGTTGGAACGAATGCTCATTTCCTGCACACCGCCACGGATCATACCAGCGGTGATGTCCAAGTTTTTTGCAGAAACGGCCAGACTCACTTCTTGCAAGGAAATTCCATAACGAAGCAAATCATTTTCGCGCACATTGATGGCGATTTCTTTTTCAGGGAAACCGTTCTTTTTTATCTCCGTAATGAGTTTGGTATTCAGTAAGCTTTGTTCAACTTTTGTTGCGATATCGGTCAATTCCGTTTGACCAATTTGGTCTTTTTTTGCAGCGATTCCCACAAAAGCCACCACACTTCCCATTCCGCCCGATTTGATGCGCGTAATAATGGGACGTTCAGCTCCTTGCGGAAAACTGCTGATGGAATTTACCGTATTTTCAATATCGCTCAACAATTCATCGATGTCGGTGTCTTGAAAAGCTTTGATAGAAACACTGGCGCTATTTTCGGAAGACGAAGAGTTGATTTCGTCAATTCCGTCCAGTCCTTTGATGGCTTGTTCGATTTTGATCGTTACGCCTTCCTCCATTTCCGTTGGAGAAGCACCATGATAGAACACATTCACGACCACTGTTTTTGGATCCAATTCTGGGAAGAAGGATCGCTGCATGGTCACAATGGTAATGACACCGAAAATCAAAACGAGCACGATAAAGGCATTTCCCCAAATCGGTCGTGTGATAAAGAAGTTGATTAATTTCCGCATGATTACCGAATTATTCCTTTGAAGATTTTTCCTTGGGTATCCAACTCGACTTTTTCTAAAATCACTTGTTCACCATCGTTCAATCCAGCAATGTAAAGTGAGTCTGGTTTGGTGCCGACAATTTGAATCGCCCGACGCTCAATTTTATTTCCTTTCAACAAATTCACATTTCCATCCGTGATGGCCATTCTTGGCACCGTGATGCTTTTCGAAATCGCTTTTTGATTGATGGCAACATTCAAAAACAAGCCGCTGTAGATTTTGTGATTGCTTACAGGATTAATGGAATAGTATACGTCCACAGATTGCGTTTGTTGGTTGATGACATCCGAAATTCGTTTGATCGAACCTGTTCCGACCATCAATCCATCTGAATTGGTGAAGGTCACTTTACCTTGTTTTTGGTAGGAGCCCAAATGATCGATAGAAATCGGTACTTTGATTTCAAAATCATCTGTTTTCGCAATTTTTGCGAGACGTGTTCCTGGATTCGCAATCGCACCAGGTTCTGCATACGTTTCAATCACCGTTCCGGAGAAAGGAGCGATGTATACGTATTTTTCCATGCGCGCTTCAATACTTTTGATGTTGTAATATTCCGCAACAATACCGCGTGAAGTCATGAACATTCTTTCTTTGCTTGAGTTCATTTCTGGTAAATTCGGCAAGCGTTTGCTCGCTTGAATTCCGTCCAAAAATTGCGACCATTTTGATTTTTCAGAAGTAAAATCCAATTCAACATCCGGCATAGCGCCAACGACCAAATTGGCCAATTGTGTTTTCCGCGCACTCAAGGAATAAAATGCCTCTTCGTTGTTCACCCGAAACAATACTTGACCTTTTGAAAATTTCACACCCGGACGCAAATAAACTTGTCCTTGTTCCAATTTCCCTTGCACTTCTACTGCTATGTCGATCTCAGCATTGGCATCAATTTGTCCGTAAGAAATGATTTGGAGTTCTTTTTCCTGGTTGTGAACTTTTCGAATGGGCACGTAAACAATTGTTTGTGCTTCTTTTAATGGTTTCGTTTCCGTTTTCTTTTTGTTTTTGATGGTGATAAAAATCAAAGCGAAGACCAGAAATAAAGTTCCTAAAATGATAATTTGATTGCGTTTCATAGAATCGAAAAAATGAGTCTAAAAGTAATAATTCGACGTGAATGAAGAATCTGATTTTAAGATAATTTGGCAGTTTTTACGCGAACGGTAAAAAAGGGTCGGTGAACTGTTGAAAAGTAAGTTGAAAAACACAATTTAACAAAAATTTTATAGTTCATTCTTTCTTTACCTTTGCTTAATCTCAAAAGATACAAATGCTAAAAGCAATTCTTAAAAGAAGATTAACCGACGACCAAATAGCCAACCTATTTGTCAATGTTTTGATGGAGGCCATCGACTTGAGTTTTGACGACATTGCTCATGGAATAAACGAAGACATTGCGTTTGAAACAGAGCCTTCTATCGAAGTTGCAGGTTCGGGGCATTTTTTATTCATTGTTTTTGCGGCCAATGTAAGTTTGGTGCAGAGTACGTTTGACG
The DNA here is from genome assembly GCA_041674745.1 of Crocinitomicaceae bacterium. Classification (GTDB taxonomy): domain Bacteria; phylum Bacteroidota; class Bacteroidia; order Flavobacteriales_D; family Crocinitomicaceae; genus UBA2040. The sequence goes on from JBAYVD010000015.1 coordinate 56,140, forward strand.
CAGCCCACGCGGCTCAAATTGAACGATTGATCATTCAAAAGATTGCGAATATTTACGAAATGTCAATCGAAGAAGCCGGACGACAATTGAAAGATTTTCAAAGCTTTATCAATCGTGTGAATCATCCTTCCAAAAATTTGGTTTACGGCATGTCGAAAGCCATTTTTGCAAAATACGAATTGCACGAATTTCAGGATGAGTATTTTAAAAGCTTAAAAGCACCGAATCCTCTTTTCATCAAGCGATTGAATGAAGTGATGGAAAATTTCTTGTGGGATTGGGATGCATTTTTCGCGAAGTACAAGATCTAAGTCTTTCTTTTGATAGCGAGTGCGACGATCTGTCTGCAGTTATTGATTCTCGAATAGTTGTTTCAGCGGTAGCTGAGCGTCGTCGAAGACAAGCGCAAAATTTTAAATTTCTACGTGAACAACTTTCTTCGTTTCAAAAAATTCTTCTTGGAAATAATCCGAAAGGTTGTAGTAGGTTACTTTGTTTTTGACTTGCGCCATTTCTTCGGTTAAATCACCTCCTTTTAAATAGAGAATGCCATTTTTCAACGTGTGTTGACTCTTGCTCTTGGTTTTGTTCTTTACCCACGCCATGAATTCGGGCATACGCGTAACGGCTCTGCTGATAATAAAATCGTACGAAACCAAAATGTTTTCGGCTCGATCGTTGATGGCTTTCACATTTTCCAAACCAAGTGCTTCCGCCACTTCTTTCACGACTTTTATCTTTTTTCCAATGGAATCCACCAAGGTGAATTTCGTTTCAGGAAAAAGAATCGCCAAGGGAATTCCGGGGAAACCGCCACCTGTTCCAACGTCCAAAACCATCGTGCCCGGCAAAAATGCTAGTACTTTGGCAATTCCCAAGGAATGGAGTACGTGTCGTTCGTAGAAATGTTCTGTATCTTTTCGAGAAATGACATTGATTTGATTGTTCCACAATTGATACAAATCAAACAAATCGGCGAATTGTTTTTTTTGATGCTCGCTTAGATCGGGAAATTGAGCGTAAATGAGCGCAACATTTTCCTTCATGTTAAATGCTATGTTTGGTATTTTCCAACATCGTGGAAAGAAAATCTCGGGCTCGGAAAAGTTGAGCTTTCACAGTGCCAAGCGGCAAATTGAGTTCTTCTGCAATTTCTTCGTAACTCAATTCTTCGAAATAGCGTTTTTCAATCAGTTCTTTGTACCGTGGTTTCAATTTGTTCACCACATCCCGCATCGCTTTCACTTTCTGATCTTTCATCATGTGTTCCGATGGATCTAATGTGTTGGATTGTGCATCAAAATACATTACTTCGCCATCACTGGTGCGGTGCCCCGTATCCATGGATGTAACTTTGATGCGTTTTTTGCGAATAAAATCGATACAATTGTTGGAAGCAATTTTGAACAACCAGGTGCTAAAAGCAAAGTTGGGAGAATATTGAGAAATTCGATTGAAAGCTTTTCCAAATGCTTCGATGGTCAAATCTTCTGCGTCATCGCTATTTTTTACCATTTTCAGCATGGTGTAGTAAACGGAATCTCGGTAACGTTCCAGAAGTTTGGTGTAAGCAACTTGGTCGCCTTTTTGCGCTTGCTCAACCAATACCAAATCCTCCTGTGCTTTCTTCGAAAAATTTTCGTTTACTTCCATCGTTCTTTTCTTTTACCATCTACACTGTAAAACAGATAAGGCAAAACCAAGAAATATCCGATTTCCATCAAAGGTAAAAAAGGAATGAAGCTTTTTTCCTTCAATTTTAGATACACGTTGCCTTGAACTATCCATTTCACAACAACTACGAAAGCAAAGATCCCAAGACCCCACCAACGAAATTGTTCATTGAATAGCAAAGTAACAAAACAAATAAGCAGTAATAACAAGGACAGGGGATAGATTCCTAACATCCATTTTTTGAAAACATTGTAATGCGGACTGGTGGAGTAGTGGCGACTTTTTTGAATCATCCATTCTGACCACGTTTCTTTGGGTGCAGAATAGCAGAAAGTGTCAGCATCCACGCAGACCGTATAGTTCTTTTTCTTGGCGGCTTCTTGCACAAATAGATCATCGTCGCCGGACAAAACTGAATAATGCGATTTGAATCCGTCAACGGATTGATAGACTTTTTTCGTGTACGCCAAATTGCGCCCAACGCCCATATACGGCATTCCGCTGCGGGCAGAACCCAAATAGTTCATCCCAATCCAAGCCGTATCGAAACGAATGATGGCATTGAGCCAACCTTTTCGCTTCAGGTAAGGACCATAACCTAAAACCATTTCTTTTTTCTCAGAAAAATAACCGGCCATTTTGCGTAACCATTGATTGGACGTAGGAATGCAGTCGGCATCCGTGAAAACCAAATGTTCGTAGTTGGCTCCTTTGATTCCGATGGAAAGCGGCAATTTTTTGCCCACTTTTTGGTGGACACTTCTTTCCATTTCAATCACCTTCAAATTGGAGTAGGTCATTTTCAAGGTGTGTAAAATGTATTTGGAATCGTCGGTACTTTGGTGATTGACCACCACCACTTCAAAATTGGGGTAATCTTGTTCCAAAATTTGCGGCAAATTGTTGAGCAAATTTTCACTTTCGTTTCGCGCAGCGATGATGACGGAAACGGGAGGAAAGGACGTGTTGCCCTCATTTTTTGGTTTGCGAAGCACCGCCCCGTGGACAAATATCGTAAAGACCAATTGAATCAAAGCCATAGTGGCTAAAACGATAAACGTGATCCAACTAAAAATTCCCAAAAGTTCGGGTGAAAAATGCATGTACTAGAAAGCTTTGCGCAAAGATGGGGTGCTTTGACAAATATAAATATCTTTGCGGAGATTATTTTTCAACAAATTTATGCACTTCGAATTAGAGCACACCGACGAAAAAAGCAAGGCAAGAGCCGGAATTTTATACACCGATCACGGCGTCATTGAAACACCCATTTTTATGCCGGTTGGCACAGCTGGAACGGTTAAAGGCGTGCATCAGAATGAATTAAAAACCGAAATTGAAGCGCAAATTATTTTAGGAAATACCTATCATTTGTACATGCGACCTGGAATGGACGTTATGGAATCGGCGGGCGGTTTGCACAAATTTATGAATTGGGACAGACCGATTTTGACTGACAGTGGCGGTTACCAAGTGTATTCGCTTTCAGGAAGCAACAAAATTACCGAAGAAGGGGTTCGTTTTCAATCGCACATCAACGGAAGTTACCACATGTTCTCTCCAGAAGTTTCCATGGACATTCAACGTCAAATTGGAGCGGATATCATCATGGCGTTTGACGAGTGCACACCGTATCCATGTGATTACAATTACGCGAAAAAATCCATGCACATGACGCATCGATGGTTGAAACGTTGTTTTGATCATTTGGAAGTTTCACCGACTTTGTATGGTCACGACCAAGCTTTGTTTCCCATTGTTCAAGGAAGTGTTTACCACGATATGCGGGCAGAATCGGCTGAAACCATTGCGAGTTACGATTCGATTGGGAATGCCATTGGTGGGCTTTCCGTCGGCGAGCCCGAAGAAGAAATTTACGAAATGACCGATTTGGTTTGCAACATTTTGCCCAAGGACAAACCACGTTATTTGATGGGTGTTGGCACACCAGCCAATATTTTGGAATCCATTGCGTTGGGAGTGGACATGTTTGATTGTGTTATGCCTAGCCGAAATGCCCGTCACGGAATGCTATTTACGTCCGAAGGAATTATCAATATCAAAAATCAAAAATGGGAAAAGGATTTCTCCGCGATCGATCCAAACGGGGCGCCTACTGTGGATAGTTTTTATTCCAAAGCCTATTTGCGCCACTTGATCATTTCGAAAGAAACCTTGGGCATTCAAGTAGCCACCATTCACAACTTGGCCTTTTATTTGTGGTTGGTCAAAACAGCGCGTGTTAAAATCAAAAGCGGCGAATTTACCGCTTGGAAAAATGAAATTGTACCCAAATTGAGAAGACGCTTGTAATGCTGAGTATACTCGACAAATATATCATCCGAAAGTTTTTAACGACTTTCTTTTTCATGCTCGGCATCATTATGTTGCTGGCCATGGTTTTTGATATTGCCGAGCGTTTAGGTGAATTTTTAGGCAACAAAGCCACAATGACAGATATTATTTTGGGATATTATCTGAACTTCTTACTCTATTATGGCAATACTTATTCATCGATGATTATTTTCATCGCGGTGATTTGGTTTACGGCCAAAATGGCGCAGGAAACGGAAATTATTCCCATTCTCAATTCTGGTCGACCGTTCAATCGGTTTTTACGCCCCTACATGATTGCGGCCACGGTCTTGATGCTTATTTCCTTGTTCATGAATCATCTGGTTTTGCCACGCTCCAACAAAGTTCGATTGGATTTTGAAGAAAAATACTACCGCGATGCACACCATGTGGAAGATTACCATGCGGAATTTCCAGGAAATCGGGTCGTTTATTATACTTCCTTCAATGGCAATGACAACATTATCAATGATTTCGTGCTGGAGCAATGGACCGATAAAAACGAAATTCGTTATTTCATCAAAAGTAGAACGGCCAAGAATATTCCGCAGACCAATAAGTGGAAATTGGTGGATTACTACGAAAAGTATTATTCAGATACGTCGGATCAAATCGTGCAAGGGAAGGAAAAAATTGTCGAGTTTGATTTCAATCTGGAAGACATGGCCGCACGCGAAAACGTAGTGGAATCCTTAACTTACAGTGAATTAAAGAAATTTATCAAACGCGAACGGCAAAAAGGTTCCAGCAACATTCCCATGTATGAATTAGAATTGTACCAACGGACAACGCTACCCTTTTCAACCTACATTCTGACCATCATTGGCGTTTCGGTTGCCAGTCGGAAAAAACGAGGCGGAATCGGGGTGAACATTGCCATAGGATTGGGCATTGTTTTCATTTATATTTTTGCCATGAAAATAACCGCCGTGGCTGCCGTAAATGTTGGTTTCCCTACAATTATTGCGTCTTGGGTGCCGAATGCCATCTTCTGCGGAGTGGCTTATTTACTTTATAGAAATGCGGTACGGTAGTTTGAAACTTCAGATTGCAGATGGAAGACGCCAGACGTCAAAAAATAGACGTAAGACGCTAGGTGCTAATTTTCAGACTTCAGCGTCTAATGTGGATGATTTTTCAGGTTGGAAGGGAATTGGTCTCGTTTTCTTGTGCTTTTTATTTCTTCCAACGTTTCATTCGCAAGTAGTGAACATCGAAAACAAACGGATTTACGACGATACGACGGGTTGGAGTGGAAATGTGAGTGGTGCTTTTTCGGCGATTCAAAACCAAGATTTGTTGTTTTCAGCCAATTTTCGACCGACAGCCCAATACAAAACCAAAAAACAAAATTATTTTCTCATCGGCGACTTTGTGTATTCAAAAGGAAAACAACAGTTGTACGCCAATTCGGGCATGTTTCATTTTCGATTTGCGCAGCGGATCAAGCAAAGTCCTTGGAAATGGGAATCCTATTTGCAAATTCAATACAATCAATTGCTCGACCAACAATACCGAGCTTTGGCGGGAACCGGTTTGCGTTGGAAATTTTACGACCATAAAAATTGGAAATTCTTCGTGGGAAGCTCTACGTTTTATGAAAAAGAAGAAATTCGTACTTCGGGTTTACTGAACGAAAATTTTCGTTGGAGCAATTACCTTTCTTGGTTCATCAACCCAAAATCCAATTTCAGTTTCTCTGGCGCCACGTATTATCAACCGATGTGGGCTAATTTCAACGATTACCGAATCTTAGGCCAATATACACTCTCGTTCAAAGTAACGAAACATTTCAGCGTGAAAACAGATTTCATGTTCTTTCACGACACGCGTCCAGCGGCAGGTGTGCGCAATACGATTTTCTCCACCACGTTTGGGTTTGCTTTGCAGCTGAAGTAGTTTTTTTTGAGCCACAGATTACGCTAATTTTCTCAGAAAATATCCTTTTAATTTGTGGAATCTGCGGTATTGAAAAGATCCATGAACAAATTATAGCTGCCCTAAGAAACAAACGACAATTTTTCCAATTCCACTTTCATGCGCATGAAACCGAAGAGAACCACCACATTTTCGCCTGTGATACTTTCCACTGTTCCAGATTGACGAGTCGCGATGAGTCGCACGCGGGAACCTTCTTTGATTTTGTGGCGTTCGTGTTGGTCTTTTTCGGGCGCCACCACTTTTGGTTTTTTGTTGCTTACTTTTTGTTTTTCAACGAGTAAAACCTTGCGTTTTTCTTCTTTTTTGGTTTTTTCTACCTTCAAGTATTTCAAAACTTCGTCCAAAAGTGGTTGGTTGGCGCCTTTTTTGCGGATATTGGTTTTGTACAAATCAATGAAAGCCAGCATCTTTTTACCTGCGTTCAGGTAATTGTTGTTTTTTTCGGCGTTGTCTTGAAGTGTTTTCAGTTTTTCGTCAAATTGCGCCTGTTTTTTGGTGTAGGTCAAGCGCGCTTCTTCCGCTTTTTCTTGCGCGTCGATGTGCTCTTGGTTGAGGCGTTGCAAGTAGGTTTTTTCCTTTTGCAATTCACTCAACAATTTGTCCATGCGGATTTTTTGCTGGTCGGTGCGCAATTTTGCTTCTTCAATAATTTCCTTTGGAATGCCATTGATTTGTGCCACTTCAAAGGTGAAACTACTGCCGGGTTGTCCGATAGAAAATTTGTACAAAGGCGCCAAGGTTTCGGTGTCAAACAACATGCAACCGTTGATGGCATTGCGCAATTGATCGGCTTTCAGTTTGATGTTGGCGTAGTGCGTGGTAATTACCCCAAAGGCTTTTCGGTTGTACAATTCCTCGAAGAAAACTTCCGCCAAAGCACCACCCAAATCAGGATCGGAACCTGTTCCAAATTCATCGAGCAAAAGCAAAGTTCGTTTGTTGGTGACGTTTAAGAAATGCTTCATCCGTTTCAAACGATAGGAATAGGTACTCAACTCATTTTCGATGGATTGATTGTCACCAATGTCGGTCAATATGGTATTGAAAAAGAACATTTTACTATTCGGATTCACCGGAACCATCAAACCCGATTGCAACATCACTTGCAGCAAGCCAACGGTTTTTAGCGTAATACTTTTCCCACCTGCATTCGGACCTGAAATCACCAACATTCGACTGAATTTGTCCATTTTCAGGTGCTGCGGAAAGGTTGGTTTACCCAAATTGGTATTGGATTTGCGCAAAATAGGGTGGAAGGCATCAATCAATTCCAGTTCAGAATCTTTGTTGATATTGGGCAAAACACCTTTTAATTCCAGTGCCAAACGCGTTTTTGCATTGATGAAATCCAATTCCGTCAGCAAAACTTGGTAGGCGGCAATCAAATCAGCGTGTTGCGCAACTTCTTTTGTGAGCGCCTTGAGAATCACCAAAATCTCTTTTCGTTCTTCGTCGAGTTGTATGTCGTATTCGCGGTTGAGTTCTAGATTGATTTGTGGTTCCACAAAGGTCATGGAACCGGATTTACTCGAACCCATTACATTGCCTTCTACTTTCCTTTTGTGCGTGGAGACAATCGTTAAAACCCGTCTGTCATTGATGAAAGCTTCTTTCGTGTCCCCGAGAATATTTTCTTTGGACAAGCGCCGAATTTCTTTGTCGAAATTTCGGTTGATTTTCACTTTCAACGATTTCAGGGAATTACGAATTTCCAGCAGCGTGGGCGAAGCATCGTCTTTGATTTCTCCTTTTCGATCAAAAACTTTGTCGATGGCTTGGATGATTTCTTCGGTGAAAAAAACGGAATGCAAAAGCCCCGAAAGCTCCGGAAATTCCTTTTCTCGCTTGTCGAAGAAATAGATGATTCGGTTGACCAAATAGGAAGCTTGCGCGATTTTTACAAAACCTTCTTGCGGCAACACTGAATTCCGAATCGGTAACAGGCGAATTTCTTTGGCGAGTTCTTCAAATTGCAGTGCAGGAAAGGTTTCTCCTTGTTCGCGGATATTCAACAACTCATTGACTTGCCACAAACCTTTCAAAATGGTTTCTTCCTGGGTAGAAGGCGATAGTTTTTCTAATTGACCTTGCGCCGTTGGTCCAATAGCGTAGCCGACCAACCATTCTCGGATTGTTGGAAATTCTAAATCGTATAATGTCTGTTCGTCTACCGTGTACATCCTTGTTTATTTGAAGGCAAATAATGTGAGCTTGCGAACTGCAAATGTCAGCTTGCTGACTTCCAATGTGAGCCTGCGAACTTCAAATCTCAACAAAGTTAACACGGTTTTGGGATTGAATGTTTACGCTGTTGTATATTTGTGGAAAAAGTATCGTATGAAAATCATTTCTTTCAATGTCAATGGAATTCGGGCCATCACTAAAAAATCGTTTGTTGAAGACATGCAACGCGTGAATGCAGACGTGATTTGTTTGCAAGAAACCAAAGCAACGGAAGAACAAGTTGCCGAAGCGATTGAAGGATTGACGGGATACCATGTTTACGCGAACGAAGCGGAGAAAAAAGGGTATTCTGGCACGGCGATTTTGTCCAAGGAAAAACCAATTTCTGTGGTGCGCGATATGGGCAATGCAGAACACGATACGCAAGGTAGAATCATTTGCGCTGAATTCAAGGACTTTTATGTGATTACCGTGTATGTGCCCAATTCAGGAAGTGAATTGTTGCGTTTGTCGTATCGTCAAACATGGGATGCGGCCTTTTTGTTGTATTTGAAAAATTTAGAAAAAACAAAACCTGTAGTGGTTTGTGGAGATTTCAATGTAGCGCACAAGGAAATCGATTTGGCACGACCGAAAGCCAATTATAACAAATCAGCCGGTTATATGCAAGAAGAAATTGACGGAATGGATGCGTTTACTTCGCACGGTTTGGTGGATACATTTCGCGCTAAAAATCCAACGGAAATAAAATATACTTGGTGGAGTTACCGTGGCGGCGCACGAGAGAAAAACGTCGGCTGGCGGATTGATTACTTTTTGGTTTCAGAGGTCATTCAAAATAAAGTGAAAGAGGCATTCATTTTAAATGACGTCCATGGTTCCGACCATTGTCCGGTTGGCATTGAAGTATAATCGGTAAAATATCAAATGACCAAATACAAAAAAGGTCCTATCGTAAAGAGATAGAACCTTTTTGAATTGTATAAAGTCTTGGCTTATTTCTGAGCTGGTTCAGCGGCATGTGCACCACCTGAACAACAAGCTTTTTTCTCGCCTGTAGCAGAACTGCAAGCAGCTCCTTTTTTACCTTTTTTAGCTTTTTTCTTTTTCTTGTCTTTGTCAACTTTCAATACCGTAAGGTTTTCTTTTGAAGAAGTCAAAGCTAATGCTGTTGTTGAAAACAAACCTGCAGCAAATACAAGTGTCAACGTTAAAATTAATTTTTTCATGGTCTTTTTTTTATAAATATACTATGGAAAGTAATGCAAACCAATTTTTTGTGATTTTTTAGAAATCGAATAAACTGATGGAGTTGTAATAATAGGAATAGAACAACGACCAGCAATAATAAAATGGAACGGCAAAGATGGCTGCATCAAATCGATCTAAAATTCCACCGTGTCCCGGTAGAAACTTTCCGCTGTCTTTGATGTTCAAGTTTCGTTTGAACAAGCTTTCCAATAAATCACCCAAAACAGCGCAAGGAACAACAATAATAGCCGCTCCTACCCAGAATCCTAAGTCTTGTTTGTCGTTGTAGAAAAAGGCCAAAAGTACCGCAACTAAAATGGTCAAAATTCCACCGCCGATGGTTCCTTCCCAGGTTTTTTTCGGTGAAATCCGTTCAAACAACTTGGTTCTACCGAAGAATTTCCCAGTCAAAAAAGCGAACGTATCATTGGTCCAAATCAAGAGAAACATACCGATGGCACGCGGGAAATCGTGTGAACTTTGTTTGTTCAATTCCACCATCAAATAGAAAGGGAAAACGATGTAAACGATGCCCAACATTTGAATCGCGATGTTGTAAATGGGCTCATCTTCTTTTTTCCAAAGTTCGATCAACATATTCAAAAAGAGTATGGGAATCAAGAAAAAGATGAAAATCAACGGAATCCATTCCATGAACGAAGCCGAAAGAATCCCGAAAATGAGCAATCCTACTGCTGAAGCAAATTTCCAACTTACCTTCACGCTTTCATGTTGGTTGAACAATTGATAGAACTCAATTAGTCCAAAAAGGGTGAAAAAGCCAAAGAGAATTACAGTAGGAATATCACCGTACCACAAGGATGCGATAACGAGAAAGACAAAAACGGAACCCGTAAGCGTACGTTGTAAAATGTTATTCATTCAAATGTTCTATAATTGCTTTGGCTCGTTCTTTAAATTCGCTTTTCACTTGCAAATGTACATAACCAAATGCATTGTAGGAAGAATCTCGCTCATCCCAAATCATCACAGGAATTCCTTCTGTCTCTAATTTGAGTTTGATGATTTCAACAGAAAAAGGCTCTGTACTTTGAAAAACACTATGCCACTGGCTCTCCTTCACCAGTTTCACTTGGTTCAGTTGGTGTTTCCACCACATCCGTTTCCAAAGGTTTCTCAGACTCATTTAAATCAGGAATTACAATAATTTCTTCTTTTTCCCAAGCTCTTTTTCCGAAAATTAACTCCAAATCTTCTTTGAAAATAACCTCAGCTGTCAATAATTTTTCAGCCAATGTAGTCAATTTGTCTTTATTTTCAGATAAAATTTGCAATGCTCGTTGGTACTGCTCTTCAATCATTTTACTAACTTCTTGATCGATTGTTTTCGCAGTATCTTCAGAATAAGGTTTCGTAAATCCGTTTTGACCTTGGCTATCATAGAAAGAAACGTTTCCAATTTTATCACTCAATCCGTACATGGAAACCATGGCGTACGCTTGTTTGGACACTTTTTCCAAATCACTCAAAGCCCCAGTAGAAATTTTTCCGAAAATCAATTTTTCAGCCGCACGTCCACCCAAGGCAGAGCACATGTCATCCAAAATTTGTTCTTTCGTGGTAATGCTTCTTTCTTCAGGAAGGTACCAAGCCGCACCCAAGGATTGCCCTCGTGGCACAATGGTCACTTTCACCAAAGGATGCGCGTGCTCCAACAACCAAGAAGTAGTCGCGTGACCGGCTTCGTGGAACGCAATCGAACGTTTTTCTTCAACGGTAATGATTTTGTTTTTCTTTTCCAATCCACCGATGATTCGGTCAACTGCATCCAAGAAATCTTGTTTCTGAACGAATTTTTTATCGTGACGTGCTGCAATCAATGCCGCTTCATTACACAAATTCGCGATATCGGCACCTGAGAATCCAGGCGTTTGTTTGGCCAAGAAATCGATGTCCATTCCTTCTTCCAATTTGATTGGTTTCAAGTGAACTTGGAAAATTTCTTTTCGCTCGTTCAAATCCGGCATGTCCACATAAATCTGACGGTCAAAACGACCCGCACGCATCAAAGCGCTGTCCAACACATCTGCACGGTTGGTTGCAGCCAAAATGATGACACCTGAATTGGTTCCAAAACCATCCATTTCTGTCAACAATTGGTTCAAGGTATTTTCGCGTTCGTCGTTGGATCCAAAACTGTTGTTTTTTCCTCGAGCACGACCAATCGCATCAATTTCATCAATGAAAATGATAGCAGGTGCTTTTTCTTTGGCTTGTTTAAACAAATCCCGTACTCTTGATGCACCCACACCCACAAACATTTCTACGAAATCCGATCCAGAAAGTGAAAAGAAAGGCACTTGCGCTTCACCGGCTACGGCTTTGGCTAACAAGGTTTTTCCTGTCCCAGGAGGGCCTACTAACAAGGCTCCTTTCGGAATTTTCGCTCCTAAATCGGTGTATTTTTTTGGTTTTTTCAAAAACTCAACAATCTCTTCAATTTCTTCTTTTGCACCTTCCAAACCAGCAACATCTGCAAAAGTGATATTGGTCGATTTTCCTTTGTCGTATACTTGTGCTTTTGATTTTCCAATGTTGAAGATTTGACCGCCTCCGCCGCCACCAGCACCGCCAGTCATTCTGCGCATCACAAACATCCATATGAATAAAATCAAGATAATTGGAAGCAAGAAGCCAAGTATTGTCGAGAAATAATTGATTTCTTCTTTGGGTTCATAAGGAATTGTTGATTTTCCTTGTGCTTTTAAGGAAGTATTTACATCATTCAAGCGGGATTCAAAGTTTCCAGCATCTACGATATCCATCTCAAACTTCGGATCCTCATTTTTAATTCGTCCACCTTCATTGAAGGCTTTTTTCATAGAGGAAATTTCTCCTTCAGAAGAGGATTTTACTGCTTTTTTTCCTTCTTCATTCAAACGGAAATCGGCTCTGGATTTGTTGACAATTTCAACATTTTTGATGTAGCCGTTTTCAGCCAATTCAAAAAATGTGGATTGCGCCTTGATTGTGGAATTGGTACTCGATCCCAAATACAATTGAATCCCAATTACGGCAACGCCAATAATTGCATAAATCCAGTAAATTGAAAAAGGACTTTTTTTGTTTTTTTTCTCTTCTGCCATTAGTTCTTTTAGTTCAAATTAGGTATATCCGTTCGTTTTGCATCTGACCACAAATCTTCAATGTCATAATGCGAACGGGCTGTTTTGTAAAACACGTGTGCCACAACGGTAACGTAGTCAATCAAAACCCATTCGCTGGTACCTTTGCCTTCCGTTTGCCAAGGTTTTTCATTGATCTCCGTTCGCGTATGACGCAATACAGAAGATGTAATACCATCGATTTGAGTAGAGGATTCACCGCTACAAATGACGAAAAAATCGGTTACCGAATTTTCTATTTTCCGCAAATCTAAAACAACTATATCTTGTGCTTTGTTCTCTTGCATTCCTTCTACGATCGTGTCGCAAAGTAATTTTGATGTAATCTTTTTTGTTTTCGCCATTCTATAATATATACGCGGTGCAAATCTAAGTTAATATTTTATTTTTGTCCTAAAATTAACGCATGTTGGCAAACCGTAAAAACGATTCAATTTTAGGTACTACAAAGTTGCGTTTACCGACTGTAGATTCAACGAACAATTATGCTGCCAATTTACTGAAAGAACAACTTCTGGGTCATGGCACTGTAATTTTGGCAGATGAGCAGACAAATGGTCGTGGTCAGCGCGGTTCGGTTTGGCAGTCGGAGCCCGGAAAAAACTTGCAATTTTCACTCGTTATTTTTCCAGATCAATTTGCAATTGCAGATCAACGTTATTTGAATTCCTTCGTTAGTTTGTCCTTGGTTGAATTCTTGAAGAAATTGGGATTGGCTGCCAAAATCAAATGGCCGAATGATATTTTGGTGAATTCAAAAAAAATAGCCGGTATTTTAATCGAAAATCAATTGAAATCGGATAGGATTCATTCGTCGATTGTTGGCGTTGGTTTCAATGTCAATCAGTTGAATTTTAACAATTTGAATGCGACAAGTTTGGCCGTTGAAATGCACCGTGATTTTTTGTTGAACGAGGTATTGGATTCGTTGTTGCACCAGATGAATTCGACGTATGACTTGCTGAAATCCAATCGTTTCTCAGATTTGGATGAAGCGTACTTTCAAAATTTGTGGGGATATCGGGAATTGAAAAAATTCCAAGACCAACATGGAATTTTTGAAGGCACTATCCAAGGAATTTCACCTGAAGGTTTGCTTTTGATAGATGTTGAAAATGAATTTCAACGGAGCTATGATATCAAGGAATTAACCTTTTTATTGGAGGAAGAATAATTTAAGCGTTTTTGTTGCCGAAGTAATTTTGCAACTCTTTTGTCATGTGGTTGAAAAGTGCCGATAACGGTTTTTCTACCATCATTTTTAAGAACATATTCACTTCTCCATCAAATTCTAAATAACCTTCCGTTCCTGTTCCTTGCGGCGCTAAGAAAACAGTCAATTTAAAAGGGAAGGGAGATTTTTCACCAGATTTTAAAAAAAGTTTATTGGGCGCTTCTATGCCATCCTCTACCAACGTGATGACAAATCCTCCCTGAACCTTGAACGAACATTTTTCAGGTGTTGCGTTCCAATCTGAAATTTTATCTTGTGGCAATAAATGAACTAGATTCTCAGCAGAGCTAAGAAATTCCAAGATAGTTTCGTTGGAAGCGGCAACAAGGGCTTTTTCACTTTTAATAATCATTTGATCACTTTTTTATTTCCACTCACGTGGGTTTGACTTCCACTTCATCAATTGTTCCGCTTCTTCTTTGGTAATGTATTTTTGTTTCAAAGCTTCTTGCAAAAGGAAATCATAATTACTAAGTGTAACAAAAGGACATTCGATGGTGTCAAAATTCACTTGCGCTTCATTGAAACCGTAAGTGAAAATCGCGACCAATCCCAAAATGTCTAGTTCAGCTTCTTTCATTGCCTGAATGGCTTGAATACTGCTTTTACCAGTAGAAATTAAATCTTCAATGACAACGACTTTTTGACCTTTTTCGTAGAATCCTTCAATCTGATTCCCCATTCCGTGTGCTTTGGCTTCAGAACGCACGTAAACGAAGGGAAGTCCAAGTTCTTGGGCTACCAACGCACCTTGCGCGATACCGCCTGTGGCCACACCAGCAATTAAATCGGGTTTACCAAATTTTTCCAACAACGCTTCGCAATAGGCTTGTCGGATGTACGTTCTTACATTAGGGTAAGAAAGTGATATGCGGTTATCACAGTAAATTGGGGATTTAATTCCAGAAGCCCAAGTAAAAGGTTCGGATGGCTGTAGCTTAATAGCTTTGATTTGTAATAAAAATTCTGCTACCTTTAGCGCCCTATCATTGTCTAAAATCATTCGGCAAATGTACAAAGTTTTTATTGATAACACGCCTCTTTTCATTGTGGAAGACCACGGCGAAATACTTCCCAACGCAGTTTATATCCACTCAGAGAATATTTTAGCGATTCAACAAGCTATTTTTGCTTTCTCAAAAAAAGTTAAATTAGCTTGTCCAGTTTATATTGTGACCAAAACGCCCGAAAGCACTTTTGCCAAATTGTTCTCAGGATTTGATTTTATAGAAGCGGCCGGCGGTATTGTTCAACGGGAAGATCGCTATTTATTTATCAAAAGAAATGGTTTTTGGGATATTCCCAAAGGGAAATTGGATTTGGGCGAAACACCAGAAGTTGGGGCGGTACGCGAAATTGAGGAGGAATGCGGAATTGTAGGTCCGAAAATTGAGCAATTGATTACCGCAACATATCATACTTATAAATTGACGGGTAAACCCAAAATCAAAAAAACATATTGGTACGCTCTAAGCTACGATGGTCCAAAGGAAATAATGGGTCAATTGGAAGAAGGTATCACAAAAGTAAAGTGGTTCAAAAAAAGTGAATTTGATAAAATACGCGCCAAAACCTTCAATTCTATTTTGGATGTTATAGAGCGATATGATGCACAATTGAAGAAGGAAACCTTGCTTTGATACGTTTTTATTTTGTTAATTTCTAAAATTGGAACCAATTTTGTTGTAGAATTGTGAACGTATAAATTTGATAATTATGAAAAATATTTCTTTACTCTTTTTGCTAGTGGCATTTTCATTTACTTCGTTTTCTCAAACGACCACGGAAGCTAAAAAAACAAAAACATCTAAAAAACAAAAAGAAACAATTGACCCAACAAAGCCGTTGGTGTTTAAAACCGTTTTAATTGAGCGTTTTGATATCCCAAAAGGAACAAATGACATGTTTGAATTTGAATTTGTGAACAAAGGTAAAACACCTGTTTTGGTTCAAAATATTGGTACTTCTTGTGGTTGCACAACGGCAAGCAAACCAGAAAAACCAATTGCACCAAAAGAAAAATCAAAAATTTCGGTAAAATATGATACGAATCGTGTTGGACCTTTTGAAAAAACAATCACCGTTACAACCAATGTTGGAACGCCGATTATTTTAACAATCAAAGGAACTGTACTTGGCGATGGAGAAGTTCAAATAGCACCGGCACACTAAGAAATTTGCAGAACAAAAAAAAGGCTGTCAATTTTGGCAGCCTTTTTTTATAATTATTTTTTTAGTCTATTTCAGCACTTGGAAAAATCCCTGAGCTTGGTATTTGGTTTTTTCTTGGTCATCGTAGGTGTACTTTTTGTCATTCACGACTTCAACTGTATAGAAATAAACACCCTCCAACAACGGAGTTCCATTTTTGTGACGAACTGTCCAGTCGTTTTGATAATCTTGGTTTTCATACAATACCTCTCCCCAACGATTGAACACGGTGAAATGGATGGTTTCGTAGTCTTTTAGATTTTTAATGATAAATACTTCATTTACGCCATCTTGGTTGTTGGTGACAACGTTTGGAATTAACAATGGACATTGATTGTATACCAAAATGATATCAGAAGTAATTTTCTTGCCACATTGATCTGTAACGGTAACATAATAAGGATTGATTAAATCCAAAATGTGATCCGGTCCTACCGTAATGCTTGTTTGATCCGGATAATATTCATTCGAATCGGCTACCCAAAAAAACGAGTACGGTCCAATTCCATTTTCGACAACCGTGGATAATTCTGCATTTTCTGGCGTATCAGGGCAAACGTTGATGCTATCAAGTGGGTTGTTGATTTTTAATGGTTGGTAATCATTGATGTTTATATTGACCACTAAGCTGTCAAAATTGTCAGAGCACAAATCCAAATACTTAAACACCACTTGTACCGTTTCGGTTGGTTCAATTAAATTATCCGCAAATGGAACCAAAATAATTGTGTCATTTAAGGTTCCAGGAAACATAGAATAATACGATGGAATGGATGTGAAATCTACGCCATTGGTAGCCGTTCCCGTAACGGATATTGTTAAATTCAATGTGTCAGTAGGGTCCAATCTTGAAAGATAGAAATATTGAATTCCGCAATCTTCAACTAAGTTATTCGTGGTTCCGGATGAAATACCATCCGTTTTGGCTGTAATCGTAAAAGGAATGATTTGATCACAACTGACCACTGTAATGTCGTATGTACGTTTTTTCACATCAATCAGGATGCCATTTCTGTATTCAGCTACACAAACTCCCGTCATGAAGTTGCCCAACAATAGAGGCGTGATGCTCAACGCTCCTGTAAGAGAATCCAACGTCATGTTCGAACCGGGTCCAAAAGGTAGTAAGGTGCTGAAACCAACTTCCCAGGCTATTGGCAAATAGGGGCCTGGGTTTTCTGGATTCGGACTATTATTACCGCCTACTAAAGGGAAATTGTCTGGATCACAAATGTAATAGCGCAAAGAATCACCGTCAGGGTCGGTAGCACTATGATCAAAATCTAATGTAATATTTGAACAAAGAACCAATGGTGGTTCTGCATTGAAACGCGCAGCTTGATTGACCAATAAAGTAGGGAATCCAGGTGGCACAAGACAAGTTAAGGTTAATCCATTCGAACCAGGGTTGACCATGTTTACAATATCATTCGCCCAACAACATCTTTGATACGAAAAATAATACCCCGTTGTACTGGGTGGTATTGTAATTGTGTCAATATAAGTGGCACGATCTACACAGATTCCTGGCGGTATAATCACACAAGGATCACTTTCATCAGGCGGAACGTTTACAATTGAAAAAACGGGCACATTGTAGGTTGAGTATACCGTATTATTCGCATTAAATAAGGTGTAATCTAATACGGCATCAAATCCCGTAGTCGAATTACAATTTCTAAATAGCACAATGGTCACTTTGTAATTGTCATTTCCCAGCGAGTCGTAGTAGATTTCTCCACCTAAAATGTGGGTTGCTTTCGCAGGGGAAAGGAATAGAAAAAGAAAGCCTAGTGTGATAAAAATTTTCATATCCTAACAATTTTAGATTTTGAATAAGTTTTGGCTACTTGCCTGCGCTGTTGGCATAATAACAAGATCATTAATGTTTACGTGTTTCGGTCGACTCGCTACGAAATAAATACTGTCGGCAATATCTTCTGCCTGCAATGGAGTAAATCCTTCGTAAACGGATTTTGCAATGGATTCATCTCCTTTGAAACGAACGATTGAAAATTCAGTTTCTACCGCTCCCGGAGCAATATTCGTCACTTTGATGGAAAATGGAAGTAAGTCAATTCTCATTGCTTTAGATAACGCATCCACGGCATGTTTCGTTGCACAGTAAACATTTCCACCAGGATATACTTCTTTACCAGCTATCGACCCGAGATTGATGATGTGACCACTTTTGTTTGCTTTTAAATATGGTACTACGGCACGCGTTACATGCAAAACTCCTTTGATATTGGTGTCGATCATGCGATTCCAGTCATCCAACAGTCCGTCTTCGATAGAACCTCGTCCGACAGCTAATCCTGCATTGTTGATGAGTATTTGAATGTTTTCTTTTACAGTACTGGGCAATGATTCGATGGATTGTTCTGTTTCAATCGCTTCACGCACATCAAACGTGCATATTTCTACTGCCACCTTATATTGGTCAACCAGCTCTTTTTGGAGTTTTTCCAATCTATCTTGACGTCTTCCCGTCAAAATTAAGGAGTAACCATTCTCCGCGAATTGCATGGCGCAGGCTTTGCCAATTCCAGAAGTGGCGCCAGTGATCAAGACATATTTAGGTTGCATGTTCATTTTTTTGTTTCGTTAGTAAAAAAGCAATGATAATCAAAAGTTGCATAGGAATGTGGTATCTCAAAATGGCGCCAGAAACAGAAGTCACAACGCCAATTACAATTGCCAAGATAAAAACACACAGTAGGAGAACCGAAACCGTTATTTTCACTTGATTCGACGCTGTTATAAGTTGTTTCACTGTTAGGAATAACAGCCCAATAAAAAATAGGTTTTCCAAGAAGAAAAATAAATTCAAGTAAGAAAAATCATTTCCCCAAGGTAGTGGGCGGAAAAAAGAATTGAAAATCCCTTCGGGAACAACTAAAAAAAGGTTCGACCATTGGTTGTTGATAGGAGTCAAATCAAAAGTGCTACCGCCACCTTTTTGAAAATAGATAAAGGTCAATTGCTCACTATTGGGATAAAGGGTTAACTTTTTCTCGTTCCGAATCTTTCCAAACAAATTCGCGACAACAGGAATTGGTTTTTTCAGTTCTACAACAGAATCCTTGAACAATAGGTCTGGAGTTCGATTTTTAGCAACGTAATAAAAACAAGTATCACCAGCTAATTGGTAGCCTCCACGACCCACGTTCATGAAATCAAATTGTTTATCGGAAACTTTTTTGAGTGCTTGACTTGGGATAGAGGTGAATAAAATGATTCCCACCGCAACCAACGTTAACAGGGCTAACCATTTTCGTTTTTCCAACACAATTTTTTGAAATAGAATCACCAAAATCAACGCGACCACTATAATAATGAGCAGCAACGGTTTGAATAAAAGGAGTAAAAGAAGTCCAGTTAGGAACAACATGTACGCTTGCATTTTTTTTTGCCTTGTAAAAACAAACGCGAGTAGGAAAGAAAGTCCCAACATGTATAAAGGTTCTTTCAAATTGTTCGATGTCCAGAACAAGATACTTGGGGTGAACAAGAGTAAAGTGAAAACCTTCCATGGTTGAATTTTCGAGTTGTCCTTGATTGTTTTAAATAGAACCAATAATCCCAAGTAGGAGAGGAAAAAAAACAAAACAAAAATTAAATGCGTATTGTCGTTGAACAATAGCATTAGAATTGAAATCAGTTTAATTTGATTTCGGGTGTCATTTATAATATGCGTCTGTCTTGAAAAGCGCGTATTGGGATTGTTTTGGTAATAATGAGAAATCAACTCTTCGCAATTTTCCTTTTCCCAAAATAGGGCTGAATAATCATTCGGATTTTCTCGTTGAACATCCGCTAAAATTTTTGCTTCCCGAAAGAAAGCACCTGTATCTTCGCTTAACTTACCTTCACCGTAATAATAGGTGTAAACATAAATAAAACCGATTCCGGCAACACATTTCACCAACCATCCAAATACCAAAAGCAAGGCATCCAATTTGCCGCCCCATCTTTTCCCGAGGAAAAAAAGAAAGATGGCAACACAGATGAAGAAAAGGATAGCAAGCGTCATTTCGTAAAAAAACCAAAGGTATAAATTGAACACATATTTCAGCCACTTTGTCCAAGCAAAAAGACAAACTGTCAGTTTTATTCCATTGGCACAATGATTGAAACCTACTTGGTCAAAAATAAGTAAAATGAAAACAGGTCAAATAAATGTTCAAACGGAGAATATTTTCCCAATTATCAAACGATTCTTGTATTCGGATCATGAGATTTTCTTACGAGAATTGGTTTCTAACGCAGTAGATGCTTCTCAAAAAGTCAAAGTTCTTTCGAAAAATAGTGAATTCCATGGTGAAGCTGGCGACTTGCGAGTAGAAGTAATCATCGACAAGGAAGCAAAAACATTGACCATTCGCGACAATGGTATTGGAATGACAGCAGATGAGATTGACAAATACATCAATCAAATTGCTTTTTCTGGAGCGGAAGAATTTGTAGAGAAATACAAAGGAAAAGAAGGAGCGGAGCAGATTATTGGTCATTTCGGATTGGGATTTTATTCTGCCTTTATGGTGGCGCAAAAAGTCCAAATCCAAACACTTTCTTTCCAAAAAGATGCAAAACCAGTTCAATGGGAAAGCGATGGTACGCCAACGTATACCTTAACTGATATCGAAAAAGAATTCAGAGGAACCGACATTATTTTGCACATTGCTGAAGATTCAGAAGAGTTTTTGGAGAAATCTAGAATCGAAGGAATCCTTACGAAATATTGTAAATTTTTGCCCATTCCAGTGATTTTTGGAACTAAAACAGACTATGTAGACGATGCTGCGGGTGAGAAAGATGAAAATGGAAAGGTAAAACGGACAGCGGTAGAAGTTGAAAATCAAATCAACAACCCTACACCGGCTTGGACAAAAGCACCGATTGATTTAACGGAAGATGATTACAATGCATTTTACAGAGAATTGTATCCTTCGACTTTTGAGAGTCCGTTGTTCAACATTCATTTGAACGTTGATTATCCTTTCAATTTAACGGGAATTCTTTATTTCCCGAAGATCAAAGAGAATGTAGAGGTGCAGCGAAACAAAATCAATTTGTATAGCAATCAAGTATTTATTACCGATAGCGTTGAGCAAATTGTTCCAGAATTCTTAACGCTTCTGCATGGTGTGATCGATTCACCGGACATACCATTGAATGTATCTCGTTCGTATTTGCAAAGTGATAGCAACGTAAAGAAAATTGCAGCACACATTACTAAAAAAGTAGCTGACAAATTGGGCGATATGTTCAAAAAAGATCGTGCTGATTTTGAAAGCAAATGGGGCGATTTACAATTGTTCGTTCAATACGGTATGTTGTCGGATGAGAAATTTGCTGAAAAAGCGAAATCGTATGCCTTGCTTCAAAACGAAGACGGTAAGTTTTTTACGATTGAAGAATACAAAGAAAAAATTGCCGCCCTTCAGACAGACAAAGAGGGTAAAACAATTGTTTTGTATACGGCTTCATTTGAAGAGCAGTTTTCATATATTAAAAAAGCAAAAGAAAGAGGCTTTGATGTAGTGGAAATTTCTGGACCTTTGGCGCCGCATTGGATTAGCAAATTGGAATCTCAGTTCGAAAACGTATCGTTTGCTCGCGTAGATGCAGATACGTTGGATAAGTTGATCAAGAAAGATGAGGAACTTCCTTCTAAATTGGAGAAAGCGCAAGAAGATGAGTTGAAAGAAGTGTTGGAAAGTTTGGTTTCAAAAGACAAGTTTTCAGTTCAAATTGAAAGCATGTCAGAATCGGAAGGTCCAATATTAATTACGCAACCCGAGTTTATTCGTCGAATGATGGAGCAACAAAAAATGGGAGGCGGAGGCTTCTTTGGTGCTTTCCCTGAAATACACAATTTAGTGGTGAACGGAAATCATCCAAAAATTGTTGAATTGGTAGGCGAGTCAAAAGACAATCAATCGATCAAATTGAAACTTTTAACAGATTTAGCGATGCTTTCACAAGGCATGTTAAAAGGAGAAGCGTTAGATTCGTTCATAGAAAGAAGCATCGAATTAGTTTAGACTATATAATAAGGTATACTAAGCGGGATGTGATAGTCCCGCTTTTTTTAATTTAAAACGTAAATATTTTGTACAGATGGATTTTGGCCGTTGCAGGCTACATGTTATTCGGAAGAAATTTTCTAGGAGGAGCAGTCGGTTTTATTGTGGGAACGTTCATTGACAACTACCAGGTAACAATGTCAAAACTGAAAAAGGATGGTTACGATTCTACCCGACAACACTCGGCAGAAGACATCTTCAACTATTACAGACAGCAAACAAGCTCTAACAACGATTTCCCAACCATGTTGATGGCCTTGTCGGCAGTGGTAATGAAAGCGGATGGAAAAGTGTTAAAAGTGGAACTCGATTATGTGAAGGATTTTTTCGCTCAGCAATTTGGTTCTCAGTTTTCAGTGAACCATCTTCAAACATTAAAAAAGTTTTTGGACGGGGGCGATATTCCCTTGCAGAAGATTTGTAATGACATTCGGCTACGACTGCAACCAGAAGTCCGTATACAATTGATCCATTATTTATATGGTATTGCAAAAGCAGATGGCACTGTTTCGCAGACTGAAGTGAATTCGATCAATACGATTGCACAATTTTTAGGAGTAAACCCAATGGAATACGAAAGTGTTAAAAACATGTTCTTCCGAAGTGTGGACTCTGATTTTAAAGTTTTGGGGGTTGAGTCAACGGCTACCGAGGAAGAAATTAAGAAAGCATACCGTCAAATGGCTTTGCGCTTCCATCCTGATAAGGTAGCTCAGATGGGGGAAGAGTACCAAAAAGGAGCGAAAGAGAAGTTTCAAGAAGTTCAAAATGCTTACGAGAATATCAAAAAACAAAAGGGATTCAAGTAAATTGTAAAAAAAATTCTTTTCTAAAATGCTAATTATCAGCAGCTGAAATAAGATGTGATTTTTTTCTTCCATTTTTTTTCAAAAAAGGGTTGCAGAAGTAAAAAAGCTGTGTACCTTTGCCCCCCGCAAACGAGTGGACGGTTGATTTGAAAGACGGAAGCAGCTTAAAAAAAAGTAAAATATTTTTCATTAAAAGCTTGTCAATAAAAAATAACTGATTACCTTTGCACCCCGCAAACGAGTGGAGGTTATGATTGAAAGATGAGGGTTTAAAAAAAAGAAAAAATATTTTTCACTAAAAGCTTGTCAATAA
>JBAYVD010000016.1:0-77572 GCA_041674745.1 Crocinitomicaceae bacterium
CTTTAATCTTCTAAAATCGTAGTGATTCCTTTTTATGAAATGCCTTCAAAGTGCATGGCTTTGTGCAACGGAAACCGCACAATTCGATATAACAACTCGCTATGCGCCACAAATGTGCAACATTGCAAATCTTTTACCAGTAAATATAGTAATTTCACGTTACACAAATCAGATGCATAAAATCTTGATAAAATATCGGTTTCAAAACTTTCCCTACATCGTAGCGGACGGGAAAGGAGTGTTTTATCAATTGCCGCACAAAGATAAACTGTACACAAAAAAGTTCAGACAATTGAAAACAGTGCTCAACAATGGCGTGACGGAAGGCTATCGGATCAACCGAAAATTTGTGTCCCTGCATCAGTTGAGAAAGTTAGCCTATGTTTCGAGCGAAGTAATCGATGTGCAAAATTTAGATTATACGCTTCCGTTCTGAATTCGATTGACACGTATTTCCCTTCCTATTCTTTCAATCTCCTTTCGTCAAATTTGCCAAAATCAAATGATTTGGAAAAATTCCTATTGTTTTTTTCGTTGTTTTTAATTTGATTTAATTATCTCAAAATCAAATATAAAAATAGATTTAACCACTTACAAACGACTATTAGTCGACAACAAACGATTAATAACCGTTTCGAGTTTTGCAGCCATCCAATCTTTGCCATGTCGAAAGTCAGACAAGTGAATGCTGACCGGCAGTTTAACAATTCAATTTTTATCAAACTTTTTAAAAACACACAACATGAACACATTAAGAAACAAAGTTAGTTTGATCGGACGTCTAGGGCAAGAGCCGACATTGCAAACCGTAGGTAACAACTACCAATTGGCAAAGTTTTCACTCGCAACCAGCGAAAACTACAAAGACAAAACAGGCAAATGGGTCGATAACACCCAATGGCACAACATCGTCGTATGGGGAAAAACAGCCGAACGATTAGCTAAACTGGCAACGAAAGGACAAGAAATTATGCTCGAAGGACGCATCGTCAATCGATCGTATGAAAAAGAAGGCGAGAAACGCTACACAACGGATATCGAAATGACTGATTTCTTGTTGTTGTCCTCCCGCAATACGGAAAAGATCGAAGTAAGCACCACGGAAACAAACGCTAAAAAATAAGTCATGAATCACGTTAATTTAATTGGAAAATTGTGTTCCGCCCCCAAATTTAGGATAGCGGAAGACGGACGAAAAATCGCTAGCTTCACGATGTCTACTCATGAAGTGTACCTGAACGAAAAAGGCGATCCGCAAAAAATCAATCACTGGCATCGTTTAACCGCTTGGGGCAATGATTTGAAAGCCTTGGAAGAACTCGGAGAGCGGGGACGACAAATGGCGGTAGAAGGCAAGTTATCCACTCGATTCTACAAAGACAAATCTGGCCAACGGATTTCCTCTTCTGAAGTGTTGGTCAATTCATTAAGTTTCATTTAAAAATCCAAATCATGAGAAACAACGTATTACTAGTCGGTAACATGGGAACCGATGCAAAAATCACTCAATTTCAAAGCGGTGCCAAGGTGGCTCGTTTTACCTTCGCCACCGACAAAGGGTTCAAAACCGAAGACGGAAAAGTGAAAAAAGAAGTAGAATGGCACAAATTGTTCGCTTGGGGCAACATGGCCGAAATGATCGAAAGCTACGGCCGAAAAGGCAAAGCGCTCACGATTCAAGGTCGTTTGGTGAACCGAACATATTTGGCACCAAGCGGTCAACCGAGAAAAGTGACAGAAATTGAAGTGCAAAATATCGTCAACATGCACGATTGAGAAATACTACCTACACTTTTTCAATTTTCCTGAGTTCGATATGCAGGGGAGAACGAAGAAGTGCTACTACAAAAAATGGTCGTCCGATTGGGCGACCATTTTTTTCTATTAACTAATCGGTGCGTGACTCGGAATCAAGTCTGTAGCCCACAATCTTAAAAATGCGTACTTTTGCATCCAATGAAATTTACAGAACTCAATTTATCCAACGAGATATTAGAAGCTTTAGACCACATGGGCTTCACAGACGCAACACCCATTCAGGCTCAAGCCATTCCTTTGATATTAGAAAACCGTGATTTGATCGCCTGCGCGCAAACGGGTACAGGAAAAACGGCCGCCTTCATTTTACCCATTTTGAATAAAATGGTGGGCAAAATGGACAGCCATATAGATACGCTTATCATTGTGCCAACACGTGAATTGGCTTTGCAAATTGAACATGAAATTCAGGGACTTTCGTATTTCGTATCCGTGGGTTCCATGGCAATTTACGGTGGTGGCGACGGTGCCAATTTCAACGAGCAAAAAGATGCTTTGGTGAATGGACGAGATGTAATTGTAGCCACACCGGGAAAATTGATTTCGCATTTGAACTTGGGTTATGTGAATTTCAAACACGTGAAGCACCTAATTTTGGATGAAGCGGACAAAATGCTCGACATGGGATTCAGTGATGATTTGACGAAAATCATGTCTTTTTTGCCAAAAAAACGGCAGAATTTGATGTTTTCAGCCACCATGGCACCAAAAATCAAAGTTTTGGCCAACAAGATTTTGCACAATCCAGAAGAAATCGTTTTGAGTTTGTCTAAACCAGCGGAAGGCATCACACAAGGTGTTCATTTGGCGTTTGATGAGCAAAAAGATCCTTTATTGAAATACGTGATCGAGCAACGTAAAAACTACGATAGTATTATCATATTCACTTCGGCAAAGGAAAAAGTGGCGCAAATTGCGCGCTACTTGTCTAGAAACGGAATCAAAGCCAAAGGAATTTCTTCCAATCTCAATCAAGAAGAGCGAGAAGATGTATTGTTAGGTTTTCGTTCCAAACGAACGCGTGTTTTGGTGGCAACCGACGTAATGTCGCGCGGAATTGATATCAAGGAAATCAACATGGTCATCAATTACGATGCGCCACGGGATGCCGAAGATTACGTGCACCGCGTTGGTCGTACTGCCAGAGCCAATACCAAAGGCGAAGCAATTACCTTCATCAATCCAAAAGACATGCACAAATTGTCGAAAATTGAACGATTGATTGAAAAGCAAATCGAAAAATACGCTATGCCAGAAGAATTGGGCGCGGCACCTGAATGGTCAGAATCCTCCGGGAAAAACGATCGAGGCGGTAAACCCAATTTCAACAAGAATAAGCGGAAAGGACCTTTTCGTCCGAGAAACAATAATGCATAAAAAAAACTCCTTTCGTTTGAAAGGAGTTTTTTTTTGGTCTAAATCTTAGTAAGAAATTGTTTCCAATCTCAAATCAATTTTTTTCTGTTTTTTGTCGTATTCACCAACTGAAATGTAACCTGGTTTTGCTGGTTGTACCCAATAGTAATTCGATTCAAAGTTCAAAGGTGTTCTACTGGTTTCAATTTTACTTTGTTTAATGCTGATCACACCAATCATTTTATCTGATTTTTTCGCCCCTTTTTCTTCCTTGCGGTTGGCATCTACGTACACCACATCGTGGTGATCGTTTTCGTAATCGGAAGAAGTAAAATAGTAATCAAAATGACCTTCTGCTTACAACATGTAGCCCAATACCATTGAACTAACCAATCCGTAACCTTCAGGAAGCAGAACGGAAGTCTTTTTCTTTTGTACAATATCGTAATTGGTTAATTTTCGTGATTTGTCCAATTCGATAACCACCATGTTTCCAATTCTAATTTCAAAAGTACTAGCATTTGAGCTACCACCTAATGCGGCAGAAGCCACTTTGCCGATAACTGCACCAGCACTGATTTGTTTGATGAATTGCTCACCGATGATGATGATGTTTCCGTCTTTTGTCAAAATTACATCGTGGAAGAAAATGTAGAATGGACGTTTGTCATCTTTCACGTCTTCTTCGTCCAAATTGGCTTGTTTGAATTTGTCAAAATCACCTTTCCATTTGTAGGTATTCAAGCTCATTTGTTTTCCATCCATGCTGAATTGTTGGATGTAAAGTCCTTGACTTCTATCTTTCAAAATATCATCTTTTGGTTTGTAAAATTCTCCAATGATAGATATCGATTGTGATTCTGGAGAAATAAATGACTTCATCATGGATTTACGTCCTTTTGCATCGGAACCCATTTCGATTTCTTGAATTATCTCACCTGTTTTTGTGTCAATCAACACACCAAACACATCAAATGATTTGGTCAACATGGAAGATTTTCGGGTAATCATTCCAACAGTGATTTCTTCGTTTACATCAGAAATATCCATTGTTTCCAACATTTTTGAGTCTTCAGGAGATTCAACCGTCCATTCTTTTTTGGCATTGTTGTTCAGTTTCAACAATTCATAACCCATTTTTTTGTTTTTCGAAAAAGTGGAACGCATGAATCCTTGGTCACCAACGGTGTAAATGAAATTTGTATTGGCATTTCCGGCAATGGCTTGTTGAACGCGCATTAAATCATAACGGCTGATATCATCTGCAGGAACAATGTAACTACCTTGTTTTTCACCATCCGTATTGTACGTGATGTATTCGTATCCTGTTTTTTTATCGTAAAAATGGAAAAGAAATACGGAACCGTTGTAGGCCATTTCCACCAATATTGTACTTTTCGGACGAGTGATTTCAAATGATTTTACCGGATTGTAGTTGTCATCAAACGTTTGAACTTCATACGCTGAATTTTTTTTGTCTACTTTTTCTTTGAAGAAGAATACGTAGTATCCGACGATTTTTTTGTCTTTTCGGATTTCACCAGCTGATTTTTTACTTCTCAATCCCAAGACATTGTCAATGGTTGCGTTTTGGGCATTAACTCCGCTGACGATGAAGGCCAAAAGGAATAGTGTAATTTTTATTTTTCTCATTTTTTAGGTTTTACAAAATTTAAACGTTTAACATTTCTCCAATAATTGTCTAATTCCTCATAGACACTTTGGTAGGCTCCTATTCGAATCGTATCGTACCATTTTTTATACAATATTTCGCAGTTTTTAAAATTTTCATCACGCGTGTAGAGAATCATTTGGGCAATAGCCCATTCTTCGGTGGTGTGAGAAACAGATGTCAATGTTTTTCTATACGCCTCAGCAATTTCATCGCATTCAGTTGGTTTTAACTGAGATAAAAAATACGTCAATCGATCAAAATCCTCTTTCTGTTGAGGATCTTGCAATCGAACATATTTGCCACCAACATGGCGTTCCTTGAAATAAGAAAGCGCTTGATACAAGCACATCAAGGTTAAATTGAATTGCTCTTTGCTCTCAAAATAGTTTTCGTATTTCAGACAGAAATAAATGGCGGTAGAAAAGTCTTTTTGTTGATTCGCTGCAAAAATGGCGGAATCCAGCAGTTGTGTCTTGATTTTATCAAAACTGGGCGGGAAAACAATAATCGCCGGTGGATCGGGTGGATTCAAGTGATTGTCGTCCAGTAATTTGATGATTCTTTCTTCCCCATAGGGATGAGAGCGCAGGTAAGGTTCGTACTTGTTGTCTTTTTTCACCACACCCAAACTGCCGTGTCGCTTGTAGTTGGCCAATACCGTTTCAATTTTCTTTTGTACAGAAATCGGGGAGGAAGAGAAATCCAAAGGTACGCTGATGCATTCATCGTGCTCGTACAAAATGATGAATTCATACATGGCGTTGTTTGCGTCAAATCCAGCATTTTTAATGTACACAAATCCCAAGGAATCGGCACTCATTTCGTTTTTACGCGAAAGTTCTTTTGATTCAAATAGACGAGGCGAAAGAATTTCATTTAGTGCACTCACGTGACCATAATCTCTTCTTCGAGCTGCTTTTACTTTTTCTAATAAAACGGGATCAGTTTTTACCAAGGCACTATTGATGATGGCTTGGTTACTATGCTCCAAGGTAATGTGTGCAATTTCATGCCCAATAACGATGGCAATTTCATCGTCATTTTTTAGTTCCATCAGCAAACCAATGTGTAGGAAAACGAGATTGGTGCCGAATGTATAAGCATTGTAATCAACCTCTTTGGTAATGACAACCTGGGTATTTGACGGAATGGATGGGTTGGCTTGTTTTACTTTTTCCAACAAGCCATAAACATAGTCGTATAAATCTCCTTCGGTGATAACGTATTCTGGCGTGAGTAGTTTTAATTGATATTTGATTTTTTCTTCGTGCGATCGGATAATCAGGTCCCGCTGTTGTTTGGTAAAATTTGTCAAATCAGGAAGATCGCTTTTCGCTTCTTTGATTTGGGTCCGAATCATTTCCAAACGCGGATTGAAATCCCCAGCGTTGCACTGAAAAAAAGCAGAAAGAAAGAATAAAAACAAGAATTGTGGCTTCACGTTTTGTATTAGATGGCTCAAAGATAGAAGATATTTTTTAAAATTTAATTTTCTAATTTTTTGAAGAGCTACAATCGTGCCAAATTGGTTCTGGAAACGTTTTAATCTTATTAAAATGACCATCAATAATTGCGGTAATCATTCCACAAGCGAGAACGTATGCCGACTAAAAACTGACCTTGTGGCTCGCTTAAAATGGTGTTGTAGCGATAATGAACTTCGGCAAAAGCTTGAAGTTTGTAGAGAGAAACGACGTCATACGCTACACGTAAATAAGCGTGAAAAGCATTGTTGCCAATTCCTTGACCAATGGTGTGACCATAATCATTCAACGGTCGATTGATATACGGTACTGTAACGTCTCCGCCGTAATTCAGGGTATCGTTGTAGCCTTTCAGCAAATAGGAAACAAACAATTCGCCGGTCCATTTCTTTTGTTGCCACTTGGTTTCAAACAATATTTCGGCAAAATTGGCGCCGTAAGGATGTGCCAAAGGCAAGTTTTGGTTGGTATAACTTTGGGCGACACTCAAATGAGCATAGGTGTAAGGCCGAACAATATTCATTTCACCACGGAAAAAGAATTGATTGTTTTGAATTTGTCGATAGGTTTTCAACCCCATTTGCACGGCGTACTTATTTGCCCACCATTTTGTTCTTCCTTTGATATCCGCCAAATTGAATTCATCCATCATCAATTGTCCATAAAAAGTGAGCCGTCGAATTTTAATTTTAGCATCAATACCCAAAAGAACATTGTCGGAGGATCCCAAAGCATATTCCTGTGGACGATAAAAAATCATGGGATTGATATACTCGGCCTCAAATCCGCGGTTGAGCAGCGTGTCTTTCGGTTGGAAAACGACCGATTCAAAAATTCCAATTTGCAACCATCTTGTTGCATTCCAACTGATGTAATGCGACGAGGCGTATTTGTTGATACGCTGATTGAGCGCATTTTTTTCCTGTAGGAATTGATACAGCATCAAATACTCGATGCGCCAAAAATTGAGCCGTGCCAAACCAAAGCCCATAGGTTTCCCATAATCACTCAAAAACAGGGATCGACTTCCTTCTCCAATGAATTGATTGTCCCAGCCACCTTGCAAATTGATGAATTGATTCGGCGAATAAGAAATTCTTCCGCGAAGATCAATTTTTTGATTCAAGGAAGAATCAATTGGATAGCGAAAGGTCGTTTTCGATTGGAAAAAATCGGTGGCTTTTTCGATTCCGTGCAAATAGGAGAATCGGGCATAAAATTTCCGACCAAAGGTTCCTTCGGCGCTGGCTCCAGCCATGGCTCGATATTGAATCGTGTTACTTACCCGAAGCCCAAAATCAGCAATAGGCAGTACATTGATTTTTTTATTGGATTTGGCGACAACAATTTCCATAACCATGTTGGTGTCGGACGGCAAAGTATTGGCTACAATGCGCGGATAAATACTGCTATGGAAACGAGTGTTTGAACGAAACCCGGGTGTGTTTTGCGGAATGTCATTCAACAACCAATCTAATTTAGATTGCGCAGTTGCAGGGAGCAAAGCGAGTAGGAAAAGATATGTTACGAATAAGCGCATCAAAAATCGTTGTAATGATTGATTAAACCAGTGCGAATACCGCCAAAAACAGCATTGGTTGTGAAATTACCAGGAACTGTGCTAGATCGATACAAATGTTGAAAGAATAGTTCCAAGTTCACTTTCGTGTTGAATCGATAACCGATTTCTATTTGTTGGTTGTAGATGGTTCCGTTTACACTGGGAATCGAATAATTCGAAGCGATGAGGTTGGTAGTTTGGTAGTTTTTTGCCAAATACAAAATGCTTTTAACGTCAAAATAAACGCGTTTTTTGGTGTAATTGAAACGCAGAATGATTTCCTGAAAACCATTGCCTTTTGGATGAGCTGTTGGCAAATTGTACGAACTATAATTCAGTTGAGAATTGTCTGATAGGTACAAGCGTTTGGGCACATTGTTGTATTCCAATTGCAAAAGACTCTTTGGCAAGCCCAAAAAGTTGTAATACCGCATACCGATTTGACTACCAATTGATTTTGTATTCCAATTCGTTAAAGCAAGCTGACCATAAAAACGCAGGTTTGATAAGGCAGCATAATTCATTTGTAAGCCGGTCAAGGTGCTCACATTTTTAGAGTTAGAGAAGATACTCCCAACAAAAGGAAGTGGAATGTAAAATCCACCGTCCACGGTTCTGGAGCTCACCGAGTCGCCAATATTCCAATAACTGCCTTCAAACAAGGCAATACTGAATTTGTCCGTCGCTCGATAATTGAGAAAATGCGAGGAGAAAAGTTTGGGTTCATAATAGGCTTCTACCGTATTGTAATAGGTTCTTCTTAGTACATTGAATTGTTTGGAGCGAAGCAAGGTATAATCAAACCGTTTGGCAATCGTAGCATCCGCTCGAAAATAAACCGAAGGCACCGAATTATCCGAAAGAAATAAGGAACGGTAGCCTTCGCCGACAAAATTGGCATTGTTCCCAACCATAAATCGCAGATAGGATTTTGGCGCATAAACGACATTTCCAATAGCATACGCATAATCAAAACCGTCTACCTTGAAAATTTTTGTTCGCGCTGCACCGGGCACGATGCCATTTTGAATGTTGTACGTGGAATCAGGATTCGGGTAGCGCTCCCCGACAGAATTGTAATAATTACTCTCGTATTGGGTGAAGCGGTTTTGATTTTCATACAAGGCAGAACTAAAGGAAAACTTGTCGGTTAAATCAACCTCCATCAAGAATCCACGGGTATTGTTAAACAATCTTCTGCTTGTGGTGTCGGCGTAATCTTTTCCCAGTCCCATATTCAGCACGGGCGAAATGTTGATGGAATATCCCTCTCCTTTGATTTCAAATAGGTGTTTTTTGAAAAGACGCTCTGAAAACTCATAGTATTGTTTGCTCGAATCTCGGATGATTTGGATGAGGTTGTATTGTCCTTCTGAGCGGGGATAAAAGGAAGACTGGTTGCCGTAAAATTTTCCTCGAGGCGCCAACAACTGATCTTTGTAAAAAGAAGAAATAGGCAATAGGTTCTGTTGGCTAAAAAGGCCAAAAGGCAAAAACAGAAGAAGCAAAAGGTAAATCTTCGGCATACTGGTTTTATAACGGGCGCAAGGTACTGAATTTTTTTTCTCGTTCTAGAAAGGCGTTGGTTTTTGCTACAAAATGCGGGTTGAATAAACTTTCTTTGTTGTACTCCAATTCTTTTCCTGTCTCCAAAGAAACTATCGTTCCACCTAATTCGCGCAACAAAGCATGTCCCGCAGCAATGTCCCATTCCATGGTGGGTGCAAAGCGTGGATAAATTTGCGCATCTTCCAGCGCCAAGTCAAAGAATTTTAAGGCGCTACCTTTGGAAATTTTTTCAACGGAAACAAACGCTTCCTCTAAACGAGTAATCCAGTTTTTATCAAAATTGGGATGACTACGTGAACCAATCCAGACTATGGAATCATCCATTTTTAAGGAATTTTGAATGGTCAAAACCGTCGTCATTTCAGGGTCATTTATGTAATCCCAAATGTGAACACCCAGTCCCAATCCACCGGCAATCATTCTTCCCTTGCAAGGCTCGGTAATCAATCCAAAAATTGCCTGATGCTTTTCAATCAGCGCAATGTTGACAGCAAACTCTCCGTTCTTTTTGATGAATTCCTTCGTTCCATCTAGTGGGTCTACACACCAATTCAACGACCAATCTTTGCGCTCAGCAAAAGGCAAATTGATTTTTTCTTCTCCGATGATTGGAATTTCTGTCGAGGTAAGCAAGTCGATAATAATGGAGGAGGAGGCCAAGTCGGCAATCGTAACCGGCGAACCATCGTCCTTCAACGTCGAATCGAAAGGGCTGTCGTAAATTTCCAAGATCCTTTCCCCAGCGACAATTGCCGCGTTCATTGCTACTCGATACCGTTCGGGAAAATTTTTCATGTCTGCAACGAATGTACTAAAAACCAAAGCATAAAAAAAGCGCTCATCTTAGAAAGACAAGCGCTCGTATCCTGTGTCGAATTCAAATTAATGTTTCACGACTAATTTTCTATTGATTGTATTTACACCGTCACCTGTGATGATGATGAAATATACACCATTTCTGAAATCAGCTACATTCACGGATTTAGAACCAAAGAAGTTTTCAGCAAATACCACATTCCCCAATACATCTACAATTTTAAGATTTCCTTTTTCAAAGTTGGAAACTTTAATGTTTACGTTTTCTGTAGCAGGGTTAGGAGCAACTGACAATGAAAAGTCTTTCTTAACTTCTTTCACGGTTAAGCTTTGGTTGACAACTACATCGATTGAATCTTGTTTTGGATTTGCAACTGTCCCACAGTAATAACGATACAAAGCATATTGATTGTAGTTCGTAGTTGGAATAACGTGTACAGTCAAACTACCATAATCTCCAGGTGCCAGACTTACAGCATTTGGGGTAGACCAGTTCATTGCTGGATTATTTGGATAACAAAGTCCAGCGCCAGCAGATCCCCAACAAACTTGATTCTCCCAACCATTGGGTTGAGCCATCACAACACGTGTGATGATAAAATCATCCGTTGTAGCATTTTCATTGTATACTTCAAAATCGATTGCTATGAATGCGCTGCTTGTTGGATTTTCTTGATGTGTTGTGCCAGAAATATCTGTGGAACCACCAAGATCCGTAATTTTCATGCTTTGACCAAAAGAAGCCAAGGCTGTAAACGTGAAAATTCCTAGAGTAAGTAAAGTTTTTTTCATAATTCTTAAATTTTTCAATTCAATTTGGTTGATAGAATCGGATTGAACAACCAAATATATGGAATTAAACTACACAAATCAACTGTGCAATTTTTTTGCCAAAAATTTTAGTTTTTTGGTTTTTCAATAGTTTAACCTTGTATTTTGCAACTAAATTTCTGATATTAAGTTATTTGTGTGCTAGAATTTGTATTTTTCTAAATTTAGGAGTACAATACTTACCCGAATTGTCATAAAATGCCATTGTTAAAAAATCTTACTTTTGGCTTTCGGCAAGGTATTTGATTTTCGAATAGCCAAACCATAAAAATTGTAAACATGAAAAAAATTGCTTTATTCCTCACATTCGTTCTAGCAACAGCATCTTTTTATGCCCAAGAAGAAGATCACTCTTCTGATTTTGGTAAACAGTTGCCGTCAATTAAGTTGGTGGACATGGAAGGAAATGCTGTGAATACAGCGGATCTTGGATTTGATGGCCCAATTGTGATTAGTTTTTGGGCTACGTGGTGCTCGCCTTGCAAACGCGAATTGAATACCATTCAAGATTTGTACACAGATTGGCAAGCGGAAACGGGTGTCAATCTAGTAGCTGTTTCCATCGATGATGAAAAAACAAAAAACTCCGTTCCTGTCTATGTGAATGGAAAAGGATGGGAATACTTGGTTTTGCTAGATCCAAATTGGGACTTTAAAAGAGCGATGGGCGTAAACAATGTACCTCATACGTTTCTCATTGACAGTACAGGAAAAATTGTTTATTCGCACAACAATTATGCTCCTGGTGACGAAGATAGACTTTACGAAGAAATTAAAAAATTGACTGGAAAATAAATTTCCACTTATTATCAGTGTTTTATGGCAAAAAAATTACTTGTTTTAGTACTTGTTGTTTCTCCTATTTTATGGTCCCAGGATAATTCCAAGGCACCTTCCATAACGGGAAACATGGAAACAACGTTTCAATACTTGAATGAAGACACGTTAATTGGTGCCAATCGTCCTGCTTCGGTGGGACTTTTGAATTCCTACATGAACGTGTTTTACAGTCAAGCAGGATTTAAAGCAGGGATGCGTTTGGAATCGTATTTGCCTAGAATACAAGGGTATCCAAACAATTTTGACGGAACTGGAATTGGAATGCGCTATGTTGGCTATGCCAATGATAAAGTGGATGTTACTCTGGGACATTTTTATGAGCAATTTGGCTCAGGTCTTTCATTGCGATCCTATGAAAACAGTGCGTTGGGTTATGATACCGCTTTGGATGGAGCGCGCATCATTTTAAGACCAGCAAAAGGTTGGATGTTCAAAGGGGTTTATGGACACAATCGGTATCAATTTTTGGAAGGTAGAGTGGTAAATTCTGCTGGAATCGTTCGAGGTTTTGACGGCGAATTACACTTTAACGAAGCATTCAAAAAAATGAAATCTTTCCCATTGGACATTTCCGTTGGTGGGTCGATGGTCTCAAAATACCAGCCGGATAACAACGATCAATACATTCTTCCTGAAAATGTTGCTTCTTACGGTGGAAGAATGAAATTGCGTTACAAACGATTTACTTTGGATGGCGAGTACATTCACAAAGACAATGACCCGTCTGTAGACAATGGATATATCTACAATTCAGGTCATGCCGCCGTGTTTAATTTTGGCTATTCACAAAAAGGATTGGGTATTTTAATATCTGGAAAATCAGTGGATAATATGAGTTTCCGATCCGACCGAACGCAACAATTGCAAAATGTGTTGATCAACTATTTACCTTCTTTGAATAAAACACATACGTACAATTTAGTTGCGGGATTGTATCCATACGCTACGCAGCCTGTAGGCGAAATCGCCTATCAGGCAGAGGTTTTATATTCCATCAAGAAAGGAAGTAAATTGGGCGGAAAATATGGTACTTCTATCAATGCCAATTATTCGGTGGCTTTGCGACCAATGCAGCACACCAATGGTTTTGATCCAGCGGATTCTTCCCGTGTGATGTACAAAGGAAAGTTATTTGATTCCAGTGATAGTTTGTATTGGCAAGATATCAACTTCAGCATTTCAAGAAAATTCACGCCAAAATTCAACATGATTTTGAGTTATTACAACATAAGTTTGAACAACGATGTGGCTAAAATTACGACGGATGCGCATGGAATTATTAACTCCCATATATCTGTCTTGGAAGTTGGTTATAAATTCAATAAAAAACACTCACTTCGAGTTGAAGCACAATCTTTGTTAACCAAAAAAGACAAAGGAGATTGGGCCACAGTCGTAGTAGAATATACGATTGCACCGGGTTTGTTTTTCAGTGTGATGGATCAGTACAATTATGGCAATCCGAAATCAGATTTGCAAATTCATTACCTTATTGGTACCTTCGGTTATGTTCACGAAGCCACACGTTTGACGCTATCTTATGGACGTCAACGTGCTGGATTGTTCTGTGTTGGAGGTGTTTGCCGTTTCGTGCCTGCTTCCAACGGTTTGACCTTGAATTTTACTCAAAGTTTTTAATATGAAAAAAGCACTTTTAATTTTAATCGCCTTTGCGTTTCTTTTCACTTCATGTGATAAAGTAAAAAACGCCTATGTTCCTTCCGATTCAATTGGTTTGGACACGACTTTGTATCCGGGTTTGTGGTCTACTTATCCAACGCCCGTTTTCACGGCCAATACCAATACGACAAGAAATATTTTAATAGAGGATTTTACAGGTCATAAATGTACTTTTTGTCCAGATGCTGCTGCCGTTGCGCACACGTTAGAAGAAAACAATCCCGGTAGAGTTTTTATATCCACCATTCATAGTGGCCCATTGGGTACAAAATCAGGTTTTCAACAAACGTATCCTGGTACGGACTTCGACTATGATTTCACCAATCCAATTGGCTTAACCATAGGCGGTTATTTTGGTTCATTACCTGGATCCAACTTTTTTGCCAATCCGTGTGGAAATATTAGTCGAGTTGCTTATAACGATCACATCTCTAGTCCGAAAGAAGATTGGATGGGCGCTTGCAATGCCTTAATTTCGGCCAACGAGTTAAAAGTAAATCTTCAATCAGCAGTGAATTACTTCGATGCCACAAAAGGAGCGTTTGTGCATGTTGAAGTAGATGTATTAGATCCATCGCTTACGGGATTGGCATTGATTGTTGCCTATTACCAAGATTCTATTGTAAAACCGCAAGCCAAACCAGCAGGGGTGGAAGATTTGAATTATGTGCACAGAGATTTATTAAAAGAACATATCAATGGTGGTATGTTTGGGCAAGACATTACGGACAAACAATTGGATGCTGCATCTGGAAAATATTACTTCGAATATTCTTACAAAATACCGGCCGAATACCCTGCGGAAAACGGGCATTTTTTGATTTATGTTGTAGATAAAGTAAGCTTAGAGATCTATCAAGTAATTAAAAAACCAGTGATTTAAACAAGACTAAGATTTTTTTAAAAACCTCTGATACCTTCGTTTTAGAGGTTTTTTTATGCAGTTTTGAACCGAGTTGTTAAATGCTAAAAAACGCGAAGGTGGAAAACTTTAACGCTTTTTTTCAAATAGATGAGGATAGAATACGTTACTTTGAATAAGCGATTAAAAAGAGGGAAATTATGTTGGAATTAACAAAGAAGATTTTACTGAAAGTAAGTTTTGACCGATTATTATTTCAAAAAGAATTAAACAAAGCCATTCGATGGATATCCGATACCGAGGAATTAAAAACGTTTAAAATCTGGTGTATCGTGGAGTTCGGAGCAAAATATCCGCAAATCATTTCTAGGGCTTTTGAAACTGTCAAAATTTAATTAAATAAGGTAAATACAAACAAAAAAAACAGGGGTGAAAAATTTTCATCCCTGTTTTTTTATGCTCCTTTTTTTACTTATTCAAATTCGATCATTATGGTTCCTTTGTCCACCACTTGTTGCTCACTGACGAAAATTGCTTTTACGACGCCAATACCTTCTGCCTTCAAAACATTTTCCATTTTCATGGCTTCCAAGGACAATATCGGGTCGCCAATTTCTAGCGCTTGACCAACCGTCACGGATAAGCTTACAATTCGTCCTGGCATCGGTGCTTTTAGCTCACTCAGTTTTTTCACTTTGGGTTTATCCATTCCCAATGAAGCAATTAATTCATCGAGGGCTCCTTGCTTGCGTATATTGAAAACACGGTGATTGATTTTAATTTCCAGAAGATTGTCTTCCGTTTTTTCCAACATGATTTCACCGTTGAATACTTTTCCTTTGTATTCAATTGAAAAGAAACGTTCATCTTCCCATTGAATGGCAGCGCCACTTGTTCCGATAACTTCTTGCCCATCAATGATCCAATTTTTGCTTACCATGACCTTTTTATTTTTTACAAAATTAGAAGAATTGCAGAATCTTAACTGTATTTGATTGCGCTTCCTGTTTTTTTTAGTCAGATTTGTAGCCTAATTCATCCGTACATGCTAAAATTTACGATCTCCTTGCTATTTGTATCTGCGCTTTTCAGCAGCTGTGGAACCCACAAGTCAAAAGTGGATTTGCCAGAAGTTGTTGAAGAATCAATCGATTCGTCCGAAATAGAAAATTTTGACGAAAGTTTGTTTGACTTTGAAACCGTTTCAACGGTTTACCATGCTACAGAAACCGTCTTCACAGATTTGATTCATACCAAATTGGAAGTGAATTTTGATTGGACGAAATCCCGCATGAATGGGAAAGTATACATTACAGCAAAACCACATTTTTATTCGTCTGATTCCTTGATTTTGGATGCGAAAGGGATGGATATTTTGAAAGTGCAATTGGCAGGCAAAGATCTTTTGTACACATATGAAAATGACCTTTTGAAAATAAAATTGGGCAAGGTTTTTACCCGAACGGAAAAATACACAGTGGAAATCACGTATGTAGCGAAACCTGACGAACGAATTACCGATGGCAGCGCAGCGATTACCTCCGATAAAGGGTTGTTCTTTATCAATCCGAAAGGTGAAGAAGTCGGCAAAATGCCACAAATTTGGACGCAAGGAGAAACAGAATCGAGCTCAGTTTGGTTTCCAACCATTGATGCGCCGAATGTGAAAACGACACAAGAAATTTTCATGACCGTGGATAACAAGTATGTCACGCTTTCCAATGGAAAGATGATTTCATCCAAGAAAAACACAAACGGTACGCGCACCGATCATTGGAAACAAGATTTGCCTCATGCGCCGTATTTGTTTATGATGGCTGTTGGAGAATTTAAAGTCATCAACGATTTCTATGTGAGAAAAGACGGAACGAAAATGCCGGTCAATTACTATGTAGAAAAAGAATGGGAATCCTCCGCAAAAGACATTTTTGGTGAAACGCCCAACATGATTGCTTATTTCTCTAAATTGTTGAAAGTAGAATATCCATGGGACAAATATGATCAAATCGTTGTGCGCGATTACGTTTCTGGAGCCATGGAAAACACGGGAGCGGTCGTTTTTGGTGATTATGCGTACAAAACCAAACGAGAATTGTTAGACGACAATGACCAATCGACCATCGCTCATGAATTGTTTCACCATTGGTTTGGCGATTTGGTCACAGCAGAATCTTGGTCGAATCTTACACTGAATGAATCCTTCGCCAATTATTCTCAGTATTTGTGGGATGAATTCAAATTTGGCGTAAATGAAGCTGATTACCAAGCCAGTCAAGAAGAAAATGGCTATTTTCAGTCAGCACAAATGGGCGGTTACCACGATTTAGTTTGGTTTGCCTATGAGGACAAGGAACAAATGTTTGACGGACATTCCTACAACAAGGGTGGACGGATTTTGCACATGTTGCGCAGCTATTTGGGCGATGAAGCTTTCTTCGAAGGTTTGTCAAATTATTTGAATACAAATAAATTCAAGGCAGCCGAGTTTCAGCAATTGCGTCTGGCATTTGAAGAGGTTTGTGGCGAGGATTTGAATTGGTTTTTCAATCAATGGTATTTGTCTAGCGGGCATCCAATTTTATCGGTTGAACAAACCATCGATCAGGAAAATCAAACTGTAAAGTTGCACATTCAGCAAAATCAAGAGAACGAGGATTTCCCAGTGTTTAAATTGCCTGTTGATGTGGCAATTTTCGATAGCACTGGCAAAACGACCCATCGAATTGTTATGGAAGAAGCTTCGCAGGACTTTGCTCTGCCGTTCACAGGTACGGTCCGTGCCGTCATTTTTGACGAGTCCAAAATGTTATTAGCGAAAGTAGAGGAGAAAAAACCGACAGATCAATCCATATTTCAATATTACAATTCAGATCGTTACAAAGCCAGACTTCAATCGATGACGCAAGGCTTTGTGGAAGGTGAAGCATCTTCCGAGCAAATGGTATTGGATGGTTTGAACGATGAGTTTTGGAAAATCCGGACGGTTGCCATTGAAAAAGCAGGTATTTTAACAGAACCAAACAAAGACAAAGCCTTAAAAATTATCAAAAACTTAGCGGTAAATGATTCCAAATCTCATGTCCGAGCAGCAGCGATCAATTATTTAGCAGCCAATATGGAGGGCGATGAGTTAACCAGCATTTTAACCAATGCCATGGAGAAGGATCCAAGTTACCTTGTAATCGGAAATTCCCTGAAAAGTTTGAGTAAAGTAGCGCCTAAGTTGGCCATGGAAAAAGCAGTTTCATTGGAACAAGAAGGTTCGGCCAAGATGTTAAGTGCCATTGCCCAAATTTATGGTGCGTATGGT
This sequence comes from Crocinitomicaceae bacterium, assembly GCA_041674745.1. Lineage (GTDB taxonomy): Bacteria > Bacteroidota > Bacteroidia > Flavobacteriales_D > Crocinitomicaceae > UBA2040. Next base: position 17,803 of record JBAYVD010000016.1, read on the forward strand.
GAAGAAGATAAAGCCAAATTTTTCAATACGGTTTTGACAAACGGAAAACTGACTGGCTTTGATGAATTGATGGCGCTGAATTCTTACACCTTATTCAATAGTCGAATGAGTGAAGAGCAATTGCAATCGGCCTTCATGACCTATTCCAAATTAAAACTAAGCGGGGGGTATTATACAAAAATGTTCATGGCGCAAAACATTGAATATTTGATACAGACGATAGAGGATAGAAAGGGAATTCTCTTAGAGGAAATCGCACAACTTGAAAAAACGAAAGAGGTGGATTTGGCCAATGAAAAACGTCAAAGAATCACGAAATTAGAAGGCTTGCTTGTACAGTTTTCGACACTTGGTGAATAGGTTTAGAGGTCATTTGATTTTTAATCATAAAATTATCTATAGTATCTCATTAAATTTTTATTGAATTTTAGGAAAGTTTATCTACCTTTGCGCAAAATTTGAAAGGATAAATAGCAGTTATGTTCGGAATCGCTCAGAATAACAAATTGAAAACGTATCTATTAGCCTTGCTGTCTTTCGTGTTGGTAAGCACGTCATTTGCAAACGGGAATAGTGCCGCGGTTGAAGAGGAAAAAGACTTCAATGTAGGTGAGATGATTATGCACCATATCAAGGATGCACATGAATGGCATTTGTGGGGTGGTGAACACGACGGTACGGCCATCTATTTGCCAGTAATCTTGATGGACGGCGGAATGAAAGTTTTTTCATCTGCGAATTTTTACCATGGTTCACACGGTTATTATACCGACCCAAAAACAAATAAACAAATCACTTATTTGAAAGGTGACGGCCCAGCAAAAGGATACGCTTTGTTCCACGAGAAAATTTACAAACTGCAGGAGGAAGAATTGCATTTTGTAAGTGGTCACCCACACAATGCGATGCCGATGGACTTGTCCATGACGAAAAATGTCGTTTTCATGATCATTAGTTCTTTGTTGATACTGTTGTTAATGATTGGTACAGCAAAATACTACAGAAGAAATGGTGCTGTTGCCCCAAGAGGAATTGCAAAATTCACAGAACCACTTATTTTGTTCGTTCGCGATGACATCGCTAAAGCAAATATTGGCGAAAAGAAATATGCGAAATATGTTCCCTATTTGTTGACGATTTTCTTCTTCATATTCGTTTCCAACTTGTTGGGATTGATTCCTGTTTTAGGAGCCAACTTAACTGGAAATATTGCAATAACGTTTTTCTTAGCGGTATGTACATTATTGGTTACTGTATTTTCTGGTAACAAACATTATTGGGGTCACATTTTCTGGATGCCAGGTGTGCCAGTTGTTATGAAATTTGTCATGATGCCAATTGAGTTGGTGGGAGTTTTAACAAAACCTTTCGCCTTGATGATTCGTTTGTTTGCAAATATTACCGCAGGCCACATCATTATTTTGGCATTGGTTTCTATCATTTTCTTAAACAAAAGTGCAGCTTGGGGAGCATTATCCGTTCCGATGGCCTTGTTCATTTCTGTTTTGGAATTGTTGGTTGCTTTCTTGCAAGCATATTTGTTTGCCATGTTAAGCGCTTTGTTTATCGGTGCGGCTGTTGAAGAGCATCACCACGAAGAACATGTTCACGACGAGCATGAAGAAATAGTAATTATTTAAAATCAATATAGTATGTTCGGAAGTATAGCAGCAATTGGAGCAGGTTTGGCAGTATTAGGTGCCGGTTTAGGTATCGGTAAAATCGGTGGTTCAGCAATGGACGCGATCGCACGTCAACCAGAAGCTTCAGGAAAAATTCAAACAGCGATGATTATCGCTGCTGCTTTGATCGAGGGTGTAGCACTTTTCGGTGTAGTTGTAGGACTTTTGGGTCTTGAAACTGGAGTAGCGAAGTAATTTCCAAAAACAATTCTCGCTTCAACGGTTGGTTGAGGCGAGAATTATTTGATTTCAAACGATTAAAAAATTAAGAGATGGATTTAGTATTACCTGATTTTGGATTGTTATTTTGGACAGCATTGGTGTTCTCCATTTTGCTAATTCTTTTGGCGAAGTTTGCTTGGAAACCAATTTTGGGCGCGGTGAATGTACGCGAACAAAAAATTACACAAGCATTGGAATTGGCTGAAAAAACCAAAAAAGAAATGCAAGCGATGCAAGCGCAAAATGCGAATTTGATTCAAGAAGCGAGAGCGGAAAGAGATGCAATCGTTCGTGATGCAAAAGAAACAGCAACCAGCATGGTTGAAGAAGCTAAAAATGGTGCTAAGATTGAAGCAGAAAAAGTGATGGCCAATGCACGTGAGATGATCAATGCAGAGAAAACAGCCGCTATTAGTGAGTTGAAAAACCAAGTAGCTACTTTTGCTTTGGAAATTGCAGAAAAAATTGTTCGTACGGATATGTCGTCGGACGAAAAACAAAAAGCATTGGCTGAGAAAATGGCCGAAGATGTGAACTTGAACTAAGAAAAAGTCATGAAACAAACGAAAGCAGCTATGCGTTATGCAACCTCTTTGTTGGAGTTGTCTCTTGAAAAAGGGAATCTCGACCAGGTTGCTGCGGATATGAAATATTTCTCAGACACGGTTGCTGAAAACCGCGATTTGGCTTTGATGTTGACAAGTCCAATTATTGATGGAGCCAAGAAATCCGAAGTGTTCAAAATGATCTTCGGACAATTTGAACCGCTGACCGTATCATTTTTTGATTTGATTACGAAAAATGGTCGTGAAGCAGTTTTGCCAGAAATCGCAGAAGCATTTGATGCAAAAGTAAAAGAATACAAAGGTATTTTTCCTGTGGAATTGGTGACAGCAGTCGCTTTGGATGAGGCTACGAAAAAAACCATTCTAGCGAAATTGGACGCTTCCGTAAACGGAACGTTAGAAGTTACGGAAACAATCGACGCCTCTTTGATCGGAGGTTACATTATAAAAATGGGCGACATGCAAATTGACGCTTCCATTTCAAACCAATTGAATAATTTAAAACAACGTTTAACTCACTAATCCTCGGATTGGTGGAATATACCATATTATGGCAGATGTAAAACCAGCAGAAGTTTCTGCGATTTTAAAAGAACAGCTTTCTGGATTCAAATCCGAAGCTGAATTGCAAGAAGTAGGTACGGTTCTTCAAATTGGAGATGGTATCGCTCGTATTTATGGACTTACTGGTGCGCAAGCAGGTGAGTTGATTGAATTTGACGGTGGACTTCAAGGTATCGTAATGAACTTGGAAGAGGACAACGTTGGAGCGGTATTGTTGGGTCGTTCAACTTTGGTAAAAGAAGGTGACACAGCGAAAAGAACGGGACGAATTGCTTCTGTGAAAGTGGGTCATGGAATGATCGGTCGTGTTGTAAACACCTTGGGTGAACCAATTGACGGTAAAGGACCAATCGCAGGTGAAACATTTGAAATGCCAATCGAAAGAAAAGCACCAGGTGTTATCTTCCGTGAGCCGGTAACAGAGCCAATGCAATCCGGTATCAAAGCGATTGACGCGATGATTCCAGTGGGACGTGGACAACGTGAGTTGGTAATTGGTGACCGTCAGACAGGTAAAACAACGGTTTGTATTGATACCATTATCAACCAAAAAGAATTCCACGATAGAGGTGAAACAGTTTTCTGTATCTATGTTGCGATCGGACAAAAAGGGTCAACAGTAGCAGGTATCGTTAAGAAATTAGAAGATGCAGGTGCAATGGCTTATACAGTGGTTGTTGCGGCTAACGCTGCTGAACCAGCTCCAATGCAATTTTACGCACCAATGACAGGTGCAGCCATCGGTGAGTATTTCCGTGATTTAGGAAATCCTGCATTGATCGTTTACGATGATTTATCCAAACAAGCGGTAGCTTACCGTGAGGTGTCTTTGTTGTTGCGTCGTCCTCCAGGCCGTGAGGCTTACCCAGGTGATGTATTCTACTTACACTCCCGTTTATTGGAAAGAGCAGCGAAAATCATCAACGATGATACGATTGCTTCTCAGATGAATGACTTGCCGGAATCTTTGAAAGGAAAAGTAAAAGGAGGAGGTTCATTGACAGCCTTGCCAATTATTGAAACACAAGCAGGTGACGTTTCTGCCTATATCCCAACCAACGTAATTTCGATTACAGATGGTCAGATTTTCTTGGAAACAGATTTGTTCAACGCCGGTATTCGCCCAGCGATCAACGTAGGTATCTCGGTATCACGTGTTGGAGGTAACGCGCAAATCAAATCCATGAAAAAAGTGGCGGGTACATTGAAATTGGATCAAGCACAATTCCGCGAATTGGAAGCGTTTGCGAAATTCGGTTCTGACTTGGATGCTGCAACGAAATCCGTTTTGGACAAAGGTTCACGTAACGTTGAAATCTTGAAACAAAAAGAAGGAGATCCGTACCCAGTTGAAAAACAAATTGCGATCATCTACGTAGGTACAAAAGGATTGATTCAAAATGTTCCAATCAACCAAGTGAAAGCATTCGAAACAGAATACTTGAACTATTTGGAGGCAAAACATGCTGACGTGTTGGTGGCTTTGAAAGCAGGAAAATACACAGATGAGTTGACAGATGTACTTGGAAAAGTGGCAAAAGAAATCGCTTCAAAATACTAAAATAAAATTACGAATTATCAATTACGAATTGGGAAACCAATTCGTAATTCGTAATTCAAAAATTCGTAATTAAATAGGATGGCAAACTTAAAAGAAATACGAAATAGAATAGTCTCGGTTGGTTCAACCATGCAGATTACGTCCGCTATGAAAATGGTGTCCGCTGCGAAGTTGAAAAGAGCGCAAGATGCAATTACACAAATGAAACCCTATGCAAATAAATTGCAAGAGATTTTGGGTAACTTGAGTGCAACGCTAGATCTTTCTGAAAATGCTTACGCGGAAGCGAGAGAGGTGAAAAACATATTGATTATCGCTGTTTCTTCTAACCGTGGATTGTGTGGTGGTTTCAATAACAACATCATCAAACAAGTGAATAGCTTGGTGGCGGGTGAATACAAAAACCAAAACCCAAAAATCTTGTGTTTAGGTAAAAAAGTAAGAGACGCCTTCAAACGTTCTGAGTTTTATTATACAAACGAAGAATTGGCTAAAGCCGAAGATATCTTTTACGATTTGACATTTGAACACAATGCACAAATTGCAGAAGAATTGATGAAACGATTCTTGAACAAAGAATTTGATAAAGTAGTTGTAGTTTACAATTCGTTCATCAATGCCGCTTCTCAAGACGTAAAAGTGGAGCAATTCTTGCCAGTAGTTGCCAATGTACAAGCAGAAGGAAAATCGGCTGGTGATTACATCTTCGAACCTTCGAAAGAAGAAATCGTTGAAGATTTGATTCCGAAATCATTGAAAATACAATTGTTCAAAGGTTTGTTGGATTCGCATGCATCTGAACACGGTGCACGTATGACAGCTATGCACAAAGCAACAGACAACGCGTCTGAATTGCAAAAAGATTTGAAATTATCCTACAACAAAGCGCGTCAAGCGGCCATTACAAACGAAATCTTAGAGATCGTTGGTGGTGCGGAAGCGTTGAAATCATAAGAAATAGATTCCAGGATCTAGAGCCCAGAATCCAGTTGGATTTTGGGCTTTTTGTTTTTGCTAATCATCGTTAATTTGTAACTCGAATTAGGCTAAATCTGTATCTTTAGATTTTATTCAAAACATGTTTTGTAAGCAAATATAACCTACTAAGTTATGATAGAAGCGAAGCTAAAAGAGCGTATTAAGGAATTATCTTGTCTGTATGATATTAGCAAAATTGCCAAGTCAACTGAATCATCTGTCGAAGTTATTCTGCAAAAGATAGTCAATAGAATCTCTAGTGCTTTTCAACACGAAAATGACGCTATTTGCGAGCTCAAATATGGTGAGATAACAATTGCTTCGCAAACGGCTCCCAAAAGCGCTGTAACGATAGCTCAGAATATATGTATCGAAAAAGAGGAAATTGGTCTTCTATTGATACATTATCCAGCAAATTTGTACTCTGAAACAGACTTCCTTGATGAAGAGTTCATGTTTCTAGAGAAACTAGCCGGGGAAATTGCTGATGTAATACAGAAACAAAGAATAAAGAAGCTGGAGGAAGAATACATTCAAAAATTTGTTCGCCAGGATAGGTTGATGGTGTTGGAGGAAATTACAGCTAGTATCGCTCATGAATTAAATACACCATTGGCAAATATTTTTGGTTTTGCAGAGTTCATTTTACAATCTGAGCGCAACCCACAAACACTTGCTGACGCGCAAAAGATCCTTAATTCTGCAACGCACGCTAGCGAAATTGTGAAGAAGTTAATGTATTTTTCTTGCGAATTGCCTCAGAGAATTAAACAAATATCACTTCATGCTTTGGTTGAAGATGCGCTACAACTGCTTAGACCAACTATCGAAAAAGCGAAGCTGAGCGTTGTTTTGGACAGTGATCTTGGTGATCAAGATTTATTATTTTTAGATGCCGTTCAAATGACCCAAGTGGTTTTTAATTTGGTGAGTAATGCCATCATGGCCTCTCAACCAAGCACGATAATCACGATAAAACTTTTTAAAAATGAAAAGGAAGTCATCTTGAAAGTCGCAGACCAAGGAATTGGAATTCCAAAAAATAATTTAGCGCGCATTTTCGAACCATTCTTCTCAACAAAAGATATTGGAGAAGGAATGGGTCTTGGGTTGAGTGTCGTTCATGGAATTGTGCGGTCGCATGGTGGACAAGTTAAAGTGGAATCAAAAGTTGATAAAGGAACAACATTTACCATAATTTTACCTTTAGTAAGTTAAGATGAGTAGAAAGAATATTTTAATAGTTGACGATTCTTTGGAAATGTTGGAGGTAATAAATCGGCATTTGTCGACATTTGGATATTACGTTTTTCAGTCTTCTAATGTACCGGACGCAATAGATATTCTCAAAAATACCACCATCGATTTATTGATAAGTGATTTGCAAATGCCAGAAATTGACGGCATGCAATTGATTAATTACTGCCAAGAACATTATCCTCAAATGGCAACTTTGGTGATTACAGGTTACCCATCCGTATCAGGCGCTGTGGACGCAGTGAAATCGGGAGTTTTGGATTATTTAGTGAAACCATTTACCCAAGAAGAACTAAAAAAAGTTGTAGAAAATGCCCTCTTGAAATCAGATGTGGTTAAAATTGAAAATCCTGAAATTCCACAGATACTTCGTGCTAATTTTGGTATGGTTGGGATTTCCGAGAAAATGCAAAAATTGGCTGAATTAATCCACCGAGTTAAGGATACTAAAGCAACAATTTTGGTTCAAGGTGAAAGTGGAACGGGGAAAGAGTTGGTTGCACGTGCCATACATTACTCAGGAAAATTTGCTAAATCACCTTTCGTTGCGGTTAACTGTGGAGGAATTCCAGAAAACTTATTGGAAAGTGAACTTTTTGGTTTTGTAAAAGGATCCTTTACAGGAGCAAATGATACACGAGCAGGTTTCTTTCAAGCAGCTGATGGAGGATCTATTTTTCTCGATGAAATTGGGAATGCTTCCTTGAACGTCCAAACACGCTTGTTGCGTTCCTTACAAGAAAAGGAAATCAACATGGTGGGATCAACAAAATCGCAGAAAATCGATGTGAGAATAATTGCCGCAACGAACAGCAATTTACTCGACATGGTGAAGGATGGAACTTTCCGAGAAGATTTATACTACCGATTGAATGTGGTAAATGTTGAAATGCCACCCTTACGTGATCGTCCCGAAGATGTTCCAATTCTTGTTCGTTATTTTATACGGAAGTATGTTGATGAATTCAATAAATCCAAAATTTCGATGGATGAAAAAGCGTTGGCAATACTTCAACGACACAGTTGGCCGGGGAATATTCGCGAACTCGAAAATGTTGTGCAACGAGCAATTATTATGTGCGACAAAATTATCGAAGTAAAAGACTTGCCTGATTATCTGAAACTATCGGAACCAATAATTGATTCGTCAATAGCATTATCCAAATCTCTAAAAGAAATTGAAAAAGAACACATCACAAAAGTTCTGAATTCCGTAAAAGGAAACAAAACGAAGGCTGCTGAAATTCTTGGGATAGATAGAAAAACTTTACGTCAAAAACTCGAGTAAAAATCGAGACCAAATACCCCACGTGGGTAATTTCTACCCGTTCACAAATTCCGATATATTTTATTTTATATGAGTAATTTACTGATTATCAGGTAAATCTAACTATTTCTAATTTTTTGGTAATGCTTTGGAACACATTATGCCATGTCAATTATCGAGAAGAAAGATGATATGGAAATGATTAGAGAAATAGAGTTCGAGAAAAATGTTGGTCTTGTGATGATCAAACCAAAATTAAAATTCAGCCTTTGTAATTCTTGCCACAACGTTAAAAACTGTGCGCTTACCTCAAATAAAAATGGCGTTTATCAATGTTCAGAATTCAAAAGAGAACAATTTCTTTTGAAAATGGAAATATCTGAGTCAACTTTTTACGATTCCCCAAAACAAATAAACGATGCTGCAGGTTTGTGTAAATCTTGCGACAATCGTTACTCATGTTCCTTAATAGAAGAGGGAACAGTTAAATTCAATTGCGAACATTATCAATAATTTATAAAAATGGAAATCAAGGAAAAACAAAAAAAAGGAATGTATGAAAGCGTGCTTGAGCAATTCGATAAAGCCGCAGACACAATGAATTTAAATCCAAATATTCGCCGCATTTTAGCTGCTACGAATAACGAAATAGTTGTACACTTTCCTGTGCGACTAGACAATGGGGATATGGAAATTTTTACGGGTTATAGAGTTCAACATAACAATGCACTTGGACCTTACAAAGGTGGTTTGCGTTATCACCCAACGGTTGATATTGATGCAGCAAGAGCTTTAGCGATGTGGATGACCTGGAAAACGTCTTTGGCTGGTTTGCCTTATGGTGGTGGAAAAGGAGGAATCATGATGGATCCTAAGAAATATTCTATCGGTGAATTAGAAAGAATTACCCGTCGATTTACCTATGCATTAGGTGACAATATCGGGCCAGAGCACGATATTCCAGCTCCAGATGTTAACACAAATGCTCAAATCATGGCTTGGATGGCAGATACATTCATGGCTACAAAACACCCTTCAGAAAGATCAAAATACGGTCACGTGGTTACAGGAAAACCAGTTGGATCCGGAGGATTAGAAGGAAGGGACAGAGCGACTGGTTATGGCGTAGTAAGTACACTTAAAGCTTGGGCAGAATGGAAAAATGTAGATTTAAAAGATAAAAAATACATCGTTCAAGGATTTGGAAATGTTGGACAGTGGGCTTCTGTTTTCATGGAAGAATTAGGTGCAAAATTGACAGCTGTTCAAGATGCTTCTGGAACTATTTACAAAGAAGATGGAATTTCTCCAACGGAATTATTGGAATACACAAAACTTAACGGCGGAAATATAGTTGGTTTCCCAGGTGCAGTAACGATAGACAATAACTTGTTTTTTGGATTAGAATGCGACATTCTTATTCCTGCAGCTTTGGGTAACCAAATTACGGAGGACAATGCGGGAGTCATTAAAGCAAGAGTAATTGCTGAAGGTGCAAATGGACCAACAAATCCAGCTGCCGACGAAATTCTTAAAACAATGGGCGTTTCTGTAATTCCAGATATTCTATGCAACGCAGGAGGAGTAACAGCGAGTTATTTTGAATGGTTACAAAACCGAAACGGTGAAATCTGGCAAATGGAGGATGTAATTATGAAATTGGAGAAAAAGTTAATTAATGCTTTCCAAAAGGTTATAAAAGTTTCTGAGGAATTTAATACGGATTTAAGAATGGCTGCATATATTGTTGCAATTCAGCGCATTGAATTGACTTACAGAGAAAGAGGAGTTTTCCCTTAATTTTTAAAAGTAAAAAATGAATTATTCAATTGGAGTTGTAAAAGAACAAGACAAAGAAACTAGGGTAAGTTTAACGCCCGATAATGCAAAGCGAATTGTTCAAACTTTAGGGATAAATGTATGGATTGAAACCGGCGCTGGAAACAGTGCTGGTTTCTCCGACATGGATTATAAAAATGCTGGTGCTGAAATTGCAACGTCAAATGAGATCGTGAATAACTCAGACTTATTGTTGTGCATTCATAATTTTGATTTAATTGCAAAAGCGGAAAAACCAGTTAAAGTTATTTGTTTCTCTAATCCATTGTATCATTTCAATACCTTATTACCGCTTCTCAAACATAATATTGATATGTATAGCTTGGACCTTATTCCAAGAACCTCCAAAGCTCAAGCCATGGATACGCTTTCATCCATGGCTTCTTTGTCCGGATACAAAGCGGTAATCAAAGGAGCAGAATTGTACAACTCTGTTTTGCCAATGTTCTCAACAGCAGCAGGTACGATACGACCAGCGAAAGTACTAGTATTAGGCGCAGGAGTTGCAGGTTTACAAGCTATCGCGACGGCAAAAAGACTAGGAGCGATTGTTAGCGCTTTTGATGTAAGAAGAGCAGCAGGGGAAGAAGTTAGAAGTTTAGGTGCAAAGTTTATTGAAGTTGAAGGCGCTGAAGAGAGTGCTATAAACACAGGCTACGCAATAGAACAAAGTATTGACTATCTCAACAAACAAAAAGAATTGATAGACAAACACGTGAGTGAGTCGGCAATTGTAATCGCAACGGCGAATATTCCCGGGAAGAAAGCCCCGCTTTTGATTGAAAGAATTAGTGTGGAAAAAATGAAAAGTGGCTCTGTAATTATTGACCTTGCAGCAGATCAAGGAGGTAATTGTGAGGTAACGCAAAATGGAAAAACGATTGATCACAATGGGGTGTTGGTAGTAGGAAATTCATTTTTGTCGAGAGAAACATCCCACTCAGCATCAAATTTATTGTCAACAAATTACTATAATTTTATTCAACATTTACTAGAGGTAGAAAAAACGAGAAAAACGGACGATCCTATTGTTGAAGGTTGTAAAGTTATTATTGAAGGAAAAATCGTAAATGAAAGAGTGAAAGCTCAAATAAATGCGTTTGACGCTTCAATAAAGTTAGATGAACCAATGGTTGAAAGTTGTGAAGTAAGTGCTAAAGGAAAAACTGTTAACGAAAGAGCGAAAGCTCAAATAAATTAATCAAAATATCATGTTAGAATTTTTAACAGGGAACCAAGCATCCCTCTATTTTATTATTCTTTGTATTTTTTTAGGAGTTGAGATTATCGCTAATGTTCCAGCGATTTTACACACACCATTAATGTCTGGTGCAAATGCAATTAGTGGCGTAATCTTGACGGGAGCCATAATCGTAATGACAAGATTGGCACCTGATGACTATCTCAACCTAACGCTAGGCTTCATTGCTGTTCTTTTGGGAACACTGAATATTTCTGGAGGATTTTTTGTTACTGGACGAATTTTATCCATGTTTTCCAATAAGAAAAAGTCTATACCTAAAAATTAATAAGTAATGAAAATATTCATTGATTTGAGCTATTTGCTCGCAATACTCTCTTTTATTGTTGGTTTAAAATACCTGAGTTACCCTTCCAAAGCAAAGCAAGGAAATTTAATGGCTGGAATTGGGATGACATTAGCAATTGTTTCAACAGTTATCGGTTCTTTTTATGGTAACGACTGGAATATAAATTTAATATTGATACTAGTCGCAGTTGGAATAGGAACGTGGTTAGGAAAGAAAATGTCAGACCGTGCTGAAATGACAGAGATGCCTCAACTTGTTTCTTTGTTCAATGCACTTGGTGGAGGTTGTGCTTTATTGCTTGGAATTATTGAGTCGCAACAAGTTCAAAATGCTGACGATAGAATAGCTCAAATTGTGCTATTAGCAGGAATGATAATAGGTGCAGCATCTTTTACAGGAAGTATTGTTGCTTATTACAAATTGAGCGGAAAGAAAATTGATGTGAACGGAACACTGATTGTTGTGCTTTCAAGGTTGACATTAACAACAGTTATTGTACTTCCAACTCTTGTTACTTTGCAGGTTTTCCAAATTTCTTTACCTGCGGAAGCTATTATTTTAGGTGCTATCGGTCTTTCATACGGGGTATTTTTTGTTATTCCAATCGGAGGGGCAGATATGCCAGTCGTAATTTCTTTGCTAAACTCTTTAACGGGTGTAGCAACAGCGTTGGCAGGTATTCTATACGTAAATGTATTGATGATTGCTGGTGGAATCCTCGTAGGAGCTGCAGGAATTTTACTCACACTCATGATGTGTAAAGCAATGAACCGGTCATTATGGAATGTGCTTTCTGGGAAATTTAAAAGTGGAAAACAACTTGGAAATTCTACTGCTGTGGAACTAGACATTCGAAGTATTACCATGGGTGAATTTACTACCCAAATGGCTTTTGCTAATAAAGTTGGGATAATTCCTGGATACGGTTTAGCAGTAGCACAGGCACAACACATCTGTTCTCAGTTGGACAAAACATTGGAAAGCAAAGGTGTTGAAGTGCATTACATTATTCATCCAGTTGCTGGTCGTATGCCCGGACATATGAATGTATTATTGGCAGAAGCAGATGTTCCCTACGAAAAATTACGAGAGATGGATGAAGTAAATCATGAAATGAACACCTATGATTTATTGATTGTTATTGGCGCAAACGATGTTGTAAATCCAGCAGCTGAAAAAGATGAAAATAGCCCAATTTATGGAATGCCTATTATTAAAGCCTACAACGCAAAACAGGTTGTGGTTATCAAACGTGGAATGAGCAAAGGCTATGCTGGAGTTGAAAATAGTCTTTTCGGTGAAGCAAATTGTAGAATGGTTTTCGCCGATGCAAAAGCAGCATTGAACGAAGCCAATATCGAATTGAAAAGAATTGCTTAGTGATAGAAATTATGACAAACAAAAGTGAAAATATTATACTTGAGAAAAGGGAATTCCAAATTATAAAGGAATTGATAGCGCCAATTGTGGATAGTCCTAATTTGTTAAACAAATGCATTACTCGATTGAAAAGAGAAATGGATAAAGCTATTGTTTTGGATGAAAATGATTTTCCTGCAGAAACAATACGAATGAACAGTATTGTAGATATACAAACGCCATATGGGGATATGAAACTACAACTAGTTTTTCCAGAACACACCAATTCTGCCCAGAAGAAAATATCATTGCTTACCCCAATGGGCTCAGGATTAATTGGTTATTCTGTTGGAGATGAAATACTATGGCATTTTCCGCAAGGCGAACAAATAATTAAAATCATAAAAGTTACTGCGTCTGAATTCGCTTAAAACAGTTAAGACCCTTGGATTACAAATCTATGGTTTAGATCGACAGCAAATGGCGCCGCGTAAGTAGCGCCATTTGTGTTTCTTGGCCAAATTAAAAGAGAACAGGGATTAGAAAGCCGAGTCCCGATAGCTATCGGGATTCGGCTTTTTTTATCCATGCCTTTTCTCTGCTCTCTATTCTCGCTTCTCTGTTCTCCATCAAAATTCTTTAACTTTGACGAATAAATAAAATCAAAAAAATGCTCGGCCTCAAATTAGCAACCGACCCACGTTGGGTAAATATCGTAGAATCAAACATTGAAGAAATTCTAACGGATCATGCTTGGTGCGAACAAAAAGCAGCGACGAATGCCATTTCCATTATCGTCAACAATTCGGAAAAACCAGAGTTGGTAACGGATATGATTGCTTTGGTGAAAGAAGAAATGGAGCATTTTGAAATGGTGCATGAATTGATAAAATCACGCGGATTGGAATTGGGTCGTGAACGAAAAGATTCGTATGTCAATGAATTGGCTCGTTTCATGAAAAAAGACGGAAGCCGCGATCAAGCTTTGGTCGACCGTTTGCTGTTTTCGGCGATGATTGAAGCGAGAAGCTGTGAGCGATTCAGAACGCTCTCCCTAAACATCAAAGACGAAGCTTTAGCGAAGTTTTACCACGAGTTAATGGTTTCCGAAGCTGGACATTACACCATGTTTCTAAAATACGCTAGAAAGTACGGAAAACAAGTAGAAGTAGACGGTCGTTGGCAAGAATGGATCGATTTTGAAGCGGAAGTTATTCAACGCTACGGCAAGGAAGAGACGATTCACGGTTAAATCCGACTTTTGAAAGCAGGATTAATATAATAAAATGACGTGTCCAGCCAATCGAATAATTTCACTTTTATTCAAATTGTATCCATATTCCACCTTATAGCTGTAGCTGCCTTGAGGACAAATTTTACCAGCAAAAGTACCGTCCCAATAGGAGTTGATATCATCCGTTGCAAAAAGTAAAGTGCCCCAACGATCGTAAATTTCCATGTGAAAGAATTGGACCGTGAGACCAACTGTTCGAAATGCATTATTATCCTCGTCGCCATTTGGAGTGAAGGAATTGGGAATATAAAGATTGTCCCAAAGGTTTTTCACTGTAATCCGAAGGTTATCGCTTGCTATACATTCATTCGTATCAGTTACAGTAACGGTGTAAACAGTGGTTTCGATGGGTTGAGCGTTTGTTGTGGCGCAAGAATCACATGTCAGACCGGTAGATGGAATCCAAGAATAAAATAAACCGCCAGTAGCAGAGATTGCGGTGGACGAATCCTTTTGAATTGTTTGGTCGGATCCAGCGAATGCAGAAGGCAATGGATAGACAACAATCGCGGTGGTGTCACTATCTCCGCACAAACCAGGAATAGCATATATAATTTGCCATGTGCCATCACCTGCTGATGAAGGATTGAATATACCCGTTGATGAATTTATCCCCATTCCAGTCCAGAATCCACCTGAAATAGTGGGAATAATTGCTTGAGACAGATCATCCAAACAGAACGGACCAGCTGGGCTGATATTCACCGAAATTTGTTCTATATTCTGAATTGCGAAGGAGGCATTCATGGGGCAAACCCCGTTGGTGGCATAATTCACCGTATACATACCCACTGGGCTTGAAATCAGGTCAATTTCGCCTGAAACTGGGTCTATGTTTCCAGTTGGAGACATCGAAAAAGTTCCACCAGTGGTGCCGTTAATAACCGGAATGTCACTAAATCCAGTATTGCAATAATTGGCAGCGGCATAGGAGAAGCTAGGATTATCATCTGCAAGAACGGTAACTAAAAGGGTGTCACTATCACCGCACAAACCACTAATTGTGTAGACAATTGGCCAAGTTCCAGTTCCTGCCAAGGAAGGTGTAAAAATTCCTGTTGTCGCAATCACGCCTGCTCCTGACCAAAGGCCACTCGGTAGATTTGCAATCAATTGTTGGGCATTGTCACTAAAGCAATACGGTCCAGCAGGGGATATATTTATGGATAGCTGCTCCAATATCTGAAGCGCAATAGAGTCTACCTGTGGGCATATTCCATTTGTAGAATAGTTCACCCAATAATTCCCAATTGGGGTAGCATTTAAATTAATCATTCCGGTCAATGGATTGATACTTCCAGCGGGAGTCAATGTAAAAGTGCCTCCGGCAGTGCCTGACACAAAGGGAATGTCGCTGAAACCTGTATTGCAATACGCCGTGGATGCATAGGAAAAACTAGGATTTTCGAGCGGTAAAACCGATATTAAAATGGTGTCGCTATCTCCACAGAGTCCAACCACCTGATTGATTATTTGCCAAGTTCCAACTCCAGCGACAGAAGGTTGGAATATTCCTGTGGTGGAATTCACGCCTGGGCCCGACCAAACTCCGCCTGCTCCGTTGGATAGCAAAAATTGAGGTGACTCATTTACGCAAAATGGCCCAGCAGCGGCAACGTTCACATACGCTTGCTCAATTATTTGAATAGCTGCCGTATCCATTGGCGTACAAGGGTCAGTGGGGATGAATATTACATCGTAATTACCAGCTGGCGTAGCACTCAAATTAATAACTCCAGTGAGCGAATCAATCACTCCAGCAGGAGGATTTATTGTAAAATACCCACCCGATGTGGTTCCAGTGATAGTTGGAATGTCGCTAAAGCCAGTGTTACAATAACTCGAATCGGCATAGGCAATGGATTGACTTCCAGATTGATTAATGTAAAAAAGGAGGGTATCTGTGTCGGCACATAAACCAGGTGCCACGTATACTATTTCAAACGAACCTACACTCAAAGCCGGGATATTGAAAGAACCAGTTATCGCGTTAATTCCAGGACCAAACCACGTTCCATTTGGAATGTTGACCGTTAATATAGCGGGAGAATCGCCCAAGCAGAAGGATCCATCAGGCGTAATGTGAACAGTTGTAGTTGGAGGAGGTATAACGTTGACGGTAACCGAGGAAGAATCGGAACCGCACGAGTCGGCCAAAATATAGGTGTAAACACCAGCAGGGTCTATGGAAGGATTGAAAAAATTTGTGCCACTTGACAAGGCGGGTGCCCATGTTCCTCCTTGCATGGCCGTTCCAATTAACAAATTGAATAAATCAATAGGCTGACCATTGCCGCATACGGTTGTTGTTGCATCTTCACCGGCATACAAGTGTACCCCCAAGTTAATCAACTTGCAGGTTCCCGTAACTTTAGAACAAACGCCATCATTCACTTTCACATAATATTGTCCACTGCTAAGACCAGTAAAATTTCCGGTAGAATTGGTGGCAACCGTGGCGCCCGTATATGCATTGATAAGTATATACGTGGCGCTCGTTGAGGTGGAGGTTACAACTATCGATCCTGCGTTCCAGCAATTCCCGTTTGTTGTAACTACTTGCAGAATATTGGAAGGACAACAACCGCTTATTTTTTGTACCGATACATCATCAATCCAAACATATAAACTTTGATTATTAGCATTAATCGAAACAGTATTCGACCAATCTCCAACAAATCCTATATTCAAATAGGTATAACTCGTGTCGGGCTGAATGTACATTTCTACATAATGCCAAACGGTGTCATTTATGACTTGTGGCCAACTTACCCATTGGGAAGATGAATTGCCGTAGGAAATAAATTGTGGGTTTGGTGTGGTTGCATTGAATCCAAAATAAACGCCCCAGTTATTTATCGCTGAAGGATTGGCAATTAAATTTTTTTTGTTTTGAATGTAAAATGAAACTTTATAACACGAATCTTTTTCCAATGGAGAAGTCAAGAGAGTGGACGCCCATTCTACTGGTCCATTGACATATTTCGCAACGCCTAAACATCCTAAACCAGCGTGTACAGTGCCGGCTCCAATGTTGGTGCTATTGGTTAATGGAATGGCTGAATTGGCGCATGTTGCCGAATTCCAAGTTGGGTTAGATTGATGATGATGATCGGGAGTTCCTGCTGCGGCATTCCAGTTGTACAATGGATTCATGGAGCCACCAGACACGCCATTCCATATTTCAAAACCAGGATCTGGTAATAAATTTTGGGAAAAGATGCATTCTCCCAAAATAAGTATCAAAAGGGACAATAAATATTTCATTTCATTCGCAACACGTCAGTCCTTTTTGTCATTTCAAGGAGATTGGTACTCATGGAGTAACGTATAAAATTGGCCCAAGGTTGCTCATTCAACTAATTACGTCATGCAGCTGGTGATTCTAAAGAAAAATATCTCAATCAATTCGAGTCTCTCTGAGCCCATTCCTTCGCTACCAACTCCATTTCTGCAAAGAAATCTTCACCGTAGGCTCTCGTTATCGGTTCTTTCAAGAATTTGTAAACGGGAACATCCAATTTATCGCCACAAGCACAAGCTGGAGCGCAAATGTCCCATTCCGAATAATCCAAAGCCGTCATGGTATCAAAACGTTTTTCACGAATCGGATACAAGTGACAAGAAATCGGTTTTTTGAAATCGGTTTTCCCTTCCAAATACGCTTTTTCAACCGCACATTTGGCCGTGCCGTCTCCTTCGAAATAAACGAAAGCACATTCTCCACCATTGATCAAACTCGTAACAGGTTCATTGTCTTGGTCAATGTAGAAAACACCATTTTTTTCCACTTCAGCAATTCCTTCTGGTCGCATGTAAGGAAGATAATGCTCCAAATCGTTTTCTAAAATATCGATTTCCTCAAATTTCAAAGGAGCACCCGAATCGCCTAACACGCAGCAAGCGCCTTTGCACGCGGTCAGATCGCAGATAAATTTTCGGTCAAATACTTGGGTAGAAACAACTTTGTCTTGGATATTTACTAGCATGGCGCAAAGGTCTGTAATTTTTTTCGAATAAAAGAGATTCAACACTGAACAACTTAAATTATTGACTTTTTCGAAAATTATTGTACATTTGCAACATCAAACATAGTGAAGATTAATACGAGGGGACGCAAGTCCCCTCTTTTTATAGCCAAATGATTGCAAAGAAAAAAGTAATGGAATTGATTGACGAACGAATGGCAGAGCTGGATGCTGGGCTGTTTGTAGTGTCGTTGAAGATTTCCAGCAACAACATTATCAACGTTGAAATTGACAAGCACGATGGGAATGTTTCCATCAATGATTGTATGTCAGTATCGCGCAATGTAGAGCACAATCTAGATCGCGAAGAAGAAGATTTCGAATTGCACGTATCCTCTGCCGGTTTGGACAAACCTTTGCGTGTTTTGCCTCAGTTTATCAAAAACATTGGAAGAGAGGTGACGGTAAAGTTGAACAACAAAACCATTGAAGAAGGAGAATTGATTCAAGCCGACGAAAAAGGATTGACGATTCGCCAAGAGAAACGCGTGAAAATCGAAGGCACGAAAAAGAAAGAAGACATCGTGGAAGAGAAATACTTTCCGATGAATGAAATAAAGGAAACAAAAATTGTCATATCATTTAAATAGGAAACAATGAATAGCCTAGAATTAGTAGACTCGTTCTCCGAGTTTAAGGAGTTAAAAAACATCGACAAACAAACGATGCAACGCGTATTGGAAGATGTCTTCCGCGCCATGTTGAAGAAAAAATTCAACACGGATGAACACATTGATATCGTTGTAAACATCGACAAAGGTGACGTTCAAATTTTCTTGAACAAAGAAATCGTGGATGATGGCGAGGTGGAAGATCCAAATACAGAAATCGCTTATTCTGACGCTATCAAAATCGAACCCGATTTCGAAATTGGTGAAGAAGTTACAGAAGAGTTCAAATTTGGAGATTTCGGTCGTAGAAATGTTTTGTCTTTGCGTCAAAACTTGATTTCTCGCATCATGGAATTGGAGAAAGACAATTTGTACAAAATCTACAAAGAAAAAATTGGCGAAATCGTTACTGGCGAGGTTTACCAAGTTTGGAAAAAAGAAATCATGGTATTGGACGACGAAGGAAACGAGTTGTTGTTGCCAAAATCAGAGCAAATTCCTTCGGATTATTTCAAAAAAGGAGAATCCATTCGTTCCGTGGTTGCCAAAGTGGATATGCGAAATGCAAGTCCGGTAATTATTTTGTCACGAACTGCACCAGAATTCTTGGAGCGTTTGTTCGAATTGGAAGTTCCTGAAGTATTCGACGGTTTGATTACCATCAAGAAAATTGTTCGTGAACCAGGCGAAAGAGCGAAAGTAGCGGTTGAGTCATACGATGATCGAGTAGATCCAGTAGGAGCTTGTGTTGGTATGAAAGGTTCGCGTATTCACGGAATTGTTCGTGAGTTGAAAAACGAAAACATTGACGTAATCAATTACACAGCCAATCCTCAATTGTTGATCGCCCGAGCGTTGTCTCCCGCGAAAATCACGTCCATCGAAATTTCGGAGGAAGAAGGAAGAGCGAAAGTATTCATGAAAGCGGATCAAGTTTCATTGGCCATTGGTCGTGGAGGTCACAACATCAAATTGGCAGGAAAACTTTGCGGATATGAATTGGATGTTTACCGAGATGGTGAAGTGGATATCGAAGATGTGGATTTGGAAGAATTTGCAGATGAAATCGATAGCTGGATTATCGACGAGTTGAAAGCAATTGGTTGCGATACAGCGAAATCTGTTTTGGAAATTTCAGCGGAAGATTTAGTACAAAGAACAGATTTGGAACAAGAAACAGTAAACGAAGTTTTGCGTATCCTACGTTCGGAATTTGAATAAGAATTAAGAATAAAATTGCACAAAAAAATCCCCGCTGAATTTCAGCGGGGATTTTTTTTGTTGGTACCTTTTATTTTTTCTCAATTACTTTCCAAATTGGCGTTCCATTTTGGGTGATTTGCATGAAATACAAACCGCTTTGCAAATTTGTTAAATCCAACGAAAATTCAGATTCGTTTTGAACGGTCTGAGCAATTTTAGCGCCGTTGGTTCCATAAACAATTACCAAAGACGGATCGTTGGAAATCATTTTTACGTTGACAAACGAGGTGAAAGGATTGGGGTAAATCATAGCTTCTTTAGTGTTTTCTGTCAATCCTAAACAAGGATCAAAGGTTACGTTTACGTTGTTATTTCCTGAACAATTATTGGAATCAATTACCGTCAAAGTGTAATTGCCAGATGTGTTTACAGTAATCGTTACGGTTGTGTCGCCATTGCTCCAGGCATAAGCTTCATATCCGTTTGGAGCGGTTAATACAATTGGGCCATAATTTGCACAAGTCGTCGTGTCATTGCCCAATGAAATGATTGGACTGCTGTTTTCGATAACCGAAACAAAAACACTCGTATCAGCACAAGCTTTCACGGAATTTTGCACGAATACAGCATAGTCACCGGCTTGACTTACCGTTAAAGACGTGTCAGCAACATTCAGCGAAGAGGAATTGTAGATCCAGTCAATCGTTGTACCAGCAACAGAGTCAATTGCTAAAAGAGTAGTTGAACCTTCACAGAATGCCAAATCACCACTGATTGCATTCGCGCCAGAAACTTCTACACATGTTTTAACTTCGTACACACTTAACGTGCTGCTTACCTCATTGGCCAACAATAGAATAGCATTTCCAGTTGGCGATTCTTCTTTTGTAATAAATAGGATTCCTTCGGATCCACGATCGGGCCCATTGGTTGCTACATCTCGGTTATTGTAGTATCCAACGTAAACTGGGGAAGTTGGGATGTTCACGTTAAAGATCATCGCGCCACCAATTCTTTCTAAGCCGACGAATAGGTAGTGATTTCCATCGATGGTTGTAGTCGTTACACCTTCTGGTTCTGGGCCTTTGTCATCGCTTCGGTTTTTTGTTGCAGCACTTCCGCCGTTGCTGGCATTGAAAAGAGCAGAATAAACGGTATCGCTAGAAATAATTTGTTCCAACAAGTCTTTTGAATCAAAAACCAATGTACCTGTATTAGCATCCCAAATGGAGAAAGATCTTCCACCCAAAACATGCAACTCATCAAAATCTCCATCATTGTCTGTGTCGCCAGTAACTTGCAGCGCATTCAATCGACCCATGAATTGGTTGTTTTTCAAAATATTTTGATCTGGAAAAGCAGCAGAATCCAACACCATGGATCCAATTCTTGCGGCATCCACAACTAAATTGTTTTCTCGAGCATCTCCTTCATTTGCGGTAAACAAATAGGTTGTTCCATTGATGGTGGAAGAGGCGATTGCATCCGGCATGTACGCACCTTTTACGGGTAAAGATTGAATTAAAATACTTCCACTTTGATCGGAAGGGTCCATTGCATTTCCTGAAGAATAATCAGACAATCCAAGTGGTCTCAATTCGATAACCGTTGCTGTTTGTATATCGATTACTGCCAACGCATTATGCTCTTGCACTGTTACGTATGCTTTTGTATTGTCAGCCGAGATAGTAATGTATTCAGGCTCTAAATCCTGAGCAACACTTGATGCTTGCGGAAAAAGACGAATGCCTTGCGCTCGTAATAATGAATCTTGACCGTTAAAAGATGTAAAAGTTGCGGAAGAAACATTTGCGTTCGTAAGTAAGGCAATTCCGGGTGTTAAATCGATTATTGAAATGGAACCTTCTGGATCATTCAAATAATCTATAGAAGGCTCGCCTTCATTTGCTGTCAACACTTTTGTGTAGTTTTTGTTGAAGGTAATCATATCGGGCATCGCACCTACGGTGACGCTGTTTAATAAATTTCCCAAAGTATCAAAGAAATATACTTTTCCATTGTCTTGAGGGTTCACACCTTCCATGGCTGCCACGATTAAACCATTGTGGGCAGCAACTGAATTAATACCACCCAAAGTACTGATGTCAATAGATGAAACGATTACAGGACTACTTGGATTCGAAAAATCAACAATGTCCATTTTTTCACCTATACTGTTGGCGATAAACAGACGTTGTGAAAGTGAATCATAGGCAACAATTTCGGATGAATTTGTTCCCTCTGCACCATTTGAAAAACTGGTCAACAATTCTAAATTCAACTGATTACTAGGTGTCGGTGCAACATAATCGTTATCTTTTATATAAATAATTTGATAGCTATTTCCAACAACGGAACAATTGATTGTCCCTACAATTTTTAAGATCAATCTTTCTGTTTTTTCCGCAAGGGCATCATCCACAATGGATACTGGAAAAAAGAATGTACCATTTTGATTGGCTGGAATTACCAACGTATCATTTGTTAGTGTATAATCATCATTTGCGGTTGCATTTGTCCAAGTCGACAAGCCAAAGATTATTTTTGCTTCGGAGCTATTGGCATTGCTAAAGGTAACAGCAATATTTGCACTTGTGCTGTCCTCAGAGCTAATTTGAATACTGTTAGTAACCGAAACATAACCCGGAGGATTGGTGGTTACCAAGGTAATTTCGGTGCTGTCGTTTGTAAATGCTGGATCAATTGTAAAAGCGCGCGTGCCTACCCAAGTGTTGGAAATTACATTGAATGTTCCTGTCGCTTTAATATAGCCTGCTCCTGCTTCTGGCGCGAAATAAGCCGTGGATAAAAGCTTGTCTCCATTGTATAAGTCATTGATCGGCAATTGGTAACCATCTGTTGCATTGAGCGATGCTCCGCCAATGGCTGTGCCATAAAAAACAGCGTCTGAAGGAACTGAACTGGCTGTGATACTAGAAATACTCTGACTGAATACAGCAATACCGTCGGCATTTCCACCACCATTTCCAAACGGCCCACTACCAGAATTTCCAAATCCATCACCATTTGTGGTTAAGGTATTTATCACACGTAGTTGTGTTCCGGTTGGAGCCATAAGTGAACCACCAACATAAACTACATCTCCAGCTAAAACACTTCCAGTGTTAATTTCAAAACCATAGGTAATGGAACCTCCTTGTACCCAGCCCAAGGCCGTAGCATTTCCATTGTTACTCACCACAATGGAATAGGGAGTAAGGGAAAAATCAATGTTTTGCGTGGCAACAAGCTCTACCCATTCATAAGGAGAATCCGTCCCGCTTGGATTAACAAAAATTTCACTTATCGCAAGTCCAGGATTTTGACCGAACCCATAAATACTTGAAAATAAAATAAATAGAGGGAATAATAATTTAGTTTTCATACAATTTAATTTTACTACAAAGTTCACCCCAACTCGTTAGAAGCGTATTAACAGTGTGCAAACATTACATTATAAATCATCGTAAAAAGGCTTAACGGATGACAACAAAAATTTAACAAACTATTTTTGCATCGAATATTTCTCAATAAATACGGGTAGTAAAAAAAACGAATGTGTTGGCTTACCCCTTCAAAGCTTGTAAAAGCGAGATAATTTATCTAATTTTGTCCTGATTTTTAGGAATACTCAAAAGGGGACCGTTGTCCCCTCTTTTATTGCTTGCACACTAAAAAGCACTAGTGTAAAGGGTATTAGCACAGTAACTGTTCTGAAAATTGTGGAATTAACAGTACATTTGCGTCAATTCGTTGGTAGCGCAAAAAACGAATTAAACTCATTTTTGTCCTTGAAGTGAGTTGATAAAATAAAAAAGGATACAAAAGAATATATGGCGAATAGACCAATACGTTTAGGAAAAGCAGCAGGTGAACTCAATGTAGGAATTTCTACATTGGTGGATTTCCTTGATTCCAAAGGAATAAAAATTGATTCGAATCCAAATACAAAGTTGGAGGGAGATCATTTTGAATTGTTGAGCACAGAGTTTGCTGCAGACTTTTCTTTGAAAGAAAGAACAAAACAACCTGTGCCTTCTCGTGAAAAAAGGGAAACCATTTCTTTGCGTGATCAGCGGGAAGAAGCGGCTCCAGCAAAAGAAGATTCAAAACCAGTTGTGGAAGAAGTTGTTCCCACTCCTACACCAGCACCAGCTCCTGAGCCGGAACCAATTGTAGAAACAGTTGTCGAAAAAGCGCCTGAGCCAACACCAACACCTGAGCCAACTCCAGAACCTGTTCAAGAAACGGCAAAAGAAGTGGCAAAAGAAGAAGTTGTGGTGGAACAACCCAAAACCGAAGAATCAACTTCTGATTTGAAAGTGATTGGAAAAATAGATTTGGATGCTATCAATTCCAAAACTCGTCCGAACAAAAAAACACAGGAAGAGAAAAAAGAAGAGAAAGCCGCAGCCGCTGAAGTTACGAAAAAAGTCATGGCATCTGCTCCAAAACCGGCTGAACCAGTAAAGACTGAGGCACCAAAAGAGGAGCCAAAAGAAATTGAAACCATTCGTGTAGAATCCAGAAGATTGACGGGTCCTACTGTTTTGGGTAAAATAGAATTACCGGTTGAACGACCGAAAACGTCCAACAAACCGAGCGATGCCGATCGTAAAAAACGCAAAAGAATTAAAAAACCAGATCCTGCAAAACCAACGCATGCACCCGGTACACCCAATCCAAATGCTGGAAATGGGAACGGACCGCGTGGAGCCAACGGAGGCGGAGGAGCTGCCAACAAACGATTCGATAAAAATGCCCCAAGAACACCGAAGGCAGAAATTACCGAGAAGGATATTGAAAAAGAAATCAAGGATACTTTGGCAAGACTTTCCAATAAGGGAGGGAAATCCAAAGCGTCTAAAAACCGTCGAGCGAAACGTGATGTAAATGCACAACGTCGTGAGATGGAAATGATGGAACAAGAAGCACAAGAAAGATTCATTAAGCTTTCTGAGTTTGTGACCGTTTCAGAGTTGGCAAGTATGATGAGTGTTCAACCAACTCAAGTCATTTCAGCTTGTATGTCATTGGGTATTTTTGCTTCTATCAACCAACGTTTGGATGCCGAAACGATTCAAATTGTAGCGGAAGAATTTGGTTTCCAAACGGAATTCGTGAGTGCTGAAGTACAAGATGCCATCACGGTTGTTGAAGACAAAGAAGAAGATTTAGTGGCACGTCCACCAATCATTACGGTGATGGGACACGTCGATCACGGTAAAACATCCTTGTTGGATAGAATTCGAAATGAAAACGTAATCGAAGGAGAAGCCGGAGGAATCACGCAGCACATTGGTGCGTATTCTGTGGTCTTGAAAAACGGACGTCGTTTGACATTCTTGGATACACCAGGTCACGAAGCCTTTACGGCGATGCGTGCTCGTGGTGCACAAGTAACGGATGTTGCCATCATTATTGTGGCGGCAGATGATGACGTGATGCCACAAACAAAAGAGGCGATTTCTCATGCGCAAGCTGCAGACGTACCGATGGTATTTGCCATTAATAAAATTGATAGACCAGGAGCAAATCCTGACAGAATCCGCGAACAATTGTCAGCCATGAATATCTTGGTGGAAGAATGGGGTGGAAAATACCAATGTCAAGAAATTTCAGCCAAACAAGGGTTGAACATCGAAGAATTATTGGAAAAAGTATTGTTGGAAGCAGACGTGTTGGATTTGAAAGCCAATCCAAACAAACGAGCTTTGGGTACGGTGATCGAATCTTCATTGGACAAAGGAAAAGGATATGTAACCAACATGTTGGTGGAATCTGGAACCTTGCATGTGGGAGATATCGTATTGGTTGGAAGAAATTTCGGTCGTGTTCGAGCTATGCATGATGAACACGGTGTAATTTTGAAAGAAGCAGGCCCTTCTTGTCCCGTTCAGATTTTGGGTATCAACGGTGCGCCAAGTGCTGGGGACAAATTCCACATCTTGGAAGACGAGCGTGAGGCGCGTACAATTGCTACGAAAAGAGAACAATTGTACCGTGAACAAGGTTTGCGTACAACGAAACATATTACGTTGGATGAAATCGGTCGTCGTTTGGCGATTGGCGATTTCAAGGAGTTGAACTTGATCGTGAAAGGTGACGTGGATGGTTCCATCGAAGCCTTGGCGGATTCCTTGTTGAACTTGTCAACGGAAGAAATTGCCATCCGGGTAGTTCACAAAGGTGTTGGAGCCATCTCCGAGGCCGATGTCAACTTGGCTTCTGCATCCGATGCAATTATCGTAGGTTTCCAAGTGAGACCGACATTAGGAGCAAGAAAATTGGCCGAACAAGAAGAAATCGATATCCGATTGTACTCTGTCATCTACAAAGCAATCGAAGAAATCAAATCGGCGATGGAAGGCATGTTGTCACCAGATATCGAAGAGAAAGTATTGGGTTCTGCCGAAATTCGCGAAACATTCGACATCACGAAAGTGGGAACCATTGCAGGATGTTATGTCTTGGATGGAACCATCAAGCGTACGTCAAAAATACGCGTTATCCGCGACGGAATTGTCGTTCACACAGGTCATTTGGGCTCGTTAAAACGTTTCAAAGACGACGTGAAAGAAGTGAAAAACAACTACGAATGTGGTTTGAACATTGATAAATTCAACGACATCAAAGTGGGTGATATCGTGGAAGCATTCGAAGAGGTGGAAGTTGCACGTAAATTGTAAGCAATCCTTTAATAGAATTGTAAGCCGTTTTCTTTACGAGAACGGCTTTTTTTATGCATTTTTCGCAATTCAGAATCACGAGAAAGGCGTATCTTGCACGCTTATTTTAGCTAACTTTGTGTAAAATTTTAGATTATGATGATTTTAGGCGTATTCGGTCCTTGGCAGGTAATTGCTATTTTGGTTGTTGCATTGCTTCTTTTTGGAGGTAAAAAAATTCCAGAATTGATGAAAGGATTAGGAAAAGGAGTGAAAGAATTCAAAGATGCGACAGCAAAAGATCCATCCGAGGAAGTGTCGAAAGATACAGAGGTAAAATAACTCTTTTTTATACATGTTGAAGAACTACAGCGAAGTAAAAATGGCTTTGGCTGATGGTCTATCTGTGGTAGACATCGTCAAAACCTATCTCAATAGAATTGAAGAAAACCGTGATTTGAATGCTTTTTTGGAAGTGTTCGAAGTATCTGCTTTGGAGCAAGCGCAGCGAGTTGATGAGAAAATCAAAAACGGCAATGCGGGTAGACTGGCCGGAATGGTGATTGGTTTGAAAGACAATATTTGTTACAAAGACCACAAAGTTTCGGCATCCTCCAAAATTCTAGAAGGTTTTACCTCGCTTTACTCCGCTACGGTAGTAGCAAAATTATTGGCGGAAGATGCGGTGATTATTGGCCGACTGAATTGCGATGAATTTGCGATGGGTTCTTCCAATGAAAATTCAGCATTCGGTCCAGTAAAAAACCCGATTAATAAAAGTTTGGTTCCTGGTGGCTCTTCTGGAGGTTCAGCGGCTGCAGTTGCGGCAGGTTTGTGCACAGTAGCTTTGGGAAGCGATACAGGTGGTTCGATTCGTCAACCAGCATCGTTTACTGGAACGTTTGGTATGAAACCAACCTACGGTCGAATCAGTCGTTTTGGATTGATTGCTTACGCTTCGTCGTTCGATCAAATCGGACCGTTTACCAATTCATTGGAAGACAATGCGCTTCTTTTGGAAATAATGGCTGGAAAAGATGAAAACGATGGAACTTCCTCTTCAAAATCGGTTGCAGACTATACCAATTTTGAAAACACAGGAAAAAAGAAAATTGCTGTTATTTCTGAATGTTTGAACCACGAAGGACTCGATCCTGCAGTGAAAAAACAATTGGATTCAACAATTGAACAATTGAAAGCAGCCGGTCACGAAGTACAACAGGTGAGTTTTCCGTATTTGGATTACATGGTGCCCACGTATTATGTGTTGACAACAGCAGAAGCTTCGTCCAACTTATCCCGTTTCGATGGGGTTCACTACGGACACAGAAGTCAAGTGGCAGTTGGTGTTGAAGAAACGTATAAAAAATCACGTTCGGAAGGATTTGGTCCGGAAGTACAGCGCAGAATAATGGCAGGAACTTTCGTTTTGTCACATGGTTATTACGATGCGTTCTATACCAAAGGTCAAAAAGTGAGAGCGGTTCTGAAAAGAAGAACAGACGAAATTTTGGCAGATGTAGATTTTATCTTGACGCCTACGACACCTGCGGCTGCTTTTCCGTTGAATGGTGTGAAAGACCCGATACAAATGTATTTGCAAGATATCTTTACCGTACATGCGAACTTGACGGGGAATCCAGCTATTTCGCTTCCTATTGGAAAAAATGCAGAAGGATTGCCATTTGGTATCCAAATCATGGCGCGAAACTTCGAAGAAAAAGAAATGTACGGTTTTTGTAATGAATTGCTAGAATTAGCACAAAAATAGAGAATGAAGAAAGCAATCATCGCCTTTTTAATAGGAATCAGTTTCAACGCGGCAGCGCAAGTTACCGTTAGCCCCGAAGGTGAGCGATTTGTTTCGATGGTAGAACAAAGTTTAAACGCTTTTTATGCAGAATATGCAAATGGGACCAACTACGATTCCATCATGAAGGCACTGAATTACGAAGCCAACGAAATTCCTGAATTTTCAGACGAAGTATATTGCCAGCGATTGGCTTTACTAGACAACATGAGTCCGTTTGAGTTTGCTTGCAATGCCCCTTCTTTGTCGATTGTCAAATATTTTGTGGCCAATCGACGCAACTTTGCGCGGGTGGTTTTGGGCAGAAGTGCTTTGTATTTCGATTTGTTTGAAGAAACATTGGCGAAATACGATATGCCCGTTGAACTGAAATATTTGGCGGTAATTGAAAGTGGATTGCGACCGCAAGTGAAATCGAGAGCGGGAGCTTTGGGTTTGTGGCAATTCATGTACCGCACAGGTTTGTATTATGGATTGAATGAAAACTCCTACATCGACGAACGAATGGATCCCGTTTTGGCAACCGATGCGGCTTGTCGTTATTTGAAAAAACTCTACGAGATTTATAACGATTGGAACATGGCGCTGGCAGCATACAACGCTGGACCAGGGAATGTGAACAAAGCCATTCGACGTTCTGGAGGAAAAACAACTTATTGGGAAGTGCGTCCTTTTTTACCGAGAGAAACACAAGGATATGTTCCTAATTTCATTGGAGCGGCTTATTTATTGACCTACCACAAAGAACACAATATTGTTCCTTTTCCCGCGAAAATTCACAATGCCCAACTCGATACGCTTTGTTTGAAAAATGGCGTTCGAATGGAGAGAATTACGGAATTGACAGGCTGGGATTTGGATGAAATCAAAGCCTTGAATCCAATTTACAAAACCAATTACATTCCAAAAACAGATCCGCCACAGTGCATTACAGGACCGATGATTGAGATCGGAAAAATTATCCCAATTGAGGACCAATTGTATGCCCCAGTAAAAGTAGAAGAACCAGTATTGGATTCCACTGCTTTGTTGGATTCTACAACTGCTGTAGTAGAAGAAAATGGACCGGTCGTGCCGGCCGTGAAAGTGGTTGACGAAGGAAAAGTAATTTTACATACCGTTCGACGAGGGGAATCACTGAATAGCATTGCCCAAGAATATGGCGTAACCATTGCCGATATTCAAAGTTGGAACAATCTTACTGGAACTAGGCTAAACGCAGGACAACGATTGAAAATCGGAGGTAAAGCGGGTGCAGCACCTGTGAAACCAAAACCGGTAGTAAAAACGTACACAGTTCGTTCCGGTGATACTTTCTCAAAAATTGCCCAACGCCATGGATTGACGCAAACGCAATTGAAAAGATTGAATCCAGGCGTGAATGTGAGTCGTTTGGATATTGGTCAAAAATTACGCGTTAAATAATTGGAGTATGAAAGCAGGATTCATCTCACTTCTGGCTATGGTTTTCGCTTTGAATTCATGCGATTTTGATTCGAAATTGTATCAACCAGCGGGTATTGCTGTAACGGGAAAAGTGGGTGAGATTTTGGTCGTTTGTGATCAAGATCTTTGGGATTCTGAAATAAAACAGATGCTCGATTCAAATTTAACGCAGTTCATCATGCCGTATTTTCCGGATGTGGCAACCTTTGATTTGATTCACAAAACACCGGCTCATTTTACCGAAGGTGTAAAACGATACCGAAATACACTTTTTCTTTCCATTGATCCAAAATTATCGGGCGACAAAGGAAAGATTGAAAAACGAATCGGTGTCTGGGCAACCGACCAATTGGTGATTGAGGTAATCGGTAAGGATTACAATCAGTTGGTGGAAACGTGCAAATATGGATTGAGAAATGTGCACGAGGAGTTTGATACCATGGAATGGGAGCGAATTCTCAAATATTACAAGCAGACACCCAACGGAAGCATCGATCAGGCGCTGAAAAAGAATTTTGGTATTAAAATGGCGTTGCCAGATGCAGCGAAATTGGTCACTAGCCGAACGAATTTTTTCAGAATTGAATTTCCAAGTGCTGCACGTCCAATCGAATTCGTTGGGTCAGGTCAACAAGACGCTGGAACCATTTTTTCGGGATTGACAGTTTATCAATACGATTATACAGATTCTTCTCAATTTTCGATGGAGAGCTTATTACAAGCCCGCGATACCATGTTGAAATACAATGTTCCTTATTCGTATGAAGGGATGTACATGGGCACGCAATATACAAAAATGGTCTATCCTGAAGGAAATCCTTCCATCAACCAAAGTGGAAAATTGAAAGTATTCGAAATGCGCGGCATGTTTGTGTTCACCGGCTTGGGCAAACACGGACCTGGCGGTTGTTTTTGGTCCTATCATTTTATTCAACCGAAAACCAAGAAATTGGTATGCGTAAGCGGTTACGTAGATGCGCCTTCAACCGCTTCTTGGACACAACCGCTGCGAGAGGTGGAAGCCATTCTTAAAAGTGTAGAAATCGATTAATATGGCGAGTAAACTTTCGGCTGTTATTATCACCTTGAACGAAGAAAGAAACATTGGTCGCTGTCTATTGTCATTGAAAGGAATTGCAGATGAAATCGTTGTTTTGGATGCCTTTTCCTCCGATAAAACCCTTCAAATTTGTCAAGAATTAGGCGCCTGCGTGGAACAGCGTGCCTGGCAAGGATATTCCGACTCAAAAAATTACTTGAATTCACTCGCTTCGAATGAGTATATATTTTCTATTGATGCCGACGAGGCAGTCGACGAGTCATTGAAAAAAGCTCTTTTGGTCGAAAAAGAAAAAGGTTTTCAAGGTGTCTATTCCGTTAATCGTATGACCAATTATTTAGGCCAATGGATTAGACATTCGGGTTGGTATCCAGATGTAAAAACGAGAATTTTCCCAAAAGAAGGAAGCAAATGGGAAGGGGCTCATGTGCATGAAACACTCAGTTTTTCAAAAGGGTTGAAAACAACCTTGTTGTCGGGTCATTTGGAGCACTATTCCTATTATTCGTTTGAAGATCATCGTGCCAGAGCCGACAAATATTCACTGTTAACCGCAAGAAAACATTTTGAAGCAGGTAAAAATGCTTCCTTCCTAAAACCCTACCTTAGTGCTTTGGGTCGATTTTTCGGCATGTACGTCGTAAAAAAAGGATTTTTGGATGGAAAAATGGGGTTTCACATTGCGCGCATTAGTGCCTTGTCGAATGTGGTGAAATACCAAGAAGTAAGAAGATTGAATCGTGAGCAAAAAGATTGACATAGCGAAGGGCACGGTGATTATTTCCCGAACGGACAGTATCGGTGATGTACTCTTGACATTACCGATTTGTGCTGCACTCAAGCGGGATTTTCCCCACTTGAAAATAGTTTTTCTGGCAAGTAATTATACGATTCCAGTCGTTCAACACTGTTTGGCAGTGGATGAAATTATCAACGCAACGGATTTGCTGAAGCTTCCATTGGAAGATCAACTGTCGCGATTGAAGTCTATAAAAGCAGATGCCATTGTACATGTCTTTCCAAACAAAGCAATTGCCCAACTGGCGAAAAAAGCAAAAATCCCACATCGCATTGGGACTTCTCACCGCCTGTTTCATTTTTTGACGTGCAATCACCGTGTTGATTTTACACGGAAAAACTCAGTCTTTCATGAAGCACAATTGAATTTTCACTTGTTGGAGCCGTTGGGATATGCTGAATTACCGTCTTTCGAATCTCTGAACGATACGCTGACGTATTTCAAAGCCAGCCCGAAAGATATTCCTTTGCCGTTTCAAAACAACTTAAAAAAAATCATTTTACACGCCAAATCACAAGGAAGTGCGGTAGAATGGCCGATTGAAAAATACAACGAATTAGCCAAGAAATTAGTCGAAAAGGATTTTGCGGTGTACTTCACAGGAACCGAAAAGGAAGGTCTCGCGATTCGACAAGGAATTGAATTTGACGGAAATTGTTACGATACAACAGGTCAATTTTCCTTAGAGGAATTGATTTCTTTCATCGACCAATCGGATTTTTTGGTCGCTTGTTCAACAGGACCCTTGCACATTGCCGGAAGCTTGAATAAAAATTGCATTGGCCTTTTTACGCCTAAGAAACCGATGCATCCTGGTCGATGGAAACCATTGGGAAAAAACAGCGCGACAATCACAGCACGGGAAGATTGTCCACACGCAAGCAAGGAATCGTGCACCTGCCTTTCTGAAATTTCTGTTGACGAAGTATTTCACTTAATTCTAGAAAAATTAAAACGCTAAACTATTTGGTTTACAGCAATATCTGGGTGAGTTTTTGCGCAGCCATCTATTCGTATGGATTTTCTCGCTTCGTACATGCAGAGTCTGATTTTTGGCTTATTTTTTCAGGAACGTTGAGCGTTTATTTGGGTCATCGCCTCTACAAGGTGAAAACCAATCAAATTGTTATCGAGAGCAACCGAATCAAATGGATGAAATCAAATGAAACGGCGGTGCGCGTCTTGCTTTTCTTTTCAATTATAGCCGCTTTTGTATTGGGAATAAAATATTGTTTAGAACAACCGTTGATTATTTTGCCAGGAAATTTGGCCATTTTAATCGCCACTTTTTATGTTGTTCGCGTGCGAAACAAAAATTTAAGAGAGTTGCCGTATGCCAAAGTTTTTTGGGTTACTATTGTTTATTGGTTAATTGTGATATGCCTGTCAAGTTTCAATTCCTCAAAAGATTTACGCTATTTTGGAGATGGCCTTTACTTGGCACAATTCATATATATTTTCGCCATTGCGCTTCTTTTTGATATTCCAGATGTAGCCATTGATTCTCCCGCTCAAAAAACAATTCCACAACTGTTGGGCGAGAAACGAAGTATTCTTTTGTCTGCTTTTTTGGTATCGATTGTTCTGGTTTATCAGGTATCTGCCTTTGAGGTGAATTGGAAATTATTCGTCTTATTTACTTGTTTGATTTTATTCTATTGGGGACTTCTTCTATCCAAACAAAAGGAGTTTTATTTGTCCTTCTTTGGTGAAGCCATCCTGGGAATGATGGGGATTTATTATCTTGTTTGTACAACGGTTTAATTATTTGAAAATGGAAAAGCTCAAAAAATTCAAAACAGCGAAAGAATCACAGGTCGTGCTTTCTCAGTTGATGTTACCCTCTTATTCCAATTTTAGCGGGAAAATTCATGGGGGATATATTTTGAATCTCATGGATCAAGTGGCATTTGCTTGTGCGTCCAAACATTCTGGAAATTATGCTGTCACCGCCTCGGTTGATAAGGTTGATTTCTTAAATTCTATTGAAGTCGGCGAAATGATCAACTTAAAGGCTTCTGTCAATTATACGGGAAGAACATCCATGGTAATTGGTTTGCGTGTGGAGTCGGAGAACATTCGTACTGGCGAGAAAAAACATTGCAATTCTTCTTATTTCACCATGGTAGCCAAAGATGACACGGGCCAAAATGTGGAAGTTCCAGGCTTGATTCTAAACGATAGAAATGCCGTTCGACGTTTTGTTCGTTGCATCAAATTAAAGGAAACTGATAATCGACAAGAAAATTTGTTCAGCGAAGAGCATTTTGTGATGAACAAATACTTGGATTTATTGGACAAGCAAAATGCTAAAGTGAAAATTCCAGAATAAATTAAGCAAACAGCGCTTTTACAACCTCTTCCATTTTACCGCACAAAACGACTTTAATCGAGAAGTTTTTCGGATCAATGCCTTTGCAATATTTGGAAATAATGATGCGTTCAAAGCCTAGTTTTTGAGCTTCCGCAATTCGTTGTTCAACTCGACTAACGGGTCTGATTTCTCCTGAAAGTCCAACTTCGGCGGCTAAGGCTGTTTTGGAATCCAAAGACAAATCAGTATTTGAGGAAAGAACTGCCGCAACTACGGCCAAATCCATTGCCGGATCGACGACTTTAATGCCGCCGGTAATATTCAAGAATACATCTTTTGCAGCCAGCTTGAATCCACAGCGTTTTTCCATGACGGCCAGCAACATATTCAGTCGTTTGGCATCAAAGCCTGTAGACGAACGCTGAGGTGTTCCATACGCCGCTGTACTGACCAACGCTTGGACTTCTATCATCAAAGGTCGCATGCCTTCCATGGTGGCCGCTAGTGCAATTCCACTGAGGGCAGAATCTTTGTGGTGAATGAGTATGTCGGTTGGGTCTAAAACTTCGCGCAGGCCACCGCCCACCATTTCGTATATCCCCAATTCATTTGTGCTGCCAAAACGATTTTTCACGGCGCGCAACAAACGATAAACATGCTGTCGATCACCTTCAAATTGCAACACACAATCGACCATGTGCTCCAATACTTTTGGTCCGGCCAAAGATCCTTCCTTGGTAATGTGTCCAATTAAAAAGACAGGAACGTTTGTTGTTTTCGCGTAGCGAAGCAATTGAGCCGTGCATTCTTTCACTTGTGAAACACTGCCAGGTGTGCTTTCTATATCCGAGGAATAGAGCGTTTGTATGGAATCAATGATAAGAATATTCGGTTGAATATCTTCGGCATGTTTAAAAACTTGTTGTAAATGCGTTTCGGACAAGATAAAGCATTCTTGGTTTTCTATCCCCACACGATCCGCGCGTATTTTGATTTGTTGTTCGCTTTCTTCCCCCGAAACGTACAACACTTTGATGTCTTTATTTTTAATCGCCAATTGAAGCATTAAGGTGGATTTACCAATGCCTGGTTCGCCACCAAATAAGATCAGGGAACCGAGTACCAATCCGCCACCTAGAACCCGCGAAAGTTCTTGATCGATCAATTGCATCCGCATGCCTTCGTCTGTCGAAATCGTCTGAATGGTTTGAGGGACGGCTTTGCTTGAAGTAGAGGAAAAAGCAACGGCTTGTGGCACCTTTTTTTCAATTCTTTCTTCAACAAAAGTGTTCCATTCATTGCAGGACGGGCATTTTCCTAACCATTTTGGCGCTTCATAACCACAATTTTGGCAGAAAAAGGCTGATTTTACTTTAGACATAGGGATAAAGTTAGAGAAAATCTACCATTTTTATCCGGTGGATTTTCCGAAAAAAAAGCGAAAACCTTTTTGGGACTTTCGCTTTTGGTGTATTTTGTTCAATTCACTGTTATTTTTTTATCACTTTTCTTGTCGTTGTAATTTCATCTTGTTGAACAACAACAAAATAAATCCCAGCAGGAAAATCTGAAAAATTGATTTCAACTTTCTTGGTATTCAATTGATGTAAAACTTGAATGGTTCGCCCGTTGATATCTTGAATTGAAATACTTTGAATAGGCTGTGAAATAGAAGTAATATAGATTTCTGAATTCGTTGGATTCGGGTAAACGTTGAGTTGATTTGCCGCATCGGTTTCTTCCAAATCAGCAATACAAATTTGTGGAACTGAGAAGTTTTCGAATTGATCAGTTCGGTCGTCCGAGTCTCCTTGGCTCGCATTGAATCCCAACCCTCTTTTTGCGAACGCCTTCCAAATGAGACATTCGTTTGCCCCATTATTAAGCAATTGATCCGCTAATAAAATGGCATCACGACCATCTACAGCTCCAGGAAAACAAGGTTGCAGTTTCATGGCTTCAATTACCAATTCCATCATTTTGTTGTTGCCACCCGTTCCTGAATAAACATTTGCATCAAAACCGTATTCCTCAATGAAATCCCACGTTAGATCCCACAATGCAGTGCACCAAACGAAACCGATACCATGTGGCATCGAAATTGACGAGGAGTTAGTGGCATCATAGGTATAACCATTAACCGAAA
Organism: Crocinitomicaceae bacterium; assembly: GCA_041674745.1. GTDB lineage: Bacteria > Bacteroidota > Bacteroidia > Flavobacteriales_D > Crocinitomicaceae > UBA2040. Next base: position 54,027 of record JBAYVD010000016.1, read on the forward strand.
AATCAGTACTGTAAGGAGCTGGTCGAATCCCTGGACCCGTCGTGGATTCGTTCTGAACGTAGGTACCAACTCCGCGAATATCAGTTCCCAAATCACCGGGTTCAATGGTTAAAATCAATCCAAACCAGTCAGACCAACCTTCACCCATTTGGTCTTCATTGTTCAAACAATTTGTATTGTCGGGTCCACCAGTCAAACGATTAGAGATTCCGTGACCATATTCATGCGCGATAACCATGTTATCCAGATCACTATCGGTAGAGGATAATGGAGCCGCATCAGAAATACTTCCATTCACCGTTATTGACGAATTTAAACTATTGATAATGGAATTACCATCTGCCTGATAGATCATAATTGCCGGAATATTTATTGGACCAGTAGGCGTTCCGCCCATAGTGATAGGTGCGCCTATCGTATTATTGATAACGATCACTGCTAAGGCTCCAGCATTTTGGCAGTTTTGGGTTTTGATGGCAAAGGTACATGACCCCCTTTTTACCAACGCAATTTTACCAAATACTTCCGATGAATTAATAATTGTATTGCAAGCATCCATGGGTTCGGTTCCTCCACTGTTTACCATGATTATATCTTCTGTGATTGGAACCACCGGAGGTTGAGGGGCAAAACTGGCAATTGAAGATGCATAGCCGCCCGCTAAGGTAGAAGGGGAGTTCAGGACCAAATATTCCGAGGTGGGTGAATCTGTCCAAATGTACATTTGCATTCGTGGATTGCTTCCATCCGGAGGCGTTGAAAAATTGGCATTGTTTGTACCGCTGCCATCTTGTGCATCGGCATTCACAAAGTCACCACCAAAACCAGATTGACCATAATTATTTTCTTGAAAGTTGCCGCTTTCTTCATCAAATCCGTACAGATACCAAACGTCATGCATGATATTGTTCATGTAAAACAAGTTGGTTATCGCTGCGTCCAAATACGTATCAGGATTCCCAGCGCTGTATTGAAAATCAAAAATTAGATTGGCTCCACCATCTGGCGAGTAACCCGGTAAATTGTCATCATTGGCATCTTCTGTAGCGCGTACATTGTTGCCACGCGTTGTTGTATATTCTTGGCCAGCAACCCCATTGTCATCGTGCCAGCCAAAAGGAGAAGCGATAGCATTGAAAGGGCCAACGGCCAAAGTTCTCGGTCCATGATTCGGACTTTCAGTAGGAATTTCAAAAACCCTGTAACTGTCGTTTTGTGGTGGTGGCGGAGGCATCATCATCAATTGACTCATGCCTTTTTGCTGCAAGGATTGATGTTTGAATTGATTTTCTTGGGAATAATTTTCGTTCGAACAGGAAACCACCCAATCCGTTTTTTCTACGATTTCACCCGTAGACGCATCAACATACAAATCCCACCAATGATCTCCATCTTTCATCTCAATACTGATTTCATAAATCAATCGAAAAGTAGAACCATCAAAGTAATAGGCGAGTTCAACCGGGATTTGTTGACGAGAATAATCTGGATTCGAAATGCTGAATTTATTCTCCGAGAGAATTTCAATTTGATTGTTTGAGCTGGCTGCTGAACTTGTTAATGCTGTCCAAGCCAAATTCAAACAGGCAACGGGTTCTTTTTTATTTGCGCTGTTGGAAGGCGTTGCATTTGAGAAAACGAAACGATTTCCACTCAGCATCACCGATTGGTTCTTTTGTACAAAAACAGCCGTAGCATTTAGGACAGGCAAGCCGTTAATCGTTTGGCGAATATAATGATGTTGAATTTCCTTGTTTGTAGCTGGAGTAGTTCTTACCAGTTCCCAAGTCGACGCACTGGATACTGTCAACGGAATTGTGCTTTCGTTGTTTGTAAGATAGGCATCAATCAATTCAACGGCTGTTTTTTGACCATAAGTTAGGGAAGCCAAAGTGATTCCGACTAGAATCGAGCCAATTTTTTTCACAGAAATGAACTTGAACATATTAGAGTTGTGCTAATTTGAGAACAAGAAAATTAGTGAATAAATTCAGCAACCAATAATTTACTTTGCATTTTGCACAAAATTTCTAAAAAAGATAGCTCAATCCTTGGAAGGCTATTTTGGATTTGGTTTAATAATTCATTGAAAATTGATCCATTTCTGAAATACAAGCGGTTAACAAATCGATGGAACCTTGGATGTCTTCTTTGTGGGCCATTTCTATCACTTGGTGCAAGTGTCGAGTTGGAATGGAAATGGCTCCTGCAATGGAACCACCTTCCGTCATTCGCTGAATTCCAGCGGTATCCGTTCCACCAGCTGTTAAGATTTCCGGTTGCCAAGTTATTTTATTTCGATCGGCGACTTCTTTCATATACCGAACCATGCGCGTATCACAAATGGTCATGGCATCCATGATTTTTATCGCGGTTCCTTTGCCCAGCTCGGTAATCATTTCATGCGCAGCAGCACCCGGTAAATCAAAAGCAATTGTGGTGTCCAATCCAAATCCAAAATCTGGATTGATGCGCAAACTTGCCACATTGGCTCCGCGCACACCTACTTCTTCTTGCACCGTAAAAACACCATACAAATCAAATGGAATTTCTTTTCCTTTTAAGTTTTTAAGGGTTTCAATCAAGATGAAAACCGCCAATCGATTGTCCAAAGATTTGGAGTTAACACATTTCCCCATTTCAATGAATTCGCGTTCTCGTGTCACCGAATCGCCAATGGTCACAATGGATTTCACTTCCTCTGCAGTCAAACCTGTATCAATAAAATAATCCGAAAGCTTGGCCACTTTGTTGCGTTCGTCTGTTGTCATCACGTGAATGGGTTTGGAGGCCATCACACCAATTATGTCTTGCTTTCCGTGAATAATTACCCGCTGTGCTGTCAATGTTTTTGGGTCAAAACCACCCAAGGTATGAAAACGAATAAAGCCTTTGTCGTCGATGTGCGTTACGATAAACCCGATTTCATCCATGTGGGCGCCTACCATCACTTTTTTGTTGGACTTGCCGCGTTTGATGGCATATACATTGCCCAAATTATCGATTTCAACCTCATCAACGTATCCTTTGATTTCTTCCAAAACCACTTGTCTGATTTTATCTTCAAATCCTGGAGCGCCTGGTGTTGTGCAAATATGAGCGAGTAATTTTGTATTCATTTTTTGGTTCCTTTGCTTTTTTCAAAGGTACATTTTTTCTTTCGATTCGCTTTTGAGTCGTTTCACTTCATTGCGTATCAATTATTACAGAGAATTGGCACTTTTCCACTAAATTTGCATCATGAAAAAATGGATTTGGTTGTTGGTAATTGTTGGTGCGGGAATTCCTTTTGCTTATTTCTATATGCAACCAACACCCAAACCATTGCCCATCATCAATCCTGTGGATGTGAATGATTCGTTGGTCGACGCGGATTTGCTACGAAAAGGATTTGGTCATACCATCGCTGATTTTGAATTTACGAACCAAGATGGAAAGTCTTTTTCTTCCAAGGAAATAGAAGGCAAAATTTGGGTGGCGGAGTACTTTTTTACAACCTGTGCTTCCATTTGTCCGAAAATGAACAAGCAGATGACGCGGGTGCAAGAGCATTTCAAAGGGGATAAAAAGTTGGTCATTTTAAGTTTTACAGTCAATCCAGAAGTGGATACGGTTGCCCAAATGAAACGTCATGCAGATCAGCTAGGTGCCATGTTGCCGCAATGGCAATTGTTGACAGGAGAAAAAGAAGACTTGTATGCTTTGGCTCGAAAATCCTTCTTTTTGCTAAAACCAGCTGAAGCTGAAAACATGGGAGACGCGGGCAATGATTTTATTCATACCAACAATTTTGTTTTGGTGGATCAGCAGCGAAGAATTCGTGGTTATTACGACGGTACCAACGCCAAAGAAGTGGATCAAATGATGCTGGATATTCATCGTTTGGAGCAAGAAAAATAAGATTATGGAAAAATTAAGAAATTATATCGGTGGAGAATTAGTAGCACCAAATGCAGGGAAATATATTGATAATTATGAACCAGCGACGGGAAAAGTCTATTCTTTGATTCCGGATTCGGATGAAACAGACATCGAATTGGCGGTGAAAGCTGCCGAAATTGCATTTCCAGCTTGGGCAAATTTGTCGGGGGAAGCCCGTGGAAAAATCATGCAAAAAGTGGCAGATGGAATTGAAGCCAGAATGCAAGAGTTTGCGGAAGCGGAAGCGAAAGACAATGGGAAACCGGTTTCCTTGGCGAATCATGTCGACATTCCGCGAGCGGTTTCGAACTTCTCATTTTTCGCGAGCGCCATTCGCCATTTTGCCAACGAATCGCATTACATGGAAGGAGTTGGTTTCAATTACACGACGCGTAAACCCATCGGAATTGTCGGTTGTATTTCTCCGTGGAATTTGCCTTTGTATTTGTTTTCCTGGAAAATTGCCCCTGCCTTGGCTGCTGGAAATTGCGTTGTTGCGAAACCTTCTGAAATCACACCGTATACCGCTTACTTATTGAGTGAGGTGTGTATTGCCGCGGGAATGCCAGCGGGCGTTTTGAACATTGTTCACGGTTTGGGAACCAGCGCTGGTGATGCCATTGTGAAACACAAAAAAATCAAAGCAATTTCGTTTACGGGTGGAACGAAAACCGGAGAATACATTGCCCGAACGGCTGCACCGATGTTTAAAAAATTGTCGTTGGAATTGGGGGGCAAAAACCCGAATATCATCTTCGCTGATTGTGATTTCGATGAAATGTTGAAGACCACCATTCGTTCTAGTTTTGCGAACCAAGGGCAAATTTGTTTGTGCGGTTCACGGATTTTTGTGGAGCGACCTATTTATGAAAAATTTAAGGATGCTTTTGTGGCGAAAATTAGCAAAACGAATGTTTCTTTCCCACAAGATCCTGCTGCACAGATGGGTGCCGTTGTATCAAAACCACACATGGAGAAAGTATTGTCGTATGTGGAATTAGCCAAGGAAGAAGGCGGAACCATTTTAACGGGCGGAAAGCGAATTTTATTGCCAGCACCGCACGATGAAGGGTATTTTTTAGCGCCAACGATCATTGAAGGCTTGGCCTACGATTGCCGAACGAATCAAGAAGAAATTTTTGGACCGGTTGTTACCATTACCCCTTTTGATACGGAAGAAGAAGTGTTGATGATGGCCAATTCTACAAGTTATGGTTTGAGCGCAACGGTTTGGACACAACATTTATCTCGTGCGCACCGCGTGGCAGACAAACTAGATGCTGGTTTGGTATGGATCAACGATTGGTTGGTACGCGATTTGAGAACAGCTTTCGGAGGCGTGAAAGCTTCAGGCGTTGGTCGAGAAGGCGGTTGGGAAGCGTTGCGTTTCTTTACGGAACCGAAAAATATTTTTGTCAAACAAGGATAAAAAAAAAGGAGCGTTCGAGACGCTCCTTTTTCATTTCTTATTGTTTGATCCAACGTTGAATCAAATCTCCTTGGTTCGTCGAAATTTTAATGAGGTAGAAAGAAGCTGGCCAATCGCTGGTGTTCAATGAAGCAGCTTCGGCGTTTACAATCTGATGAAAGATTGCTTGACCTGTAACGGTATAAACAGAAATGGTCGAAACCTGTAGATTTTCGGTTTGAATGTTCAACTGATCTGTGCCTGGATTCGGGAATAGCCAAACTCTATTTTCCAATGGAATTTCGCCTAAGCCAGTCGGTGCCCCAACGCAAAAGATTTGTTCGTACTGGTTGCCAAAATTTGCATCATTTTCTGCGAGTTCCGCCAGAATATCTCCATTGACATAATTGTACAAAACAAAGGAACCGTTTCCACCGTCGGCGCTCGCACATCCGGACATGCCATCACTGTATTGGTCATAAAAAATGATGGAATAACAGCCATTTTCCAAGCAAAAAAGATAGTTGTAAGTACCTTGCGTGTCGTCGGCATAACCAGGACTACTGTACAAAACAATTCCATTGTTGTTTTTGATTTCCCATGAGGTTTCAGAACCATAGCAATCGAGGTCCAAGGCAAGTTTGGCCGTAAAATCATTGTTTAAGCGATTGATGACCGTTGTAATTTCGTTGTTTGAAATATCTTGATCGGTTATTCCATTGGAATTCACTACCCGAACCGAGAAGGTATTCATGCCGTGCGGAACCGTAAGTCCGGGCAACGTTAGGATAACATTCTCGTAAGTGGCCAAATTTCCTGACCAGGTGTAGTTCAAATCAAAAGCACTGTTAAAGCCATATTCTAGGTAAACGGTATGCAAAGTATCCAAGCCACTGTTCAATAAAGTAAAAGAAAGATTGGCCATACTATCGCACAAGGATGCAGGCGCACCCATTAAATTTCCGAGTGAACCATCGACTAAATCATTGCCAATAAATGGATCTACACCATCAATAATCGAAGCACCAGTATTCGTAGAATCCAACCAGTCTTTTAATCTACCACTGGCAAGGGGGGAATTGTCCCAACCGTATCCAAATCGGCCATAATAATCCGGCTGACCGTTTCCGGATGTTCCGCTACAGGCTGAATTTCCTCCACTCAAAACGCCAATCAATCGTTTTTGTTGATTGAACAAAGGGGAACCGGAAGATCCTGGTTCGGTAGCACCGAAATCCCAATTGTTGACAACCCACGTTCTGTCTTGTGACCCATTGAAGCTTATAGTTTGTTGCAGCAAAGGATTTTCTTCTAAACTAATTTTTTTTAAGTCACCATCCGGATGGTGAATCCCCGCGGCATTGGTGACGTTACTGATATCCGTGTTGTCCCAACCATTGTAAAAAATGGACCACGAAGGATCCGGAAGGCTGTTGAGTTTAACCAAAAGGAAATCCGAGTTGCCATTGGTAGCTTTCATGACGGCGCCATTTACGTTCATGGTGGATGGTCCGTCGCCAGAAGGGGTTGAAGTTGCACAGGAAGTCTGACCGGCAGGCGCCTCCCATCGAAAACGAAAAACCCAATTGGTTGGATTGCTGCTGCAATGCCGTGCCGTGATGAAATAGGGAATAATGGATCCTGACGTATTGTTCACCAACGACCCCGTACAAAATCCCCCACCGTTGACGATCATGGCAACCGAATTTCGTTGCAATTCATAACCCGCCCCAATGGGACAATTCACGTCGTAATGACAATCACCCGAGGTATTCAAACCTTTGGCCAATGTTTCTAAATCATCAAATCCGTGCACGATGGTGGTAATCGTAAAATTGGAAGCAAAGTTTGCCTGAGCCGGTTCATCCAAAACCACCACAATCTCGTCGGTTTTGAGCAATTCGGTTCCCAAAACTTTCGCTTCATTGTTGTTGGCAGCCGTGTAGGCACCAATAAATTCTTTTGAAATTGGGTCAGTCAGAAAAAGATAGGCTCCTTCGGCCAATTGAAAGTTTTCTAAAATTAAATTGATAGACAAGGCACCTTTGGATTTGATTCCATATTGATACAAGGTTCGTCCGTTGGGCATTTCAAATTTGTTGGCCACACTTCGAAAATCGATGTTGGAAGGAAGTTCTTTCCCAAAGCGCATCATTTTATCAATGGATTCTAAGCGATCGGCTTGAACAATTAATCTTTCTAGCGCATTGTCCACCTTTTCGGTCACGTAAAAAGAGGTGGCCGCTGGCACTTTGTCCTTAAAATTCGGCGGAAAAATTCCCGAAACTGTTTGCCCATGAGCAAAGCCAATTGTCAAAAGAAAAGCGGAGAATAAAAGTTTGTTAATCATGTTTTAGAATTATCGGAGGATGGAGTAGAGCTTTGTCACACTAAAATCGACTTCGTTTTTGCCAAAATAGGGAAATGAGTCCCCGTCTTTAATAACGACAAAAGTCGGAAGAAAGTTAACGATATGCAAAAATTAGCAGTCAATCGAGTAATTTCTTCACACTGTTTCAAGAAAGAATTTTTCAGAGAAAGTTAAAAAGAAGATAGTACCTTTGCTCCTCAGGAGAATTGAACAGCGGAAGAGAGATGATTATAGGAATTTGTGGAGGCAGTGGCTCAGGAAAAACAACCTTGTTGCGAAAATTGGCAGCGGGTTATGAAAGTTTAAAACCGACTGTTTTTTCCATGGACAATTATTATTTACCTATCGAGCAACAATTGATTGACGAAAACGGACAGGTGAATTTTGATTTACCGACAGCTTTGGATCGATCAAGGTTGATTTCCGACTTAACCGCCTTGCGAGAAGGTCGTTCAATTGAAGTAAAAGAATACCATTTCAACTCACCTCCCAATAAAAATGTTCTAATTACCCTTCGTCCGTCTGATTTTATAATCGTGGAAGGGTTGTTTCTTTTTCATTACGATGAAATCCTTCCATTGCTCGATTTCAGTGTTTTTATGGAGGTGGATCCAGTGGTTCAACTGGATAGACGCTTGTACCGAGATCAAGAAACAAGAGGATATACCAGAGAAGAAATTTTGTATCAATGGAACAATCATGTGATTCCTTGTTATGAGAAATATTTGGAGCCCTATGTTGAAACGGCCGATTTTCGTTTCAAAAATGAACACGACTTTGATGGTGAATACAAACGCTTGAGCGCTATTATTGACCAAGAGTTGGAAGTACTGCGGTAACCACCTTCAAACACAAAATTGCATGCGAATCGTCTTTCTGTTTTTTGGTTTGCTTTTGTCCACCTCTGTTTTTGCACAGATAGAATTTTCCTATTTCCAAGAAGAAATCGATGCTTTAAAAAACGATAGGAAAGTGGAGAAATATTGGCGCTCCTTGTATGCTTTTGATCGCGACAATACTTCCTTGAAAATCCCAATGGATTCAGTCACTGTATTAAATCGGTTGAAGGCTGCCTATTTGGTAGAAAAATATGGATTTCCAGACCCCAAAAAAGTGGGAAAAAAGGCCGCCTTTACTTTGCTGAGTATACACGCGCATACCCGATTTTCCGACATTAGTTCCCGCTGTTTTTTTCAACTATTGGAAGGAAAAGAGAAGAATACTTGGCCAACGGCTTATCCCAATTTTGCTATGAACAATCGGTTGTTTTGGTACAATGGCAAGGAAATTGCTTTGCAACAGGAATTCGATTTAGCGCTGCGGATTTTAGAGGAAAAACCTGAAGCGGGCTTGGATATGGATCAATTGTGTGCCATGGCCAGTAATTTTTTACGAATGGAACGGTCGAAAAAAAGAAAAGTGCTGGGTGAATGGGTGATGGGTTCTCAAATGGAAAAATGGGTACTGCAATTGATTCAATTCGAAAATCAGTATTACTTAAAAAAAGGAGATTTTTATTTTTTATTGAAAAAAGGGGAAGGCAATGTTTTCCATTTTTACACCGTTTTGGATAAAACATCCCTCTTCATCTTTGAAAATGGAGAGTTGATTTTGCGGGATATGTTCAACAGAGAAATGGCGGTATATCCGATAAAAAGTTGAAGTTTGTTCCTTTAAGGGATTTATGCGAACTTTAGTGCATCACCGAATGGTCAATTCTAGTAAGTGAAAGAAAGAATGAGAGGAAAAAGAGTGCTGACAAAATTTGGTATTGAGATTTTATTTCTCCTTTCCTTGTTGACGCTTGTGTTATTTGGTCAAAAGCTTTTTTATCCGAATTATCAAAGTGAAACGGAGCAGGTTCAGCAAAAGTTTTTGTCGCTGGAAAAGAAACTAGACGATGTATTGCGTCTCGAAAAACTCAACTTCGAAAAAACCGAATTGAAGGGGGTTTGGACGAATCCAACCAAATACGATGTAAACCTGCACATTTACCGAAATGATTCTCTGTTGTATTGGAACAACAGCGACTTGCCAATTCTTCGATTTGCGGATATCCATTTTCCAGCAGAAGGGATTTTACATTTACAGAATGGCTGGTATTACGCAAAAATGTTGCGAATCAACCGGGTGGTATTTTGTGCTTCGTTTCTGATCAAAAAGGATTATTCCTATCAAAATAAGGAGTTGGTCAACCAGTTTTCGAAACAATTAGCCGATGGTCTAAACATGGACATTTCGCTCGAGCAAAACGATCATGCGGTCTACGATACCAAAGGAGATTTTCAGTTTAGTTTGTTGTCGCCTTCAATTGTTTCGTATTCTACCACCCAAGCCAAGATTTTCCTGTGTTTATTTGTTGCGGTGGTAGGCTTGTTTTTTTGGTTGCTTTTCATCTATTGGAAAAAACTATCTTCTGCTTTCGGTGTTCTTGGTCTACTGATTTTGGGTGGTTTTTGGTATGTACTGATTCATCAACAATGGCTTGCCGGATTTGACGAGTTGGAACCGTTTCAACCGAGTTTATACGCGTCCAATGAATTCTTGCCCAATTTTGCGACTTTCTTGATCCATGTAATTTTGTTCGTCTTGGTGTTTAGTATGGTGAACATATTGCTGGTGCGCATGAGAAACAATCAGTGGAAATTGTTCGCACTTTTATTCTGCTATTTCGGCTTCTTTGTTTTCTGGCATTTGTACTTGGATTTGCTGAGTGGATTGATCGAAAACTCTACGATTCCTTTTCAAATCAATCATTTGTTTGACCTGAATTTTTATTCCATTTTGGCCATTGCAGCCATGGGCGTTTTATTTTACGGCTTCCGCCGATTGCTCCATACAAGTACCTTGGCTTTAACGAAAACGAGTGTTCCGCTTTCCGGCTTGGTCGTGGCTACGTTTGTCAGTGGTTTTTTGTATTTCTTGTACGACATCAATTTTGGTCATCAAATGTTGCTGACCTCCATTTTTCCTTTTCTGTTTTTGAGCGTCAAGTTGTATTTCAAAGGAAAGAAACAGGACTTGGTTTTTACCCAAGGACTCGTCATGTTTTTCTTGTTTACGCTCACATTGGCGACTAGCATTGGTGTTTTCACGGATCGAAAGGAAAGAAGTGAAAGAGAATTGTACGCCAATCAACTAAAAACCGACAAAGACATTTTAACGGAATTGGAGTTTGTAAAAGTTGAAGCGAAAATCCGAGAGGATGCTTACTTGCAACGTTTTGTTCAAAATCCTCAAAAAATCAGTTCCTTGGATTTTCAAGAAGGTTTGGAAAGAAGAGCTTTTGATGGATTTTGGGAACAATACGACATGGAATTTTTCCTGTTCAATCCAGCAGGAATTCCTTTGGTTGAAAACGAAAACAAAAGCCAAAAGGAGCTGGACCGAACGATTGAATTCAATGGAACAAAATCGGAAGTAGATTCCTTTTCCTATTTCATTGCCGATTATGTTGAACAATATTCGTACTTGTTTCGTTTCCCGATTTACATCAAAGGGGAGCGAAAAGCGTATTTCTACGCCACCCTCAAGTCCAAAAGAATTCCGGAGGAGATCGGCTTTCCAAGATTGCTGATATCCGATCAAGCCAAAGTTTTCCAGCGACTAGAAAATTATTCCATTGCGAAATATTACAGCGGTCAATTGGTCAATCGTTACGGCGCTTTTTCGTATCCAACCTTCATGGATGCGATTGTACACGCCAACGGCGATACGCGCTTTTATGCGAATTACAAAGACTACAGTCATTACTTTCTGAAGAGAGGCGCCAACAATTATGTCGTACTTTCCATCAAGAATTTTACGTGGTTTGATTTATTGACCACCTTTTCCTACTTGTTTTGCTTTTTGGGCATCCTGCTTTTACCGGTTTTGTTTCGTTTGAATGCCAGTTTCATGGGGAAAGGAACGCTCACGTTGGCCATCAAAATCCAAATGGTGTTGATTGGCCTGGTATTTATCTCTTTGCTGACGTACGGATGGGGAAGTGGAATTTTCGTGCGCGACCAATACAACAATTACACGAATCAAGTAATATCTGAAAAATTGAATTCAGTGAAACTGGAATTTCAATCCAAATTTGGACCGGTAGTGAATTTGACGATTGACAAAGACGGCAACAAAATGAGCTTTTATTTGAAGAAGTTTGCCAAAGTCTTTGTCACGGATATCAATTTTTACGATACCAAAGGATACTTGGTGGCGAGTTCACGACCGAAAGTCTTCAATATGGGACTGATCAGTGAACAAATGAATCCTGTTGCTTTGCGCGAAATGAAGGTGAACTTTGAAAGCGAATTTACACACCAAGAACGCATCGGCTTGTTGGATTATTCGAGCGCCTATGTTCCGTATTTCAACAACGAAGGCGTGATGCAAGGATTCTTGAATCTTCAACATTTCGGTCAACAAAAAGAATTTGAATACCAGATTCAGCGTTTTTTAACGGCCATCATCAACGTGTTTATGTTGCTCTTAGCCGTGTCTATTGTGATTGCTATTTTCGTGTCGGGTTGGTTGACGGCGCCGCTTCGTTTGTTGCAAGAAAGTTTCTCGAAAGTTACCTTGGGTCAGCGCAATGAGCGAATCCAGTACGACAAAGCCGATGAAATTGGCGCTTTGGTGAAGGAATACAACCGGAAAATAGATGAATTGGAACTCACGGCACAGCAATTGGCACAATCCGAGCGCGAAAGTGCTTGGAGAGAAATGGCCAAACAAGTCGCACATGAAATAAAAAATCCGTTGACACCGATGAAGTTGGGCTTGCAGCATTTCGAACGGCTCTACGACCCAGAAGCGCCCATGTCGAAGGAAAAGTTTCAGAAAATGACCAAATCCCTGGTGGAGCAAATTGATGGCCTTACGCGCATTGCCAACGAATTTTCGAACTTTGCCAAAATGCCTCAACCACAAAAGGAGCAAGTGAACTTGGTTGCTTTGATTGAAAATGTAGTACACATTTTTGGTCAAGACGGTGAGAACAAAATTCGCCTAGAAAATCCGCCGACTGAAATTTTCTTGTCTTTGGACAAAGATATGTTGGTCCGCGTTTTCAATAATTTGATTAAAAATGCTTTGCAAGCCATTCAAGAAAAGGAACAAGGTGAAGTGATTGTGAAAATTTGGGGATTTCCAGGCAATGTAACCGTCGAAATTCAAGACAATGGAAAAGGCATCTCGGAAGAGGAAAAATACAACATCTTCGTTCCGTATTTCACTACCAAATCAACCGGCACTGGACTCGGACTTGCCATGGTAAAACAAATGGTGGAATTACACAATGGCCAAGTTTCCTTCACGTCAGAAGTCGGTGTGGGGACAAGCTTTTTTGTGCGTTTGGGTTGAAAAAGTGTTATCTATTTTAACCACAAAGGCACCAAAGAAGGCACCAATACACAGGGATTTTTGTAATTGCTTCAAACGTTGGTACAAATCTATACATTGAGAAGAAATGCTTTGTTTATCATTAAAATAAATCTGCTAAAATTCCTTCATCTGTGGTGTGACTAAATTTCTGTTTCAAAAAGGTATCGGTGTTTCATTTTACCCTTACAGTAAATAGCTTAAAAACAAAAAAGGTCGACTCAACGAGCCGACCTTTTTCAATTCTAGAAAAGAATCTTATTTTTTGATCAATTTTTTAGTAATCACACCGTCGTTAGAAACAACGTTAACGAAGTATACACCTGCGTTATAATCTCTTGAATTGATTTCAACTGAATGACCTCCTTTTTGAACGCTACCCAAGTCTTTTGAGAACATTACTTTACCTGTCATGTCAACAACTTGAACAGAAACTGATTGTTCGTTTCTTGCAGTGAAGTTCAAAGTAGATACATCGGTAGTTGGATTGGGAACCAAATTAGAAATCGTAAGATTTTCTTCAATTTCGTTCACATTCAATGTAGGATCCAATTCCAAAGATACACGCATAGCTCTTGGATTAGACAATCCGAAAGTAGCACCAGCAGAAACACCTTGAACCACTCCGAATTCAACAGATTGAGCTGTACGAACAGAAACGTTTGTTGTTCCATTTCCTGGGTTGGATTGCATTACCAATAAATCATCACCAGCAAATATCTGAACCGCTCCACCCAACATCGGGATTGAAACGGTTGTATTGTTGTTTCCAGATGTAATTGGCAATTCATCCGTTTCAGCAAAATACACGTAATCGTTTGCTCCAGCATCAAATATCCAGATTTCACCTTTGATCACTTGACCAACATTGGCAGCTGTGCTATTCAAACTAATGTTTACAGCCGTAATCCAGTCATCATTGATTACTTCCATCACGTTACCACAAGCAACTGGAAAACCAACTTGACCTGAAATATTGGTGAAAGTACTACCAAGAGACCCATTGTCAACACCGTATGTAGATGAAGTAATGTTCATACTATCTAACAATGTATTATCACTAGGGTTTTCATCTGCAGATGTAGACGAAATTACGTGTGAGAAATTGTACATAACTGGGGAAGTTGCAGTTGGAGTCCAAGCAGCAGTAGCAAGTGTATCCAATGAACCAGGAGCAGCAGTAATTGGTGTAGAAACAGCCGTTCCAGTACCACCGTTGCTAATTGTAGTTGTTAAGATTGTACCCGTTGAGGCAACAGTTCCGTCATTTTGCACACTTGCACCGAAAACAATTGGTGCAATTTGGTTAACGGTTGTGTTGTAATAAGGAATTCCAAAATTTCCTGCTTGCAAGAATTTTTTGATGATCGTATTATCGTTTGTCCAGTTATCGTAAACTTTTACGTCATCAACTTGCCAGAAATAATGGGATGTACTTCCACCTTCAGCTCCGTCAAAGAAAAAGCGGAATTTGAAGTTGTTTTTATTGGTAGCCGTTGCTAAAAAGTCTGAAATGTTTACTTTTTTCGTGTGCGTTGGAGGCAACAAGTTCACACCGAAATCAGCCAAATGAACATTGTAAGTTTGACTTGTAGCAAAATCATCTGTACTCACTTCTACCTTCAAGAAGAAAGCATTTGCACAACAAGTTCTGTAACGGCTTTCAAATGAGATGATTGCACTGTTTTTTCCTGTCATATCAATAACCGGAGAAGTCAAACTTCCAATTCTATCTGCAAACGGTTGAGCTGGATTTGAAAAATCGGCATCAAAAATCATAAATCCATTACTCGCTGTAGTGGAATTAATGATATCTGCATTTGTTGTACTTGAGTATTGTCCGTCTGGGCCATTGGTGTCAAATTTCCAAATCGTATCCATGGTTCCTGGTGTTACCGTAAAGGCACCCATACTTCCATTAAAATCTTCAGAGAAAATTACATCTCCAGGCGCTTTGCTAAAGTTGTATAATTTCGAGTTTGAAATTTTGTCGGTCAAAGCTGAGGGCCCTTCATCCGCAACAGCCACCGGTGGCGTAAATTTCTTTTGTCCAAAAGCTACGGATCCGAAAATCAAAGCAGAGGAAAGTAAGTAAATTCTTTTCATAATGTAAATTTAATTTTGTGTTGGTAAATATATCAAAGTTCTAAGTGAAATTACGTCTTTTTAAGATTATTTGGGCATTTGGTCTTTCAAAAAAGGGAGAGCTGCTTGGGTTTCTAGCAGTAGTTTTTTAGAAAGAGGCAAGGTGCCAATTGTGTCGTTATCCTTCAATTCGAGTAAGGTATTCCCCAAAGGGTCAATGATTACAGAATCTCCGTCGTATGTCAAATTCATTCGGTCGCTACCGATTCGGTTTACAGCCGCAACATAGCATTGGTTCTCAATCGCACGGGCTTTCAAGAGAGCTTGCCAGTGCGTTTTTCGTTTGGCTGGCCAATTGGCAACAAATACCAAAACGTCGTAGTCGGCAGATTGGTTGGAAGTATGCCAGTTATTTCGTAAAATTTCTGGAAAACGAAGGTCGTAGCAGATTTGCAGTTGAATTTTCCACCCCAAATAGTCTACAATTTGACGTTTATCGCCCGCGGAGAAATACAAATCCTCCTCGGCCAACCCAAAACTTTTGCGTTTGTCGTACACGGAAATGTCTCCATTGGGCGTGACAAATACGCCTCGGTTGAACAAGTTTCCGTGGTCCTCAATGATCAAGGAAGCAAAAATGGCGGCATTCATTTCGCTCGATTTTTTTTGCAACCAAGCAATGCTTTCACTTTTTTCAAAAGGCTCCGCCATGGCCGTATTCATAGTAAACGCCGTTTGAAACATTTCCGGCAAAAGAATTAAATCAGTTTCAGGCAAACGCTCAAAGGCTTCTTCGTACAAAGCAAAATTAGCTGCTTTGTCTTCCCAAACTTGGTCGATTTGGACCAAGGAAATTTTTAAATCTTGCATAATCTTTCGGCGGATTGAAGTAAAGTACTTTCATCTTTGGCAAAACAAAAACGAACAATGTGTTGGTCGGGTGCTTCGGAATAAAAAGCGGAAACAGGAATAACTGCTACACCGTGTTCTTTCACCAGGCGTTGCACAAAGTCTTTATCATTTTCTTGGGAGATTGCACTGTAATCGGCCAATTGAAAGAAAGAGCCTTCACAAGGTAAAAATCGAAATCGACTTTCTTTTAGGGCGTTTTGAAACAAATCCCGTTTGGCTTGGTACAGCGTTCGAATTGCCCCAAAATCAGCCACACGCGCATATTTCGCCAAGGCTTCTTGCGCAGCGTGATTGACGCAAAACACCAAAAACTGGTGCACTTTTTTGATTTCAGCCATCCATTTTTCGGAAGCGATGAGGTACCCAATTTTCCAACCGGTGACATGAAATGTTTTGCCAAATGAGGAAACACAAATCATGCGTTCTTTGAGTTCATCGTATTGTTTGATGGAAATAAAGTCTTTTTCAAAAGCAATGAATTCATACACCTCATCGGAAAGAATCAGCAAGTTGGGAAAACGACGGCAAAGTGCCAGCAATTCATTGAAATCTTCTATTGACCATAGCGTTCCGGCCGGATTGTGCGGGTTGTTGATGATGATCATTTTTGTTTTGGTGTTCACCGCATCTTTGATTTTTTGCCAATCGGGACGAAAATCCAGGTTCAAATTTACGCGAACAGGTTTTCCTCCAGCTAAAATAACGGCTGGTTCGTAGCAATCATAGGATGGATCCAATTGAACCACTTCATCGCCGAAGGTTACCAAAGCTTGAATGGCAGTGAAAATCGCTTGTGTTGCACCCGCTGTTACCAAAATTTCCGTGTCGATGTTGTAATTTTTACCGTAGCTGTTTTGATTCATTTCGGCGATGGCGGATCGCAAATTGGCTGTTCCTGCCATGGGCGCATATTGGTGCTGCATACTGGAAGCTTCGATGCGCAGAAATTCATTTAAACGTTCGTCAATGGGAAAGTTGGGAAATCCTTGCGCCAAGTTAATAGCCGAATGGTCCACTGCCATTTTCGACATGACGGTAAAAATCGTTGTTCCAACGTTGGGTAATTTCGACATAAAACGGTTTTCTTTTTGTAAAAATAGCGAAATCAGCAGTAGTGAAAAAGCCAATAAATCAATAATTCTTCTAATTTACTCAAAGAATTTTAGTGCTAACTCCCTTTTGTTTTCAATCTAAATAAGTCCATTTTCTTCCTTCTCTCTGTCGGAAATAAGCTAGATTCATGGGAAATTTATACATTTGATTCATGAAAAAAATTCTCTTCGCAACGCTCATTTTAGCAAGTTGCAAATCAGCGCCAGAAGGCTTTTGCGATTGTTTGGAGAAAGGTGAAAGCTTGAATCGCATTACCAACGAAGTGTTGAGCGGAGATTTATCCGATGCCAAGAAAGAGGAAATGCTGCAAGCAAGAAAAGAAAAAGAGAAAAGTTGCCAACCTTTCATCAATGCCAAAGGCAAAGAAATGCGTGAATGGCAAAAAGAATGTGAAGATTAATGCGCTGAAAATGGGGTGAATGGATCGAAACGGTCAATCGATTGTACTTCGCGAATGCCTCCGTTTTCAACACGAATGACGCGTCCAGGAAATTTCTCCACCATGGTCATATCGTGTGTCGCCATGATGACGGCTGATTTTTCTTCGTTAGCTACTGCTTTCAAAAGCAACATGATTTCTTCCGAAGTTTCTGAGTCTAGATTTCCAGTGGGTTCGTCGGCTAATATCAATTTGGGTTTGTTTACCAAAGCTCTTGCGATGGAAACCCTTTGTTGTTCACCACCCGACAAGGCATACGCTTTGGCATTCAACTTACTTTCCATTCCCACAAGCTTCATTACTTCGAGCGCTCGAGCTTCCATTTGCTTTTTATCCACCCAACCGGTGGCGCGCATCACAAAAAACAAATTGTCTTTGACGGAACGGTCGGTCAACAATTGAAAATCTTGAAAGACAATGCCCAATTTTCTGCGCAGCATTGGGATTTCTTTTCGGCGCAGTTTGCGCAAATTAAAACCAGCAACCGAGCCTTCGCCATCTTGCAAATTTACTTCGCCGTAAAGCATTTTCAAGAAACTACTTTTCCCCGTGCCGGTTTTACCAATGAGGTAAACGAACTCTTTTTCCCCTAGTTCAAAATCAACATTCTCCAGCACCATGGCGGTTTGCTGATAAATTTTCCCCTTGTGGATTTTTATTACCTTTGGTTCGTTCGTCTCCATTGGTGTAAAGTTCAGCGTTTTGAATTGAAAAAATGGTCGCATGAATGAAATAATCTCAACACGAGCGCGTTTAAAACTTTTAGAGATTACCAAGACACTTGCGGGGGATTGACTTACTTTTATTCGTTTAAAAATGGGTGCAATGCGCAAAATAATTTTTGTCTTTCTTCTTTTCGTTGGCCATTCACTTTGGGCTCAATCTTCGGATAAATACAACAGTGTGTATGCTCCGTTCTACCGAGGGGAAGAGTTATTTTTGAAAGAGCAGTACGGCGCTGCGCGAAAAGAATTTCATGATTTTACCGAAAATTTCAAGCAATCGAATGATCCGTTGTATGTAAAAGCACGCTACTACGAAGGCTTGTCAGCATTGGAATTGTACCAAAATGATGGCGTACAGTTGCTCGAGGAGTTCAACAAAAATTACCCAGAAAGCATTTATAAAAACTTGATTTTCTTCCGATTGGGAAAATATTTCTACCAGAAGAAAAAATACGAAGAAGTTATTTACTGGTTCAATCAATTGCCGGTTTCTGAAGTGCCAATTGAGGACCGAGACGAGTTTTACTTCAAATTGGGCTATGCCAATTTCGACTTGAGTAAAATGGTGGAGGCGCGAAGTGCTTTTCACGAGGTAAAAGACAGCCCATCGCAATACGGACCACCATCCTTGTATTATTATTCTCATATCGCATACCTTTTTGGTTCCTACCAAACGGCTCTAGACGGTTTTGAAAAATTACAAAGCGATCCAAAATTCTCTAGCATTACGCCCTATTACATTGCACAAATCTATTACTTGCAAGGACGATACGCAGATGTGGCAAAACTCGCCCCTTCGCTAACGGATTCGGTGAATGTTGCCAATGAAAAAGACATCAATTTACTGATTGGAGATGCGTATTACCGCGTGGGTAAATACGACGAAGCGGTTCCTTATTTGGAAAAGTACAACGCGAAATCCAAAACAACGCGTCAAGAAGATTACTGCTTGGCCTATTGTTACTACCAAAGTAAATCGTACAACAAAGCCATTCAGTTTTTTGACAAAACAACCAAGGTGGAGGACACATTGGCACAAGTGGCTTTGTACCAAATTGGCGAATGTTATTTGTCGTTGAAACAACCGGTTCCAGCGCGTGCATCCTTTGAACAAGCTGCAAGTCTTAGCTTTCGCTCGGATGTGAAAGAAGATGCCTTGTATCAATTTGCGGTGCTGTCGTATCAATTGGATTTGAATCCTTACGACGAAGCCGTTGTTGCCTTGGAAAGATATTTGAATGAATACCCGAATTCTTTGCGCAAAAATGATATTTACCAATATTTGGTGAATTGCTACACAACGACCAATAATTATGGGAAGGCATTAACATCACTTGATAAAATCCCCAACAAAGACATTCGGTTGAAATCGGTTTATCAAATCATTTCCTTCAATGCGGGCGTAGAACAATACCAAAAAGCAAATTACGACGAGGCCATTCGTTTGTTTGGCTTGGTCGACAAATACCCAATCGACAATGTGATGAGTGGGAAAGCGAAATTTTGGTCTGCAGATGCCAATTATCAGAAAAAAACATACCGTACCGCGATTCAAGAATACCGAGCATTTTTGGCCTCATCCGGAATTGCGGATGCCCAATTGAAAGCCGATGCGTATTACAACATTGGTTATGCTAATTTAATTTTGAGAGACACGTTGCAAGCCATTGAATCTTTCAAATTGTATACACAGCAATCAGGCATTCCTAATAAACAGAAATTGGCCGATGCCTATATGCGTATTGGAGACGGGTATTATTCGATTCGTCAAAATGATCCAGCCGTTCAGGCTTATTTAAATGCTTTGGCGCAAAAAGCGGGGTATGAAGATCAAGCTTTATTCTATTTAGGGAAAACCTATGGTTACATGGACAAGGATAGATCCAATGACAAAATAAAAGCCTTGTTGGATATCGTCAACAATTATCCCAAATCGAAATACCTTCAAGTTTCTATACAAGAAATTGCTGCTACCTATAAAGGGATGAGCCAATACAACCAGGCCTTGAAATATTACGAGCAGATTATTTCGGATTACCCCAATTCTTTAGTCGTGAAGGAGGCCATGATTGAAATTGCTGATATCTATTACAAGAAACAAGATTATGCTCGATCGGAATCGGAATACAAAAAGACCTTGGCGAAATACAGCAACGACCGTTTGATTTGCGAAGCAGGTGGAAAAGGATTGCTGGATGTTTATCGTGCCATGAAACAACCGGAAAAATTGCAAGCGGTTGTCGAACAATACCCATGTGCCAATTTGACTTCTGATGATCAAGAAGAATTGTATTATTCACCAGCTTTCGAATTGTACCGAGATAGCAATTTCACTTTAGCGATTCCACAGATTCAGAAATATTTGGATAAATATCCGACGGGTAAATACAGCCCAGAAATGAAAATATTCTTGGGGAACTGTTATGAAAAAACAGGCGATGAACCACAAGCGATGCGAATTTACCAAGAAGCCTTGCAAGGCGGAAACAATGGTTACACAGAATTTGCCGCGCTCAAAGTTTCCAAGTATTTGTACAACGGAGGGAAATATAGCGAAGCGCTTCCTTATTATCGTAAATTGGAGGAAGTATCTTCTAAACCTGAAATTATTTTCAATGCTCGTTTGGGTATTATGCGTGCCTCTTTCTTGGTTGAAAATTGGTTGGATGCTGCGACGTATGCTGATAAAATACTGAACAGTACGCAAATCAATACCGCAATCCGTTTGGAAGCAGAATATGCGAAAGGAATGTCGCTGTATCGTTTGCATGATTTTGCTGGAGCTTTGCCTTCTTTGACGTGGATTTCGAAAAATACAACGACCATTATGGGAGCCGAAGCGAAATACACCATAGCGGAATTGTATTTCCAACAAAATGATTTTACCAATTCTGACAAGGAAATTCGAGCGATTCAAAAAATGAAACCGATTTACAATTACTGGGTAGCGAAAGCCTTGCTGTTGGAAACCAAAATATTGATGGTGAAACCGGATTTGGTGCAAGCAGAACAGACCTTAAAATCGGTAATGGACAACTACCCAGTTTCGGATGATGGAATTTTAGATGAAGCCGATGTGCTCTGGGCGGAATTGATGGTGTTGAAAAACCCGGAAAAAAATATTGATCCACAAAACAAACCAATAATTGAATTGAATGGTGGCAACTAAAAAGAAATATGTACTAGCGATTTTTGCTGTATTTTGTGCATTGGGACTTTTTGCACAAGAAGATGTAACAATTTTGGTCAAAGGGAATCGTGAAGTGGAAATCGCCAATCGATTGGCGGTAGCTCCGCGCATTATCGATACGGTTTTGCCCACGCCTGTCGTGGATTATCCACGATTGAGTTTGTTACAACCAACTTCTATCGAATTGCAAAAAATTGACCCGGCATCTGTCAAGATTGTGGACAAATTGCCGCAATTGTATCATTCGTATGTAAAAGTAGGAGTGGGAACTGAATTCATGCCGTTGGGCGAAATTTATTTCAACAATACACGCTCTCGTCGTTACCATTATGGGGTAAATGTGAAACATTTGAGTTCGTTCGGTAACATCAAAGAGTATGCGCCTGCTCAATTTGACCGCACCAAAGGAGAAATTTTCGGCTCTATTTTAGAGAACAATTATACGTTGAACGGGGCTTTCCACATGGGAAGTCAAGGTTTGCATTATTACGGTTTTGCGAATGATTCCATCGCTAAAGATAGCATTCGTCAACGGTATTCCGATATTGGATTCACGACTCAGTTTTTGTCGCATGCCAAGGACAGCGGGAATTTGAATTACAAAGTGGGAATTACCTACAACAATTACAACAGTCAAAAATCAACGGTGGATTCTTTGGCCAATTGGAGAGCAAAAGAAAATTATTTTGGAATAGATGGTGGAGCTTGGTACAAAATGGGCAAAGATATTTTTGCAGCAGATGTTTCCTTGCATTACAACGGTTATCGCTATGGCGAAGTGGGGAAATACATTACACCTGCAGATTCAGGCTTATTCCGAGACAATACCGTTTTCAGTTTGCGACCGAATATTACGACCTATGCCTACAACAATCGACTGAAAGCGACGGTAGGAATCGACTTTACAATCGATGGTGGCAAGACAACCAAAGCGTATATTTACCCAATTGCCGAAGCAAAATACTCTTTGTTCAACGATATCTTCATTCCGTATGTTGGAGTGAAAGGTGGACTGAAACAGAAAAGCTTTAAAACTTTGAGCTCGCTGAACGAATTTATTTTACCCAACATTGAAATTAAAAATGAACACCAAGCCATTGATTTTTATGGTGGTATCCGCGGTACAATTTCAAGACGCATAGGATTTAACGTGAGCGCTAGTTACCAACATGTGAAAAATAAAGCGCTGTTTGTCACCGATACCTTGCATATTCGAGGGAATCAGTTCAAAGTGATTTACGACACGCTGAATCAAGCGACCATTGAAGGATCTATTTACTTTCAGTTAAAGGAAAAATTGAAAATTGATGTGATTGGAAGATACAATTCATATGCGTTGCTCAACAACAGCTACGCGTGGAATTTACCGACATGGGAATTGATTCTACGTGGCAAATACAATTTGTACGATAAACTCGTAGCACAAGTAGATTTGCTGTTGCTGGGCGGCAGAAGAGCCATGGTCTATGCCCCAGGAACGGATGTTCAATTGGAAAACAACCAGTATTTTAAAAGTCTTGGTTTTGTCGGGGATGCCAACTTAAGTTTGGAGTATTTGTACAACAACCGCATTTCGGTATATTTCCAAATGAACAATTTTGCTGCGCAACGCTATGCAAGATGGTACAGCTATCCGGTGCAAGGCTTCCAAGTTTTGGGTGGTTTTACCTTTAAGTTTTAAGGGCGCTTCGCGCAGTTGCAAGTTGCAAGTTCTTTTTCAACAAATTGAAAAATTCAAAGTGGCTAGTTCTGTGCGCTGATCCATTTTTTCTAAATTGTGGGTAGAACGGCTTCGTTGTAGCGTTCCATTCATTTTATATTTCGCCTAAGCACCCAGAACTTGCAACTCTGAATTGCGCAGCAAGAACTCGCAACTTTTAAAACTTTCCAAAACAAAAAAAGAGAGCCTCAACCGAGAATCCCTTCGTTTTAATATTTATTACCATAAGCACCCAGAACTTGCAACTCTGAATTGCGCAGCAAGAACTTGCAACTCGCAACTTTTAAAACTTTCC
>JBAYVD010000017.1:0-76169 GCA_041674745.1 Crocinitomicaceae bacterium
CACAACTTCACAGAAGTTGGTTTTATTCGGAGCCAAGGACCCTCTGATTAACTTTAATTATTTCCTGAAAACAAAAAAGTCCAGCATTTCTGCTGGACTTTTGCTCTTCCTCTTGGGCTCGAACCAAGGACCCTCTGATTAACAGTCAGATGCTCTAACCAACTGAGCTAAGGAAGAATTTCACACCCTCATTTCTGAAAGCGAGTGCAAATATAATGAAACAATTTTTACTCCCCAACCAAATTGATGAAAATTTTAAAAATCATCTTCATCGAGGGTAAATTCACTCAGGGCATCAAAGCTCGAATCATCACTGTTATCAGTGGTTTCGTCTGTATAAACATCCTCCTGTTTGATGGTGCGCAGAATGTTGATCGTGTCCACATTCATTCGAATTTCGGCTCTCAATTGACCATCTTCGCTGGTATACGCCTTGGCAACAGGTGTGCCGATGAGTTCGACCAAGGTTCCTTTTTTAAGAAAATCCATGATTTTTAGATTGGCCCCTTCTTTTTTCCAGATGGTACAATTCACCCAAGTCGTCTTCGTTTTTGCTTCACCTGTTTTTCGATCTTTCCAATTTTTATTGTGGGCAACCGGAAAACTTATGGCTACAACACCTCTTTCCATACTTCGTGTTGTCGCGTCTTTTCCTACATTTCCAATCAATCGTGTCTCAAATACTGTTGCCATAAAAATTTTAGCGTAAAATAGTTAGTTAAAGCTAGCCATTTTAGCGAATTTACAACAACCCTGCCAACATTTTTTATTCAGTATCCTCCAATCGATTGTCGCGAAAGGCAGAAGGGATTAAATCGGGAAGTATTTTCAAAATAATGGGAAGTAAAATAGCACCACCAGGAAGTAAAAAGATTGCCAATGCAGGAATGGATCTAGCGATATCTTTGAATTGGGTTTTTACCAAATCCTTTTCTTCTTTGGACAAGTCTTCTTTGGCTGATTTCGTAATAAGAAAAACCAAGTCTTTGCTTTCTTTTAATTCCATCGCCAATTTGTCTTTATTTCTGGCGAGAATTTTAATCCAGCGCTTGGATAAATTGCCATACAATTTTTCATAAGACGAGGCACCACTCAATAAATCTTCTTTTTCACTGTTCCGAAGAACGAAATTCTCGATCATTGTCACGGCATAATTGACTTCTTTCTTCGGCACTTTTAAAAAGGCACACAACTCTAAAAAACTTTCATTCTCTTCAGGAATCGACTCTTGATTTACCAAAACGGTAAGTGCAAATATGTCTATTAAAAACCGTCTAAAAAGCCAATTTTCATGAACAATTTGAGTAAAATCTGTCAATTGGGCTCCTTTTTTGAAGCGTTCCTTTGCTTTGGATTTTTGTTTGTCGTTCAAACTCGCTGAATCCAGAAAAATCTTGAACATGGCTTTTTCCTTTTCAGCGATGACCTGGTCTGAAAAGGCGGCAACCGAAATGGCAATCAAAGCATTGTCTGCCAATTCACTATACTGAGAGAGCGTGTCCTGTTTGTTTTTTAAGAATTGACGGTAGAGAATTACATCCAAGTAAACGAAAGCATTGGAAAGATAATTCACCCAAAACTTCCCCTCCGTCAATCTGTATTTGACATTGAGTCGACTCGCTAAGATGTTCTCCAATCTTTCATCGAATGTTTCAGCGATAAACAAACCCAAAACCTTGGAGATAATCGGCGAACTGTGACCTTGATAAAACCGTAATAGAGAAAGTTTGAATTCTTTTTTCTCAAAAGGCTTATCCTGATTTTCTTGTCGGTAAACAAACAGTAAAGATTCGAACAGCAACAACTTTAATTTCTCGGTTTTGGTCCATTTGCTTTCGTCCAAACCTTTCGCAAACAACAATTCTACTGGCACACCAAAACTCACCCCGGTTCGCAACAAGCTAAAATGCACTTGTTCCTTTTTGTTGAAACCCGTAGGCATGGGAATATCCAAATTGAAATGGTTTTTCGCCAACAATTCAAGATATTTATTCAACCAACCTTTGGAGCCTGGAGCGATCATTTTTAAATTTTACCTGCTAATATACATGTCTTTTTGTCAACGAAAATCATTCCTCCATTGGGTCGAAAGACTTCAAAAACCAAAATGTATTGACCAATACTGGCTTTGTTTCCATCTTTGTTGACGCCGTCCCAAGTAAACAATCCTTCAGTTGCCAAGTATTCATTTTCTTTTAATTTGCGAATCAATCGACCGTATTCATCATAGACGAATAAATTGGCCAATAAGTCCGTTTCATTCATTTTATAGCGAATTTGCAAAACGTCTTCAAATCCATCATTGTCTGGTGAAAGCACTTTGGAGGGTAACGTAAATTCACCCGCCGAAACTGTAGGTACGAATTGAGAATTCTCTCGGCCCGGCGTGCCAAACCCAAAAGATTCCGCTGCCGTATGCCAATTGTCAGCTAAATTACTCAGATCTTCCGAATTGATGCGTTCCAAAGATTTACCATCGTTGTTATCCAAAAGCGAAAAATGCCAATCGGCTAAATACGAAACCCGGTCCAAAATCGTCCCATTGTTCAGCAAAACAACGGTACCTGAATCATTGCTGTAACTCGGTAAATCACTTTGCACAAAACGACCCGCACCATGATACGTATAATTCATTTTCACCTGGTTGGTGTCTTTTGAAACCACCACATATTCGTTTGGATAAAGTAAAAAGTGCGTTTGGATACTTTTCAAATTCGCCACTGAATCTCCAATAATATTGGCAAAATGCCAGTCAAACAAATCCACTACTTTCTCCGATTGATTGTACAATTCTACATAATCACTTCCGCCTGTGAGTGGATCAAAAAGGATTTCGTTGATGACAACATCTGCTTCCACAGGGACATCTGGCAAAATAAATTCAGCTGAAAGCGTTGTTGAATTGCCAGCACAATCTGCAATACCTTGCAAGCTTATTTGATAGGTCGAGGAAACAGCAAAATCCGGCGAAAACCAGAAATCGACCGAAATCGGTTGAGACGTGGAAATAGAACGATTCGTTTCTACCAAAATTGGTTGTACAGCAACGATAGAATTTACCAGTGCAATAGAATCAAGCGGTTCATTGAATAGAATAGTCAATTTATTGGGCGCTTCTACGAGAATACTTTTTAATGTAGGTGCATCTGTGTCTGGCGTATTCGAAAAAACAGAATTTTGTTGGCCGGGCGTTCCTCCAAGAATTGAATTGCTGGCAATCCAATTTGTCTCTGATGAACAAACTAAAGTCGGGTTAATTCGTTCCAAAGTAAAACCTCCATCTTGCTTGATTGCATCTTGGTACCAAGTATCTGAATAGCTTATTTTGTCCAACACGACGCCATTGCTGTCTTTCAAAACTACGTTGTCTCCAGCATTGTTCAAACTCGGAAAACTGGCAACGTCCACTGCCCCTGGATAAAAAGCAACGGAGGAAGTCGCACACAAAATTTTGTATTCCCCAGGAGCGATAAAAGATCCTCCAATCGTTCCATCTGCGGATGCGTCTCCCAACTTCCAATTGCTCAAGTTAAAATACTTGTTGCTTCGGTTGAATATTTCTACAAATTCCAATTCAGGCAACCCAACCGAAGGAGTTGGATCGGCAAACACCTCATTGACAATCACGTCGCCTGGCAAAGGATTCTCTCCTACTAAATAAGTGAAAATAAAAGACTGCGACAAGGAATCATTCCCCACCAAATCTTGCATATTCAAAGCAAACAAGGTATATGAATTTCCATTCATCATGGGCGTTGCAGTAGTCAAATGAACCAATTTAGGATTTACACCGTCTAAAACAGCGGATGTAAAACTGTTGAACGGCTGTAAGTCAAAATTATTCGGATCTTCAGCGATCGTTTGATTGATGGGTTCATTGAACAAGATGTCCAAAACAGATTGCCCAACTACGGACACCGACAACAAAACCGGAGCCGCAATGTCTACGACAATGTTTCCGACATAAATATCGTCCAAATAAAATTTGTTGGCATTGGAAGAAGTATAAACACACTGCCATGAAAAATGCGTCCCCAGCAAATTCTGTGCGTCGGTTCCCGAAGCTTCCAATACATAATTCGTTCCACCCGTTGCATCGGTGAAAAGACTCCAGAATCCCGTATTATCTCTTGTGATTTTAATTCCAAAATTAAACGAAGTCGCAATTTGCCCACTCGCCCCGGCACAAATTTGGGTGGAAATACCTCCTACTTGTTTGAAAAGTCTGACTGCATCCGTGGTAAGCGCTTCCCCCAACTGCAAATAAAAACCATCCGGATTGGTCGTTGGATCAGCGCCATTGGCAACCAAATAAATTCGTCCAAAATTACTAGCAGACGGCGAAAAAGACATCTTAACCCGGAAGCGCCATTCTTTATCGTCCAAGGTTGAAAGTCCATGCGGTACGGACAAAAATGAAGTGGCCGAAATGGCTAAATTACTTTGAAGTTCAAAATTCGAATTGACCACAAAATCGGTTACAGTACCCGACCAAGTTGGATTCGTAGTAATATCACCGTCTGAAAAATCTTCTGTAATCTGTGAAAAACCAACCGAAAACAGAAAGAGTTGTAAAATAAATAGAAGAGTCTTCATGCACACAAACTTGGCGTGGTTAAATATAGTAATTTTGTAAGCACACATCAATAAATAGTTCATATGAAAGTCGCAGTTGTAGGGGCAACAGGCATGGTTGGTCAGGTAATGTTAAAAGTTTTAGCAGAACAAAAGTTTCCGGTTACCGAATTGGTACCCGTAGCATCGGAGAATTCCATTGGAAAATCGATTACTTTTCAAGGCAAAGATTACCAAGTAGTTAGTATGAAAGATGCCGTTGACGCCAAATGCGCTGTAGCCATTTTTTCAGCTGGCGGCGATACATCATTGGAATGGGCTCCCAAATTTGCGGAAGTGGGCACAACTGTTATTGACAATAGCTCTGCATGGCGCATGCATGCTGACAAAAAATTGGTGATTCCCGAAATCAATGGAAATGTTTTAACGGCACAAGACAAAATAATCGCCAATCCCAATTGTTCCACAATTCAATTATTGATGGTTTTGGCGCCTTTGCATCAAAAATATGCGATTAAACGTGTGTTGGTTTCTACCTACCAATCCATTACAGGAACGGGTGTAAAAGCCATGCAACAGATGGAAAATGAGCGTAATGGCATTTCTGGAGAAATGGCGTACCACTACCCGATTGATAAAAACTGTATTCCACAATGTGATTCCTTTGTTGAAAACGGCTATACCAAAGAGGAAATGAAATTGACCAACGAAACGAAAAAAATTCTTGATCCAGCCATTCGTTTGAGTGCAACGGCCGTGCGTGTACCCGTTGTGGGTGGACATTCTGAAGCCGTGAACATAGAATTTGAAAACGACTTTGATTTAGCGGAGATTAAAACACTTTTGGCGGCTACTTCTGGCGTAACGGTTCAAGACAACAACGAAACGTTCGAGTATCCGATGCCACGATTTGCGGAAGGGAAAAATGATGTGTTTGTAGGCAGAATTCGCCGAGATGAAAGTCAAGACAATACCTTGAATTTGTGGATTGTATCTGACAATTTGCGCAAAGGTGCCGCAACCAACGCGGTTCAAATTGCTCAATTGTTGGTGGACAAAGGATTGTTGTAGTTTGTTCTTTGCTGAATGAATTAAACTATTTTTCTATTTGCTTCTCTTTTTACTGGTTTTAAAGTCTAAAAATAAAATTTGCGAAGACTAAAAGTTTAGGCCTAAAACCAACTTTAAACGCGCTTTTTAAAATTTGATTTAAAGCATGTTACAACGGTAAGCCTTCCCCCAATCCGGGAATTCTAAAATTTGCGAAGACACCGCGAAGCAGCACCATAGGTAAAAAGTTTAGGCCAAAATCGAATTTAAATTTTGGATTTCTTGTGAACTTTTATGATTATCTCCACAACCGAACTCTACTTCTCAACACCGATTCTCGGTAATCGTCTAGTTTTTCGTTGTGGTTTTTATTGAGAAATTTGGTCATTAATTTGTAAGTTCCTTTGCCCTGTTTAAAATCCATTTCTTCACCAAAAATTGGCATTCCGGCTAAGAAATAAACGGTTTTTTCGCCGATGGAAATGGGTGCCATTTCTTTTTTCAAAAGAATCGGTTCGATCAACATCAAATGGTTTTGCTTCATCAAATCAGAAAGGGAGCGGTAATCAGAATAGCATTGAATGGTATGACCCGGTCCGTACCAGGTTTCTTTTTCTATTGCGTGATTGGTCAATTTTTCTAGCCATTCCACTGGCCATTGTCGATTGGGGTTGTCTTTTTCGTCCAAATCCCAATATTTCGGAATGCAAAAAAACAATTCATTGTATTCTTGTCCTTCGTGGCGCGGGTGAACAGGCATTTTGTAGTTGGAAAATCCGCAAGTAACCAAAATGGTAATAGCTGATTGTTCGTTCAAATCAAGTTGCAAAATGTCCAATCGGTCGCTTACTTTTTTGTAAACCGAAACATTTTCTGTTCCAAATCGCTGTTGTAATTCTTGAATCACGTTTTTGGTTTAAAGGTAGTCCTAATTTATTGACCGATGAGTATTTCCAAGGCTTCCCAAAATTCTCGGGAAGAATTCAAACAACCTTGTTCTATCATTTGATGAATTTCTAGTTCCCGCAAGGTGGAATAGGGTTTTTCACTTTTGAAGATGTCCAAATCACTTAATTGATTGAGCAAAGCCACATGAATGCTTTCTGGTGTACTTAAATCCACGTTGTTTCCCGCTTTGGCAACAATGGAAATCATTTTCAATTTATCCGCCGTACAGCGGAACACCAAACAGGATCCTTCACTTCTAAATTCGATGAATTCAATTTTTTGATAGACTTTTTCCAAGACCAAATCCGAAAACATTTCCACTAATTCCGTTGCTTTTTCAAGCTTGTTTTCGTTCATCGCCAACCACTCTTCGTTGGTCACGCCGTTGGTGATCATAAAGTGTTTGAAATCTTCGTCAAAAATTTCTTGTTCTTCTTTGCTGAGCATGCGGTATTTCATTTTGCAAAGTTATGGATTCGTGTGAAATAAAGACTACGAATCGTATGGTTCGATTGCTATAAATCTTACTTTTGTGTCGATGACAAAACAGAAAGGAATTGCCATTTTGGGTTCTACTGGATCCATTGGTACACAAGCGCTGGAGGTGATAGAAGCTTATCCAGAATTTTTTGATTTACGCGTATTGACCGCGCATTCCAATGCTGATTTGTTGATTGCGCAAGCAAAAAAACACCAACCTCAAGCCGTTGTTATTGGGGATGAGTCCAAATACGACTATGTAAAACAAGCCTTGTGGGATGATGACATCGTTGTTTACGCAGGTGAAAACTCACTTTCTGAAGTCGTGACATTCAACGAAGTCGATACGGTATTAACGGCTTTGGTCGGTTATGCTGGTCTGAAACCTACTTTGGCTGCCATTGGCGCTAAAAAAACCATCGCTTTGGCCAACAAAGAAACCTTGGTGGTGGCAGGCGAATTAGTCACCAAAGAAGCGAAAGCCAATGGCGTGAATATTTATCCTGTTGATTCCGAACATTCGGCTATTTTTCAGTGTTTGGTGGGTGAATTTCACAATAAAATTGAAAAGATCTATTTGACAGCCTCTGGTGGACCTTTCCGTGGTTGGACGCAAGAACAGCTGAAAACGGTTACCAAAGCACAAGCTTTAAAACACCCGAATTGGGAAATGGGCGCCAAAATCACGATTGATTCTGCTTCGTTGATGAACAAAGGTTTGGAAGTCATTGAAGCGAAATGGCTGTTCAATTTAAAACCTGAACAAATCGATGTGATTGTGCATCCGCAATCGATTGTGCATTCTTTGGTACAATTTGAAGACGGGAGCATGAAAGCACAAATGGGCTTGCCAGACATGAAATTGCCCATTCAATTTGCCTTGACCTATCCGGATCGATTCAAAACAAATTTTCCTCGATTCAATTTCATGGATTATCCGCAATTGACCTTTGAACAAGCGGATCGCAAAACTTTTAAAAATCTAGATTTGGCTTTCGAAGCAATGGAATTGGAGGGAACCGCAGCTTGTGCGTTGAATGCCAGCAACGAAATTGTGGTGGATGCTTTCTTGAAAGAAAAAATTGGCTTTTTAGACATTGCTGAAATCAACGCCTTCGTGTTGCACGAATCCCAAAATATACTCCAACCAAGCTACGAAGATTACGTCGAAATAGATCGCACGGCTCGAGAATTGGCCAATTCTAAAATTAAAAATTAATGGGCCGATCTTCCTTTGCCACTCTACTTTTGCTACTTAGTTCTTGTGTTTATCACGGACCCGATGATGACATTTCCATCGGCAATAAAAAGGTAAGTTTAATTCTCGATGATGCGCAAGCGACGCGTTTGGCTGCATTGCCGATGAAGTGCTTGGATCAAGAGTATCCCAACAAACTCAACCAAGTTTTAGCCGATTCAACAGAATTGCAGCGCCCAAAAGCTCTTCATCCAGCGTTCTACGGTTGTTTTGACTGGCACAGTTCCGTTCACGGTCATTGGATGTTGGTAAGGTTGCTCCACGAATTTCCAAAAATGGACCAGCAAAAAATCCGAAAAGAATTGTACAACCGATTAAGTTCCGAAAACATCGCTGTGGAAACGGCTTATTTTGAATCGAAATACAACAATTCATTCGAGCGAACCTATGGCTGGGCTTGGATTTTAAAATTACACGGTGAGCTTTTAACGCTGAATGATTCGTTGGGTAAACAATTGTCGGCAAATATGAATCCATTGGCCAGCTTAATGGTAAAACGATACGAAGATTTTCTTCCAAAATTGAGTCATCCTTTGCGCTCGGGTGAACATATCAATACAGCTTTCGGTCTCTCCATGGCTTTCGATTATGCCGTGCAAACAAAAAATACTGCGTTTAAAAAATTAATCGTTGAAAGAGCGAAAGCGTTTTACTTGAACGATGAAGATGCCAATCTCGATTATGAACCGAGCGGTTTCGACTTTTTGAGTCCAATTTTTGAAGAAATCCACTTGATGTGCAAAGTATTGCCCAGAAAAGAATTCAATGCTTGGTTGTACCGTTTTTTACCCATTTTATTGAATCCCCGTTTCACCATTGAACCGGCGGTTGTAACCGATCGTTCAGATGGCAAATTGGTGCATTTGGATGGATTGAACTTGAGCCGTGCTTGGTGCATGTATGCCATCGCTCGAAGCGATAAAAAATTGCACCATTTGCGAAGAGTGGCAGACAAGCATTTGAAAAGTTCACTACCATCTATCGTCGATGGCGATTACATGGGTGAGCATTGGTTGGCTTCGTTTGCCCTTTATGCCTTGTTGGAGCGTAAAATAAAATAAAAAAGGCTGCCAAAATTTTGACAGCCTTCACTCCCAATTTTTTTGGATTTATTTTAATTCCAATTTTTTGCGAATGTCTTTTTGAATCGCATCTTTGTGTAGATAAATGTTGATGGTTTTCAAATTGAAGTAATTCTCTGAAACGTACAAATAACCTTTTGGATAGTTGGTGGTTCCCCAAGAGTTTTTTACCAACAAGAAACGTGTTCCATTG
The DNA here is from genome assembly GCA_041674745.1 of Crocinitomicaceae bacterium. Classification (GTDB taxonomy): domain Bacteria; phylum Bacteroidota; class Bacteroidia; order Flavobacteriales_D; family Crocinitomicaceae; genus UBA2040. The sequence goes on from JBAYVD010000017.1 coordinate 9,587, forward strand.
GCTTCTTTGTAAATCCCTACAATGTGCATTCCGTGGTCGTCTGTTGTGGTTTTGTTGTCATACCCCAATTGACGCATTTCCGGTGTAACTTTCAACTCTTTTACAGGATGATTGAATGCATTTGAACTTTTGTCTGCACCTGCATCTGAGAAGTTTTTATTGTCTTTTCCAATCACATCAATGGTAGATGGATCTTCAGGAACAATTGCCAAACCATTTTTGAAGCTAAATCCTTTTTCAGAAACATCCGCTCCCCAAGCTACCGTATAGCCTTCTTTCAACGCATTTTCAACAACTGTCATCATGTCATCCAAAGGAACGTTGTAGCTTTCTCCCCACGCCCAGTTGTCTGGAATCTCGAGCATGCATTTTTTATAATTTTCGAAATGCGTGAAAGATGTTAAAGAAATATAGTCATCCATGTTCAAGCCTAATGAATTAGCGTAGGAACGAGGTGTGTATTTTTTTCCTTCGTACATGAATTCTTTTGGATCTGGACCTAAATACGCATCCAAAATACCATAAATAGCTGGTTTCCAATTGGTGCTCATCGCGGTTCCTCTTGTTCCTTCTTTTGATTTCAAAACACCGGCCATTGCTCCATCCAAAACATTGAACATTTCCGCATGATTGTGTGATTCTGCACCATTCACTAAACCAGTATATACCGATTCAGGAACTATTCCATATTTACGAATTACATATGGAATATCGTGAAAAGCACCTCCTTCTGAAAAGTTGATTTTTCCGTCCATACGCAAATATTTGTCTGCTTTGCTTTCGTAGGCTTTTCTGGCAATGTACATTTCAGACAAGATAGCTGGGTTTTTGTTTCCCATACGCATCAATTCCGATTCAAAAAAAGACAAGGCTGAAAAGCTCCAACAGGTTCCCGTGTAGCCTTGACTTTGAACAGGTGTTGCGTCCAAAACCGCAATTTTTGTGAATTTGTATTCTGAATTTTCGCTGTTTTTTATGCTCCCAAGGTTGCCAAATTGTGCAAATAAGCTTCCCGAAACAAAGAGCGCAAGGCCCAATAAATGAGTTTTTTTCATAGTTTTTTGATCTTCTATTTTTACTATATCAAACAAAGGTTGTACCAAAGATTATTTCTTACCAACCTTTCTGTTCCGTAAAGATAAGGAAATCTAAAAAGAATGCGAATTATTGAAGAATCCAACCGGAATAACCTTCCGTTTTTGTTTTGGAAATAATGGCTTGCATTTCTGCAGGGTTTTTGGAACCTCCTGCACTAACACGAACTAAACCTGTTGACGTTGTTAAAATCTGTCCTTTCAAACCTTTCGCTTTCATCTCTTTCAGCATGGTTTCTGCATTTTCATGATTGCTGTAACAGCCAACAATGTATTGAGGCGAAGAAACAGTGTTTATGACAATCGGTTTTTCCTTCGGCGCAGGAATCGCTGCAATTTTTGGTTCCAATGGAATGGGTTTCTCTACCAAAACTACATTTGTTTTTTCGTTCTCTTCTTCCTTTAAACGAACTGGAATAAACAAACCGTCGTCAAATTTATAGGAATAAACTTCCACCTCTTTCCCCAATTTTTTAATAGATTCTTGAAAAGAAATTTCTTGCTCTTTTTTGTCGATTTGAAACGTAAAACTGTTTTGTTGGTAAACACCTTCACCTGCTTGATAAGCTGGATTGAAATCGCGAATTGAGATCATTCCTGATTCCAACACCTTGGTCTTCATGGGAATCCAATACGTATAAAAGGCAAAAGGCAACAAAGCCGCCGCCGCAACGTACCGCCACACTTTCTTGCGCGGGGTGAATTCTTCATTGAGTTCAATAATCTTCGCTGCTGGCTCTGGCACGACTGGTGAAACCGGAATTTCTCGTGGAGAAAAATCCATTTTATCATCGGCAACTAGGGAAGGCGCAACCGCAATTTTATCTGGTCGATGCTGGTATTCAGCAATTTTCACTTCTTCTTCCGTAATGAAATGCACTTTGCTCAAACCATAGGATTGCAACAACAAATTAAAAAATCGATCTTGCTCGAAACTTATATTGCGCTCTGCATCTAGGTACAAATGACCAATTTTGTCAATACTTACGCGTTGCCCTTCTTTCAGTCGAGCATTCCAATTGTCTACATTTTCTTTCAGCAATTGTTCCGCAGAGGCGTATTCTAATCCTTCTTGCTTGGACAAATGGGCAATTAACAATCCATCATTGTTCATCAATTGACGGTTGAAAAGCACCGATTTGCGGGGAGGCTGCATGATTCCCGAACGCATATCAATCACTGCGCTAGTGGATTGCGCAACAAAACCACCAAATGATGGAACCACCACACAATTGTGACGGAGCAATAAATTTACGATGGCTTCTTCTAGGATCATTTGTAACAAAGATAAAAAATTCCTTTGCGGTATACAAATTACGGATAAACCACCGAATTGGTTACAAAAATGGCAAGACCTTTTCTACATCTTCTGGCACATCAATGTTGGGCGTTTCTATCTCCGTTGTGGCCACTCGAATAGAAAAACCATGATACAACCAACGCAATTGTTCCAATGACTCCACTTGTTCCAGAATAGACTTCTCCAATTTCACCAACCTTTTTAACGTTGCTGAACGATACGCATACAAACCGATGTGTCGCATAAATGGAAACTCTTTCACTATGGATTCCTTCGCGTGAAAGGTATTTGGAATCGCACTTCTTGAAAAATACAGTGCATCATTCTTTGCATTAGTCACCAACTTTATTCGATTCGGATTGGAAAAATCTTCAAGTGAGACATCTTTGATTCCAAGCGTTGCAATTTCTACTGATTCGTCTTGAAAAACACGCAACAATTCATCAATTTGTTGGGAAGAAACCAACGGTTCGTCTCCCTGTATATTCAAAACAATGTCATAACCTTCGTGCCGTGAAAGCACTTCACCACACCGATCCGTTCCGCTCGGATGTTCTTTTTCTGTCATTTCCACCAAACCTCCGAAAGAAAGTACTTCATCGTAGATGCGCTGGTCGTCTGTAGCTACAATCACTTCTGTCAACAGATTGCTGCGTTTTGCTCCTTCATAAACACGTTGAATCATTGATTTTCCTTTCAAATCAATCAGCGGTTTTCCAGGAAAGCGAGTCGAGTCAAAACGCGCTGGTATAACACCCAATACTTTCATTTTCAATGGTTTATTTGAAAAAATAAATTTTTCTGTCGATTACAAAATAAGTCATATTTATTCGTAAATTTAAGTAACAAACGAAAAAAACTGTGCATTCTACACTACTACAGCAGCAAATTGCTCTTTCCTTTTTACAAGGTATCGGTTCCATTCGCGCCCGGCTTTTACTTTCAAAAGTCCCCGATGTCAGCGCGATTTTCACCCATTCTTTGAGAGATTTAGAATATTCAACGGGACTGTCAAAGAAAATTCTCAAGCAAATGAACCGTGAATTCGCGCTTCAGCAAGCAGAAAAACAATTGTCCTTTTTTGAGAAAAACAAGGTACAAAGCTACTTTATTCAGCACCCAGATTATCCAAGACGGTTGAAACAATGTGAAGATGCACCAACGCTATTATTTGGGACTGGCAATTTGGACCTAAATCCTTTGCGCTCGATTGCTGTCGTTGGCACGAGAAACGCGACGGATTACGGGCGAGAAATCTGTGAAAATCTCATTTCCTCGTTGGTGGGAAAAAACGTATTGGTCGTGAGTGGCATGGCGTATGGAATCGATATCTGTGTGCATCAACTTTGTGTAAAATACAATGTGCCCACCATTGGTGTTTTGGGTCATGGATTGGATCGTTTGTACCCAAGCGCACACAAAAGTACCGCTCAAAAAATGACAGCAACAGGCGGTTTACTCACTGAATTCTTGCCAGGCACCAATCCCGACCGAGAAAATTTCCCCATGCGCAACCGCATCGTTGCGGGTATGTGTGATGCCACCATTGTGGTAGAAAGCAAAAACAAAGGAGGATCGCTTATTACCGCCGATTTAGCGAATGATTACAGCCGCGATGTCTTCGCTGTGCCGGGATGTATTGGTCAAACCTATTCTGAAGGCTGTAATGCGCTTATTTCAGTGTCCAAAGCTCATTTGTATCGAAGTCCAGAACATTTTTTGAAATGGATGGATTGGGGTGAAAGCAAAAAACCGGTAAAAGCGCAACGGCAACTTTTCAATTCTTTGAGCGAAGATGAAAAATCGATGATGGAAATTTTGCAAACGGAGGGCGAACAACACATGGATTCACTCGCTTTGAAAAGTAAATTGCCCATATCGAAAACAAGCGTGGTTTTGTTTCAATTAGAAATGAATGGCTTGGTAAAAGCTTTGCCCGGAAAGAAATATGTTTTGGTCGCTTAAAGGCACAAAAAAAGCCGTTTGAATTTCTCCAAACGGCTTGATTAAAGTTTCAAAATTTTATCTTCTTACGCCAATTTTCAAAAAACGACGGTTATCAACCACTTTCGCTTTTTCAATCAACGCTGCTTTCGCTAAATTTCCAGCACTTTGACGGTTGGAAGCCAATAAGGTTTCTCTTTCTGCTGTATAATTTGAAGTTGCAGGTGCTTTTGTTGTTTTATCAATACGAACTACATAAACACCATTTTTCCCTTTCAACGGAACTGTTTTTTGACCGTCTTTCAATCCAGAGAAAATAGCGCCGATAATTTCTGGCTCATATCCTGCTTCACCAATTTGTGGGTTTGAGAAGGTTACTTCCGCTTTTCCCAAAATAGAATTTGCTTTTTTCGCCAAGGCATCCATAGACATTGTACCATTCATCAATGCTATGAAACGTTTTGCTTTTTTCTCTTCGATTACTTTCTTACGCATGCTTTCTTCCACATCTTCAAAAGTAGGAGTCCCTGCTTCTTTCACGGATGAAATCATAGCAATGATGTATCTGTTTTTGTCTTTGATCGGCGCGCTGCACAAGGTTCCAGCTTCCACATCTTCTTCAAATGCCATTTTAATTATTTTGTCTTCAGCAAAAACAGTATTAAAACCATAAATAATTGGTTTGTTTTCTGTAATAGTAATCGGACGAACAAAATAACCTGCTTTGGAAGCGATGGTATCAAAAACGGCCACTTTTGATTTGATATCGTTTTTCGCTTTTGCTCTTGCATCAATTTTGTACAACAAATCGTAAATTTTCGATTCTGTTTCAGAAACCGTTTCCATACTTGGCACTAACGTTTGTTGCACAACTGCCAATAGTGGGAATTTAACAGACGATCTTTCCATTGCTTCCATTATGTGGAAACCGAAATCCGTTTGTACCACTCCAATCGTTCCAATTGGTTTTTCAACCGCAAATTTTGAAAATTCAGGAACCATCTCGTAGTCCATGAAATTCTCGTACACACCTCCTTTGTCTTTTGAACCTGGATCTTCTGTGTATTTCGTAACGTATTCTGCGAAGTTGTCTTTGTTAATCAAAGCCACCAAACTATCCGCCGTTTTACGCACGATAGCAACTTTCGCTGAATCTGCACGCGGCGCCGACAATAGAATGTGACGTGCTTTCAAGACATTGGTGTTGAAACCTAACACTTTTGCAATTCTAGTTGTTCCATTATCTGAATAAGGTCCAACAATCTGACCAACGCTAGCATTTTTGAAAACAGAGTCCATGATTGCTGGATAGGTCAATCCTTGTCTTGCTTTTTCGTCTCCTTCTGGTTTGAAGGTTGCTTGCGTATTGCTTTGGTAAAATTTAAATTCAGAATTTTTCAAAATAAAGAGTGAATCTTTCGTTGTTGCAGCAAAACCTTTTTTCAAGGTTGTCATTTTATCGTTGAACGATTTGATATCCGATTTGGAAGGTTCAACAGAAATATCGAAGTAACGAACATCACGGCTTGCGAATTTATTTTCGTACTGTTTCTCCGTTTTGTGTTCGTTGTAATATTCTTTTACTTCCTCGTCTTTTACTGTGATTTTGTCATCTGCCAAATCCGTGTAACGTTTCGCTACGAAAGAAACACTTTTGATTTCCTTTTGAGCTACATAATCTTCTTCTGCTTCCAATTTAGTTACATAGACCCCTTGCGCCAACAAAGAGAAGTATTTTTCTTGTCTTCTTCTTTCTGAATAATCCTTTTTGATTTTTTCCCAAGAATCTCTTTCAGTTGCTTCTTTCGAATTTTCCATTTGGTCAATACGTTGTTGCAACAATTTTGCATTGAATTGTCCCGTAGCAGAATCCGTAAAGTTTTGCGCCAAATCTTGCATTACTTGAAATCCTTCACGGCCGAACAAGTATGCGTCAAATTCATTTTTACCAACATTCAAGTTCAACGCCTCAATTTCTTTGTCAATAACGGTTGTTTCAACCAAGTAATTCCAAGCTTTGTCATTGGACGCATCCTGATCTTTTTGTGTGAACTCTTTTTGTTGTTGAGCCGCATTGTTTTTATCTTGGTCAGTAACGTTTTGCGCCATTTCCTCATAAGCCGCGAAATCCACGCTCTCGCCACTTATCGTTCCATAACCAATTTGATCACCTCTTCCTCCTGAAAAACTTTTCCAGTCGCCCAATATAAAAGCAAGAAGCGCGACCCCGATAATGATTACCAAAAGAGCTGATTTTTCTCGTATTTTTCCTATTAATGCCATTTGTCTAAAAATTAAGGGTGCGAATATAATTAGATGAATCGACTTTAAAAAATTTAGAAGCAAGTTTCCAAGGATTTACGGAAAATAAGTCGAGCCAAGCACTAAGATTTTGTCTAAAACCGTGAATTCTTCTCTGGCTAAACTTGTCTTTATCCACTTTCTTTCGTGGATAAATACAAACGACGTTTCCCAAAAACCTCAATATTTAGGCGACTTTTGTGTAGAAATTTTCTATTTATGAAATACATTGCTCAAATATTGGTCTTCCTTTTCGTTCTTTTTGCCTGTGTGCCAGCAAAAAAATACAATGAACTTCTGGAAAAAGAAAAATTGTGTGCAGATGAATTAGCCAAATACAAAACGTCCTCCTTGACTTTTGAAGGGCAGGCAGCTGATTATCAATCCCGTTACAATATTTTGACTCAAGAAGTTGCTGCATTGAAGCAAGATACCGCTACAATGGGTCAAAATTTCCGAATGCTCCAAGTGCAATACAGCAAAATGTCCGCGCAAAACGTGGCATTAGAGAACATGTTCGATACCTATAAAAAATCGGGTGAAAAGACAACGGCCGGTCTTCAAATGGATTTGGAAGCAAAGAATTTAGAATTGCAGCGAAAACAAGATGTGCTGAACACCTTGGAAAAAGATTTAGCATCGAAAGAAGCGCTATTGGCTGAACGTGAAGCACGCGTAAATGAACTTGAAGAAGCCATTTCTAGAAAAGATGAAGCACAAAAACAATTGAAGGCGCGGGTTTCAAATGCCTTGAGTGGATTTGAAAACAAAGGATTGACCGTCGTACAGAAAAATGGAAAAATCTACGTGAGTTTAGAAGCAAAATTGCTTTTCAACTCCGGAAGTACAGCGGTTGAAACAGAAGGGAAAAAAGCATTGATTGAATTGGCAAAAGTGCTCCAAAACGAAAAAGATTTGGAAATCATCGTGGAAGGTCACACAGATTCAGACAAGCTTTCTAGCGCAACGAGCCCGAAAAACAATTGGGAACTTTCCGTTCTTCGTGCTACTTCTGTCGTGGAAATTATGTTAGCCAATTCAACGATGGATCCAACCAAATTGATGCCTGCTGGACGTTCCCAATTTCTACCAGTAGATCCTGCTGATAAAGCAAAAAACAGACGCATTGAAATTATCATTTCACCCAACTTAAACGAATTGTTCGACATTATTTCAAAGTAATATCTCCGAATATCAACTAGACGAAAAAACCCTGCTATATCCTTATGGCAGGGTTTTTTTGTGGGCCTGCTTTTTCAATGGATTCTTGTATTTTTGTAGTCCATGGCAACAATCGAAGAAAAACTGAATTTACAGGTCCAAACGCTTCCAGACAAGCCTGGTGTGTATCAGTATTTCGATAAAAACGATACCATTCTTTATGTTGGCAAGGCCAAAAATCTAAAAAATCGGGTAAAATCCTATTTCGTCAAGCACCAAGAATATGCAAAAACACGCATTTTGGTCAAACAAATTGTTCGCTTGGAATACATTGTTGTGGACACGGAATTGGATGCTCTTTTGTTGGAAAACAACCTCATCAAAAAATACCAACCCAAGTACAATATTGAACTAAAAGACGACAAAACTTATCCTTGGATTTGCATCAAAAAAGGGCCGTTTCCTCGGGTTTTTCCGACCCGACAAATGGTGAAAGATGGTTCTAAATATTTGGGTCCTTACCCCAATGTGAAAGCGATGCACACGCTTTTGAAGTTGATCAAAGAAGCCTTTCCGTTGCGCACGTGCAATTTGGACCTTCGCCCCAAGAAAATTGATGAAAAAGCGTACAAAGTTTGCCTAGAATACCACATTGGCAATTGCAAAGGTCCCTGCGTGGGCGAAGAACCGATGGAAAACTACGATGAGTACATCAAGCAAATCGAAAATATTTTGGGTGGAAATATCTCGCCCGTTGTCAAAAAACTAAAGGCAAAAATGGCCGATCTTGCCGCTTCCTACTCCTTTGAAGAAGCACAGAAAGTGAAAGAACAATTGCATTTACTCGAAAATTACCAATCCAAATCAGCCATTGTTTCGCAAACCATTGCGCAATGCGATGTGATCACCGTTTTGCAAGATGAACGTTCGGCTTTCGTCAATTATTTGGTGATTAAAAATGGTTCCATCATCCACGGCTATACAGTGGAAGTGAAAAAGAAATTGGACGAAGAATTGGCGGATATTATCGGTTTTGCCTTGCCGGAATTACGCGAGAAATTCAATAGCTTGTCCAAAGAAATTTTAATTCAAGAAGCGATAGGTATTGAATTCGAAGATTTAAAATTCACCGTTCCTCAGCGTGGCGATCGAAAAAACCTCATCGATTTATCGTTGCGCAACGCGACTTATTATCGCTTGGAAAAACTGAAACAAGAAAAAATCGTTTCGCCAGAAAAACACCAAGACCGCATATTGGCACAAATACAAAAAGATTTTCGTGTGCCCACATTGCCTGTGCACATAGAATGTTTTGACAACAGTAATATTCAGGGAACCAACCCTGTTTCCGCCTGTGTGGTTTTCCGGAACGCCAAACCGGCTAAAAAAGATTACCGCCATTTCAATATAAAAACCGTCATTGGTCCGGATGATTTCGCTTCCATGTACGAAGCCGTTTCGCGCCGCTACAAACGCATGGTGGAAGAAGAGCAGCCGCTGCCACAACTGATTGTCATCGATGGTGGAAAAGGACAATTGAGTTCAGCGCTCCAAGCTTTGGAAGATCTCGGTTTGCGCGGACAAATCGTGATTGTGGGCATTGCCAAACGGTTGGAAGAAATCTTTTTTCCTGGCGATCAATACCCGATTTACATTGACAAACGTTCCGAAAGTTTAAAAGTGATTCAATTCATGCGCAACGAAGCACACCGTTTTGGCATCACCCATCACCGCAACCGACGCTCCAAAGCGGCTTTGCAATCTGAAATTCTGGATATCTCCGGCATCGGACCCAAAACCCAACAAGCACTTTTCAAAAAGTTCAAAACCGTGGAGGGAATCAAAACGGCCTCCGAGCAAGATTTGGCGGCGGAAATTGGATTGGCGAAAGCGAAAATCGTCCAAAACCATTTCAACTCCTAGTTTTTCCCCATTCGTGTTTTGATAAATTGACAAATGTTTCTTCTCAAACAGGGGCAACTTGCCCTAAATTTGCAGTATGAAGGCTTTCGTCTTAATCTTTTGTATTTCCATCCTCGTATTTGGAACCGGTTTGCGCACTTCCGACACCATCACCGTCATGATTGATGCTGGACACGGCGGAAACGATCCCGGTCATTTGAGTCATTCGAAATCACTCAAAACGGAGAAAGAAATTAACTTGCTAATTGCGAATTATTTAGGCGGTTACATCGAGCAATACATGAAAAATGTGAAGGTGATTTATACGCGCCAATCCGACAAATTTGTCTCCTTGGATGAACGGGTTGAAATGGCCAACAACCATTCCGTTGATTACTTCATAAGTGTACATTGCAATGGGAATCCGAAGAAAGTCGTACACGGAACCGAAAGCCACATTCACGATTTTTCGGCTAAAAAATCCTATTCCTTGGCGAAAGAGATTGAAAAACAGTTTTCAACACGTGCAGGAAGAACTTCGCGTGGCGTAAAAAACAACGACGATCGTGCTCATTCCATTCAAGTACTAAAATTTACCAAAATGACCAGCGTTCTGGTGGAATGTGGGTTTTTAACCAATGCATCCGAAGCGAATTATTTGAACAGTGTTCATGGCCAAGAGATTCTCGCTTCCGCCATCTTTCGTGCTTTTCGTTCTTCAGCGCAAACGTATTATCCGCATATCAACTTTACCGCGACTCCAGAAAAAGGAAACTATACGATTCAACTTATGTCTTCCAAAACAATTGTGGATACCGAACACGAAAGTTTTAAACGATTAAAACTGGAAGTAACACGCAAAGAATTGAACACAAAAAATGCTTACAAATATGTGTACTTGGCTGGTGATTTCCCCAGTAAACAAGCCGCAAAAGAAGCGTTGATACACGTGCAAAAAAAGGGATATCCGGATGCAATAATTGTTCAAAAATAGCGATATTAAAAGTCTATTTCAGAACCGTTAATATCTTACTTTAGGTTAATTTGAATTTTCGATTAACTTTGCGACATTCAAAAAAACCCAACTAGACGAAAGGGTTTAAATTTTTTGATTATGGATACAGAAAAAACAAGATTTTCAGATAGCGAACTCGAAGAATTTCGCGTATTAATCAACCAAAAACTACAAGAAGCCCAAGTAGATTATAATTTGTTGAAAGGTTCATTGTCCAACAGCGACAATCACGGAACAGATGATACTGGCCGCACATTCAACATGATGGAAGATGGGTCTGAAACCCTTTCTCGTGAAGAAGTTGCTCAATTGGCGGCTCGTCAAGAGAAATTCATTCAAAGTTTGCAAAGTGCGTTGGTGCGCATCGAGAACAAAACCTACGGTATTTGTCGTGTTACAGGTAAATTGATTCGCAAGGAAAGATTGATGTTGGTTCCTCACGCCACTTTGAGTATCGAAGCAAAAAATGCACAAGACAAATAAATTTTCCTATCGGTCCTTTTTTATCGTACTTGCTATTATCCTAATAGTTTTGATACTGGATCAATGGCTGAAAATTTACATTAAATCGACCTTTTCTCCTGGCGATGTTCGACCTTTATTTGGCGATTGGCTCGTATTGGAATACATCGAAAATCAAGGAATGGCATTTGGGACGACTTTTGGTGCCTCCATTTGGAGCAAGCTTGCCTTGAGTATTTTCCGGATTTTTGCCATTATTGGCATCGTGTATTATTGGATTTCTCAGGCCAAAAAAGGAGTTGGCTTGGAATTTCAAATAGCCCTTGGATTTATATTGGCTGGCGCCACTGGAAACTTAATTGATTCCATGTGTTATGATTACATTTTTCCCTATGATCCGTGCATGCCTTTCAATCATTTAGTTGGTTCTGGCATCAAAGCGGATTGCGGCATTTTTGGGGAAATTGAAACGAAAAACAGAGGTTTTTTATTGGGCAATGTCGTTGACATGTTCAAATTTGAAGCCACTTGGCCACAATGGGTTCCTTGGTTGGGCGGCGGTCAAGTATTCCCAGCTATCTGGAATTTAGCAGATGGTTCCATTACCGTTGGTGTTGTCATGGTGTTTTTGCGACAAAAAAATTACTTTCCGAAAGTGACAAAGTCCAACGCGACGGAGGTTGCAGAAACGGAAGACAACGCCATTCAAGACAACTTTTCTGAAGATACGGTTTAGCCTTATTTTTCTACGACCTGTTTTACTCTTCCAACAATACCACCTTCCAATTGAACTTTAATGCCGTGTGGATGGTTCGGTGAATTCGTTAGAATTCGTTGTACGACGCCTTCTGTTAATTCTCCTGTTCGCTGATGGTGTTTCTGCACTACCTCCACGACACTTCCAATTTGAAGATTGTTTCTTTTTGTTCCGTCAGTCATCGTCTAATTTTTATAGAATTCTCCTAGATTCATCACAAATCTAATTGATTTCAGTTAATTGAACGTGACTTGTTTTGTTCGAACCGTTTGTGTGATCAGATAGTATTTTTTACCATTCACTAGTTGTTCTAAGTAATTCGCTGCAATTATCTGAACATATCCTATGCCTTTTCCTACACCACTCATATCCGAAACGCTAAAGGTGTAGACATCTTGATTTACAAATTCCTTCAACACAATTTTGCTTCCAAGTGGACCGTATAAAGCATAATAAACCGAATCGGCAACCGAAATACCTTTAGAAGATAAAGTGTAAGGAGCCATCGTGTTCACATTTCCAAAAGAAATAGGGTCTACTAATGCAAAATTATCGTAGGTCAACAAGGTAAATCCAGGCCAACTTGCTCCAGAAGACGACCAAATTATGGGTGTAGAAAAATCAATTCCTACCTTGTTTGAAGTCTCTTCTGGGGTATAGGAATACAAATTCTTACTATCCATTTGCAATGTTTTTGTATTTCCAGATTCGACATTTAATACACCGGCAGGCAGGTAGGTCTCACCACCATCCAAACTAAACATTGCGTATGCTGTACCCAACTTTGAATTATGTGTTCCCGTGTTATCATATATTGTCGTAATTGTTTGTATACTGATCAAGGTAGTGGACTCTCCTGGACGTTTGGGTAGGATCGGTGCAGGTGGCGAAGCGGCAGAAATCTTATACTCACAAGTACCATCTTCTTTTTGGGCTTTATCGTTGAAATTAAAGGCTGTTGGATCCGTGCACCCTTTTTTCTTACAAGCGGTGAATCCGAGTCCTATTATCAGTAAAATAGCAATGGAATAGTTCATAATCAATGGCTTTGACTTGATTAAAGTAAGCCCTTTTTTTGAATTTTGAAAATTTCATGAATTTCTTTTCATAAAAAAGCCCGATTCAAAAGATGAATCGGGCCTATTTAAAACTTTGAATGTTTAGTTAAATTTCACCTGTTTTGTTCGAACCGTTTCATTGATTAAATAGTAGGTTTTTCCGCCTATTACTTGTGGATCGTATTTAATTCCGGTTACTTGAACGAATCCTGTTCCTGTTCCCATTCCAGTCAAATCTGCGGCTGTAAATGTATGCGACGTAGTATTCCCAGGTAAAAGGACCAATTTGCTCCCTGAAGGGCCGTAAACGGCAAAATAAACAGAATCTGCATTGGTTATCCCTCCGCATACCAAATCATAATTCGAAGCTACCGTCACGTCTCCTGAAGAAATGACTTGAATGGAAGAAAATCCTATATTGGTAGTCGCTGAAAAACTAGGCCACGTCCCACCCGTTCCCGACCACGCCAAAGAACCGGAAAAATCAATCCCGGTAAGGTCGGTGGTCGATGGAGTATACGTGTAGGTATTGTTTGCGCCCAACGCTAATGTTTTGGAACTTGCTGTAATTGTACCGGCTGGCAAATAGCTCACCCCACCATCTTGACTAAAAACGGCTACAGCTGTACCCAATTCTGTATCAAAACTTCCAATCGGGGAAGTGGCCGTGGTAACGGTTTTTATTCCCACCAACGCGGCATATTCTCCTGTATAGGATGGAAATACGGGTGCTGGTGAAGCCGCTGTTGGCACAGCCGCGTAGGTACATGAGCCATCATCAATAACGGCAGAAGAACTGTAATTTTCTGCCGTTTCATCTGTACAACCTTTTTTCTTACAAGCGCTAACGCCCAAAAATAAAATGGCGATAATCAATACTTTACTTTTCATAGAATTCATATTTAGTGTTTCTTCTACAAAGTAAAATAGAATTGACAGGTCCTGAAATACGTACTTTGGCGTATTCAAAAAAAATCCCCTTGCCAAATGACAAGGGGATTTTTCAATTATTTTGTATGTGCTTCTCAGCTTCCGCACAAGTAGCTTCGCTGATTGTTCGAAAGCTTCTCAGCTTCCGCACATTTCACAATCGTCTGGATTGTCGATGGAACAAGCGATAGCAGCCATGGCTGTTTCTTCTGGTGTTTCTTGCACCATGTTTTTGTCTACGGTGAATTTAATCGCGTCAGTTGCCGCTTTTGTTCTCAAGTAGTACATTCCTGTTTTCAATCCTTTTTCCCAACCGTAGAAGTGCATGGAAGTCAATTTACCGAAGTTGGCATTTTCCATGAAGATATTCAACGATTGTGATTGGCAAATAAACGCTCCACGATCTGCGGCTTGATCTACAATTGCTTTTCCGGAAATTTCCCAAGCTGTTTTGTACAAGTCTTTCAAGTGTTGAGGAATGTTGTTGATGTTTTGAACGGATCCATTTGTTGACATCAATGTTTGACGCATTTCTTTGGTCCACAAACCTTCTTTTACCAAATCTTTCAAAAGGTGTTTGTTCACCACGATAAATTCTCCAGAGAGTACTCGACGTGTATAAACATTCGATGTATATGGCTCGAAACATTCATTGTTTCCTAAGATTTGAGCTGTGGAAGCCGTTGGCATTGGTGCTAACAACAAAGAGTTGCGTACACCGTGTTCCATTACTTCTTCTTTCAACACATCCCATTCCCAACGACTGGTTGGTGTAACACCCCACATGTCGAATTGGAAAATACCTTTTGAAACCGGCGAACCTGCGTAACTTTCGTAAGGACCTTCTGCTTTCGCCAAATCCTTCGAAGCTGTCATGGATGCATAATACAAGGTTTCAAAAATCTCACGGTTCAAGGCTCTTGCTCCTTCTGATTCGAAAGGCAAACGCATCATGATATACGCATCCGCCAAACCTTGCACACCAATACCAATTGGACGGTGACGCATGTTGGAGTTTTCTGCTTCTTGAACGGGGTAATAATTTACATCAATGATTCTGTTCAAGTTGATGGTCGCTTGATACGTTACTTCGAACAATTTATCGTGGTCGAAAGTTCCATCTTCCATTACAAATTTTGGCAAAGCAACTGAAGCTAAATTACATACTGCAATTTCATCTGGTGCTGTGTATTCCATAATCTCCGTACACAAGTTAGAAGACTTGATTGTACCCAAGTTTTGTTGATTGGATTTGCTGTTAGCAGCATCCTTGTACAACATGTATGGCGTTCCTGTCTCAATTTGAGATTCCAAAATTTTGAACCACAAATCTTGCGCTTTGATTGTTTTTCTTCCTTTTCCTTCTGCTTCGTATTTTGTGTACAAGGCTTCAAATTCTGCACTGTGCGTATCCGAAAGACCTGGGCATTCGTGCGGACACATCAAGGTCCATTCTCCGTTTTCTTTCACACGTTTCATGAACAAATCTGGAATCCAAAGTGCATAAAATAAATCTCTTGCTCTTTGTTCTTCTTTTCCGTGGTTTTTCTTCAAATCCAAGAATTCGAAAACGTCTGCATGCCAAGGTTCGATGTAAATCGCGAAAGATCCTTTTCGTTTTCCACCACCTTGGTCTACGTAACGAGCCGTGTCATTGAATACACGCAACATTGGGATGATTCCGTTGGAAGTTCCGTTGGTTCCTTTGATGTACGATCCCGTAGCACGAATATCGTGGATAGACAAACCAATTCCTCCTGCGGATTGCGAAATTTTCGCGCAAGACTGCAACGTTTGGTAGATTCCTTCGATACTGTCTTCTTTCATGGTCAACAAGAAACAAGAAGACATTTGCGGTTTCGGTGTTCCTGCATTGAACAATGTTGGCGTAGCGTGTGTAAACCAGCCTTCTGACATCAAATTGTACGTTTTGATAGCCGACTGAATATCATTTTTGTGAATACCCACTGAAACACGCATCAACATTTGTTGCGGACGCTCAGCGATTTCACCATTAATTTTTAACAAGTACGAACGAGACAACGTTTTGAACCCAAAATAATCATAACGGAAATCTCTATCATAAATAATGCTTGAATCCAACAGGTCTTTGTTTTCCAAGATAATTTGGTAAACATCGTCTGCAATCAACGCGGCTTTTTGGTTGGTTTTCGGATCAATGTAATGGTAAAGATCTTCCATCGTTTCCGAGAAGTTCTTTTTGGTTTCTTTGTGCAAATTGGAAACCGCGATTCTTGATGCCAACAAAGCATAATCGGGGTGATCCATTGTTTTGGCTGCCGCCACTTCTGCTGCGAGATTATCCAAATCGGTTGTGGTTACTCCATCATAAATGCCTTCAATTACCTTCATGGCAACTGCCTCCGCAGACACTAATGGATCTAAACCATAACACATTTTGATAATGCGCGCTGTAATTTTGTCGAATTTTACCGCTTCTTTGCGGCCGTCTCTTTTTACTACGTACATAGCTACTGATTGTTTTTGGGTTTTTAAATGTTTTAATTAGAAGTCTTCATCAATGGAGAAGGTTTGAGAAGAATCTCCCATCACACCTGCTTTTTGATATTCGGCTACTCGTTTTTCAAAGAAATTCGTCTTTCCTTGAATAGAAATCATGTCCATGAAATCAAAAGGGTTGGTTGTATTGAATACTTTCTCACAACCCAACTCATTCAACAATCGATCGGCAACAAACTCGATGTACTGCCCCATCGCTTCGCTGTTCATTCCAATCAAACGCACGGGCAATGCGTCAATGATGAATTCTTTTTCTATTTCTACGGCGTCTAAGATGATTTCTTTGACTTTGTCTTTCGACAATTTATTGTTCACGTGGTTGTTGTACAACAAACAAGCGAAATCGCAATGCAAACCTTCATCACGCGAAATCAACTCATTTGAGAAGGCCAAACCAGGCATCAAACCTCGTTTTTTCAACCAGAAAATAGCACAGAAAGACCCTGAGAAGAAAATTCCTTCTACTGCAGCAAATGCCACCAATCTTTCAGCAAAATTTCCTTGATCGATCCAACGCAAAGCCCAATCTGCTTTTTTCTTCACGCAATCCACAGTTTCCAATGCATTGAACAAGTGGTTTTTATCAGCCGTATCACGAATGTAGGTGTCAATCAACAAAGAGTAGGTTTCTGAATGCACGTTTTCCATCGCCACTTGGAATCCGTAGAAAAACTTCGCTTCTGTATATTGCACTTCACTCAAGAAATTTTCTGCCAAATTTTCGTTCACAATACCATCCGATGCCGCAAAAAATGCCAACACGTGTTTGATAAAGTGTTTTTCGTCGTCGTTCAATTTGCTTTCCCAATCCACAAGATCGGCTGCTAAATCAATTTCTTCCGCTGTCCAAAAACTCGCTTCCGCTCTCTTGTAAAATGACCAAATATCATCATGTTGAATTGGAAAAAGAACAAATCTGTTTTTGTTTTCTTCTAAAATTGGTTCGTGTAATTCTGCCATTTTACTTCAATTTATTTAGAGCCGTCAAGAGGACGGATTTTTGTTCGTTCGTTACGATTGTTTTGTTCAATTTTTGGTGTCCCGCCGACACTTTTCGCGTCAGATTTTTTTTCTTTCCCATAACCGAAGCGGGCTTACAAAAATTGTCATTTTATTCCCTTTTAACAAGTCAAAGAAATCCACAACTCCTTATCTTTATTAACATTCACACCTCAATCCCTTTGTTATCCATTCCTTAACGGAATATGAACAGAGTCGCGAAATTTATCCACATACAATCGTTTTTGTATGTCGATAAATATTTATATTCTTTCGAACGCTTTAAACCACTAGGGAATTTGACTAGCCATAAAATTAATTTGTTTTTACCCCCTTGTCAAGTTGATTTTTTTCATATTTTAAACAACGAAAAGTGAATAGATTTTTTGATCGACCTACAACCCAATGCGTGAAACGTTTTATAAAAAATTGACCCATAAAATTGTCGAGGCGAAAGAAAGTTTGGTGCATTTATTGTTCCCTGATTTGTGTTTGGTCTGTGAAAGAGAAATTCCGCAAAACCAACAAAAGATTTGTTCGTTTTGTGAAACGGAATTGCCCTTCACCCATTTTACGCAATCCAATGATAAAAGTCCGCTCGAGCAACTTTTCTGGGGACGCGTAAGAATCGAACACGTTTATTCTTGGTTAACCTACCAGCGTGAAACCAGCACTCAAACCTTGTTGCACCAAATAAAATACAAGGACAAACCCCAACTTGCCCAGACCATGGGAGAAAAACTCGGCAGACAATTGGAGCATTTTGATTGGATCAAAGAAGTAGAAGCCTTCATCCCCGTTCCCATTCACCCCAAAAAACGATTCATCCGCGGCTATAACCAAAGTGAAGAATTGGTAAAAGGATTAACGTCTGTTTTAAACATTCCAATGGACACAGATTTTATTCAACGGAGTCTGCATACCGAAAGTCAAACTAAAAAAGGTCGATTTGGCCGTTGGGACAACATCGATGGTGCTTTTCGACGAACGAATGCCAACAAAACCTATCAACACATTGCAATCGTAGACGACGTAATTACCACGGGAGCCACTTTGGAACGAATAGTTCAGCAAATCCACGAAAAAAATCCCGACCTTCGCGTCAGTCTTATTTCACTCGCATTTGCTCAATAAATGAAACATTTTTTAATTATCGGAGGCGGTATTGCCGGAACCTGTGCTGCGTTTCAATTTTTGGAACGTAATTGTAAAGTTACATTGGTCGATTCAGGTGAAAACCACAGTTCGTTGGTCGCGGCGGGTCAGATTAATCCCATTGTTTTTCGTCGTATGACCAAAAGTTGGCGGGTGGATGATTTTTTGCCTTTTGCCCGAAATTTTTACGAGCAGTTGGAAAAATCAACTGGTCTTTCGATCATTGCAGACAAACCGATCCGACGTCTTTTCGCCCACGAGCAAGAACGAGATGAATGGCTGAAGCGACAAGAAAAACCCGAATTTGCCCCTTATTTGAAAACCCTGACAGCCGAAGACATGAATTTCTCCAAAGCAAAAAATAGCTGCGGTTCGGGCTTGGTCAAGCAAAGTTTTTACGTTCAATCCGACCATTTCCTCTCTGGCATGCGCGACACGATATCAACGCATGAAAACGGAACTTGGCTGCAAGAAAAAATGGAGTATGCCGCAATCGACCCAACGAATTCAACTTGGAAAGGCGTTTCATACGACGGTGTTTTATTTTGCGATGGCTATTTGAATTGTAACAACCCGTATTTCAACTTTTTGGATGTCGACCAAACGAAAGGCGAAGTGTTGACAATAGAATCGGATATTTATGCTGCTGAATCCTTGAATCGAAAATGTTTTGTTTTACCACAAGAAAACGGACAATACCGAGTTGGATCGACATATGAATGGGACTGTGCTGATTTGCAACCGACCGAAAAAGCGCGCTTAGAAATTGAAGAAAATCTTCGTTCTTTGGTCGATAACGACTTCACGGTTGTCAAGCATTTGGCTGGCATTCGTCCCACCACAAAAGACCGACGACCGATCATGGGTGAACACCCTGAAATACAAGATTTCTATATTTTCAACGGTTTAGGCGCCAAAGGCTATTTGCTGGCGCCCTTGTTGGGAAAAGAAATGATCGAATTTATTTTAGATAAAAAACCCTTGCACGAAGAACAAGATTTAAGGAGGTATTGTTAATCTTTCCAAATAGAGGGTTTCGATTTCGTTGAAAGACAATCTTATCCGTAAATTTGCAACATCAATTCATACAATCACATAAAACTTAAAATATGTACCCACCAGAATTAGTAGCGCCCATGAAGGCAGATCTTACCTCCGTAGGATTTGAATCATTGATCAGTGCTGAAGAGGTAGATAATACCATTAAAAATACAGACGGCACCTTGTTGGTTGTTGTCAATTCCGTATGCGGTTGCGCAGCAGGAAATATGCGTCCAGGTGTGAAGTTGTCTGTTTCAGGCGATAAAAAACCATCGAAATTAACGACCGTTTTTGCGGGCGTTGACTCCGAAGCGGTAGCACAAGCGCGTAAATATTTCTTGCCGTACCCTCCAAGTTCTCCTTCGATTGCTTTGTTCAAAGACGGACAATTGGTTCATTTCTTGGAAAGACACCACATTGAAGGTGGAACCGCTGCGATGATTGCTGAGAACTTGCAAGAAGCGTACAAACAGTACTGTTAAGTAGAAACGAATTTTTCTAAAAAAGCCCGATCAATTTCTTGACCGGGCTTTTTTTTAACCATTCAACTAAACCACTCCTATTCATTTGTGCTTTTCTAGGCAATTGGAAAGCCCATTTTGAAAATCAACAAACAAACTTCTTTCTTTACATTTTTGGCAAAACAACTTTGTCAATGACATGGATCACTCCGTTTGACTGATATACATCGTAGGTGGTAATATTCGCAACGCCACCATTTTCATCTGTCAAGGTAATGTTGTGTTTTCCGTTCATCATGGCGATCAATGTTCCACCAGAAACCGTCGTCAATTTGGCAGAACCTTTTCCTGCTTTGATCAACGCAGCGATTGCATCAAAATCCAACTTTCCGGCCACCACGTGGTAGGTCAAAACCGTTTGAAGGGTTTTTTTATTCTCTGGTTTCAACAAGGTTTCTACCGTTCCATCTGGCAAGTTTTCAAAAGAATCGTTTACAGGAGCAAATACCGTAAAAGGTCCTTCCGTTTGCAAAGTAGCAACCAGATCTGCCGCTTTCACTGCCGCCACCAAGGTTGTGTGGTCATTTGAATTGACTGCATTTTCCACAATGTTCTTTTTTGGAAACATGGCTTCACCGCCTACGTTTACCGTTTGTCCAAATGTTACAGTGTTAAATAGGAATATTGACGCTGCCATTACTCCAAGGGTTTTACTTACTTTTTTCATCTTCTTTGTTTTTTAGTTTGTTTGGAATAGTTACGCAGGGGTTTGCGACTTGGATTTGTAAAACAAAAAATTAATTTTAAATAGCTAATTATCAGGTTTTAAAATCAAAATTAATTTGCAATGCAAATTGTTAAAACAGCAAAAAAGCGCAATCCATTTGAATTGCGCTTTTCTCTTTTTCAATTAGCTAGTTTATTTTTTTCCAATGTTCAAACTCAAGGTTAGTCCGTGATGCGGCGCAGAAAAAACATCATTTCTTTGAAAATTATAGGTGTAATTGATTGAAAATTTATCTCGAATGGTATAGCCAGCTGTCAGGTATGGACTGAAGGCATTGTATCCGTAATAACTTTTTGCCAATCCTCCGCCTAAGGCGTATTTCGATTTGTACTTGACTGTTCCACCTATATTTGTTCCGATGTGACTAATCAGCACTTGAGGGGTAAATTGCAAACCAACCGCTTTTCCAAAAGTATAGGCAGCCGAAATATTCAGTAAAATTTGATTCATATAGGATTCTTTTTTGTCAATTGACAACTGATAACCCCCGCTCAATCCAACCACCCATCTGTCTCCTTTCAGCGCAACGCCAGTTTCTAGTTGTAGTCCTCTGCCATAACTAACAAAACCATTGTTTCCAAAATGAGCGCCATTCAAAACAATTTGATGAGACGCTAAACCTGCGCCAAAACCTACGGACAACTGCAGTTGCTCACTAATCGAAAACTGTTTGTTCAAACTTAGTTTCGTTAAGTTCCGATTGCTGTAATAGTAATTCTCGAATGAAAAATTGTTGCTGGTAGAAACGATACCAAAACCAATTTTATGTTTTGCATTATAAGCGGAATAATTGCCCATGACATGCGTCGATCTCGAATTGAACATAAAAGCTCCTGTCGCGAATAAATTTGCATTTACTTTATACTCCAAACCAGCCATCGCGGGGTTCAGTTGTTTGGCCACATCAAATGCTTGAGCAATTTGACTGAACGACGAAAAAGAGACAAAAAATGTACTCACTAAAATGGAGGTTGGTTTTAAAATCATATCACATATTTCGCATAAGACTTCGGAACGAGACAATTGTTACAACAAAAAAAGTGCAACCCTTTCGAATTACACTTTCTTAACAAATTTCATTTCTAATTATGCACCCACATTGCCAATCACATACAATTGTTCTAAATCGGGTGTCGGACTTCCGCCTTTTTTCTCTAAAGTTATAGCGAAGGCTTGGACATCTTTCACGTTGGTTTGTCTTGAAATTGCTTTCGTATTTTCATCCATCTCCAAAACACCCAAATCAACAGGTTTTCCATCTACAATGGCCCACAACTGGTATTGTTTTTCCGTTGGCGTTTTGGGAAGATTCATTCCGGCCAACATCATTTTATTTTCGCTTGGATTCCAATACACTTTCACTTTCGCATCAGGGCTAACCGGCGTTCCTGCTAACGCAATCGCAATTGTATTGTCATTGGTTAAAAATTCTCTTTCTTCGCTATAAACTCCTAATTCAGATTGAAGATCGGCAAGTAATGTTTCTTTTTCATTCAATGCTTTTTCTTTCGCACTCAATGTCTGCTGAACCTTATTAAATTGATTCGTTCGCGTAAGAAACAAACCCGTTACCCCAACAAATAATATAACTGAAGCGGCAGCCAACCATTTCAAACCGTTCGATTTAGTAGGTATTTCTGCCCTTGGCAATGAAATTACTTTCGCCGTTTCTTGTGCTGATTCGCCCATTTTTTCAGATAGAGCTTCTGTATGAATGGCTGCCAAGACTCGATTCTTCAATTCTGCTGGCGGTTCTTTTTCCCATCCTTCGCTTAATTGCTCTAGACTTTGTTGCACCTGAAAAAGGTGTTCTTGCAACTCAGGATAAATATGGGACATGCATTCCACCTCCCGACGCTCCTGGTCGCTGACAACACCGAGCACATAGCTCTCGATTATTCCTGACGATATGTATTCCTTTATATCCAAATCAATAAAAATAAAATGAACCACTTTTTCAACTCTTGCACAGCCGCACGAATTCTCGTTTTTACTGTTCCAAGCGGAATTCCCAGCTCATCTGAAACTTCTTGTTGGGTGAATCCTTTGAAATATATATACTCGATTAGTATTCGCTGATCCTCGTTTAAATTGTCAACCAAGGCCGCAATGCCAATCGTATCTATATTTTGGGCTGCAACATCTGACACATGTACGCTATTTTCCAGGTCTTGGATTGATGCGGGATTTTCCTTTTTGGTTTTGCGCAAAAAATCAATGGCTGTATTTCGGGTTATGTTCAGCATCCAAGTGAAAAATGTTCCTTTTGTCGAATCATAGGATTCTACTTTTTTCCAGATTTTCACAAAACTATCCTGCACAACATCTTGCGCTACCTCATCTGAACGAACGATTTTTGACGCCACACCATACATGGCAGAAGCAAAACGGTCATACACTTCACCCATGGCGGCTTCCTCTCTTTTCTTGAGACGATCAACCAAAGCAAGTATTTCTATTTGACTATTTTCTTTCAACAATACGAAAATACGAATTAGAAATTTTAAAACACACTTTATTACCTCTTGTGACCAACAAAAAAGGAGGTCCAATGACCTCCTTTCAATTATTCCAGTTTCTGCACCCAAACGGTTGGGTATTTACCGGCTAGTTTCATTCGCTCTGCCATAGCCGCATCATGACTGAGGTCGTAGTAAACAAATACTTCTCGAACCTGAAGACTTGAGTTGTAAAGAATGGCTGTTTTGCCATCGCCTTCTGCTAAGCTTTTCTCTTTCCATTTGATGGCATTGTCTTTCACACCAAACGCGCCGATCACGACGTAGAAGCCTTTTGGTGGCACATTGCCATCTTCGTCTACGAAATCTTCCGCTCTGCCTTTTCTGTACGTTTGCCGAACGGATTCTGCCGTTGGTTCAGTACCATCGTACGTGCCTCCATTTGGATTCATCCCTTTCAAGCGAACCAATTCTTCTTTGTTCTTTTCTAATTCTTGTTTATTTTTCTCCAGATCGGCTTTTGCTTTTTTCAAATCGGCGCTCACTTTCTCTTGTTGCAATTTCAAACTATCTATTTCTTCTTGTTGTTGTTGAGACTCATCTTTCAATTCTTGATCTGCCAACTCCATTTTTTGGTTCCATTCTTTTTGCTCTCTCCATTTGTCACCAAAATTGTAGGTAAGCAAAAACTCTGAAGTACGTTTTGAATAACTATTCACGATTCCAGTTGTAAAGTCATGCGCATAACCGGCTGTCATACTTTTGTATCGAACACCGGCACTAAAAGCCACGGCATAAGTACTGTGGTAGGTCACGCCAACCCATCCAATTTTACCAATGTCTAAAACTAAGTTGGCATCCCATTGAATCGGCGCTCCTTTCACACTTCTTACCACCACCATTGGATACACTTTCATGTCCTTTGATTCGTTGATCATGAAATCATATTTAACGGAACCTCTGAAATGTTGAACGTTGTTGATATTTAAAGTTTGTCCTGAATTCGTTGTTACCGTTGGGTTGTTACCGATCATTTGAGGCACGGCAAAACCAGCCTGCAAACCTTTCCAGAAAAACGCTACCCCAAAGTCAGCGTTGAAAGCTGTACGATTCGCTCTTGGCCCGAAAAGAATCGGATCCATCTCGTTGACTACTTTCGCTTTGTCAAAATCGATTGTTTGGTTTTGAACCCCAACAGCCACCCCAAAATTCAACATAGAATTGCTTCCCGTTTTCATTTTGTACGCGTAGTTCACCATCGCACTTGTGTTAGACAATATATCCGTTTGGTCTTTAAAGGCAATGATTCCTAAGCCCATTTTTCCTTGCGCCGTTTGTCCATCAACTGACAAATAACTTGTTTGAGGACCTCCTTGCACACCTGTCAACATACTTCTATGTGAAACGGCCGCTTTAGCAAATTCTGACTCACCGGTGAATGCTGGATTCAGGGTAATCATATTTTGATAATATTGTGTGCTCAAATACAATTGTTGCCCAAATGCATTTTGCACAAAACCAATGATACCAAGAACTGAAATGATATAGATTGCTTTCATATTTTCTTTCTTATTTCTCATTTCTAAGAATGGTTACTGCTCCTTTTAATACTTGATCGGTTGATGTAAATTGTACGAGATAGTAATACGTTGCATCGGGTAATTTTTTTCCGTTGAACGTTCCATCCCACGTGTTGTCGTAATTTGCATTTTCATACACCACTTGTCCTTCACGATTGATAACATTGACAGATGTATTTGGGAACAAACTCAAATTAGGAATTTCCCATGTATCATTGAACCCGTCTCCATTCGGAGAGAACAAATTCGGGATAAACAATTCAATATCCGTATTCACCGTAATGGTTACCGGTAAGGTTCCTATACAGCCATAATTATCAACTGCCGAAACAGTGTAAGTCGTCGTTACAGATGGTGTAGCAACCGGGTTGAAGATGATCGCATTTGAAATGGTTTCTGCTGGAGCCCAAACATAACTTTGAATGTTGTCACCAACAGCAAACAAATCAACATTTTGTCCGAGATTGATTGTGGTATCCGGTCCTGCAATAAAATTGCTGATGCCTCCTGAAACCGTAATGTACCCGACAGCTAATGACGTTCCACAAGGCCCGCTAAACTGCATGGTGTAATAGTACGAACCAGAATCCGTTGGGGTACCCGTTATCGCTAACAAATTTGGGGTACCAGGAATGTAAGTCGCTGTTACGCCTGGTGGAAGATCCATCACAGTAATCGGTCCGCCAACTTCGTACACAATAGAATCTAAAGATGTGTTGATACAAATTAATTGGTCATTTGAATATGGCGCAGACACTAGTGATATCATGGATGTTTGAACATCTATACTTCCTATTATTGTGTCATTCGGACAAAAACCGCCAGACACAACAATATTGTAAAAATAAGTCCCTGTTGAACCCGGAGTACCGGTAATAGTCAATGTGTCGCCCGTCATAACCGCTGTGATACCCAAAGGCAAATTCGTTACAACTGCCGTATCGGCTCCTAGGGACAAAACATATTGGATTGTATCAATGGTCGTTGCACCATTACACAAGACTTGATTATCTGTTCCTACTGGTGAAATTAATTGAACCCCCGACGAATCATCAATGGTTATCATTCCGTAAGCTGTATCTGCAACACAGGCTCCACCAATAGTAACGATGGAATAATTGTACACACCTGGCGAAGTCGCCGAACCAGAAATAACTGCTGAATCAGATAGTATTGTCACATTCAAACCTGCCGGCAAGTTAATGGCAAACGCACTTACTGCACTTCCGCTCAATATATAAACAATGCTGTCTATTTCTGAGTTGAGACAAAGATGCTGGGTGTCAGACAACGGAGCCGATAACATAGTAATAACCGGGAAGGTATCAATGACAATTTCACCGAATGCTGTTGCTGGTCCACAAGCTGAACCCGTGGTTGAAACAGAAAAAGGGAAAGTACCTATGTCCGTAGATGAACCTGAAATCGTCAGCACGCCAAAATTGTAAACACCATTGATTCCCGTGGGCAAACCGGTAACAAAACCACCTGTCGCACTTCCCCCTATCGTATATTCAATGTCAATAATACTTGACCCTGTACACACCGTTTGATAACCGGTACCTGGTGCAGAAGTTAAATTAATTGTTGGGCCTGCTTCTACTGTAATGGTTCCACTTGCGGTAGCGGAACCACAAAAACCACCTGTCGTTGTAATAGTATAAGCTACCGTCCCTATCACAGACGATGAACCAGAGATAGTGAAAAATCCTGGGGTATATACTCCGAATATTCCTGCTGGCAAAGTATCAACTGTTGCTCCGGTAATTGATACCCCAAGCGAATAAACAATATCCAAAATCATATTTCCTTGACAAGCTATTTGATTGTCAGTTCCTGGTCCTGAAATCAATTGAATATCTGGCTCAACATAGATGGTTCCATTCAACGTTGCTGGCGGACAAACACCCCCTGATGCAGTAACCGTGAAAGGATAAGTTCCCGTTATAATTGGCGAACCAGTTATCGTAACTACACCTGCTGAAAAAGTATAGTTTACACCTGCTGGCAAACCTGAAACAGATCCTGTGGTTGCGGTCCCGCCTATTGTAAATACCGTTGTGTCTATTGCTGTATTAACACACACAATTTGTGAACTACTTCCGGCTGTTAGTGTAATCGCTGGAGATGTCTCAACCGTAATGATTCCATTAACCGTTGTTGGAAGACAAGGATTCAAAGCAGATACAAAGCTATAATTGAAAACACCCGATGTAACCGGTAATCCAGTAATTGAAACGGTTCCTCCTGTAGAATTGGTTATAAACGTACCAATTACACCTGTGGGTAAACCCGAGAATGTTGCGCCCGAAGCGCCTGGCAAATCATAGGTAATATCCACCAATGAGTCTCCTAAACAAATTATTTGAGCATCCGTTCCCGCACTAGAAGATAAGGTGGGGAAAATGGCGGTTGTTACCTCAATAACGCCCGTAATGGATACTGGCGGACAAACTCCTCCAGAAGTTGTTACGGTATAAGTATATGACCCAGCAGTCGTTGGTGTTCCTGATATTGTAACGATTCCTGCTGAAAACGTAAAGCTTACACCTGCAGGTAGTCCTGAAACTGTTGCCGAAGTTGCCGACCCACCAATCGTGTATTCTATCGGCGTTATGGCATTGTTATCACAAACCGTCTGAGAGTTGCTACCCGATGTTAAATTAATCGTTGGTGTTAATTCAACTGTAATCGTGCCATTTACGGTTATTGGCAAACAAGATGTTAACGTTGTGGTGAAGCTATAGTTGTATATTCCTGATGCCGTCGGAGTTCCTGCAATTGTAACCACAGAACCCGTAGCATTTGCAACTACAGAGCCTACTACCCCAGCTGGCAAACCAGAAAAAGTTGCCCCTGAAGCTTCCGTAACATCATAGGTTATGTTCACAATGGTTCCACCCAAACAAATCGTTTGATTATCCGTTCCAACACTTGATGTAAGCACAGCGGTTGCTGGAGGCGAAACATCCAAGACTCCGCTGAGTGATGCCGGAGGACAGGCTCCACCTAACGTGCTAACCGTAAACGGAAAAGACCCAGACACGGTTGGTGTTCCTGATATAGTTAAAACACCGCCTACAAAGGAAAAACTAACACCTGCCGGAAGACCCGTAGCCGTCGCGGAGGTGGCAGATCCACCAATCGTATATTGAATAGGAGCGATCGCGGTATTAATACAAACAATCTGTGAAGCTTGTCCTGAAGTTAAACTAATTGTCGGAGGTGCATCTACAGTAATGGTCCCATTCACTGTAATGGGTGCACACGAATTTACAGAGTTCGTCGTAAAACTATAATTGTATACTCCCACTGCCGATGGTGTTCCCGCAATTGTAATGACCGCGCCATCTGCGTTTGGAACATGGGAGCCACTTACACCAATTGGTAAACCAGTAAAAGTAGCATTTGACGCTCCAGCCAAGGTATAGGTAATATCTACAAGCGGACTACCCACGCACAATGCCTGATTGTCAGTTCCCAAACCTGATGTTAAAGTAGCTGTTGCCGCAGGAAGTACCGTTATATAACCCAGTTTTACTTCCGTATCACTGGAGAGGGGTCCTGAAGATGCGGTTAAAATAACGGTAAATACGCCTGCAGTTGGATACGTAATTAACGGATCTACCGTAGTCGAATTTTGGTTAGAGCCACCATCCAAAAAAGTCCAATTGTAGCTTCCTGCTCCTGTAGACAAATTCTCAAACTGCACGGATCCACCAACACAAATGGTCGTTGTAGATGCCGAAAAGTCTGCAACTTGTGAAATTGCCGGAAAAGCCGAGATTATGAAAATGAAAAGTAGTTTTATTGATCTCATAAAATGTGTTTACAAAATTTATATAGACAAAACTAAACTTTAAAAATCAAAGCTTAAAAGGATGAAACTTTTTCAATAAACCCTTTAAATCTTGTCCATCAAAGTGTAATACGTCTGATTGTTTAAAAAGGTTGCGCTTTTGTTAATAATTGTTTAATCTAGATTAATTGGGTCACTTCCCAATACAAAACTTAGCAAAAATATTCGCGAGCAAGTCATCTTCGGAAATTTGGCCGGTGATGGTGCCGAGGTGGTACATGGCTTGGCGCAAATCTAGGGCAACAAAATCGCCGGTGACGTTGGTTTCCAAAGCATATTTTGCTTTTTCGAGGTCGGCTTGGGTGCGCAGCAAAGCGTCGTAGTGGCGCACGTTGGATACAATGGTTTCGTTGGCTATGTCAAAATCAGCAACCACGGTTTCCACCAAAGTTTCTTTCATGGCTTCTATGCCAAAACCAAATTTTGCACTGACAGAAACTATTGGAAATTCGCAGTTTTCAATGGTTTTTTCCGATAAATCAGCTTTATTGGCCACCAATACAATTTTTTTGTCGGGGTGCGTAGCGCGAATTTCTTTGGCCCATTCGTAAACGTCTTGCAAATTGTTTTCGATGGAACTATCTGCCAAACAAAGCACAATACTCGCTTGCACTATTTTTGCTTTTGACCGTTCGATGCCCAACGCTTCAATTGTTTCGGCACCTTCCCGAATGCCCGCGGTATCAATCAATCGAAATTGGATGCCGTCAATGTTCAATTGTTCTTCGATCACATCTCGCGTGGTTCCAGCAATGTCGCTTACGATGGCTCTGTCTTCGCCCAACAATTGATTCAGCAACGTACTTTTGCCCGTATTGGGTGCGCCAACGATGGCAACAGGAACTCCGTTTTTGATGGCATTGCCCAATTCAAAAGATTTGGCCAATCGCTGAATGTAGAGCAACACTTCGGACACGAGCAAATTCAGTTCTTTTCGGTCGGCAAATTCCACATCTTCTTCCGCAAAATCAAGTTCCAATTCGACTAAAGAGGCAAAATGAATTAATTTTTCGCGCAGTTCTTTCAATTCTGTTGAAAATCCTCCTTTCAATTGTTTCAATGCAATATTGTGTGCATTTCTCGATTCCGAAGCAATCAAATCGGCAACAGCTTCCGCTTGGGAAAGATCCATTTTTCCGTTGGCAAAAGCTCGCATGGTAAATTCCCCTGGATGCGCCAATCGAGCACCAGCGTTCAATAACGTTTCAAGAATTTTCTTTTGGATAAAAGGAGAAGCATGGCAAGAAATTTCTACACTTTCTTCTCCCGTAAAACTTTTTCCGTGGTCAAAAACAGTCACCAAAACCTCATCAACGATATCACCATTTTCCGCATGGAAATTTCCGAAATGACAGGTGTGAGAAGGCTTATCACCGATGGATTTTGAAAAACAGCGTTGCACGATGGCTTTGGCATGTGAGCCAGAGAGCCGAATCATGGCAATTGCTCCTACACCGTTTGGTGTTGCCAAGGCACAAATCGTATCGTTGGTATTGTTCATTGGGTGCAAAGGTAAAACAAGAAAAGGACGAAACCAGTGATTTCGTCCTTTTCCCAATCAATAAATTCTTTTCTAGAATTTAATCTGCATTCGAACGGTTAATACATCGTCTTTCAAATCGCGTGCGTAACCAGAGATTCCATTGGTCGATTCATTTGAAACCATGTTGTAATATACCATAAACTTCAAATTTTCATTGAGGTAACAATTGTATCCCAAACCAATCATGGTATATTTTAACTCGGCTTTGGTCAAAGCATTCAACGCAACTACATCCGACCCTTGGAAATTTGTATTGGGATCATACCATTCGTATTTCAACGCCAATTCATGTTTCGATTTTCCAATACGCTGTATCAAATACGCATATCCACCGTCAAAATTACGAATGTACGTTTCCATTTTTGAAGGCAAAGTAGAAGGACTTTTTGATTCGTCAACAACTCCTGCCTGCTGTCCTGTAATATATTCACCTCGCAACGTGGTAGTACCCAAAACAGATTTGAAACTAAACTGTAGGTCGCCACCAAAATAAATTCTTGGTGCTTTTTTGTTTTTAAACGTAGTACCATTCGTGGTATCCTTCATTTGCCATGAAATTGCACCCAATGAATCTGTTTGAAACGAGCTGTAAACTCGATTGTTTTGGTAAACGAAGCCACCGTTGTAGTGCGAAACACCAACACCAAAAGAAACTTTATCATCTTTCCAACTACGTTTGTAATGGGCTCTTCCCATAAAATCTTTGAATGAATCGAAATCTACCACACCTGCACCATTCAAGCTAGTTGTACCTGGCACGGCAATTCCCGTTCCATTGTAAAAACCACCATCCACTTTTAAGCCGTATAATTTTTTTCCTTTGATTGGTTGAAAAGTAAGCATGGCGCCCAAATCTCTTTCGTTGGGCAACAGCATTTGCGTAAATCTTGACCTTTCTGGAGTTTCACGATCAACGGATGATTGCTGAATTTCAAACCCAAATGGACGGTTCATAACCCCAGCTGTCAACGACAAGGATTTTGTCCAAGGATCGGTTAGTTTTGCATATAAATCTACGAGATTCACTCCGCGTTCTGAAGCATTTACTTGCAAAACATATTGAGCTATTCCTTTTGTGTAGACAAATTTAACCCGTCCACGGCGAATCATAAATCTATTGTTTGAATTGGCTAAAAAATCGCCTCCGTCGTATGTTTTCGCTCCTTTCGTATCCGTCCATTGATATTGTGCTTGAATCCAACCTGAAATTTTCAAATTTTTCGAAGCTTCCACATCTTTTACCAGATGATTCACTGTATTTTTCAAGGAATCCAATGCTGAATTTTGACCTAAAACTGTTGCAGCAAAGCCAAACAATCCAAAGAATAATACAAGAGATAATTTTCTTACCATTTTTTTGCGTTTAAAATTTTTCGGGCAAAACTACTTCATTAACATTCAATTAATATTCGGTTTACAACAATTTAAAAATACCTTAACGTAGATAACATTTGGTTAACATTGGCTTCACAAAAAGGCATGTTTCGCACAATAATCATTTTGAAAAGCGCATCCTTCTTTCTATCCAATATTACCTTTACGTTAACATTCATGCAATTGCATACCAGCAATGACCAAAACTCTAACTTTGCCAAAAAAATAGAACAATCATGGCGTCTGGAATCTTAAAATTCTTTTTACCGAAAGACAAAGTCTTTTACACATTATTTGAAAATGCAAGTGCCAACTTGGAGAAAATTGCCAAAAAATTGGTGCAAGTAGTAAATGAATCTGATTTTGATAAACGAGCAGTCATTATCAAAGAAATGGAAGATTTGGAGCATCAAAATGACCAAATCACACATGAAATTTTCGTGGAATTGGGAAGAAATTTCATTACTCCATTTGATAGAGAAGACATTCACAGTTTGGCAACAGCTTTAGATGATATCGCAGATTATATTTATTCAGCGGGAAAGAAAATCAATTTCTACCACATTGATCCAACCAAAGATAGCGGTGTTCAAAAAACAGCTGACATGATTGAATTGGCCGTTTTAGCTGTTAATCAAGCCGTAGTTGAATTGAGAAACTTGAAAAACACACAAAAAATTGTGGAATGTGTTATCAAAATCAATTCCATAGAAAACAGTGCGGATGACATTTTTGATTTGAATATCGAAAAATTGTTTGCTTCGGATGTGGATGCAAAACACTTGATTAAAATGCGTGAATTGTACAAAGTTTTGGAAACCGTTACAGACAAATGCGAAGATGCAGGCAATGTAATCGAATCCATCGTTGTGAAATACGCATAATTCTTTCAAACCAAAAAAACAGTAAATATGTTTACTTTATTAATAGTCGTAATTGTAATTGCGCTTTTGTTCGACTTGGTAAATGGTTTTCACGATGCGGCAAACTCAATTGCTACGGTAGTTTCTACCAAAGTGCTTACCCCTTTTCAAGCAGTCGTTTGGGCGGCGGCATTCAACATCGTTGCCTTCTGGGTATTCGACATGAGTGTGGGAAATACTGTGGCCAAAACAGTTGACAACAATGCTATCGATTTGTGGGTAATTCTTGCCGGACTTTTGGCAGCAACCACCTGGAATTTGATAACCTGGAGATTGGGAATTCCTTCGTCTTCTTCGCACACCTTGATTGGTGGTTTTGCCGGTGCAGCCGTTGCGCACGCAGGTTTTGATGTTATCGCAGGAGGAGAAATTATCAAAGTAGTTTTGTTCATCTTTTTAGCACCCATTATTGGTGGTGTAATTGCTTTCCTTATTGCGCTCATTACCATTAGTCGTCGACCTGTTATTAAGTTTTTATTGATTTTGGCAAGTACATTTGGCTTGTATTTATTGATGAACTACATGGTGGAATACATGGATATGAAACCAATTATGATGTGGATTGTCATGATCATGATGTTGATTTTCGTTTTAGCCATGTTGTATTATGGAGCGGTTCATTACAAAAGACAAACTGCCCTGAAAGAATCCAACATGTACAAACGTTTGCAATTACTTTCGTCGGCAGCCTTTTCTTTGGGACACGGTGGAGCCGATTCTCAAAAAGTAATGGGTATTATTTGTGCCGCTTTGATGGTGTATGGAAACATGCAACGCGACAACAATGCCGAAGACAAAATTGATAAAAACTTCCGCATTTCTGAAGTAATGCAAATCGAACACAAAAACGAAGAAGGGAAAAAAGTAAAATACAAACCTACTTTTGCTAAAATTGATAGTTTGGTTGTATACGAAGAAGGTGACAATATCATCAATGCTGCAAATCAAGAAATTATTTTTGCAGAAGAAAAAGTCTCATCAAAATATGCATCCTTTGCTGCTAAAAATAATTTCGGCAAGGTAGATGAAGCGTTGGAACATTTGCACATTTACACCCGTGGTGATGACATTTATGATGCCGCAACAAAAGAATTGGTTTTCAAAGACAAAGAATTGAACCCAAGCTATTCGAATGCAGGAATTTTTGCGAACTATATTGGTGAAGATTCTGCCCTTTTGGATGGGTTTAAGATCAAAACAAAAGTGAAATCGGAAACCATGCCGTTTTGGATTGCCTTTGGATGTTATTTCATGATTGGTATCGGAACACTATTTGGTGGTTGGAAAATTGTGAAAACAATGGGAACTAAAATTACCAAAGTAACACCGTTGGAAGGTGTTTGTGCTGAAACGGCTGGAGCTTTGACTTTGTTTACCGTAAGTCAAATGGGAATTCCTGTTTCTACAACCCATACAATTACTGGTTCCATCATTGGGGTTGGTGCAACAAAACGTTTGAGTGCAGTGCGTTGGGGAGTAACCATCAACTTGCTTTGGGCATGGATTCTTACCATTCCTGTTAGTGGTTTGTTAGCCGCATTGATTTACTACGCCATTCTTTTGGTGAAATAATAAACTCTTTTAAAAGTAAAAACGGCGTTGAGAAATCTTCGTCGTTTTTTTGGTTTTATCGCTTCCGTTTGAAAAAATCCTGCATCAACAGCGCACATTCTTCTGCCATGATTCCATTCATCACAACAGTTTTTGGATGATACAGTCCTTCTTTGATTCGTCCAGCTCCTCGTTTTTCATCGCGTGCGGCAAACACCACTTTGTCGATTTGTGACCAGTACAAAGCGCCTGCGCACATCACGCAAGGTTCGAGAGTAACGTACAACGTACAATTTGTCAAATATTTTGCCCCTAAAAATTCTCCTGCTGCTGTGATGGCTTGGATTTCGGCGTGTGCCGTTACATCGTGCAGTCTTTCAGTGAGATTGTGGGCACGAGCTATGATTTGGTTGTTGGAAACAATCACCGCACCCACCGGTACTTCATCCAAATCAAATGCTTTTTGCGCTTCCAACAAGGCTTGTTTCATGAAATATTCGTCATTGTAGGGTGTAATCATTTGCAGCTTTTTTACAAATTTAGTTTTTTAATTTCATCCCATAAGAATCCTTATTTTTGGTAAAAAAAGAATCGATGCTTCCATTCGTACAGCCGAAAGACCTTGTTTACATTTG
This sequence comes from Crocinitomicaceae bacterium, assembly GCA_041674745.1. Taxonomy (GTDB): domain Bacteria; phylum Bacteroidota; class Bacteroidia; order Flavobacteriales_D; family Crocinitomicaceae; genus UBA2040. The sequence goes on from JBAYVD010000017.1 coordinate 44,419, forward strand.
TGCACCAGCCAAAGCCATTGATGAAAAAAGTGTTCGTTTTGCCAAAACTTTTTTCGAACAAAATCATTTTCAAGTGGAATTGAGTCAACATGTTTTGGGTCAAAACAATTATTTCTCAGGAACGGAAAAAGAACGTTTGGCTGATTTGCAAGCAGGGCTCAATCATCCCGAAGCAAAAGTCATTCTTTGCGCGCGCGGTGGATACGGATGCATTCAATTGCTTGAACAACTGGATTGGACGGAATTCCAGAAAAACCCGAAATGGATTGTTGGTTTCAGTGATATCACCGTGTTGCATTTGGCTTTATCACAAATGAAAATTTCCTCCTTGCACGCCACCATGCCCTTGAATTTTGAAAAAAACTCTCCGGATTCATTGACCTCCTTTTTGCGAGCCATCGGCAAAAAAGAAGTGAAAATTACAGCGGTATCTTCCGAATTCAATATAAATGGCGAAGCAACCGGAATTTTAGTCGGGGGAAATCTGGCCATTGTTCATGCGATGTTGCCGTATTTAGAAAAAAACTTTTTCAAAGACAAAATTCTTTTCTTGGAGGACGTTGGCGAACATTTGTACCAAATCGACCGAATGCTCTACGGATTAAAATTCGCGGGAGCATTTGATAACATCGCTGGATTGATGTTGGGTGGCTTCACGAATATTTCAGACACCGATGCGCCTTTCGGCAAAACACTGGAAGAAATTTTTGCAAAACACCTTGCTCACAAAAATATTCCTGTAGGTTTTCATTTCCCATGTGGGCATCTCAACGATAATCAGGCCCTCATTCTTGGCTCCCCAGCAACATTAGCGGTTGATCTGCGCCAATCCACACTCTCACAAAGCCACTGAACCCTCTTTATCTTGAATCATTCTAAATAAGAACCAAATCCCCAATTGATTGTTCAATCTATTAAATTTGCATTTCTAAAGACAATTAATATAAAATATGAGCAAATCAGCAATATTGTCATCTTCAATAGCCAAGAAATATTGGATGGCGTTAACCGGTTTATTTCTCAGTTTGTTCCTCGTTGGACACCTACTAGGAAATTTACAATTGATTTTTAAAACGGGAGAAGAAGGACATCGCGCCTTCAACGAGTATGCCTACTTCATGGCGCACAACCCTTTGATCAAAGTAATGTCTTATTTGACCTACTTTTCTCTTCTTTTCCATGCCATTGATGGCATTTTATTGACGTTCCAAAACAAAAAAGCGCGTCCTCAAAATTATGCTCACAACAATCAGGCGTCGAACACCAAGCTACCTGCTCGCTACATGGCAATTTTAGGAACGTTGGTGTTGGTTTTCATCGCTACGCACATGGCTAATTTTTGGTGGAAAGCCAAAGTATCCTCTGAACCATTTCCCTTGCACAAAGTTTTCATTGAGGACCCAAACAATGGGGGTAAAAAAGACGCTTTGTATTTAACGCATACTGGAAATTTCTTTCCGGTTGCTGCTTTTGAAGAGGGACAACAAGGTCCTGCTCAAATGGAAATCAAAAATGGGACTGAGTTTTACAACAAACAAGTGAACCTTAAAATGGGTGAAGGCTACAAAGATCTTCACGGTTTAGTTTTGAGTTTCTTTGGGAAAACAAAAGAAGGATTTCCTAAAAACGATTGGGCTCCTTTTGCTGTTGCTTTCTACGTATTAAGCATGGGTGTTTTAGCCTTTCACTTGTGGCACGGTTTCGCGTCCGCATTTCAATCGCTTGGATTGCGTTCAAAAAAATATGCTGCCGGCATTCAAACATTTGGTAAAGCATTTGCGATTATAGTTCCCATACTTTTCGCCATCATTCCTATTATTATTCATTTTTTATAATCTAAAAAAGAAACAAACATGTCTAAATTAGATTCAAAAATACCTGCAGGACCACTTAATCAAAAATGGACGGATTTTAAAGATCACGTTCGTTTGGTAAATCCTGCCAACAAAAGATCCATTGACGTAATTGTAGTTGGAACAGGTTTAGCAGGAGGTTCTGCTTCCGCTTCTTTGGCGGAATTAGGTTATAACGTGAAAGCATTTTGCTTCCAAGATTCTCCTCGTCGTGCCCACTCAATTGCAGCACAGGGTGGTATCAATGCAGCAAAAAACTACCAAGGTGACGGAGATTCCGTTTTCCGTCTATTTTACGATACTATCAAAGGTGGTGATTACCGTTCAAGAGAAGCAAACGTACACCGTTTAGCAGAAGTTTCGGCAAGCATCATTGACCAATGTGTTGCACAAGGTGTTCCTTTTGCGCGCGATTACGGTGGTTTGTTAGACAATCGTTCATTTGGTGGGGTTCAAGTTTCCAGAACATTCTACGCAAAAGGACAAACAGGACAACAATTGTTGTTGGGTGCTTATTCTGCGATGTCCCGTCAAATTGGGAAAGGAAAGATTAAAATGTACACCCGTCACGAAATGCTTGAATTGGTTATCGTTGATGGAAAAGCTCGAGGAATTATCGCAAGAAACTTGGTAACCGGTGAATTGGAAAGACATTCAGCTCACGCGGTTGTTTTGGCTTCCGGTGGTTACGGAAACGTATTCTTCTTGTCTACAAACGCCATGGGATCCAATGTTTCTGCAGCATGGAAAATTCACCGTAAAGGTGCACTTTTCGCAAACCCTTGCTTTACACAAATTCACCCGACTTGTATTCCCGTTTCAGGAGAAAACCAATCCAAATTGACATTGATGTCTGAGTCATTGAGAAATGATGGAAGAATTTGGGTACCCGCAAAATTGGAAGATGCAGAAAAAATTCGTTTGGGTCAAATGAAACCAACGGATTTGAAAGAGGAAGACCGTGATTATTACTTAGAAAGACGTTACCCTTCTTTCGGAAACTTGGTGCCACGTGATGTGGCCTCTCGTGCCGCAAAAGAAAGATGTGATGCTGGTTTTGGTGTAAACACCACGGGTGAAGCCGTTTATTTGGACTTTGCTGCTGCAATCAATCGTTACGGAATGGAGAAAGCAACCATTCAACACTTGGAGAATCCTTCTGCTGAAGAAGTGTACAAATTAGGTCGTGATGTGGTGGAAGCGAAATACGGAAACTTGTTCCAAATGTATTACAAAATCACCGACGACAATCCATACGAAACACCAATGAAAATTTATCCAGCCGTTCACTATACAATGGGTGGAATTTGGGTAGATTACAACTTGATGAGTACTATTCAGGGATGTTACGTAACGGGAGAAGCTAACTTCTCGGATCACGGTGCGAATCGCTTAGGTGCTTCGGCTTTGATGCAAGGTTTGGCTGACGGTTATTTTGTATTGCCTTATACCATTGGTGATTACTTGGCGGATGATATCCGAACAGGACAAATTCCAACGGAATCAGAAGAATTTGCACAAGCAGAAAACGAAGTTCGTGAGCGTTTGGAAAAATTCATCAACAACAAAGGGACCAAATCCGTCGATTACTTCCACAAACGTTTAGGAAAAGTAATGTGGGACAAAGTGGGTATGGCTAGAAATGCTGAAGGTTTAAAAACAGCTATTTCTGAGATCCAACAAATTCGCGAAGAGTTCCATGCCAATGTTCGCGTTCCTGGCGCTGTGGCTGAATTCAATCCGGAATTAGACAAAGCAGGTCGAGTTGCCGATTTCCTTGAATTAGGCGAATTGATGGCGATTGATGCGTTGAACCGAAACGAGTCTTGTGGTGGTCACTTCCGTGAAGAATCACAAACTCCAGAAGGGGAAGCCTTGCGAGATGATGACAACTTCGCATATGTTGCGGCATGGGAATTCAAAGGAAGCCCATCCACTCCAGAATTGCACAAAGAAGACCTGGTTTTCGAAAACATCAAATTGGTACAAAGAAGTTATAAATAAAGATTGGAGGACAATAGATAAAAGACTCTAGACTTGTTAAGTCCAACGTCAAATGTCTCAAGTCTTCCAGCTAAAAAAAGAAAATATGAAACTGAACTTAAAAATTTGGAGACAGAACGGACCAAACGACAAAGGTCAAATGGTGAGTTATCCAATCGACGGAATAGATGGTGACATGTCCTTTTTGGAAATGATGGATCTTTTGAATGACCAATTAATAGAGTCAGGTGAAAGTCCAGTAGCGTTCGATCACGATTGCCGCGAGGGAATTTGTGGAATGTGCTCCATGTACATCAACGGTGAAGCGCACGGACCGGATCGTGGCGTTACGACGTGCCAATTGCACATGCGTAAATTCAGCGATGGCGAAACGATTTACATTGAACCCTGGAGAGCGAAAGCTTTCCCTGTAATCAAAGATTTGGTAGTTGACCGCAGCGCATTTGATAGAATCATGGCCTCTGGAGGGTTTGTATCCGTTAATACTTCTGGAAATACAGTAGACGCTAACGCGATTCCAATTCCAAAAGACGATGCAGACGAAGCTTTTGAAGCGGCGACTTGCATTGGATGTGGAGCTTGTGTAGCCACGTGTAAAAATGCTTCAGCCATGTTATTTGTTTCGGCAAAAGTGTCTCAATTATCCCTGTTGCCTCAAGGTAAAATTGAAGCCGCGGATCGCGTTCTAAACATGGTTCGTACTATGGACGAAGAAGGTTTTGGAAATTGTACGAATACAGGAGCCTGTGAAGTTGAATGTCCAAAAGGCATCTCTTTGGAAAACATCGCGCGAATGAATCGAGAATATTTAAAAGCAGCCGTTACCAAATAGGCTATTATTCAAAGCATAATAAAAATCTCAAACCGTAAAAGTTTGAGATTTTTTTTTGCACTACAATATCAACCAAGTGTTAAAATATTTCGTTCTAGTTTTTAGATTATATAAAATAATTGTTAAATTTAGTTTCTAAAATTATAATTATGAAAAAATTAATACTCAGTTTATTGACGCTAACGGTGATTGGGGTAAATGCCAATTCACAAATTATCTGCAGGGTTCTTGAGCCAGCATCCATTATGGGGAACAAGCCATTTACTTGGGCTGATACCTGGGGAGGAACACCTGATTTTAACATTCCAAATACATTCGTTCAAGACACTTTGGCGATTGCAGAAGATGGTACTCCTGGAAACAGTACAACTACAATTGTTCACACATTGAGCCAAGAAGGATGCGCTACCTTCACAAATGCTGCTCAAATCGCTGGAAAAATTGCAGTTGTATACCGTGGTACTTGTAACTTTACGGTAAAAGCGGCCAACGCACAAGCAGCTGGAGCAGTAGGTGTTATCATCATCAACCGTGATCCAGATGCAATTGCATTAGGTGGTACTGATCCTGCTGTTACCATTCCAGCTGTTATGATTGGAAGTGGGCCAGGACAAGATATTACCAATGCTATGAGCAGCAACACAGTAGTTGCTTTTCTAGGGAACAAACAAGGAATTTTATTAAATGACTTGACAATTAGTTCTGAATGGGCTAAAATTCCAGCATCTACAGGAAATTCAACTTTGCTTTCAACCAACTTGTTCTTGCCAGCTGTTACCGTTTATAACTATGGTTCTGGTGCTCAAAGCAATTGCAATGCCAATTTAAAAATTGTAGGACCTGGTATCGGTGGTGCGACAGTTTATGACAATTCAGTTACTGGACTTTCAATTGCCTCCGGTGATTCAATCAGTGTTGAAGATGGTGGAACTTATTCGTTCCCGTCTTTGGATGTTTCTACGCTTGCAAGTGGTGAGTACTTTTTGACTTATTCTGCCTATCCATCGACTACCGAAATGGATTCTGCTGATAACCAATATTCTTCTTCATTCAACGTTACTACGAATTTCATTTCTTCTTCTCGTTTGGATGCGAACAATGATCCTATTCACAATACATACCCGCAAAACACAACGAATCCAGGCCAATACGATGCTTGTATGAGTTATACGAATGCTAACTCCGAAGACATCATGTTAACGGGTCTTAAATTCGTTCCAAGTGCTGATACCTCTGTTTATGATATGACAGGTGAAGAAATCTTATTGAACATTTACGAATGGAGTGGGCCAAATGACTTAACAACAATTGTTACTCCTGCTATTTTCAATACAGCGGTTTATTTACCAGACAACACTGCCAACCGTGTGGTTCAAAATGTTACTTTCTCAACGCCTGTAATTTTGACAAACGATGTTGTTTACTTGGTTTGTGCAACGAGCAATGGTGTTGAAAACGTTGTTTTTGGATTTGACAACAACGTCGATTATTCTGGAAACATGTCTTATGACATTTTGTACTCTACACCTATCTACATTGCTGGAACATGGTACAGTGGATGGTCGGGTACTACTGCAATCAGTTTTGCTCTTGAAGTAACTGAAAACACGTTAGGATTAGACGATGTAACGAATGTTGAAGCTTCTGTTTTCCCGAATCCAACAAACGACGTTTTCAATGTACGTGTGAATACAGTAGGAAAAGCTACCATTCAATTGACAGATATTTCTGGTAAAATTGTTTCTACAAACGAAGTAGAATTGATCAATGGTGCCACTCAAGTAAATACAACCAACTTGGAAACAGGTGCCTACATCATGACCATCATTACTGAAAATGGTGCGACTAAAAATGTGCATGTGGTTAAAAACTAATCCAGTTAGTAATAACTAAATAAAAAACCCCGACGATAGCTCGTCGGGGTTTTTTCGTAAACAGGGTTCTGAATAATTCTTATTCCATTGCTTAAAAATTCATCGTTAAACCGAAAGTAAACGGCTGCACATTGGTTGTTTTTTTCGTATCAAAAAGAGGCAAAAGACTGTAATTCACAAAGGCGCCGAAATTATCAAATCCAACCCGAGCAGTTGCATCCAATTTGAAGTTATTCAACGCATAATCCCCTTTCAGTTTTTCTTTGTACTCAACCCCGTCTACTTTACCAACACGTTTCACGCGGGAACTTAATCGAACACCACCTACGACTCCAGCAGCTAAGTACACACCTTTTGAATTGTCTTTATTCGTATTAAACTCAAGCAAAATTGGTATTTGTAAATACGCTGCTCTCAATTTGTTTTTAGAAAAATCCTGTGGACTTACCACGCCAACAATGGTATCGACGGAATCCATTAAAACATAGTTGTTTTTGAAAGCAAATTGGTTAAAATTCAAACCAATACCCGAAGTAATTCCAACATACTCCTGTATTATTTTTACTTTTTTCTCCGCGAAGTTGAAATTAAAATAAATGGAGTGCACGGGATCATTTTCCCAATAGGGATAATTCGGAAAACTTGCGCTATTGCTTCCGTTGGTCAGGATATTGTATCCATAATCCAAACCTGCCCAATGCGCTTCACTGTTTCTACTTCCTTCTTCCGGACCCGCATAAATCGTATCTGGTTTAGAAACCAGTATAACTTCTACATTCTTTAGCTGAAATCGAGTCGTGTCTGATTCTTTTTCACTTTCGGGTGTTTCCTGTGGTTCTGTTTCCACTTGGCCAATCGCCAAATTCGTTAAAAACAAGGCTCCTATTAAAATTAAACTTTTCATCTTGATTTGTTTTATATTTCCCGTAAGACCCTTAACTCAGAAAAAAGTTACAAGCAAACCAAAAAAATTCATAAAAAAATAATTTTGGGCCATTTTTTGTAAAGTCAGAATTATTAAATTTATATAAAACAATTACTTATGGGAAAATTCAGCATTAAAACTGGAAAAAATGGCGATTTGTATTTCAATTTAATAGCCGGCAATGGACAAATCATTTTGGCTAGTCAAGGATACAATTCCAAAAGCGCTTGCGACAATGGAATCGAATCGGTGCGTAAAAACGGATTGGACGACACGAAGTTTGAGCGAAACGAAGCAAAAAATGGACAATTCTATTTCAACCTAAAAGCAGGCAACGGTCAAGTTATCGGAAAAAGTGAGCTATACACTACCAAAGCTGCGATGGAAAACGGTATCGCGAGTGTGGGCAAAAATGCGTTGGATGCGTCTGTAGAAATCGAAGATTAATTCAAACTATCTTTCATGAAAGCCGTTTCTTTTTGAGGCGGCTTTTTTACTCCCAGTTCTCCAAAAAATCATCCAGGCTCCTTCTGTCCTTCTTGGTGGGTTTTCCTTCGCCAAACTGCCTGTAATTGGCTTGTGCGGCCTGGTATACTTTGTATTTCTCCACCTCCTCCATCGGGGTTGTATCAATAATGCACTCTTTTACCAAAGGCGCCCCGACTCTTCGGTCTAAAATACCGATCACTTTATACGAAAACGTAGCGGTATTTTTCGAGATTTGAATAGTGTCACCTACCTTTATTTCCTTCGCTGGTTTTACCTGCTCACCGTTCAATTTTACCTTTCCCTTGCTTATCCATTCAGTAGCAAGCGAACGTGTTTTCGCCAAACGAACACACCAAACATATTTATCGACTCTCAAGGGATTCTCGTTCTTTTCGGGTTAAACTTGCATAGACCAACTCATACGAATGATCAATTAATTCACAAATGAAACGATCTTCCAAAGTTCCAAGAACTGAAACAGTATTCCAATGCGTTTTATTCATGTGAAACCCCGGTATAATTTCTTCGAAAGTTTCTCGATACTGTTGCGCCTTTTCTGGATCACATTTCAAATTAACACTTTCAAAACGATCCAAATCTGTTAATGCAAACATTTTACTTCCAACCTTAAAAACAAGGGTCGAAATGTCAAAAGGCAGGTGTTCTGAAACACCTGCCTTTTGTATACAATATTGACGAAAATAGTCTAATGTCATCGATTAATGCAATCCTGGTGCCTCATCGTAATGTCCGAGGTTGTACAACATCCGTCCGTGCTCACGTAAAGCTTGACCAAATGTTCTAAAACTATTGTAAGGCAAGTTGTACTCTTTAGCCGTAGATCGTACGATTTTGGAAATGTTCTTGTAATGCACGTGGCAAATATTCGGAAACAAATGGTGCTCCACTTGATAATTTAAACCACCAACATACCAAGAGAAAAACTTAGCACCTGGAGCAAAATTAGCTGTATTATACAATTGACTTACCGCCCAGTCTGCTTCAATATTACCAGATTCATCTGGCATAGGATAATTGCTGGATGGAACTACGTGAGCTGGTTGGAAAATAATACCCAACCAAAAACCACAGATAAAATGCATGGTAAAAAATCCTGCAATGGTCAAATACCAAGGCATGCTTGAAAAAATCAAGGGCAAACCTAAGGTCAATCCTACGTATAAGATTTTTGAAAGAATCAATCCGTAAAACGCTTTTTTGTACGTGAATCCTTGTGTTTTCAACAAATCCATTCCCTCGTAACGTTTCAATTGCTTGAAATCTTTTGTCGTAAACCAAAGCACAGTCATCATACCATACAAAAACCAAGCATACAAATGCTGAAATTTGTGACCAGACAAACGTGGTTTGTGCGGAGAAAAACGCATGACAACACCTGGATCGATATCCTCATCAATTCCGTCAACATTTGTAAAGGTGTGATGCAATACATTGTGTTGAATTCTCCAATTCATGCCACTTCCACCAATGGCAAGAATGATATGACCCACCCATTTATTAATGAAATCATTTTTAGAATAAGCCCCATGATTCGCATCATGCATAACGCTTAACCCGATTCCTGCCATACCGAATCCCATAAGAATCCATGCTAAGTATCCAAGAAGATTTGAATCAATAACCGTGATTATCAAAGCAAATGGCACGAAGTACATGGCAAACATAATAATGGTCTTTACCACCATTCCTGTGTTACCATGACGAGAAGTACCCGTCGTTTTAAAATGATCCATAACCCTGGATCTCAATGTTTTATAAAATTCTTCGTTGTGATTTTCTGAAAATTTTACTTCAGAATAATGTAATTTATTTGTACTCATACTGTTGCAAAGTTAATCTAACTATTTTTAATCCATACTATAATTAACAATTACAAACATATTTAATCCCTTATTTGTTTTCATTCTGCGTTAATAATTTCTTTACAATGCCGTTGTTAACAACATTTCAATCAAACCTTTGTTGAAGGAATAGCAAATAATTTTAGCAATAGTTATCACTTTATCTAACTTTGCGGTATTCAAGTAATCAAGAACATGAAAGACACACCCAACAAAGCTTATTGTAACGATCCCTTCAACAGAAGTCGACTCAAAACACATGTCGTAAACATCGGAAATGTTGCATTTGGAGGAAATAACCCCATTCGTTTGCAGTCCATGACTACTACGGATACCATGGATACTCAAAAATCTATTGAGCAATCTGCTCGAATGATTGAAGCCGGTTGTGAATTGGTTCGTCTCACCGCTCCGAGTAAAAATGAAGCGTTCAACTTGGAAAACATCAAACAAGGTCTTCGTGAACTTGGATACCAAACACCTTTGGTTGCCGACATTCACTTTACCCCAAATGCCGCCGAAATTGCCGCAAAAATTGTGGAAAAAGTTCGGGTAAATCCTGGGAATTACGCAGACAAAAAGAAATTTGAAGAGATTGAATACACAGAAGTGGCCTACAAGGCTGAGTTAAATCGAATAGAAGAAAAGTTCACCCCTTTGGTCCTGCTTTGCAAAGAGAAAAATACCGCCATGCGAATTGGAACCAATCACGGTTCTCTTTCCGATAGAATACTTTCGCGCTACGGAGACACGCCTCACGGAATGGTAGAATCTGCCATGGAATTTATTAGAATCTGTGAAAAACATGCGTTTTACGACCTTGTTATTTCCATGAAGGCCAGCAATACAGTCGTTATGGTTCAGGCCTATCGACTTTTGGCGGCAACCCTGTTAGAAAATGGCCGGTGCTATCCTTTGCATCTTGGTGTGACGGAGGCTGGAGACGGAGAAGATGGACGAATTAAGTCAGCTGTTGGAATTGGCGCGCTATTGGAAGATGGTTTAGGCGACACCATACGTGTTTCGTTGACGGAAGAACCAGAATTTGAAATTCCAGTAGCCCGGATATTAGCGGAAAAATTCAACAATCAAACGAATATTCAAACCATTCATTCTGGTCTTGAACTTACCTACTCGCCCTATTTTTATGAAAAACATCACGGCAACGAACACCACAACATTGGTGGATCCCATGCGCCGATTGTTTTTGCCGATTTGAGCAAAAAGTCAGAAATCAAACCGGCTAATTTTTTCGGATTTGGTTACACTTATTCGATTGAACTGGACAAATGGAATCTGATGGATCAAGCTGCGGATTACGTTTATGTAGGATCAAATGACGTGCCTTTCGAGGTTCCTGGAACCTTAGGAATTGTCATGGACTATGATAAATGGTCTTCAGACTGCAAAAACAAGCCGGGTTATTATCCTATTTCAACAGAACTTAAACTCCTAGACACCGATTATTTCTATTGTCCTGAAGGCGAATTTGTCGTGACCGACGAACTCAAAAATCACCCGAATGCTTTGCTCGTAGTATCCACAGCATTTGACAATAAGACACAGGTTATTCGCAAAATTATACATGATTTGGCGAGTAAAGGGTTGAAAAACCCTATTATTCTCCGAAATCACTATGAACTCGACGATCTAGAAACCTTCCAATTGTACAGCGCGTCGGATGCAGGAAGTATACTAATTGATGGATTTGGAGACGGAATATGGCTCACGGCTCCTCAGTCCATTTCTGCCATCAATACCTGCTCATTTGGAATTCTTCAGGCCACTCGGACTCGCATTTCCAAAACAGAATACATTTCCTGTCCATCTTGTGGTAGAACGCTTTTTGATCTTCAAGAAACAACCGCTAAAATCAGAAAAAGAACAGCACACCTAAAAGGATTGAAAATTGGAATCATGGGATGCATTGTAAACGGTCCGGGTGAAATGGCCGATGCAGATTATGGATACGTTGGAACCGGACCTGGAAAAATAAATCTCTACAAAGAAAAAACCGTAGTTGCCAAAAACATTCCCGAAGAGGAAGCGGTAGAGGCTTTGGTGGCATTAATACGAGAAAACGGTGATTGGGTGGATGAAATTCAATAAAAAAGCCAAACAACTATTTATTTATCAGTGTTTTAAGATTGTTTATTTAACACTAAGATTTAACTAAAAATTTTGTGCTTTTAAATGGCGCATCGTCTATTTGCTTGATGGATTTCCTTTCTGGACACGAAAAAAGGCCTTAAATCGAAGAAAAAACGCCTTTTCAATATCAATTGATTCGTTTCACGTGAAACTAACGTCCCAAATGAATCAAAATTACAGAAATGTCACTGGGTGACACACCGCTAATCCGACTTGCTTGTCCGATCGTCGCTGGACGAATTTTTGTCAACTTCTCACGTGACTCAATGCTCATGCTTTCCATGGATTTGAAATCCATTGTTTCTGGAATCAAAACAGACTCCAATCTATTTTGTTTGTCGGCCATTTCTTGCTCACGTTCCAAATACCCTTCATACTTCACCAATATTTCAGCTTGTCCAACAGAATCTGGATGTTTTGCCGTCAACTCCATTGCCTTGTCTTTGGCTACAGATGACATGGTAAACATATCTTCCATGGTCATGTGCGGACGGGTCAGCAACTGACTCATTTTAACTTGCTGATTAATTGCGGCGCTTTCCTTTTCCAACAAAACAGGATTGGCCAATTCCGGAGGAACGCCTTCGCTTTTCAAGAAACCAATCATTTCTTTGGTACCTTGAATCTTCAAATTCACTCTTTCCAACGCATCATTCTTCACCATACCCAAAGCATGCGCTAATGGCGTCAAACGAATATCCGCATTGTCTTGTCTCAACAACAAACGAAACTCTGCTCTACTCGTAAACATACGATAGGGTTCTTGTGTGCCCTTCGTAATCAAGTCATCAATTAACACACCGATATACGCTTGGTCTCGATTCAAGATAAAAGGATCTCGTTCTAAAACTTTGAGCGCTGCGTTTGATCCCGCCATCAATCCTTGACAACCCGCTTCTTCATAACCCGTTGTTCCATTGATCTGACCCGCAAAATACAATCCTTCCACCAACTTCGTTTCTAAAGTATGTTTCAATTGTGTCGGTGGGAAATAATCGTATTCAATCGCATAACCTGGCCGAAACATTTTTGCGTTTTCAAAACCAGGTATTGCTTGCAATGCCTTTTGTTGCACGTCTTCAGGTAAACTAGTTGAAAAACCATTCACGTAAATCTCTACCGTATTCCAGCCTTCTGGTTCAACAAAAATTTGATGACGATCCTTATCAGCAAAACGATTGATCTTATCTTCTATACTCGGACAATATCTTGGTCCCGTACTTTTGATAGCACCATTGAACATAGGACTACGATCAAAACCAGTTCGCAACAAATCGTGTGTTTCTAGATTTGTATAGGTAATCCTACACGATCGTTGTTCCGCTAATGGTTTTGTATTTGTATAACTAAACTTACTTGGGTTGACATCACCCAATTGTTCTTCCATCTTTGAATAATCCAACGAACGCCCATCTACGCGTGGTGGAGTTCCCGTTTTCATCCTACCGGCTTCAAAACCCAACTTCACCAAATCCTCAGTAATACCTGTCGCGGCCTTTTCGCCAACACGACCACCGCCGAATTGTTTTTCACCCAAATGGATTAAACCATTCAAAAATGTTCCATTTGTTAAAACAACCGATTTTCCTTTGATATCAATTCCAATGCTGGTTTTCACACCCACAACGCGGCCCGACTCCACAATCATACCTGTCGCCATGTCTTGCCAAAAATCAACATTCAAATTCCGCTCCAACAGCAAGCGCCATTCTTCCGCAAACTTCATTCTGTCATTTTGGGTTCTCGGCGACCACATCGCTGGACCTTTTGACAAATTCAACATACGGAACTGGATAGCGCTCAAATCTGAAACAATTCCAGATCCACCACCTAACGCATCAATTTCCCGAACAATTTGCCCTTTCGCCACACCACCCATTGCAGGGTTGCAACTCATTTGAGCAATCGTATTCATGTTCATTGTAATCAGCAAAACCGAACAACCCAAACGGCCAGCAGCATCTGCCGCTTCGCATCCTGCATGTCCGCCACCCACTACAATCACATCATATTCTTTCAACATATTTCTTGTTTCACGTGGAACAAAATTACTCCGACTATTCAGAGTAAACAAAAACAAAGAAGGGTTTCACGTGAAACCCTTCAATTTATTTAAATAAAAATCTTCCTTTTCCCGCATGACAGCCTCTTCTTCATCCGATTTATCGCCATATCCACACAAATGTAGTACTCCGTGAACAACAACCCGATGCAGCTCTCTGTTAAAGTCTTGTAAAAGATCTGAGGCATTTTCGCGAACACGATCAACACTAACAAAAAGATCCCCAGCCACACTGTTGTCTTCAGAATAATCAAACGTTATAATATCCGTATAGAAGTCATGATCAAGATGTTTTCTATTCATTTCCAGCAACTCTTCGTCTGTACAAAAAACCAATGCAACTTCTCCTAATTCAAAACCTTCGTTTTTAGCCACCGACTTCAACCAAGATTCAACGATAATTTCATTAAACTCGAATGGAGGCAACGAAAGCCAGTCGACACTAAGCATCTCTTCTAAAATAGATAGACACTTCACGTCCATTATTTTCAAAAGAAACTTCATCCGCCAGGTGTCGCATCAAATAGATTCCTCGTCCATTTTCTTTTTCAATGTTCTCAGGTGAAGTGGGGTCCAAAACATTTTCGAAATCAAAACCTACACCCTGGTCTTCTATCACAAAACACAGCTCATCATCATCCTTTGCAACTTTCACCCGCACTTCTTTTGAAGCGTCGCCGTGGTTGCCATGCGTGACTGCATTATTAAAGGCTTCCGTAACGGCTATTAATACGTTGCCATAATTGTCTTCACTTACACCAACTGTATTACAAACACGATCAATCAAGCCTTCAACATTGGCCAAATGATCAAAATTTGATGGTACACTTATTTCCTCTAGAACAGTAAATCCTTCTTTCATAAATCAAGCTATCACATTGCCAAGTTGAAATATTGATTCGCTTTGTCCTTGTAGTATTTCCTAAAAACAGGATCCACTGAACGCAGCAATTCAACTTGCTTCAATTTTTCCTTGTTATACTCATCAAAACGAATTTGGTTACCAAAACCTCTATCTTTTCCACTTTGGGATTCTCGTTTTTCCTCAAAGCCTCTTTCCATAAGGGCTTTTTCACTTTCCAATAAACGCGTTAAAATATCTTTCTGCCGGGTTATCATTTGAGACGAAAAATTCTTGTTCAACAAATCTCGCTCTTGTTTATCCAATTCATTGATCAGCGGATTCAGTCCATTTCCTTTTCCTTTACCTTCTTTGTTTAATTCATCTCGTAACTGTTCCAACCGCTGCCGAATCGCAGATTGCTCCGCTGCCATTTTTGAGATTTCTTTATTGCCCATTCCTTGCATTCCCTTGCCTCCTTGACCGCCCGGAACTTCACCTCCCGGAGAATCACCCGGTTTTTTGCCACCAGGACTCTTTCCCTTTTCCATGGCTTCCAACTGCTTCTTCAACATTTGTTTCATGTCCGATGTCCCTGGACTACCTTCTCCCGGTTTCGGCTTGCCCTTACCTCCAGGCTTATCACAACTACCAGCACCCGGTTTATTCTCTTGAGCAGCCTTTTGCATACTTTCAAGGCTTTCATTTAACAAGAGTGCCAAATTGTTGTAACTCGTCATTACGTATTGTTGATGCTGACCGAGCTCCTTATTACGATGCTCGTCAATATCCTCCAAACTCAACTTGTGATTCTTTTTAATTTCGTTCAATTCTGCATCAACAAACGACGCTATCTTTGGTTGACGTTTCGCGAGCGCTTCCAAAGAATCTTTCACCACTTTGGTGTCATCAACAATAGAACGTTGTTTACGACCGTAGGACTTGTAAGCCGGATCATTGTCATTTACCTTTGCAAACTTCTTCATAACCAACTCTTGATCGAACGATAAAGTCATTAAGTTTTTGAGAATGTGTCGAAGCATCTCCATGTCTTCCCCCTCTTGTTCTTCGTTGGCCTCTTCCTGCATTTTATTCAAGTCCTCCGCCAACTTCTCCATGTCGTCTGCACTTTGTTCTTGTTTTTGACCAGCCTTGCTCTTCTTGTTTTTATCTAAACCATCTGAAGCTTCTTTCATTTCTTCCGAGATCTTCTCCTGCTCCTCTTTCTTGTCTTCCAACTCCATTGGACGTAGAAGTTCTTCGTTTAACTTCTTCACCTCTTCTAAGTCTTTCTTAACGTCATCAAACTTTTTGTTCAATTCATCCTGCTTCTCTTTGCCTTTTTCAGCATTCAACTTGTCTTTTTCCAAGGCGTCTTTCAATTTCCTTTGTTCCTCCGCCAAGGCATTTAATTCTTTCTCTATATCGTCAATTTTTTCGTTTACCTGGAGCTTCTTCAACATCTCTAAGCTACGGTCCAATTGTTTGTTGCGATCCTCCGCGTTCTGATCCAATTTTTCCAATTCATTTTGAATCTGATCTTTGTTTTGTTCTCGCATCAAATCTTCCAATTTCTTCAGAAGGTCCATCATTTCTTCATCCATCAACTCCTTCATGAGTTCTTCAATTTGAGCCTGCTTTTCTAATAACAAAGGATCTACTTCGGACAATTGATTCTTTTCCTCTGCACTTTTCTCCATGTTTTGCTGAAGATTTTGCAAGGATTTATTCAACTCCATTTGATCAGAGCGCAATTTCTCCAATTGATTTTTAGCTTTCCAATCTATCGACTTGCTATTCATCACTTCTTTCTTCAGACGCTCTACATTCTTCCGGAATTCTTTAGTTTTATTAAGCAAAGACAACAAATCCTCCTTTGTTTGCTCTTTGTCTTTTTGACTTTCATCATTCAATTCTTCCAAGGTCGGCAACTGATAAGTAAACACCTGACTTCTAGCTGTTTTCGAGCCATTCACACCGTCATTATCCCCTACAACAAAATAATATTCAATTCGATCTTCTATTTGCAATTTCTCTCTTCGAAAATCCACCCCAAAATCAAAAGGCATAGACGCTCCTCTAGGAGAAACCACACTCATTCGTTCTTCTCTTGACTTTCCATCTTTGGAAACAATCTTATAAACGAAAGTTAAACTCGTCAATCCATAATCATCCGAAATATTGCCACTAAAAAATCGTAAACCATCACTAACAGAATCCTTTTCTTCACTCACCATGATCGATGGATAAGCATCCCGGACAGAAATTATCGACATACTCGACGAATCTATTTTTCCCGATTGTACATTCTCCAAACGCACCTTTAAAGTTAAATCTGATTTAATTGTTCTTTTCACTTTGAAACCGTCCGTTGTAAAGGTTTCTGTTTTACTTCCGTCATTCACAGTAACCTTCTTCGTGTTCTTGGTTAGAAACGACCATTCAATCAACGTTCCTTCTGGTACATTCAAATCGCCTGAGTTTTCAACTACCTCGTCCTTTCTTCCTAAATAAGTCGGATAATGTATGCTCGCTTGTAAACGCCCAATCGCCGACTTAGGCAAAATTCCAATGGAAAATTCATCCGATTTAAAACCGTTCGCTTCAAAATAGAAATTAACATCTTTGGACAATTTTGACAAGGTATACCCCGCAACATTCCTCGATTTCCAATCCATCAAAAACTTTCCTTCATCAGAAACCAAATAGACTTTATCTGGAATATAAGAACCTGTAACTTTCACTTCAATTGGCGCATCGTCACCTTCTTCCAATATCAATTCATTGTTTTGTAGAGAAAATTTGAACGGAGACTCGGGAATGTATTCCTGCTTAAAATTCACCACCCGCTCCGTTCCTTGTGTTAACATTTTTGGTACCAATACAGCCACCAACAGCAATACCAAAAACAACGGTGTCAACCATTTTGCGTACTTCTTGTTATTCGATAAATCGATTGCATCACCGAAATTAAAAACCCCTAAGGCTGTAGACCGTTGCACAACACTCGCTCTTATTAATTCAAAATTACCGTCGTTACCCGATTCATTCAATTGCAACGTGTTCACCAGTCGATCCGATATTTGAGGAAAAAAAGAGCCAATGATGTTCGCGGCTTGTGTTCGGTCTATTCGTTTACCAAATGAATACAACTTAAGCAATGACAACAGCAAGTATTTTCCAAAAATAAAACCATTCACGGATAAAAAACCAAAAAATAGAACGGCACGTACATAGGAATTAAAATGTCCGATGTACTCCAGAAAAGTAACCAACAAGAAGGAACTCAACAACACGCCAACGAAAAAGATCAAGCCTTTGACCATCTCGTTTTTGTAATATTTTCGTATAAACGAATCAATTTGTTGAATCAACCGATCGAATGCAGACATAGTATAATTAGAATGAACCTACTAAGATAAGACAATACGGTATTTACACAGTAGAACTTAAAAATAATTAACACTCTTCAATGGTTAAAGCATCAAAGTGAAAAGCTTATCTTTGCGCAAAAAAACAAACACATGTCAAACGATGTCCGCGTACGTTTCGCGCCTTCACCAACAGGTCCCTTGCACATTGGTGGTGTTCGAACTGCACTTTATAATTACCTTTTTGCTAAAAAACACAACGGAACTTTTCTATTACGTATAGAAGATACTGACCAAACTCGTTTTGTTCCAGGTGCACAAGACTATATCATGGAAAGCTTGAAATGGGCTGGTATCATGCCAACTGAAGGTCCTGGTTTGGGTGGAGAATTTGGTCCTTACGTTCAATCCGAACGTCAAGCCATGTACAAACCTTACGCAGATGAACTAATCCAAAATGGCAATGCTTATTACGCGTTTGATTCTGCCGAAGAATTAACCACGATGCGGGACAACGCAAAGAACGCAGGCATGCCTAATTGGCAATACAAC
Organism: Crocinitomicaceae bacterium; assembly: GCA_041674745.1. Classification (GTDB taxonomy): domain Bacteria; phylum Bacteroidota; class Bacteroidia; order Flavobacteriales_D; family Crocinitomicaceae; genus UBA2040. Next base: position 63,235 of record JBAYVD010000017.1, read on the forward strand.
AGCATCACGCGCATGTCTATGGTCAACTCTTTAACCCTACCAAGCGAAGAAGTAGAAAGACGTTTAGCAGCTGGTGATCCCTTTGTCATCCGCATGAAAATGCCTAGAAATCAAGATGTTCGATTTGAAGATATGATTCGTGGTTGGGTAGTTGTAAATACCAACAACTTGGACGACAAAGTTTTATTCAAAAGTGACGGAATGCCAACGTATCACTTGGCCAACATCGTAGATGATCATACCATGCATATTTCACACGTGATTCGTGGTGAAGAGTGGTTGCCATCTGCACCCTTGCATATTTTACTTTACCAAGCGTTTGGTTGGGATGCTCCTCAATTTGCCCACTTGCCTTTGTTGCTGCGTCCCGATGGCAACGGCAAATTATCGAAAAGAGATGGAGACCGATTGGGGTTCCCTGTTTTTCCTTTGAATTGGACCACATCAGAAGGTGAATTGTATTCTGGATACCGCGAAGCGGGCTATCTTCCTGATGCCTTTATCAATATGCTGGCGTTTTTAGGTTGGAATCCAGGAACACCACAAGAGTTGTTTTCTTTGGACCAACTCGTAGAAGCTTTTACATTGGATCGAGTTTCCAAATCAGGCGCAAAATTTGATGCAGAGAAAACACGTTGGTTTCAACAACAATATTTGAAATTAATGGACAACACCATTTTGGCGCACGAACTTCTTACTTATTATCCTACTATTGATGAAGGTCGTTTGGCTACCATGGCAGGATTGATGAAAGAACGAGCTGTTTTCATTTCTGATATTCCAAAAGAAGGAGATTATTTGATCAACAAGCCAACTGAATACGATGCTGACACTGTTTCTAAAAAATGGAAAGCGGAAAGTGCTGGTATTATGAAAGAATGGCTGGGCTTGCTAGCAAACATTGCTGAATTCACAACCGCGAACGTCGAAAAAGCATTCAAATCCTATTTGGAAGAAAAAGGACTTGGTTTTGGCGCTGCAATGCCTCAATTTCGTTTGCTTTTAACCGGAAAAGGAATGGGCCCGGGAATTTTTGAAATAGCAGAATTCTTGGGTAAAGAAGAATGCATCACACGAATGGAAACAGGTTTAAGTCAATTGAACGGATGAAGCATACGATCGAAGTCAACAACATTCGTCTCTACGCCCACCATGGGTGTTTGCCAGAAGAAGAAAAAATTGGCGGACATTACAGCGTGGATGTTTCGGTAGTGACAGACTTTACCGCTTCAACACGAACTGATAATTTGTTGGATACGGTTGATTACGTGCTCATCAATAAAATTGTAGAAGAAGAAATGTTGATTCGATCCAAACTCATTGAGCACGTGGGACAACGCATTGTGAATCGAATGAAAAAAGAAGTTGCTCAACTTCACTCTTTGCGGGTAAAAATTATCAAACATTCTCCTCCGATAGACGGAGACGTAGCAAACGTTGCAATTATCATCGAAGAATCGCTTGTTTAAATAGATTTTTCATATATTTGCACCCACCAAAAAATGGTCCTGTGGCCGAGCGGCTAGGCAAAGGTCTGCAAAACCTTGTACAGCGGTTCGAATCCGCTCGGGACCTCCAAATGAGAGAAAAAACCCTTAACGTTTCGTTGAGGGTTTTTTCGTTTACAGTATTTTTCTCAAAAAAAAGCCCCAACTCTAGAAAGAATCGGGGTTTTTAGTAGTGTATGGTTGTAATTATTGAAGTTGCAATCTTTGGTGTTTATTTACGGGGGTTCCAAGCTCATCTTGTGCAGTAATGAAATAGATATAACTACCAATCGGTAATTTATCTCCATTTAAGCTTTTTCCGTCCCATCGCTCATCTGGGTTATTGGTTTTCCAAACAACTTGGCTGTTTGCGTCCAAAACCACTAAGCTATAATTTTCCATTCCCGTCGTTACCACAAAAAACTCATCGTTTACGCCGTCACCATTGGGTGTGAAAACATTTGGCAAACTAATGAACTCAGCCGGTGTTTGTGGCTTTGTTACTTTGTTTACCAAAGGCGGCAATTCATTCTGAACTGGTTTTTGTTCTTCAATACGCTCCACCTCTTTCGGTTGAGTTGTAGGAGTTGTTTTCTGTGTTTTCTCTTTAATCGATAAAATTGATTCTGGTGCTTTCGGTGCGACAATTTCTGTAAGAGCCGGTTCATTGTTTAAAACGATTGTCGTTACTTCTTTCTGTTTTACAATCGTTTCTTTTTCTGTTACAAGCGCTTTTTCTGAACGTGTTTTAGCATCAATTGACTTCGTTTCTGCCGTTGGTTTTTCAACAACTATCGTTTCTTTTTCTGTTGTAGGCCCTTCTGTTTGAACCTCAGCAGTCGTGTTTACCTTTTCTTCTCTCGGAGAGTTGAAGGCAAAATAAGTCAATGCCACAGTGGTAACTGAAACACCAACAATCGCAGCAATTTTAGCAAAACTCATTCCGCCAGCCGCTGCTGCACCGGAAGCATTTGCTCCTATTTGCGAACTTATTCCTTGCCAAAGGTTTGGGTTTACCTCTGAACGATGTTCACGAAGCTGATCACCCAATTCTTCTAACCATTTATCATTTGCCATACTGCAACTTTTCTAAACTATTCATCAAATGTGTCCGAGCTCTTTTAAATTGAGACTTAGACGTATTCTCTGTAATTTCTAATCTTTCCGCTATTTCCTTGTGACTGTAGCCTTCAACAGCAAACAAGTTAAATACCGTTCGGTAGCCTGTTGGCATTTGTTCAACGATTTTCATCAAATCAGCCGCCTCCATTCTTTCCATAATAAAATCGTTGTTCTCTAGTCTGTAGTCCACATCATCCATGGAAACATCGTACTTGGTTTTTTTATTCTTCCGTAATTGATCCAAACACGTATTAACGAAAATACGCCGAACCCATCCGTCGAAGGAACCCTCGTTGTTGTAGTCTCTCAGATTGTTGAAGAGTTTCACGAAACTCATCTGACAAACATCTTCTGCTTCTTCTCTATTTCCGAGATAACGCAAACAAACCGTCAACATTTTTGGTGCCAAGCTATCAAACAAACGCCGCTGTGCCAATGCTTCACCTTGAATACATTTTTGAATTAAGCTTTCTCTATCCATATTAACACAGCATACTTATGACATCAAAATTGACAAAAAGGTTGCACAATACGGGAATTAAATGGTTAAAAAAGTTATTTTTACTTTTTTAAGTAATCTATTTTGATGAAAATCGTTTCCCTTTTTTTATTCTGGTTTTGTTTGGTTTTTGCACAATCGGTTTCCGCGTCCAATCTACCAAAATCAGGATCTTGGCTGGGCGTTTTAACCTTGAATTCATCCACCGAATTACCTTTTCGAATATTCCTTACTACTAAAAAGAAAGAAATTCAGTTCGAAATTCGAAACGGGGAAGAAAAAATACAACTGATTAACAAAGAAATAGCGGGCGACACGCTTGTTTTTGCCTTTCCAGAATTCGATTCCGATTTACATTTTGTCGTTACTTCTTCCAAGCAATTAAACGGATACTGGCACAACAAAAATAAATCCGGTCGGTATACGATTCCCTTCAAAGCACATTTGTGTGAAAACGTTCTTTTTGAATGCCAACAAACGGACTTTTCTACCCAAACGGTAAATTTAACCTACAAATGGAAAACAATTTTTGAACCCGGCACTACAGATGCCTACCCAGCCATTGGTTTGTTTAAACAAAATGGCAATCAATTATCTGGAACATTTCTAACGGAAACCGGCGATTATCGGTTTTTGGATGGTAATTTATTTGGTAATCAATTCTATTTGTCTTGTTTTGATGGGTCGCATGCTTTTTTATTCACAGCAGAATTACAAAATAACACCCTTAATGGAAATTTTTATTCAGGAACCCATTACCAAACCACCTGGATTGCTAATCCTGACAACAATTACGAACTGACCAATCCGGATGAATTAACGACAGTTGTTAACACGAATCCACTTCAATTTTCTTTTAAAAATCTAAAGAATGAAGTGGTCAGTTATCCCAATTCAAAATACGAAAATAAAGTCACCATCATTCAAATTATGGGTTCTTGGTGTCCAAATTGCATGGACGAAACGCATTACTACACTCAATTGTACAAAAAATACCACGATCAAGGATTGGAAATTATTCTGGTTGGCTACGAAGCCGGGAATGACGAAAACGTATATGCGGAAAAATTAAAAAGACTGCAGAGTCGTGCAAATATACCTTTTGAAATGTTGATTGGTGGTGCGGCGAATAAAAACAAAGCAGCCAAAGATTTTTCGATGTTGAATGATATTATTTCCTTCCCTACTTCCATTTTTGTGGATAGAGCTGGAAACATTAGCAAAGTACATACCGGTTTCAACGGTCCAAGCACCGGCGAATATTACGACGAGTACATGTTAGAAACCGAAAAGTATCTTCAACAATTGCTAAAGAACTAAGCGCAAGCAATTTTATTTACCCGGTTGGCATGACGACCACCTTCGAATGCTGTTCCTAAAAAAACATCTACCATTGCTATTCCTTCTTCAATGGAAACAAATCGAGCCGGAAGCGCAATGATGTTTGCGTTGTTGTGTAAACGGGCTAATTCTGCTAATTCTGGTTTCCAACACAAAGCCGAACGAATGCCTGCATGCTTATTAGCTGTCATGTTAATCCCATTTCCAGATCCGCAAATCAATACACCCAACATCCCTGCGTTGGCTTCTACTTTGCTCGCAACTGGATGACCATAATCTGGATAATCAATACTTTCTTCAGAATAACAACCAAAATCCTCCACTTCATAACCGTTCGCGATTAGATGTTCTTTGATTTTTTCTTTCATTTCAAATCCTGCGTGATCGCATCCGATGGGAATCAATTTGCTCATTTTTCTCTTATTTTTTACAAAGTTACCTTTATTCACAATCCCCGCAAGTTTCAAACATTCGGAGTTTTTAACAAAAAGCAAAGTACTGAACAGTAAGGGTTTTTAAATTTGATTTGTACACAGACCATGTGAACTAAATGTGAACAACCTACTCACAACTACTAAAACAAAAATATAGGATTTTAAAAAAATTATTCCAAGCCACATTTCATTTCAATTCCACAAGGAAAGTTTGGTGAATTTATTGGGAAGTTTCCAACCATACTTTTCAATCAATTCTTCATAAAGTTGATCACTTTTTTTAAACATCGAGGTTTTAAACATTCGTGTTAATAAGTACAAATAGACGCTTAAAATCAAAAGATTCTGTAACTTGGTCTTGTTGATAAACACACTTCATATTCTGATAACTTACAAATCAAATTAAATTCACATAAGTTTGTACACATATTAACAGCCCTAATAAACAATAATAAATTTCTTTTTTAAAAAAACTTTAAATTACTTTATTATCAAAACGGTTTTAACATACCTCATTTGTTTTCTGACGATACATTTCGTACATTCTCAAAACGACACCAATCTTGTTGTAAAAACATACACCTATCCATCTGGAAATAAGTCTTCTGAAGGAACCATGCTGGGACAAAAACCCGTTGGTAATTGGACCAATTTTTATGAATCTGGACAGCTCAGCAGCAAAGGGATTTGGAAAGAAAATGGTTTGGATAGTATTTGGACTTTTTATCGCGAAAATGGTGAAATTTCGAAAACGATTTCTTACGAACGAAATTTAAAAAATGGAAATTACACCGTATTTGATTCTTCCAATTTTATTCAATTTCAAGGTTTTTATGTAAACGATACCTTGCAAGGTCCTTTTAAGAAATACAAAGACGGTCAATTGATCGAAGAAGGTAATTATTTGAACGGTGAACTCAATGGATGGGTCAAAGAAATGGATCCTGCTTCTGGTTTGGTTGCTTCTATTGTAGAGTTTAAAAAAGGAGAAGCTGGGGATACCCGTGAATTGAACCGAACCATCGACGGAAAACGAATCGGTCTTTGGCAATGGTTTGATGTCAACGGTGATTTGATCAAACAAGAAATCTACACCGATGGAGAAGTGAATGGAAATCAAACGCAGTCTGTAGCTTCTTTTAAATTCGAAAAGGAATATTTCCCCAATGGACAACTGAAAGCGCGCTATATGATTCAAAATGGATACAAAAACGGTATTCAAACCAATTGCGACTCCCTGGGAAATACCTTAGCAGCTTTTCAGTTTAGAAATGACACTTTGTTATCGGAAGGATGGTTTACCAAAGAAGGTTTAAAAGACAGTTTGTGGATTGAGTATTTGCCCAACCAAGTCAAGTCGGCCAAAGGAAATTACAAAAACGGTAAAAAAGAAGGACTTTGGATCTATTATTTCTCCAATGGAGATGTTGAACAAAAAGGTCGTTACCAACAAGATTTGCCAACAGGCGAGTGGTTGTGGTATTATCCCAATGGACAACTTCGTCGGCAAGAGAATTTCTACAAAGGTCAATACGAAGGAGAGATTTTGGATTACGATAGTTTAGGAACCTTGCTGCAAAGTAGAAATTTTACGTACAATACATTAGAAGGTGATTTGTATTATTTCATTGGCGACCACAAAGAAAAAGGCAACATGGTGAACGGTTTCCGGGAAGGAAAATGGGTGTATTTCTATGGAAACAAAAAGAAAGCTTTCGTCGGAAAATACAAAGACGGTTTACCAGAAGGAAAACACAAAATTTGGTTTGAAAACGGACGTGTAGCCTACGTGATCCACTACAAAAAAGGAAAGTTGAACGGTAAAAAGTTAGAATATTTCGAAAACGGCGGTTTAAACCACAATTATAGCTACAAAAACGGTACGCTTAAGTACGTGGATGGGGAGCGATTGGTGGAAAGAAACAATTGATGGAAATCTAATAAATTGCGCTTAAAATTCCCATTACAATCAACATAGCAAACGAAGCAATTACCAATTTTAACAGTAAAATACCAGTTTGTAAATAAGCATCAATCCTTTCATCTTTCAGTGCCTTGAATGCTTTTTGACTTTGGTATACATCCAAAATATTTAATAAATTTCCTTTTAGGATACCATAAGAAATGCTGTGTTTTTTCATTAGGTCTGGTGCGTTTTTTCCAACGTAGGAACTAAAATTAAAAACCAAGCGGTAATGCAAACCAAAAAGGAATGTAGGTCCAAAAACCGCGTAGAATATGGGTGAATAAGCAGATATATTTTTAGAACCAAATACGCTGCTCACCAAAAAAAATAAGGTTACCGAGATGAAGTATGTTTTGATTGTTTTTACTGTAAAAATCTTCGAATTGACCACATACGGAGGTTTCATGATAGTATCAAAGATAGGTTTTTCTGTGGAATGGGGAGTTGAGAATGGATTGAAGCGAACTCCTATAAATGGATAAAAACACAAAATTCTTGGTGTGAGAGGCGCGTTCCGTCAAGTTATTTAACGGAGCCGACTACTCGATTGTCTGTGCGAATTTATTATATCCAAGGACCCTTTGTCGTCACGTTTATAATTTTCCCATTTTGATTAATTTTATATAAACCACCTGCTCCGCCCAACCATAGATTTCCTTTTCGGTCTTCCAGTATTCCCATAATTGAAATTGGAACATTGTAGTGTTTAAATGCTACTCCATCGTATTTATATACTCCATTTTTTACTGTACTTATCCATATATTATCGGATTTGTCTTTATAGATTTCATATACATCACCATCATTAAAGCTTGCTATTTCTGGAAATGAAATAATCTTATTCCCCATCATTTTATTGAGTCCACCTTTTCCAAATTGCTTTTTGGGATCAGGGTCATCTCTTTCAGCGACTCTAGTTCCAAACCAAACACTTCCATCTTTGTCAAATTCAATATCGGTGACATAATTCGAATGAAGTCCATCTTTTTTCAGATAATGAGTAAATGATTTTCCATCATATTTACAGACACCATAACCAGGTCTTCGAAACCAAATATTGCCATTGGCATCTTCACTTACAGTTGCCCAATATTTGGTGTTTTCGTTTATTTTGGTATCCACTTCAGGGTACGGAATTGAAAAAGGATGAAACGTTTTTCCATCAAATTGAAATACACCATTCCAAGTGGCAACCCAAAAAACATTCTTACTATCAATAAGTAATTTGGAAACTACATTGCTGTTAAAGTCGTCTCCTACTAAAAAGTTCGTAAAATTCTTCCCATCATATTTGGATAATCCTTCTCCGGTATGTAACCAAAATAGACCACTTGAATCCTCAATTATTCCAGTTACTCTATCAGATGGTAACCCATCGTTTTTAGTAAAATATTTTAATTTTTCGCCATCATAGTGTGCAATTCCTTTTTCAAGTGTTCCAAACCATAAAGTTCCTTTGGAATCTTCGAATACACTTGTAACATATTCTCCAATTTGAGATTCAATTACAACTTTATTTGAATCGCTTTTTTTATTGCTATTCACTTGCTTTTCTTGAGAGTTACAAGAAGTTGACAAATGCGATAAAATTATTAGTATCATCAGTCTCATTTATTTCAGTTTTAGTATGACCTACAACGTTTTTGGGCTTGGCAAAGGCCGCGTTTTTCACTACAAATATTGATCCATTGCACCGAACCGCCACTTTTGATAAACCCGTATGCGTTTTTTATTTTGATTCCAATTTTATATTCTTTCTAATGCGTTTTAGCGTGTAATCTTTTACAGCATCCACTTTGTTTAAATAGTCGTCGATGCTTTGGGTTACAAATCTATCCGGGAGAATTCCAATGTCATCCGGTAACTTTGTTGCTGTAGATATATGCGTATTGTTCGCTACCGAGATGACTAATTTTGTGTTTTTTAGGCGACACAGTGTTTGTCCAGCCGTACAGAATTGATTTGAGCCCAACTCCTCGCCAATTATTATCCCTAAATTATGTGCTTTTACTAAACTCATGAAATGCCCAGTGGTAGAATTTCCATTTCCATCTATTAGAAAATAAACTTTTCCTTTAAACCGATTTTCAAGCGGATAAATAAAATCTTCTCCGTACATCTTGTCTGTTTTTCCTTCAAATACTGCCTTTGAGTAATACCTAAAAGGTTTATCCATGAGATGTTGAAGCAAGTAAATGCTTGGATATTGCGAACCGCCTCTGTTGTACCTCACATCAATAATTAGATTTTTAATTTTTTTATTGTTGATTATATGCATACTGCTGTCAAGGAAAGATTTAAAAACAGGATATCTGTCCCATTCATAATAATTAAAAGATGAAATAGTTAAAACAGCTGTCTTTCCAGCTAAAATTTCTAAACACACATCTTTTGAGCAACGATTTGTGGAAGGATCATATAATTCAGTTGCAAAGCTTTGGGCTTTGTGCAATTTAATTGAACTGCTTTTTTCTTTTACAACAATTTCAAACGTTTTTGGCAAACCGACTGCGTAGGGTATTAAAGCCGCGAAATAGGTGTTGAAATATTGCGCTTTATATGTTTGGATATTTGCTTGTGAAGCGATATGATTGTAAATATCATTCATGAGATTTTCGGTTTCAATGCCGTTGATACTCAAAATTTCGTCTTTTACTTTTACTTTATCCGAATTATTCATTGGATTTACCACGAATAATTTCTTGTTCACCCATCTAACCTGCAATGGAAAACTATTCTCCAAAGGCAACATGGAAAGCTCATGATAGTCATTTTGCATGGTAGAAGAAGCAGTATGCGAGCAACCTATACTTGCAATGATGGCATTACAATGCCAGGCAAATTCAGCATAAGTGGTTTTTTCAGTAATCAATGATTTTTTACTTTCTATATTTTTCAAGAATTGATCTTTCGTTATAAACTTAAGAGCATGAGGGTGAACCGCAAGTAACCGTTGACCCAATTGGTCTAAATCTTCCAAATAATCTTTTTGGGAATAAACCTTCGCGAATTTTTCTTGTGGCGTTAAAGGTTGAATATTTGGGAACTTTATTTTTTGAATAACATCTTCCGCATTAAAATTTTCAGGGTTCATCCGCAATGATTTCTCATAATATTGAAGTGCGTTGGCACTATCTTTTGCTTGAAGATACGCCTCTCCCATGCTGTCATAAGCGTTGGCCGAAGCAGGAAATTCAGAAATAACCAGTCTAAAAACGACAATCGCTTCGCTTACGTTGTTTTCCCATAAAAAGGAGTAACCGTATAAAGTTAATTCTGTCTCATTGCCAAAATCATATAATTCAAATTTTTCATCTTTTAGTTTATGATAAAGTGCTATTCTTTCCTCAATAGGCAGCTGAGCGTTTTCTTTAAGCTTTGCGACAACCGATAATTTTTTCGTGCTGACTTCATTGGTTTGTTTTTCATGACCAGAGGTAGTTGAAAAGGATTTATTTCCGCATGCTGTGAGCAAACAGCAACTTAAAATGATTGAGCAAAGTGAATAAAAATGGGTCATATATGCGTTCGTTAATTAATCTGTTTGAATTCGGATCAATCGTTTAAATGGGTCGTTTTACATTACACACAACGTTTTTTGGCTTTGCGTTCGGTGTGGAATAGAAAGCACTAAAGTTCAAATTTAGTACAAAAGCTAATAGAAAGTACAAATGTTCAGCCCAGTACAAATGCCATACTGACGCAAAACCAATGTTAGTGGCGGGCTATTTCAAGATTTGATATAGCATAGTTATTGTTTAATTAATTTTAATGTTTTATTAAAACCTGATGCAACTAATTCTATGAAATAAATACCATTTTTTAGTTCATTTAACTCTAAAATTATAGAATTTGAACTATGGGATTTGCTAAAATCTACTTGTGATTTTACGACTTGGCCAAAAATATTATGAATATTAATTGAATTTATTTGAACATTATCACTAATGGAAATAGTTACTTTTGAGTCAAAAGGATTTGGGTAAACATTAATTGAAAAATTTTCATTTATATCTTGAATGGCATTCGGAATATTAAGACACAAATTGGTTTGTGTAGTGCCTGCATGTATTTGAGTAACAGCCATTAACATATTTCCACCAGTGCCAACTGAAGTAGGCGTTGTTGCAACCTGAGGTGAATAATTTGAAACAACAGTTACAGGTGTACCTTCATTGCAACCACTATTACCTAATGAATCTGTTTTAATCAAATACAAATTCCTTAAGCCAACACCAAAGCCATACAAAGTTTCGCCAGTAATAATAAACCCATTGTCGCTAGTTTGTTGAATGGAATAACCAATTTCGTTATGATTTGTTGTACTTCCGCCATAGGTTTTGGACCATTGTTCAATTCCTTGACTATTGACTTTTACAACATATACATCATAATCTCCATTCGTACTAAAACTAAATGACTTACCGACCATAATATAACCACCATCACTAGTTTGTTGTACATCATAACATTCGTCTATCATTGAACCTCCATATAATTTTGCCCAGAGTGTATCTCCAACTGAATTTGTTTTTATTAAACAAAAATTAGGACCTAATGGTCCAAGTGTATTTTCAGAACTTCCAGCGATGATATAACCACCATCCGTTGTTTGCTTCACCGCTTTACCTTCTTCAAATCCAGTGTCGCCATATGTTTTTGACCAAATATGATTACCCAAAGAATCTGTTTTAATTAAGTAAAAATCACTTCCTCCAAATCCAAATGTATTACCATTTGAACCTGTAATAATATAGCCTCCATCTGAAGTTTGTTGCACGGCATTAGCATATTCTGCATCAAGACCTCCATATGTTTTTGTCCAAGCAATGTTCCCATTGTCATTAATTTTAACTAAATAAACATCAAAACCTCCAGCACCAAAAGCAGGTGTTTGTCCTGACATAATATAACCACCATCAGAAGTCTGTTGAACATAGTAGCCGCCTTCAAATCCGTTGCCGCCATAGTTTCTAGTCCAAGAGGTATCGCCATTTGCTTTAAGCTTTAACAAATACATATCTTCTTCACCTGAGAAAAAATTCTGGGAACTACCTGATACAATATAGCCACCATCGTTCGTTAGTTGTATGCAGTATCCATATTCATTACCATTAGAATCTCCATAAGTTCTCGTCCAAATCGTATCACCTGCGAAATCGGTCTTTATGACTAATACATCTCTACCACCAGAACCATAACTTGTTGTTGTGCCAGCAATGATATAACCACCATCTGGTGTTTGACGAACTGATAGACCTTCGTCAGAGGCTGTACCTCCAAAAGCTCTTTGAAAGGTTGTTTGAGAAAATACTGAAATTGAAAGAAAGATAAATAAAATTGATGTAAATAATTTTTGCATGATATTTTTTTATTTTGTTAGAAATTTTTGTTTTGTTTTCCCGGGCTTGCCGCTAACGGTTTCGCAGTAGGCGATGTGGCGCTTTCTTTTGAGTATGTTCGTGCGCCATATAGCTTACTGCGTGTTATGCTCATTTATTTCGGTTTTCGATTTATTCTGCTTCGTCTTCCAAACGAATATTCCTAGGCAAAAATGTACAATTAAAATTCCCAACAAAATTAAATTGGGTAATTCATATACTGGATTTCCGTACACAATGCCATTTACAAGTACGACTAATGTTATTAAAACCAAATATGGAATAGCCATGGACTTCCATACTTTTGCCCAAAGTACTCTTGGTTCATGCTTTTTTCGAATTATAAATTGTATGTATATTAAATGTGGTAGCGTTAAAACAATTCCAAAAACAAAAAATATTAATATCCCAATTGCAACTTGTGTTAATCTTCTTAAATCAAATTCGATTTGATCCAAAAGAAGATTGAGAACAAATATTATTAGTACAATATATACACTTCCGAACAAGTTCGTTAATAACCATTTATTGTATGTTGATTGTTTGGTCATTTTTGCCTCTTTCGAGTGATTATATCATTGAGCATAACGTATAGAAGTTTGACTCGATCAGAAATCTCAAGTTTAAAAGTAAACTGAATGAGTCAAACTTCGTGTTATGTCGAGTTATTTTTAAATTAAAGATAGAAAAAATAACGAAGTTGGG
>JBAYVD010000018.1:0-71183 GCA_041674745.1 Crocinitomicaceae bacterium
GGTACCAGAACAAACGGTTGTAGCGCCCATAATGGAACCAGCAACAATGGGTGATTCAATCACAACAGAAATAGTATCCGAATAACCAAAACCACAAGCACCCGAACCAACATGTGCTCTGAATTCAGCCGAAGCCGTTAGATAGGAAATATCATGTGAAGTTAAAATGTCACCCGTTGAAATCCATGTTACACCACCATCGTTGGACTGTTCCCAATCCAAAATAGTCGAAGCAAAACCAGAAAGAGAAACAGACCCAGCCACCGCATTGGCACAAATTCCCAAATCAGCAGAAGCAATACCCGTGTTGAGTGGCGCATCGACTTGAACAGTTACAACGGGCGTTTCAGAGTCAACACAATAATTTCCAGACAACACCACTTTGTAGTAGGTTGTTTGAGTTAAATTGTTGGTAAATAAGGTATCATTCGTGTTTCCAGTTGTTGCGTACGTGATGTTGTCGGTAGAACTGTACCATTGGAACCCAAAATCATTTAAATTTCCAGATAACACCAGCGTATCATTGTTGGTACCAGAACAAACGGTTGTAGCGCCCATTATGGAACCAGCAACAATGGGTGATTCAATCACAACAGAAATAGTATCCGAATAGCCAAAACCACAAGCACCCGAACCAACATGTGCTCTGAAGTCAGCCGAAGCCGTTAGATAGGAAATATCATGTGAAGTTAAAATGTCACCCGTTGAAATCCATGTTACGCCACCATCGTTGGACTGTTCCCAATCCAAAATAGTCGAAGCAAAACCGGAAAGTGAAACAGACCCAGCCACCGCATTGGCACAAAGTCCCAAATCAGCAGAAGCAATACCCGTGTTGAGTGGCGCATCGACTTGAACAGTTACAACGGGTGTTTCAGAATCAGCACAGTAATTTCCAGACAACACCACTTTGTAGTAGGTTGTTTGAGTTAAATTACTAGTAATTAAAGTATCATTGAATATTCCAGTTGCTACGAAAATGACATTATCGATAGAACTGTACCATTGAAACCCAAAATCATTCGCATTCGCATTCAAGACAAGTGTGTCGTTATTACTTCCAGAGCATACCGCCATAACTCCAGAAATAAAACCATGTATAATTTGGCTTTCAACGGCGACTGAAATCGTATCAGAAAAATTGTTTCCACAAACGCCAGCTTCAATATGAGCCCTGAAATCTGCAGAGGCAGTAAGGTAGGAAATATCTAAGCTGGAGGTGGAGATTCCAGTTGAAAACCAAGTAAGTCCAGCATCATCTGATTGTTCCCAATCCATTAGTGTGGTTGTGTAACCAGAAACAGAAATAGAACCGGTGATTGCATCGGAACACAGGAATAAATTAGGTGATATTGTGCCTAAATTCAGCGGAGCATCAACAATTATACTTTCAACATTCGTTTCTGCGTTTGAACAAATATTACCTTGTAAAATAACTTTGTAGTAAGTTGTTTGGGTTAAATTGTTCGTGATCAAAGTATCATTCGTTATACCAGAAGCGGTAAACGTTATGTTGTCTGAAGAAGTATACCATTCAAACCCAAAATCATTTGCGTTGCCAATTAGTACGAGCGTATCACCGTTATTTCCTGAACAAACAGTTGAACCACCTGAAATTACACCTGGAACAATTGTTGGCTCTATTGTAACTGAAACTGTATCGGATTGTCCTTGACCACAGGCTCCCGATCCGATTAAAACTAAAAATTTAGCATTGGCAGTTAGGGTGCTAATATCGTGGATGGCATTTAAATCACCTGTTGGTGCCCACGTCACTCCATTGTCATCGGATTGCATCCAACCTAAAATAGTGCTAGAATATCCTGAGACAGAAACGGACCCTGAAATATTATTTGCGCAAAGCACCAAATCACTTGATAGCGTTCCTACATTTAAGGGTTGTGAAACATTTACAATTGAAATAGGTGTTTCGGAATCTCCACAGGCATTTCCAAACAAAATTACTTTGTAATAGGTAGTTTGTGCTAAATTCGATACAAACAAGGTGTCATTCGTAATTCCTGTTGCTGAAAATGTGATGCCGTCAATAGAGGAGTACCATTCTAACCCAATTTGATTTGCGTGGCCTGTTACAACAAGCGTGTCAGAATTTGTGCCAGAGCAAAGGAGTGACGCTCCCACAATTGTTCCTGGAATAATAACTGGATCAACATCTACATTGATAACGTTAGAATACCCTGTTCCGCAAGCACCACTCTCGATAATTGCCCTGAATTGGGCAGAATCTGTTAAGAAATTTATATTTAAAGGAGTGTTGTTGGTTCCAACAGATGTCCAAGTTGCTCCATTGTTATTTGATTGCTCCCAATCTGTAATGGAGGAAGTAAAGCCAATTATCGAAACATTCCCCACGATATTGTCTGCACACAAGGAAAGATCCATCGACGAAGTTCCTGTATTTAAAGCTGGACTGATACCAATTCCAAAATTACTTGAGGTCATATCGGGACAAAGACCACCGTGGTACAATATATTATAAGTAGTTGAATCGGTTAAATTTAAAAAGCTTTGGGTGTTGGTGTCATTTCCTGTGGCGATAAATGGGCCTGGGTAGGTTTGCTCAAACCATTCATAACCGTAACTATATGAACCGCCTGTAACAGTCAATGAATTTGAGTTGGATCCAGAGCAAACTAAACTCGGCCCTGTAATTGTTCCCGGTACAGGGGTGCAGTCGTTGTAAAAAAGATAATTTAAAGTGTCGTTGCTGTTATTGGGATCCATTGATTTTACTGTCCAAACTTTGATATTGTATTGACCGCAAGCGCTGAGATTTTGTGTTTGAGAGAAAGTGAAATTATAACTAGCATTCGCAAAAAGGAATGTCCCAACCAATTGAGAGTAAATAGTTCCGCCATTCACTTGGTATTTAACAGTGATCGTGTTTGGAAAGGCCGTTGAAGGGGAATAATTTCGTACGATAACATTGATAGGATTGTTGACCGTACCAACGGAACAACCACTCAGAGGATTGAGAATAGCAGAAACCCCCACGTCTTGTTGAGCGGCGAGCTGGAAACTAAAGAGAATACCAAAAAACCATATGATTATTTTGGCGTTCAAATCCCAATTTTTGAGGTTTGTACTGTACTTGTCATATATATTTAATTTGACGAAAACAAACCGAATTTTGGATAGGAGGTCCAAAAACGATAAGTAATCGCTAATTATCAGGAGAGTGACAACTGCGGTAAATATATTTTAAAAATTTTAATTAAAAAAATATATTTTAACATTTGCTGGCTTTCATAAATAGGCTCTACTGAACTTTGTTCTTTACGACTACTTCTTTAAAGGGTTACAAAATTTTTGGCGAAATCAGAAAAAAGATGATTTCAAATCCCCGCTCAATACCCAAATAGCTGTTTTGGTGCTATTCACTCGCGTAAAATGGAAAGGAAATTTGAGTAATAAACTCTAAAAAGTGAATGTTTTTTTGTGATTTTTAAGTGCTCGACTCACTTCAGGAAACACAGATTATTTTTCGATTAACTCTTTGTTAAACAAATCGAAAATGCGTCTATATTCATCTGTCCATGAATAGGATTTTACAAATCCATGGGCTTCGACAGGAAAAACAGCCAACTCCCAATTCGTCTTTTCAAGTTCAATGAATCGTTCACTTAAGCGAACAATATCTTGAAATTGAACGTTGTCATCAACCATGCCATGCAGCATGATGAGTGGTTTCGTAAGACCTTCAGCAAAATTAATAGGAGAAGATTGATAATAAGCAATGGAATCCGTTGTCGGATAATTTAAAATATTGGAGGTGTATTCGTGGTTGTAGTGCATCCAGTCAGTTACAGAGCGCAATGCCGCTCCACAAGCAAATTCGTTTGGTTTTGTCAGTAAGGCCATCAAAGTAATAAAACCGCCGTAGGATCCGCCGTAAATACCAACTTTCTCTGATTGAATACCTAAACTATCGATCAGAAATTGCTTACCGCTGATTTGATCATCCAAATCGATTCCCCCCATGTGACGGTAGATAGCGGTTCGGTAATCTCGACCATAACCTTCACTTGCACGGTAATCAATATCTAAGACTGTAATTCCATTGTCGCGAAGTAAATTGTGAAACATGAATTCTCGGTAGTAGTTACTCCAGTAGTTATGCGCATTTTGTAGGTAGCCAGCACCATGAACGAAGATGACTGCAGGTTGGTTTTTTGTCGATTCAGCCGAATAAAGTCGGGCATATACCTGAATACTGTCAACTCCTTTAAAAGTAATTACTTTCGGAGACGTCCAATTGTATTTTTTGTAATTTTCAGTTTGGGAGTGGGTTAATTGAATCGCTTTTTCAGTGAGAGTATTGTCACCGAAATAAAGCTCCCAAGGATTGGTTTTATCTGAATACAAGTAGGCCAATTGTTGTCCGTTTGGCGAAATTCTCACGTCGTAGGCGCCAGAACTATTCAGTTGTGGCGACAATTTCTTGGTAGTTGGGTCTAGTCTGTAGAAGTTGCGATTTCCGGGATGCTCCTTGTTGCAGCTTACATAGAATTGTTTTCCGTCTGTGGACAATTGAACATCGTAAATCTCAAATTGTCCAGAAGTCAATTGCGTTTTTTGCTTGGTGACGAAATCATATGTGTACAGATGGGAAAATCCTGATTCTTCAGATTGATAATAGATTTTATTGTCTTTATCGAAAAAGTTCAAGATGCCTACTTCTTGGTTCCAGGAGGAAATACCAGGACCACCAATCCATGCTTCGTCGTGTTGCGTATCAATTTCGAAAAAATTGTGTTGAATAGGGTCAATCCCTACGATCCATCTATCTTTGTTATCATAACTGCGAATATCCATAACAACTTTGCCATCGCTAGACAAAATTGGAGAATGAAAGCACAATTTTCGATTCTCGGTGTAATCACCGCTATTTTCCTCATATTCTGATAAATAGCTTGGTTTTTTTCGAATATTGGACAGTTGGTCAAATTGGAACGGAATCAGTGAATCTTTGAATAGGTCGATCATTGCAAATGAATGAATCGGTTCAGCTTCTCCTACTTTTGGTCGTGCCAAGTTACTTTTATTGTAGCCGGAGGAGGTAATGAATTGAGTTACCTCAGTCGGTTTGTTTTCTGGATAAATTCCAAATCCTGCGTAGATATATTTTTCATCCTTAGACAATACAAGGAAGTCGATTTGCTTGTCGTCCAGAAATCGATTTTTCGATTCCAATCTTTCATTTTTACGATAAGTCGATTTTTCTTGCTCTTCATGAATAAATTTGAACAACTGTTCTTGTTGATTGGCTAAATAATCCTTCGGTTTTGGATTTGAATTCCCTTTTCCTTTTTGGAAAAAGGTGAGTTGGTGGATGGTTCCAAAGTTGGCATCGTAGAGATACAGATTCAGCCCTTGCTGGAAGGCAATTCTATGTTCTGTATTTAGTCGTTGAACATTGAATATCTGATTTTCAGTCGAAATTAATTCGGAATATTTTTTTGTTGCTTTGTCAAATCGCCAAAGATTACCATTGAATGTGAAATAGTGAGTTTTGTACTTACTTTGAGATGAATCGAATTCCAATTGACCAGACGCCTCATTCTTTTTTATCTTGTCGATTTTTTTAGTGCTTAAATCGTATTGGTATCGACTCATTTCCAGTTCATTATTTGGGTTCCAATCAAATAATATTTTACTTCCATCGGCATGCCACGCAATGTTTTCAGGCCAATATCCGATGAAATCCTTTCCTTTCATGATTTGATTCAATTGAAGAGATGATTTGTTGCCTACCTGAGCGAATGAGATTGAATAAATAGTAAACAAAAGAACGGTAAGTAATAATTTCATACGCTTATTTTTGGATGCTTGCCAAAGTTAAAACAAAAAAAAAGGGAAACCGAAGTTCCCCTTTTTTTAATTTTTTACTACTTCTTAGAAGTGGTACATAATTCTAAAAGAACCACCGAAGTTATCCGTTCCGAATCCGAAAGAAGATGCTTTTCCAGTTGTTTTAGTATACGTTTCAATTTTTGAATCTACTACATTCCATGTTTCACGATCTTCTGATCCTTCACCTGTTGTAGACAATTTAAGTCCCCAACCGAATTCACCACCCAAAGATAATTTAGGCAAAACGAAATATTCAACACCAACAAAACCTCTTAAACCAACTGTGAAAGTTGCTCCAGTTTTGTTTTTCAACAAACGGTCACCTGTGTTCGTTGCACTTAATGCATTGCCCCAAGTATTTGTTACAGTTGGAGTACCACCAAATCCTAAACCGATTTCAGCACCGTAGTAACCTTGCAAACGACCATGCCCTCTTCTTTTCTCAATACCACCGCTCAAGTAAAAACCTAAACCAGTGGTTTTTGTTTCATCTGTGATGTAAGATGGAGTTGTAGTGGAAGATGTATCTGTCAAATTCGCTACTTTGTTTGAAATAGTAGTCAATCTAAAAGATGCTCTGTAAGCCGTGTTTTCGTCTTTGAAGTATTTTCCGAAGATAGCATTGTTAGTACCTGTAAAGGCATTTCCAACTGTATTATTACTTGTCCCGTTGAACATGTTTCCAATGTAGCCCAAGATAGGAGTTGCATCTGCACCTAGTGCCCAATCTCCAGCTTCTGGAGTAACAACTTCTCCGCGTTCATTTTTAACCATCGTAGTTTGTGCGTTTACCAATGTTCCCATTCCTGCAAAAGCGCACACAATTAATAATTTTCTTTTCATAATTAATTTAATTAAAGATTATCGTTACTCAAATTTACCATTCTAATTAAACCAGTAGTCAAATTTCGGCGCAATTCTTTACACGATTTTTTGTTAATATCTTTGGTCTTTAACGACAGAGCAGAATACAAGGTTACAATTTTTAAAAAAAAATAATCAACCCCTTTGAATATCAGAAGAAAAACCTATCTTTGCACCCTTAAAATAATTTATTAATCGGGGTTTCGTACTCCAACAAATAAAACAAACAACAGATGGCAACAAGAATTAGATTGCAAAGACACGGTAAAAAAGGGAATGCTATATTCCATTTGGTAGCCGCAGATGCGAGAGCAAAAAGAGATGGTAAATTCATCGAAAAATTGGGTGTTTACAATCCAAACACGAATCCAGCTACAGTAGATATCAATTTTGATAGAACATTGCATTGGGTACAAGTAGGAGCTGAAATGTCAGATACTGCAAGAGCATTATTGTCTTACAAAGGTATTTTGCACAAAAATCACTTATTGAAAGGGATTGAAAAAGGTGCATTAACTGCCGAGCAAGTTGAAGAGAAATTTGCAGCTTGGTTAGCTGACAAAGAAGGAAAGGTTCAAGGAAAAGTTGAAAAACTAGGTTCTGAATCAAATGCTGCTAAAACGGCAAGATTGGCAGCTGAAAAAGCAGCCAAAGAAGCAAAAGCCAAAGAAATTGAAGCGAAAAATGCTCCTGAACCAGAAGTAATCGAAGAAGCACCAGTGGCTGAAGAGGTTGCAGAGGACGAAGCACCAGTTGCTGAAACTCCAGCTGAAGAAGCTTCTGAAACTGAAGAGACAACAGCAGAATAAGATTAAACAACTTTATGCAGAAAACAGATTGTTTTCAGTTAGGTTATATAGCGAAACTTCACGGATTCAAAGGTGAAGTTTCGCTGTTTTTAGACGTTACTGATCCAGAACGCTACGCTACACTCGATGCTTTTTATGTGGATGTGGACAATAATTTGGGCCCATTTTTTGTGAAAAGCATTAAATTGAAAAACAAAGGATTTGCCGCCGTAAAATTGGAAGGTGTTGAAACTGAAGAGGCGGCAAGAAGATTGCTTCGGAAATCCGTTTATTTGCCCCATCAATTGTTAGAGGATTTGGATGACAAACACTTTTATGATCATGAAATAATTGATTTTAAAGTGATTGACGCCAACCATGGTGCCATCGGTAAAATACAGGATGTGATTGACTTAGCGGCCAATCCACTCTTGCAAATCATAGAAGGAAAAAGAGAAATACTCATTCCACTTTTACCAGGATTGGTTCAAAAAGTAGATCGCAAGGCGAAAGAATTGCACATTGAGGCGCCTGAAGGCCTGATTGGTCTCTACTTGTAAAACATGTCTATTTTTCATTTCAAGTATTTTTCTATTCAGCAAACCAATGCCGCACTAAAAGTGGGGACGGATGCCATGCTTTTGGGATCTTTTGTTCAAGCTGAGGGCAAGAAAAAGGCATTGGATATCGGAACAGGGACTGGTGTTCTTTCCTTGATGCAAGCACAGAAAAACAATGAATTGAACATCACCGCTATTGAAATCGATTCAGCCGCTTGCCAAGATGCTCAGTTTAATTTTTCACAATCACCGTTTCCAAATCAAATCAAATTGATAGAAGGCGATTTCTTGAAAATCGATTTTCAAGAAAAATTTGATGTAATTTATTCGAATCCTCCATATTACCAAAATGCATTGAAGTCGGAAAATACATCGACCAACTTAGCAAAACACGTGGGCGAATTGAGTCCTAACTTACTCTGCGAAAAAGTAGCTACTTTGTTGGCCATCAAAGGGCAATTATGGTTGATATGGCCTTTTGATAAGCGTGAAAACTTTATTCAATCGGCCGCCGATAACGGACTTTTTTTAGAACAAGAAATTCAATTAGAAGGAAAGCCTGAACAGCCCGTTCGCTCAATTTTCTGTTTTTCAAAAAATAAAATTGAAAAACCGCAAAAACGAAATTTCGCTATACGAAATTCCAACAATCAATATTCAATAGAATATATTGAATTGACAGAGCAATACCATGACCGAAAGTTGTAATATTTACGCTGTTTGTTTAATTAAAGTTGTCGCTTGAAGCAAGCCAATGATTTCTTTTTGAACAGAAACACCTTTGTCAGCATTGTACCATTTTTGCAATTCCACTTTCTTTTCTTCGGTTGTTTTGTTTGAAGTGAGATTGGCAATATGAACTGCTTGTGCAGGTTCAGGACGAGGTCCCCAACGAAACAAATCTGTACCAGTGGCGTCTCGCACAATTAAAATAGGAATGGATTTCCCTCCATTTGTCAAGTAATCATCAATTTCAGAGCCACTATCCCTTAACTGGATCTCCAATTCGATTTTAGGGTTTAATTCAGCCATTTTTGCGATGAAAACAACCAAGTGAGCCGCATCTCCACACCACGGTTCGGCAATCAAAATCCATTTTTGTGATTCTGTTAAATTTTGCACTATTTCTAAGGTTTCTGGAAGTATTTCACCTTTTTTTACCCAGCGTTCTTGTCGTTTTTGGTTCAATTCTACATAATGCCGTTGGTCGGCAGTGTAGGAAAGTGCTTGAGGCGTTTCGGCAGTTAAAATCGTGTCGAAAAGTTGAAGGTAGTCTGAAAATTTCATATCAATATCTCTTTTCTCTTGAGACGTCAAATGTAACGTGACCTTTCAGTTTAATTCGTAACACGAGTTACATTGCCATCGAAATAAATGATTTTAGTATATCGAAGGAAAGGAACTCGGATCAACTTCATTTAAAATACTGTAGACTTTCTCAACAATGTCCTCAATACTCGGTTTTGAAAAATAGTCCCCATCCGTGCCATACGGCGGACGATGGTCCTTGGCTGTTAAACAAACCGGAGCGGAGTCCAAATGGAAAAATGCTTTTTGCTCTTGCATGATTTTATCCAAAATATAGGCACTAGCACCGCTAGAAACGTCTTCGTCTACAATCAATAAACGGTTTGTTTTTTCCAGCGATTTTGCAATTGAATGATGAATATCGAAAGGTAAAAGTGTTTGAACATCAATCAATTCAACATGAATGCCCAATTGCATCAACTGTTGAACGGCCACTTCGCACAGGTTGAAAGTAGAACCGTAGGATACAATCGTTAAATCCGTTCCTTCATTCACTATTTCTGGTATTCCCAATGGTTCACGGAAGGCTCCGATATTCGTTGGTCGTTTTTCTTTGGAACGATACCCATTCAAAGGTTCAATCACCAAGGCTGGCTCATCAGCCGCCATCAATGTATTGTAGAAACCTGCGGCTTTAGTCATGTTTCTTGGCACACAAACATGCATTCCTCGAAGCGAATTGACAATCATTCCCATGGGGCTTCCGCTGTGCCAAATTCCTTCCAAACGATGACCACGGGTAGAAACGATCAACGGAGCTTTTTGGCCACCACGCGTACGGTATTGAACCGTAGACAAATCATCCGATAAAATCTGAATGGCGTACAACAAGTAATCCAAGTATTGAATTTCAGCAATCGGTCGTAAACCACGCATCGCCATTCCAATTCCTTGACCAATAATGGAGCATTCACGAATTCCGGTATCACCAATGCGCAAACTGCCAAATTCGTCTTGCAGACCTTCCAAAGTTTGATTTACACCACCAATTTTCCCTGCATCTTCTCCAAAAATCAGTGCTTCTGGGTAGTTGTTGAACAATTCTCGGTAGTTGTCGCGAAGAATGAGTCTACCATCTTCCATGGATGAGTTTTCATCGTAGGTAGGTGCAATTGCTGCTACTTTTAAAGCGCTTTTGTCGGATTGAGAGTAGAGATGAGAACCGTATCTTACTTTGTTGGCGTTGATTTGTTTTTGGATCCAGTTGGAAAGGGCAATTTTACTTGAAATATTTTCCTCTCGCACCGTTCTCAATACTTTTCGCGCAATGGATAATATATCTTTGCGAATCGGATCTAGGGCTTTTTCCAAAGTCTCAATATCCTTTTGGATGAAAACGCCGTTGCTACTTTCTGAAGCAACATTTTTGAGTAAGGTTAATGCTTCGTTGAAATCGATTCGAATTTCATCGGTCAATTCTTTCCAAGCAGCCGTTTTTGCATTGCGAACTTCTGTTTTCGCCTCTTTTTGAATGTTTTCCAAATCCTCGTTAGAAGCAATTTTCTGACCATCCGCATCAAAAGCTAAAATCCATTCTTTAAACTTGTTGATGCAATCAAAATCACTTTCCCATTGCAATCTTTCCGCTGATTTGTAGCGTTCGTGAGAACCCGAAGTGGAGTGACCTTGTGGTTGATTCACTTCTTGAACGTGAACCAAAACCGGAACATGTTCTTCACGTGCAATTTTAACCGCTTTTTCATACGTTTCACATAAATGAACGTAATTCCAACCTTTGGTAATCAAGATTTCATAACCAGGCTTGTCTTTCGTTCTTTGCATTCCTGACAAAGCTTCTGAAATACTATCTTTCGTCGTCTGAAATTCTCTTGCGACGGATATTCCAAATCCATCATCCCAAACCGACATGACCATAGGTACTTGCAAAACGCCAGCGGCATTGATGGTTTCCCAAAAAGGACCTTCTGATGTAGAAGCGTCACCGATGGTTCCAAAGGCTACTTCGTTTCCTCCGTTGGTAAACTTTTTAAACGCTTCTGTATCTTTTAGTGTTGGATGATTTCGGTATACTTTTGATGCTTGTGCCAAGCCTAATAAACGAGGCATTTGACCTGCGGTAGGCGAAATATCTGCAGAACTATTTTTTTGTTCCATCAAATTTTTCCAATCACCCTTTTCGTCGATGTTTCGTGTAGAGTAATGTCCGCCCATTTGGCGTCCAGCCGACTGAGGCTCTTTCTCTACATTGGTATTTCCATACAGACCAGAAAACCATTCTTGCACAGTCAATTGACCAATGGCCATCATGAGCGTTTGGTCTCTATAATAGCCGGATCGAAAATCTCCGTTTCTAAACTGTTTCGCTAGCGCAATTTGCGCCAATTCTTTGCCATCACCGAAAATACCGAATTTCGCCTTTCCGCCTAAAACTTCGCGTCTTCCCAACAAGGAAGTCTCTCTAGAAATAACCGCCAAACGAAAATCTTCTAAAACTTGAGTCTTGAAAGTATCAAAATCGAGTGCAGCAATTGGTTCAGAAACAGATTGATTTGCCATATTTAGTCCATAATTTGAGTGTAAATTTAATAAAAATAAGTGTTTTTCCAGCAATCAAAAAGTGGATTCGCTGTTCGAAAAAGTGGAAAATGTCTTTGGATAAATTGGTAGGCCAATTGAAGTACTTAAACTATTTTTGCCAATACCTACTTTAATTGTAAATTTAGAGACATGAAAATCAAAGAAAAGTTTAAGAAATATGCGCCCTATTTTGTGGATGTTTGGCAGTATTTAATCATAATCGTCATCTTTATTATTGCCGCAATTTTCTTTCTTTGATACCTGAACCTAAATACAATCATATGATAAAATATATCTTCTTATTGACATTTTTTTGCTCCTTTGAATCGCTGGCGCAGTTGAATATGACACAATTATCCAATATCAATTATCAAACTTTGCACAACGCCGAGCTAAATGATATTTGGGGGCATGTCGACGCAGGAGGGAATGAATATGCTATTGTCGGAACAACCAAAGGGACTTCTATTGTTGAAGTTACGAATCCTACTTTGCCAAACGAAGTTTTTTGGCAAGCGGGTTTGACTTCCATCTGGCGAGATATTAAAACGTGGGGAAACTATGCTTACGTTACTACGGAAGCCCAACAAGGGTTGACAATAATTGACATGAATGGGTTGCCAAGTTCTACGAGTTTGCCGGTTGCTTTTTACAATGGTCCAGCTGGGAATTTGTGGGCGAGTGCACACAATTTGTACATTGACAGCAACGGATACGCTTATATTTTTGGAGCCAACAGAGGAAATGGCGGTGTGATTATTTTGGATGTTCATACCAATCCAATGGTTCCAACGGAAGTAGGTATTTTTGATGATTGGTATGCGCACGATGGATTTGTTCGAAATGACACCTTATTTGGGGCGCACATTAGCGATGGATTCATGTCGATTGTGGATGTTACCGATAAGGCAAATCCAGTCTTGCTGGGAACGAAGATTACACCCAACTCTTTTGCTCACAATGTTTGGGTATCCAATAATGGAAATTATGCCTTCACTACGGATGAAAAACCAGGTGCCTACTTAGCGGCTTATGACGTTTCGAATCCTACAAATATTGTGGAAACGGATCGTATTCAAAGTTCACCGGGCACAGGAGTGATACCACACAATACACATGTTTTAGACGATTATATTGTAACCAGTTATTACCGTGACGGTATTACGGTGCACGACGTTTCTAGGCCCAATAACTTAGTGCAAGTTGCTAATTTTGACTCTTCGCCATTGGCCGGTGATGGCTATAATGGCTGTTGGGGAGTTTATCCATTTTTACCTTCTGGAAATATTATTGCTTCCGACATCGAAGGAGGACTTTTTGTGTTGGGAGTAACCTATCAAAAAGGATGTTATGTAGAAGGAATTGTCACAGATTCGTTAACGGGTATAGAATTGGCAGGAGTTGAAGTAGAGATTTTAGGTGAAGTTCAAAAAGACCTTTCGAAGTTTGATGGAACGTATGCGGTAAGCACCGTTACCCAAGGCATTCAAACAGTAAAATTTAGTAAAATTGGATACGTCACCAAAAGCATACAAGTAAACTTATCCTCTGGAATATTAATCAATGAAGACGTTCAATTGATGCCTATCCCAGTTTTCGGATTTACCTTAACTGTTTTGGATCAAGCGACCAATCTTCCTGTTGAAAATGCGCAAATTCGTATGGTGAATACACAAATTGAACACATTGGCATTACAAATGCACTCGGTGAAGAAGATTTCAATTTGTACTATGAGTCTATCTATACGGTTTTTGTGGGGAAATGGGGTTACAAAACAATTTGTACCGATTTGAACATTACGAATTCGACTGGATCGTTGACTGTTTTGGTACACAAAGGAATTTACGATGATTTTACGTTTGATTTTGGTTGGACGACAACCAGCGATGCGGCAACAGGCGACTGGGTGCGCGAAGAACCAATTGGTTATCCCACATCAGCGAATGCCAGCGTGGACGCTCCGTTTGATTGCGGTGGATTTGCCTGGGTAACCGGGAATCACGATGTATTTAGCGAAGATGAAGATGACGTTGACAACGGAACGGTAACGATTAAATCACCTACTTTTGATTTGACTACAATATCCGATCCTTACATCAATTTTGCTCGTTATTTCTATAATTTCTCAGGACCGTTTGCTCCCGATGATCATTTGACTATAATTCTAGGAAATGGAACTTCTTCTGTAATTATCGATCAAGTTGGATCCGATACGGCAATTTTTAGAAAATGGATTTACAAAAGTATTCGTGTTGCTGATTTTGTTACCCCAACATCAACGATGGTTTTGACAGTTCGTACTTCTGATATCTTTCCGAATGTAAACATTACAGAAGCTGGTTTTGATCATTTTTTTATTTCAGAGACTTCTCAATTGGAGGTAAAAGAAACTAATTTTTCTTCTTTTCAATTTAGTATTTTCCCCAATCCTAGCTCGGACAAGGTAATTATTCAGACAGGCAATTTGCAAGATGAAATAGAAGTGTATGATGGCATTGGAAATTTAATTCAATCCATTCAATCTGGGGCCGAAACAAATAGTTTTTCTGTTGCCAATCTATCACCCGGCGTTTATTTTGTGCGTCAAGGAAATGAGAATGGTAAGTTTATTAAAAATTAATTGTTCGAGCTTACCTTAATTTGGCGGATAGAACTTAAAATGGATGTTTAACTTTACCCTAAAAAAATAACTTGAACGATAAACTTGATATATCTGTTGTTGTTCCGTTGCTGAACGAAGCGGAATCACTTCCGGAATTGTTTTCATGGATTAAAAAGGTAATGGATGCGAACGCTTTTCGATACGAAGTCGTATTCATTGACGATGGAAGTAAAGACAAATCTTGGGAAACAATTGAGAAATTGGCTGCTGAAAATGACGCAGTTAGAGGCATCAAATTTCAACGAAATTATGGAAAATCGGCGGCTCTTCAAAAAGGATTTGAAGCGGTAAAAGGCGATGTGGTGATTACCATGGATGCTGATTTGCAAGATTCTCCTGAAGAAATACCTGAATTGTATCGCATGATCATGAAAGAAGATTATGATTTGGTATCAGGTTGGAAAAAGAAACGCTACGACCCCATTACAAAAACAATTCCAACGAAATTATACAATTGGGCTGCACGCAAAATAACAGGGATTTACCTGCACGATTTTAATTGTGGTTTGAAAGCGTACAAAATTTCCGTTGTAAAAAGTATCGAAGTGTACGGCGACATGCACCGGTATATTCCGCCACTCGCGAAATATGCGGGTTTTACCAAAATAGGAGAGAAGGTGGTGGAGCACCAAGCTCGAAAATACGGAACAACCAAATTTGGTTTGAATCGATTTTTGAACGGTCCATTGGATCTTTTGTCAGTAGCCTTCATGGGGAAATTCGGCAAAAAACCGATGCACTTTTTTGGCGCCTTAGGCATGCTCATGTTTTTTATAGGCTTTGGGTTAGCATTCTACTTGGGAATACACAAACTCTTTTTTGATACAGGCAGTAAACTCTTAGCACAGCGAACGGAATTTTTTGTTGCCCTTGCCGCCATGTTGATGGGCGTTCAGTTCTTTTTAGCCGGTTTCTTGGCGGAATTGTCGACTCGAAATGCACGCGATCGGAATCTTTACTTAGTAGAAAAAGAATTATAATGGATTTCCCTTTCCAATCTTCATGGACGTTGTTTCTAGACCGAGATGGGGTAATCAATCAACGAATTTTTGGAGGGTATGTTTCTTCTCCTGAAACGTTTCATTTTGAAGATGGTGTTCCAAAGGCGATTTCTATTTTACGAGAACATTTCAAACGGATAGTTGTTGTCACCAATCAGCAATGCATTGCCAAAAATATTGTCACGGAGCGTAACTTAAATGAGATTCATCGTTACATGCAGGATCAATTGAAAAAAGCATCGACTTTTGTTGATGGAATTTATTTTGCACCAGAATTGGCAAACGACCCGAATAATACTCGGAAACCCAAGCCATTTATGGCAATTCAAGCGCAAAAAGATTTTCCGGAAATAGATTTTGAAAAAAGTGTGATGGTCGGCGATACAGATTCCGATTTGACATTTGGCGAAAATCTTGGCATGAAAACTGTTTTAATTCGATCAAACGAAAAAACGCAAAAACACGGCACGTGGGAATTCGATTCCCTCCATGCTTTTGCTCAAGAACTATTAAAAAGAAAAAACGCATGAAGTGGATTTTATTTTTACTACCGATACTCTTCTTTGTAACGGAAGTAAACGGTCAAATTAATCAAAAAGACAAGCAAGGAAAAAAACAAGGTGTTTGGCAAAAAAACTATCCAAAAAGTACCGCCATTGAGTACAAAGGTCAATTCAAAAACGACGTACCTGTTGGCGTTTTTACCTATTACTACCCTTCCACAAAAGTTAAAGCGGTGATCAAACATGGCGAAAACACAAGCCGATCAGAGGCCTATTTTTATCATGAAAGTGGTGTTTTAATGACCTTTGGGATTTACCAAAACATGAAAAAAGACAGTGTTTGGTTGAATTTCGGCCCCTCTGGACGAATCAGCTATAAGGAAACATACAAAAATGATATCTTGGATGGTTTGAAAACGGTGTACTTTATTTCTGAAAATTTGGAGGACCGTTCAAGCAAAATTAGTTCATTGTTGATGTACAAAGCAGGCAAATTGAATGGCGAATTCAAAGAATATTTTGATTTTGGACAAGTAAAAACTACAGGCACCTATCAAGATGATAAAAAAGTGGGTATCTGGGAACAATATCACCCGAACGGAAAAAAAATGGCGTTCACGCGTTACAAAGATGGTTTACGTCATGGTTGGTGCCAGGCGTTTGATGAAAGTGGAAAGGAAGTGAGTAAATTGTATTACTTCCATGGGAAATTGAAACAAGGCAAGGATTTGGAGTTGCTGATGAAGCAAATGAAAGAAAAAGGTGTAAATCCGAATGAGTAAGCCACTTTTCCTTTGAATTTTACGTTTTATTGAAAGTATGCGCTTAGGGATAATATTGATTTTACTGGGTTTGATTACGATGGTCGCTTGTAAAAAGGACAAGAATAATGCGACCTATAACCTACACACGGATTATTTTCCGCTGACAGAAGGCCGTTTCATTATTTACGACGTAAGCGAAATGATTCATGACCAAGATATCAGTCAGCACGATACGGCTCATTATTGGTTGAAAACGGTTGTGGGACAAGAATACATCGACAACAGCGGTCGCACTGCCCGTGAATTGATTCGGTATAAAAGCGTCGATAGCGGAATTTCTTGGCAAACCATGGATGTGTGGACAAGCATTTTAGACGGGAATCGAGCAGAAACTGTGGAAGAAAATCAGCGGTTGCTCAAATTGGTTTTCGCCCCAACTTCGGACAAAGAATGGGACATCAACGTCTACAACACAGGATCCAAACAAAATGCCCATTATACATCAATACATGTGCCTTTTTCACTGAATGCATTTCAATTTGATTCTACCATTCGTGTGGAACAAGCCAATTATTTCACCTTAGTTGATTTTAAAAATCAAACGGAAGTGTATGCTAAGGGAATTGGTTTGGTACAAAAAACATTCAAAGATTTAGAAATTCAGAATTTTGATACATTAAATGTGCAGAAAGGAAAAGAACTTTATCTGAATTGTATTAGTTTTGGTTTTGAATAGCCTGCAAGCGAAAAATTAATCTGCAAAGTATTGATGAAATTGAACGAAGTTAAAACCGATTGTCACCATTTCCGAACAACTATTCCCTGTCTGCCCAATAAAAAGGAAGGTGTAACTTGTGTGGATTGCACCCATTACAAACCTATTTCCAAGCGAATACTAATCATCAAATTGGGTGCGTTGGGTGATGTGATCCGCACAACACCGTTGATTGTTAAATACAAGAAATTATACCCCAATGCACATTTTACCTGGCTAACGCATTCACCGTCAGTGCTTCCCAATGATGAAATCCAATTGATTTTAAAATGGGATGCGACGGCTATTTTTACGGTAGCCAATTCAAAATACGACATTGCCATCAATCTGGACAAAGAAGCTGAAGCCTGTCTTCTTTTGAAAAATACAGACGCGAAGGAAAAATATGGTTACACCTGGGGTGATTATGCAATTGAACCCGCAACTCCAGCTGCCGAGCACAAATTAATGACCGGATTCTTCGATTCGATTTCTATCCAAAATACAAAGAGTTACTTGGAGGAAATATTTGAAATCTGCCATTTCTCGTTTGAAAAAGAACCGTATTTAATCAATAAAAATCAATCACTTGTTGAAGCTTGGAAAGCAAAATGGACTGTTTTGGCCAATGGAAAAAAGATTGTTGGCATGAATACGGGTTGTGGTCCGCGTTGGAACACACGTTTGTGGACAAACGAGGCTTGGATGAGGTTAGCTGTTCAGTTGCGCGACCAAGGTTATTTTCCTGTTTTTTTAGGCGGAGAATTGGAACACGAAAAAAATACTTTGTTCGCCAAAGAATCAGGTGCTTATTATCCAGGGCATTTTTCGTTAGAAGAATTCATTGCGTTGACGGATGGTTGTGAGTACATTGTGACGCAAGTTTCCATGATGATGCACATCGCTACGGCGCTTCAAAAGAAAATGATTTTAATGAATAACATTTTCAACAAACACGAATTTGAATTGTACGACCGTGGGGTCATTGTTGGTCCGCCTAGTGCGTGCGAATGTTATTTTGGTAACACCTGTAAACGAGGCGAGCATTCTTGTATGCATGAAATCACGCCACAAGCGGTTTTTGAAGCGATAGAAAAATTATAATTCATGAAAATTTCCTTTTTATCGACATTTTATCCTTTTCGTGGGGGAATAGCACAATTCAATGCCTTGCTTTATCGCCAGTTGGAAATGGATAATGAGATAGAAGCTATCACTTTTAAGCGACAATACCCCAATTTTCTTTTTCCAGGAGAAACTCAATACGTTCAACCAGGCGATGTGGCGGATGAAATTAAATCTGTAGCGTTACTGGATACGGTAAATCCTTTCACTTGGACGAAAACGGGGAAATACATTCGGAACACAAAACCTGATGTGGTGCTCACTAAATATTGGATGACCTTTTTTGGTCCTTCTTTGGGTTGGGTTTTAAAAAAACAAAACAAAAACACGGTTCGGATTAGTATTCTTGACAATGTCATCCCGCACGAGAAACGTTTTTTTGATGGATTTGCCAATCGACTCTTTTTAAAAAATAACGATGGATTTGTGGTGATGTCGGATGCCGTTTTATCAGACTTGTTGCAATTAAAACCAACGGCCAAGTACATTCGGGTCAACCATCCTTTGTACAACCATTTTGGAGAAAAAATAGATGCCAATGACGCCAAGAAAAAGTTAGGATTGTCTCAAGAGAAAAAAACCTTGTTGTTTTTCGGTTTTATTCGCGCTTACAAAGGGCTTGATTTGCTTTTAGAAGCTTTCAGTCAACTGGATGATTCTTATCAATTGATCGTGGCAGGTGAAATTTATGGCGACTTTTCGTCCTACCAGAAAATCATCGATGAAAGTCCGAATCAGTCGAATATCCATTTGTTCAATCATTATATTCAAGACGATGAGGTGCCTTTGTATTATTCAGCGGCGGATGTTTGTGTATTGCCGTACAAATCGGCCACCCAGAGTGGAATTACATCGATCAGTTACCATTTTGAGTTGCCCATCATTGCGACGGATGTGGGTGGATTGAAAGAAACCATTTATCATCAAAAAACAGGATTAATTGTCGATTGCCCGGAAGTTCCTTTGTTAAAAGAAGCCATCGAGAATTTTTATCTAGTAGAAGATCGAAATGCGATGAAAGAAAATATTCGAGAAGAAAACAAACAGAATTCTTGGCCCAATTTCAGCGCTAAATTGCTTGAATTTGCAGGCAGTCTCAAAAGAAATGAACACGTGAAATAGAATTTTTAATAAAAAAAACAACCTTATTCTTGTTCTAGGTTGATTATAAGAATTGTATATTCTATATTTGCACGCTTTAAAATAGATACTAAACGATTAAAATACCATGCGTAATAAAGGATTTCTTTGGTTCATAACAATTTTGCTAACCGCAATTTGCATTTACCAATTGTCGTTCACTTGGGTTTCAAACTCAGTGGAAAAGAAAGCTGACCGTGAAGCGGAAGCGAAAGTTGCCGATTTGAGAAAAGAGGCGGCAAACAATGATAACAAAGCTTTTTTACCGAATGGAACGGAGGTTGATTTCAACAATCCGGAAGCAGAAGAATTAGCGAAAGCAGCTTTCATCAATCAAATATTGCGTGCAAAGTCTGATAAATCAGTTTATCCTGTTTTGGGTTCAACTTTCTCGGAAGTAAAAACAAGAAGTTTGGCTTTCGGTTTGGACTTGGTAGGAGGTATGGCCGTTACGGTTGAGATTTCCATTCCTGAATTGGTGGAAAGTTTCGCAAGAAACCCACGCGACTTGATGTTCAAAAAACCGTACGAAAGCGCGAAAAGCATTTACGCTAGAACTGGTGGAGATTTCGTTTCCATTTTTGCGAGCGAATACCAAAAAGCGAACAATGGTTCTCCAATTGTAAAAGCCTTAGCGATTTCTGATATTGATGAATTGTCTAAAAATTCTTCTGATGCAGACGTGATTGCTTTCTTCAATGCGAAAGTATCCAGTTCAATGGACGGTGTAGAGCTAATCATGAATCGTCGTATCAACCAATTTGGTGTGGCACAGCCGAACATTCAAAAAGATCCAGCGAACAACCGTTTGTACATTGAATTACCAGGTGTACAAGATGAAGAAACGGTAACAGTAAAAATTAAATCCACAGCGAATCTTCAATTCTTTGAAACTTACCAAGGGAATGAAATTGCTGCTCAATGGCAACAAGCCAATGAAATTTCTAGAAATCCTGAAATTTCAGTAGAAGAATTAGAAGAAACAGTTGAAGATTCAACAGCTGATTCAACGGACACTACTTTGAATGCATTGGATGCTTTAACAAATGTTACTTCCAAAGGAAATTCAAAAACGAAAAGTTTGTCTGAATTGGTTAAAAACGCAGGAGGAATGACCGTTGGTACAGTAGCGGTTGATGACAAGCCAGCTGTAGATGCCATTTTAAGAAGAAATGATGTGATGTCTGCTTTCCCAGATGATTTGAGATTTATGTGGGGCGCTGAGCCAGAAAAAATTAATTCAGGGACAAAAGAATTGGCGTACGTTTTGTATGCGGTGAAAATGCCAGAAAACGGAAAAGCGTTGGTGGGTGGTTCAGATATCAAAACCGCTTCTACTGGATTTGATCAAACTTCTGCCTTGGTTACGGTTGATTTGGAAATGAACGAAGAAGGTTCTGACCGTTGGGCACAAATGACAGCAGACAACAAAGACCGTTTGGTAGCCATTACGATGGACAACGTTGTGTATAGCGCACCGAGAGTGAACGAAGCCATCAACGGTGGAAGAACCCAAATTTCTGGTAGTTTTTCTGTTGAAGAAGCGAATGACTTATCCGGATTATTGAATGGTGGAGCTTTGCCTGCACCTTGTGTGATCAAAGAATTAACGAAAGTGGGACCAACCATTGGTGCTGAAAACTCAAAAGCTGGTTTGATATCCTTCGGATTTGCTTTGTTGTTGGTATTTATCTATATGTATTTCTACTATGGTAGAGCAGGTTTGGTTGCTGATATCGCTTTGTTTGCGAATATCATCTTCATATTTGGTATCCTAGCTTCATTTGGTGCTGTACTTACCTTAGCGGGTATCGCAGGTATCGTTTTGACCATTGGTATGGCGGTCGATGCCAACGTATTGATTTTTGAACGGATACGAGAAGAACAAGCCGCTGGAAAAGATTTGAAATCATCTATCGATTCTGGTTATGAAAAAGCTTTGTCTTCAATTGTTGATGCCAATGTAACAACATTGTTGACAGCGATTGTTTTGAAAGTGTTTGGTTCTGGACCCATTGAATCTTTCGCAACTACTTTGATTATCGGTATTTTTACTTCTGTATTTGCTGCTTTGGTAATTTCAAGATTGATATTCAATAGAATGATGGACAAAGGTCAATCCATTAATTTTGATACGAAAATCACCAAAGGTGCTTTCAAAAACATCAATTTTGATTTTGTTGGGAAAAGAAAGATTTTCTATTTTGTTTCAGGAACTCTAATTACAATTGGATTGATAGCAATAGTTACAAGAGGTTTGAGCCCAAGTGTGGAATTCTCAGGAGGACGAACATTTGCTGTGAAATTTGACAACTCAGCAAAAAGTGAAATTGAATTTATCCGAACCAATCTAGGTACTGTTTTTCAGGAAAAAGGTAAAGTAGCATCGATTGATTTAAAAACAAAATCAAACAACTTTAATGTTGAAATCACAACCAATTACAAATTGGGTGACGAATCAGCTTCAAATATCGTGAAACAAAAATTGACGGAAGGTTTGGAATTGTGTAAATCAAAGTTAGGTGGTTACACGATTCTGGAATCTAGAACGGTTTCTCCAACGATTTCGGGTGAGTTGAAAACATCCTCTGCGATAGCAGTAATTCTATCGTTAATCATCATATTCGCCTATATTTTGATGCGATTTGGGAAATGGCAATACTCTGCAGGTGCTATACTCGCTTTGGCACACGATGTTATCTTGGTGCTAGCTTGCTTTGCGATTTTCCATGGTATTTTACCTTTCAATATGGATGTGGACCAGGCATTTATTGCAGCGATTCTAACGGTAATAGGGTATTCTATAAATGATACTGTGATTATTTATGATAGAATTCGTGAAAACTTGAAATTTAAAAAAGCAGAACAAACACATGCGGATGACATCAATGGTTCATTGAATTCCACTTTGTCAAGAACAATCAATACGTCCATGACGACGTTTGTGGTATTGTTGGTCATCTTCTTGTTCGGTGGAGCCGCAATTAAAGGATTTATTTTCGCTTTGATGGTTGGCATTGTCGTAGGAACTTATTCAAGTTTGTGCATTGCCACTCCATTGTTGATTGATTTGTCTAAAAAAATCAAAGCGTAATAGCGGATTAAATAAATTTATAAACGCCCTGATTCAATTGTGAGTCAGGGCGTTTTTTTATTGGATACAATTTTTTGTATCGAAGTGAAATTTAACTTCGATTACAACGTTTTCTTGGGTAGGAACGTTAAGAAAGTAAATACGAAGATCAAATGATAGTAATTGTGGGTATCGTTGTCGCGATTGGATTATTTCGCTTACTATTTGAAAAAGGAATTTGAATCTAAATTCTCACCAAATTGATTTTGCCTGATTTACGCAGGTAACCACTAAGAATGGTTTTGGCGTCTCGATCCTCTTGGTAAATTTCAATGAACCGTTTCCATTTGAATTGAGGTTGTTTTTGAAAGAAAAAAGGAGCGTAGCCAAATCCGACCATCGTCCCATTTTCAACTAAAACCAATGACTTTTCATTTTTCTGACGACCATTTTCCACGATGTAAAAAGATTCGCCGTTCAAATTCAAATAATCGACCATTTTTGTAGCGCGAGCGTTGTATTCTTCCATCGGTTCATCCCCAATACAGGCTCCTTTGCATTTTTTAATGCTGTGATGAAAGCAAGCCGATTTTGTTGGGTACAAATCGTTTAATTTTTGACACAATTCGAATTCTTCTGTCCATTTGCTCAATGATTCTACGCCTTCTTTTTTTGTCGAAAAAGCAGCAATTGGAATATCTTGGTTTTTCGAACTTTGACCAACATACATGCGAACATAGCCTGCATCGTCGATGTAATCGTACAATCCATACGGAAATTTACTTCGTTTCAGCATGTGGTTGAAGCGCGGACGATGTTGTTTAATCAACATAGATTCCTGCAAAAGTGCGATGATTTCAGAACCCGTCAATTCATGTTCGATCCGACAAATAGCGTCGCGCATTTCCAATCCTTTTTTTGTCTTGGTATTGCGTAAATGTTGATCGACTCGTTTTTTTATGTTGATACTTTTCCCAATATAGATGAGAATGTTGTTTTCGTCGTAAAATTTATAAACGCCCGTTTTGGAAGGCAAATTGTCCAATTCATCAATATTCAAATTCGGATGCAATACCGCTGGGTTGATGTCTTGCTGAATGAACTTTTGCAAGGCGGGTTCACTCTTTTCATGCAAGAGTGTAAACAAATTGGCCGTTGCCAAGGCATCACCACCCGCACGGTGACGATTTTCGATAACCAAGCCCAAGGAACGCGTTAATTTCCCCAGAGAATACGATTCATGTCCAGGCAAAATAAAACGACTAGCACGCACCGTACACAAATGTGGCCGACGATAGTCAAAACCCAAGGTTCTGAATTCATGGCGAATAATTCCGTAATCGAATCCAACGTTGTGTGCTACGAAAACGCAATCTTCCGTGAATTCGACAATCTTTTTGGCGACTTCAAAAAATTTCGGCGCTCCTTTCACCATGCTGTTGGAAATACCCGTCAGATTCGTAATGAAAGGTGGGATGTCCATTTCAGGATCCAGCAAGGTTTCGTATTCGTCGATAATTTTGTAACCATCGTGTTTGTAGATAGCGATTTCCGTAATTTTTGAACTTTTCGGGCTTCCTCCAGTGGTTTCTATATCTATGATTGCAAAATTCACGCTAGGCTTTTCTACTTTGATTGGTTTACGATTCTTTAGAATCTGTGTAAAGGTATTAATTCCTTCAGTTTTGATTACTATTTCAACTGATTATTCCCAAGTAAATGACAACAAAAAAGGTTGAAATCTATTCGAAATCAACCTTTTTAGTGTATTGTGAAAGTTTTCAATGAAACTAGAGAACGGTTGTCGTGTCCATTTCACTGTTCCAATCTTCTTCTTCTCCATCTGGATAACGGATTTCATCGTTGACCTTAATGGATTTTCCTTTTGGGATCAAAACATAAACTTGAACGTGCTGATTTCTGATTTTATCGGAAACCGGAAATTGATACTCGTTTGGAATCGTGTATTTTGTTCCGTTCTGTTTGATTTTGAATTGGATGTTTTTCGCACGAAAAAGTGCATCGCGGTCATTTCGACTGGAAGCGACCCTTTCTTCAAGTATATGGTAAAGAGAATCGGGGGAAACTTCATAGTAAATACGGATTCCTCTTTCTTCAATTTTGTCATTTTTGATGAGCAACCAATAGTTTTTTCCATGACGTTGATTGTAACCATTGTGACGATAATTATGGATGGAGTAGTCATCGTCTAAGGTTTCAATTTCAAAGGGTTCTGTGCTTGCCACTCTTTCTGTTTCGATTGATTTTTCTATCGTATATTCTCGTGCCAAGATGGAGCCAAAATAGAAAGCTAGAACAACACCGATGATTCCGATAAAGAGCATGCTTCGGCTTAAGTAGCGGTACCAAGGGTAACGAAGATTAAAAAGAAGTCGAGTTCCAGAGGCAATCAACCAGATAATTCCCGCCACCGCAATGATTCCTGCTGAAAGCCAGAGAAAATTCAATTGTTCGGGATCTTCAAAAAATAACAAACCGAAATTGTAAAGTCCTAGGAATCCTTCGTCTGTTTTCACGGGTGTTGTCCCCATGTGTCCGATGACCACAATAAAAAAGGCAATGCTAAAAATGATTCCTAAAAAAAGCAGAAAACCGCCAATTCCTTTTGAAATAATTTTGCCGATGGTGCCAAAAAATCGTTGAATTACATTTTCGCGCTGAATTTTGGAGGCAAAATTTTTGGAACTTTTACTCATGCGGTCAGCGGCCATTTCAACTTCTTCGCGAACATTTTCTACCGTAATCGGTCGACCTTGCATGCGCAAACGATCGATGTGTGAATTGGCTGTTGGCAAAACGATCCATAAAATAATGTAGAGCGGAACACCAAACCCTGCTGCCATTGTGAATAGGATGAACAGAATGCGCACGATGATCAAATCCATGTGCAAATAAAGCGCTAAACCAGAGCAAACTCCTGCAATACTGGCTCGGTCCATGTCCCGATACAATCTTTTTTCAGACGGCTCAAACGAAGAATTTTCTTGGTTGAACGATTCTTTCTTTTGCTCTGTCCCTTCAGATTCTTCATCAATGAATTGTTCCGGTTCACCCAAAGTAGAAATAGTTTCGTTCACCTCTTTTTCTTCGATCACCTCTTTACGAGAACTCAAACTGGCCGTAAAAAGTTCCACTATGCGCAATTCAATGTCTTCAATGATTTCTTCTTTTCCTTTGGTATTACTGAGCTTTTCGGCCAAGCGAGCCATGTAATTTTTCAGGATTTCATAAGCATCTTCCTCAATTAAAAAATTGATGCCTTTGATGTGTATGGATATCGTTTTTTTCATGATCTTATTTGCTTAAAAGGTTTACTGCCGAACTCAATTCGGTCCAGGTTTGGGTTAATTCGGTGTGGAACTCGATTCCATCATTTGTTAAACTGTAATATTTTCGTGGCGGCCCACTTGGCGATTCTTCCCAGCGGTAGGAAAGAAGTTCCATGTTTTTTAGGCGGGTGAGTAAAGGATACAAAGTGCCCTCCACGACAATTAATTTCGCGCTTTTTAGCGATTCCAGAATTTCAGAGGGATACGCTTCCTTTCCTTTTAAAATGGAAAGTATGCAAAATTCCAAAATTCCTTTCCGCATTTGCGCTTGCGTATTCTCTGCGTTCATTGCTACTATTTTTGACAAAGATATATGTTTTGGATTGTATATTGCAATACATAGTACTATAAAAAACTAATATTTTATTTTAATAAATTGAAAAACAGATAGTTGAATTTTAAAATATTTTAGTGGATTTCACGAATTTTCGAAAAACAGCGTGATAAGCGGGTGATTTTCCTTCGGAATGAAGGTCGAGTAGGGCTAAAATTTCGGGTAAAATCTCCGGATATTTTTTCATCAGAGGAATCAAATTCATCATGGCGTACACGTGCAGCGCCACTTTGTTGGAAGAATTTTCAATGAATTTTACGCACAAATCAATCATTTCTCCTTCGTATTCCTCCTTTAACGGGACGAATGTTAGGACTTTCATCCAATTCCGAAGGCCAGATTGCAATTTTTCCGTTTGCAAAAAATGCATGATTTTACCCTGAAGCGGAACGAAAACGGAATTGTCTTTTTCGGCTATGTGCGCGCAAACCCACGTGCCGTGGCTGCAGTATTTTTCATCGGACGTTTGAAAGGATATTTCGATAAGCGCTTGTAATTCAGTTTCATTTTTCAAAAAGAAATCTACGTAATAGCTGAAGTTTCGGTCGGTATAAAAACCGTCTAAAAGTCCGTGTATTTTTGAAGCGCTCATTACGAATGTAAAATTAACCAAAAGAGGCGATTTTCTTTGGATTCAATTTGAACATTAAACCGTAAATTCCAAAATGGAAAGCTGATCGATTGAATCCAAATGCAGTTCATACTTTCCCGTTGCACAATCATACAATTTTAAATCCAACGCATATTTCCCTTCCTCAAGTTGAGTTTCGGTGGTACTGATAAATTGATTTGAGAGCGAGTCGAAGATGGATATTTTCAGGTAAATATTTTCTGTGGTTTGAACAAACAGACGACTCGAGATTTCAACAGGATTCGGATGAATGAAAGCATTGAATTTTTTACCAGCGGTGTTCATTACTGCCGCCAATTTTTGAACATTTTTGTTGTCGATTGGCTTTTTGATTGGTTGAATGGGAAAGGAAGGTAAATAGCTAACATCAAAAGGGTTAGATGTAGCAACCAGAAATTCTACAAATTTGGATGTATCTTTTTTTTCGGGTGCGAAACCTCCGTAAACGACTTCCAATCCTTCAAGACTTAGCGTTATTGTCTTCCAATCGAATAAATTCATTCCACGATAATCGATAGGCGGTATACCTTGATATGTAATTTCATGTTCCCAAGGATAACCAACGATCGAGGTGATGGTAATATCATTTAAAGAAGGTTTTAACAGATTGGTGTCATTTTCAATTTCCGTTAAATCAGTCGTTATAGAATCCATTTCGTTTAAAAGCTGAGTCGTTTCAATCTGCAATTGATTCACCAATTCTTTGGAGGCTGTATTTTGACAACTGAACAGGGTTAAACCAAAAACAGCTATCAAAGAAAATAGCCAAATCGCTTTGAAGGATTCCGCATCATTTTTCCATTGAAAAAAATCATCGTTGATTTGATTCATTTGAAAATTTGTAATCCGCATGCACGTTCGCTGGTTGGGAGCGAATTCTTGCTGAAGCATCTTGCGTATTTCAAACGGTGTTTTGCCGGTGAAATCGATTACCTCCAAAGCACAGGCTTGGCAAAACGCACCTTTTTCAGTAGGCGTCATTTTTAACCAATCTTCATTACAGGGTTCTTTTATGGATAACACAATTGGGATTCTATAGTCAGTAGACGAAAACTTTGTGCAGTGTGTTGCTTCCTTTTTTAATTAATCTATCGAGGCATTTATGATTTCTCGTCGTCTAACTTTTGGTAGGTAATAACATTCGATTAACTTTGGTGCAATATGCAGTTTCATAATTCTCTACTTCTTAATTTTCCGTCTATTGGGTTGAATGAAATCGACCAGGTGAAATTGATGGATCGGGTGGATACGAAATATGCGTTTACGGTTGAAAATTTGAATTTAATTCTTCCGAAACTGACCCAAGAATATTCTATTTTGGAAATAGATGGCGTGCGATTGCCTACTTATAAAAGCCTATATTTTGACGATGATAAATTCACATTTTATGCGGATCATCACAAAGGAAAAAGCAGTCGTTTCAAGGTGCGCATTCGAAATTATGTGGAAAGTGGCTTGTTTTTTTTGGAAATCAAACACAAGTGGAAAGGCCGCGTAAAGAAAAGACGGATGCGGGTGGACGGTTTTCAAAAATCCATGGAAAATGAGCACAAAACCTTCGTGGAGAAATACATTCCTCATTTGAAAGAAATTGCCCCAACACTGTTGAACGAATACAATCGAATCACGCTGGTCAATATTGAGCGACAAGAACGTTTAACGCTCGATTTCAATCTAAAATTTGAATGGACCGACAAACGAAAAGATTTTGATTCGTTGGTAATAGCGGAATTAAAACAACCTCGTTTGGACCGGAATTCATTTTTTAACGTAACAATGCGTAAAATGGGCATACGACCTTATCGATTGAGCAAATACTGTATCGGTACACTTGAATTGTACAATGAAAAAGAAGTGAAGCATAATTTTTTTAAAGAAAAACTCTTAAAACTTGAGAAGATAAATGAAGGATCAAATAAACAATAGTAGCATCCAATTTTTTGATTGGGTGTTAGTCGACAAGGATATCTATACTTTTTTGTTTCGCTTGGCCATGAATTTGGTTTTTTTAACCATTGTCATTCGTTATTTGTATTACCCAAAAACCAAAAGAAAAGATTATCTCTTTACCTATTATTTGATTGGGATGATTACCTTTTTTATCTGTTTCTCTTTGAAAAAATTAGACATTGATACGGGTATGGGATTGGGTTTGTTTGCTATTTTTGGCATTATCCGTTATCGCACAGGTACAGTCGATATCAAGGAAATGACGTATTTATTCCTGGTGATTGGTTTATCGGTTATCAATTCCATGGCGAGCAATAAAATATCAATCACAGAAATGATGATTATCAACGGATCGATTATTGGCATAACGGCCGGATTGGAATATCTCTGGTTACTCAAACACGAAACGAGAAAAACGATTATCTACGAGCGTATTGACCTTATAAAGCCAGAAAATTACAATGAAATGTTGGCCGACTTGAAAGCGAGAACGGGTTTAGAAATCAACCGATTTGAAGTAGGGAAAATTAATTTCTTACGCGATGTGGCGCAGGTGATGATTTACTACTACGAAGACGATCAGACCTTCTCTGATTATTCGGCGCAATCTTCCGACAACTTCTCGGCTGATTAAAGACAGCCACAGCCGAACAGATCCAGTTCGCTGTTCCAGAGTGTTACCAATTTTCCGTCTTTCCGTTTATACACCAAGGAGCGAGATGGCGCTTTCAATTGGTCGTTGATAGGCCAAGAATCCGCATAGGTAAAAAACAGATTTCCGCAACCTTTCAGCTTGGCAAATGCCACTTGATCTTGGTAATTAATAGGACAATCCAAACAGTTTTCCAATAATTGTATTTTAAAATCCTTAGAAATTTCAGGCCATTTTCCGAAGTCTAAATCCAATGCAAATGGACTTCCGAACACGATTTTTTCCTTTTGATTGTCGGGTGTCTGGTCGAAATTATATTGGAAATAGGAGAGGCATTCGTCACCTAAATAACACATTTCCGTTATGGTTGATTTAACTCTTCTGGAGGTAGAATACCAATAAAAAGTCGGTTTAGATTCTGGATACAATTCATTCCAAGTTTTTGGGAAAGAAACTAAAAGTCCCATACTATCGATACTTTGGTAACCAAAATCTTTTCGCAATAGTTGATCTTCTTTGGATAAATCTTCCCATTGTCCATTGACTTCTTTTTGGACAGCATACCCCAAAATACCCATTTGATCTTTTTTCAATCGATGAATTGGAAAAAGGGGATTTTCAAATGTCAAAGGAATAGAAT
Organism: Crocinitomicaceae bacterium; assembly: GCA_041674745.1. Classification (GTDB taxonomy): domain Bacteria; phylum Bacteroidota; class Bacteroidia; order Flavobacteriales_D; family Crocinitomicaceae; genus UBA2040. Next base: position 30,513 of record JBAYVD010000018.1, read on the forward strand.
CTTTGGAAGGTGGATTTTTTAGGCTCTTTAAAAGCGATTGTAGCAAAAGCTTGTTACCGGCCTTTAACTCTTTGTTTTCGTTTAAAATTTCTTCTAAATACAAAATCTTCGCACTATCATTTGGATTGTAAAGTGCCCAAAAGTCTTCACATTCGTAGACCACCGAAGCAGTTTCTTTTTCGGGGAGCGAAGTTTCTTTCTGTTCACGATCACCACAAGCTGCAGTTACCAAACCAAACGAAAGCCAAAAAATAACGCACTTATCCCTAAGATTATTTTAACTATATTTGATTTTCATTTTAGACTATGGCTAAACAAGAAGCAGAAGAAAAAAAATCCCAAACAGGAATAAATTTAAACGACATTTATATTTTGATGGATAATAATAAAAAGTATCGTGTAGATGATATAAGTATTCAACCAAACACTGATGACGTTCTTTCATACCATTTAAGGATTGGTATCATAGAATTACACGGAACAAGTGCGTTTTCAGAAGAACTTAGTGTTTTTCTCAACCATTTTTCAAAGCAAAATTTCTAAGACTTTCACCTTCAATTGTTGGACTATTAATTCGCCAACATCCACCTATACAAGTTAGGTTTATACCTACAATTACTCCCGTACCTGCATATCTATCTAAAAAATCATGTATTGGCTCTACCGATTTGGCGAAACCTTCTCTTAATTCTTTTTCTGCTTTCAGAAATAATTCTGATTCATTTTTACTTCCCATAACTTATCTCCTTTACTTGATTACTTGTTTTAGCCTTGTAATACTCCAATTCTTTCTCTTGGAATAAGGCGTTTTTCAGGAATTTTTCAAGTTCGTTTCCGCGGAAATTTCTATTGTTAAATTTCCATTCGAACTCAATCAAATACAACGGCAAATACTTCTTACTTACTGCCTTGTAACTTCCTTTTATTCCGTTTTTCACATACGACCAAAAACCTTCAATCGTATTTATGTGAACAACACCTTTACTAAATTCTTTGCTGTGATTAACCGTCAATCGGTCAATGTACGTTTCCAATTCATTGTATGATTTGAATCCATCAGTGATGAGAATAGAGTTGTCTTGCTTCGCATTTTCCTTTAGCATTGTCAAAAGATTCCGTTTCGAAAGCTTTTCAATCACTTTCGTTTTCACATTGCCTTTGCGTTGCACCATTCCAACGACCGAAACCTTATTTGTACCTCTACCGCGTTTATTTGTAGCCGTTGAAATAGACGGTTCATTATCGGGAATTTTCTTGTTTTTTTTGCGTGCCTTACCGCCAAAATAGCTTTCATCCATTTCAATCATTCCATTCAATTGCGATTCAGGCATAAGCATTCCAATACGAACACGCATACAAGCGTAGTATGCAGTTTTGTAAGTCATGCCTAAATTTCTTTCGATTTCCTTGGCAGAAACCCCCGATTTCGCATTTAGCATAATCCCAATTAGCAGAAACCAATTTGGTAATGGTAGCAACGTTCCCTCAAAAATAGTGTCAGTAAATATCGAAAATTGCGTTTTACAATCTTTGCAAATGTACCGTTCTGATTGACTTTCAACCACCCGTACCTCCTTACTCGCACAACTTGTGCAGGTTACAGTTTTACCCCAGCGCAATTTCTTCAATAAAACCAAGCATTTTGCCTGAGTATTATAATTCTTATGCAGTTCTATTAAATTTACTCCCATTGCCAATGTTTTGTTATGTTTGCCTTAAATTAAAAATAATCTTAGGGATAAGTGCGAAAAATAATATAGGCGGAGTATTTCTTCATAGTGTTGCAGATAACATTAGTATTCAGTTGGTTAAAATTAGAAAAAGATTCAACTTGAGCAAGTAGGGACAAAAAAAAACGTTTCAACTGATTTCACTCAGAAGAAACGTTTTTGATAATTTTATCGTTGAATTAAGCGATTACGCCCAAAACTTCTTTCATTTTTTGACCAATGTGTGCTGGAGAATCTACTACGTGGATTCCACACTCGCGCATGATGCGTTTTTTCGCTTCAGCGGTATCATCATCACCACCAACAATTGCACCTGCGTGACCCATTGTTCGTCCTTTTGGAGCCGTTTCACCAGCGATGAACCCAACTACTGGTTTCGTTCCGTTTTCTTTGATCCAACGAGCAGCAATTGCTTCCAAGTTACCACCGATTTCACCGATCATAACGATTCCTTCTGTTTCTGGGTCGTTCATCAACAATTCAACCGCTTCTTTGGTTGTTGTTCCAATGATTGGATCTCCACCAATTCCGATCGCTGTTGAGATACCCAATCCAGCTTTTGAAACTTGATCTGCTGCTTCGTATGTCAACGTTCCTGATTTAGAAACGATACCAATTTTTCCTGTTTTGAACACGAAGCCTGGCATGATTCCTACTTTCGCTTGTCCTGCTGTGATGACGCCTGGGCAATTTGGTCCTATCAAACGTGTATCGTAAGCTTTAATATATTCTTTCGCGTTCACCATGTCGGCAACTGGAATTCCTTCTGTAATACAAACAATCACTTTAATTCCTGCTTCAGCAGCTTCCATGATTGCATCTGCAGCAAATGCCGGCGGAACAAAAATAATCGAAACATCCGCACCTGTTTTGCTTACAGCTTCAGCAACTGTATTGAAAACTGGGCGATCCAAATGAGAAGAACCTCCTTTTCCAGGGGTAACTCCACCAACTACATTGGTGCCAAATTCAATCATTTGTCCTGCGTGGAAAGTACCTTCACTACCAGTAAAGCCTTGTACAATTACTTTAGAATCTTTGTTAACGAGTACGCTCATTTTTGTTGATTTTTCTTGTTTTTATTCGGGGTCAAAAGTAAAGTTTTGAAACCGTTATGGCAAGTATTTTAAGATAAATATTCTGGTTGGCTATTTACAAAGTTTGCATCACTTTGATTTCAAAAAATAAACAGCTGTTTTCTGGAATTTCTCCATAAGCATTGGAGCCGTATCCCATTTGCGGTGGTGTCACGATTAAAAAGACACTTCCTGAATTTTTCCCAACTAAAACTTCTTTCCATGCCGGAATTAAATTTTTTAATTTGAATTGCACTGGCGAGTTTTGTTCATCAAAAACGACTCCATTGAGTAATTTTCCTTTGTACATGACCCGAATATCGTCTGTGTATCGAATGGGTTTTCCTTTTCCTTTGATTTCTACTTTGTAATAGACACCTGAGCTCGATTTTTTAAGTTGGAGGTTTTCTTTTAGAATGAATTTTTGAATTTTTTCGTCAAAAACTTTTTTTTCATTTTTACTATAGCCTTTGCAAGCTGAAAGTAGAAAGAAAGAAAGGGCGAAAAAAAGGAATTTTAGTTTGAACATGGTTGCAATGAATTTTGAACATTTTACACCTTTCAAAGATAGTTCAAAGTTCACGAAAAGTGTTGCTATTTTAGCTTTATTTGAACGCGAGTAACCGTGTATCCAGCTTCCTTAAAAAGATTTAAAAGTCCCTTCTGACCAGCAAGATGGCCAGCGCCAACGGCTATAAAGACCGATTTGTCTTTTAATTCAGTAGACAAATAATGCATCCATTTTTCATTTCTCCCTGACAGCAAGGTTTTGTCATAGAAGGCCATGACATCGGTATTGCCGCTATCAAAAGAAGACATATCTGAAAGTTGTTGATTCAAATAGAGTGTTTGAAATTTATTCCATTCTTTTTTTAAATCACTCGTATCACGAACTACTTGCATCATCATTTCGGCTTTCAATTCGTCAGACAAATCATCAAAAAAGCTCAATTGTTCCTGCATCGTTTCCAGGCCATGAATAGGAATACCTTTTTCCATCGCCAGATGATTGATATTGACGTCATAGCTTTCACTATTCATCACCAACGAAGTATACGGCAATTGCAGAAAGAATATGGGTTTGAATTTTCCCATTGTTTTTTCAAAATTGGCAGAATCCAAGCCAAATTTCTGCTCGATGTACTGGTACAATGAATCTTTTTGAGCTGGATTCAAGATGTCCGTCATACGTCCGCTTTTCAGCATGAGCATTTCCAAGGCCATTCTTTGGTCGTCCAAATCGGCAATTTCCATGACCAACAAATCTGATTTTTCTAGTTGTTTGGAGACTGTTTTTGGCAAATTGTATCGATCCTTTTCAATCAAGTGAATCGTACCAAAAATATAACTGCTTTGTTTTGAATTTGGAGGAGTAATTTTCCAATAAACACCTCCTTCTGCTTTTAAAGTTGTTTCATTTCCCTGCGCCTGAACAAAGGAGATTAGAAAGGTTCCAAAGTAGAAAAAGAAGTGTTTTGACATCATTCAGCCAATGTAATTTCAGCCAAGAAATGGTCATCCATATCGTACACTTTGCTTGCTTTCAAACCAATTTTTTTGGCAGTTTGGAAAAGATTATCAAAGTCAACATACAACCAATCAAACCAAGCACCAATTTCGCCTTTGTATTTCATTTGAAAACGGAAGTTTCCGTAATATTCAGAATTTAAGTCGATTAGCATCGACCCATCTTCGTCTTCATACAAGTATTTGATATCGGAAGAGTCGCACAAAATTTGACCTCCTGGCGCTAACAAACTTTTGGCGTGCAGCAATGTTTTTTCCAAATTACCCAAGGTTCCGGCAATTCCAATGCCATTCATGAGCATTAAAATGGTGTCGTATTTTTCATCTTTTAAATCAAAGAAATCAATTTGGCGCGCTTTGTATTCCATGTCAAGCAAATATTCTACAGCTCCTTTTGAAATGTCAATACATTCAACATCCAATTCTAGTTCCGTCAAATATTTCGCATGCGCACCAGCACCAGCGCCCACATCCAACACTTTTCCGCGTGCTGTTTCCAAAGCAATTTGCTCTAGTTCAGGCATTTCGTCAAATGGACGAAAAAGAACTTCCAATGGAATAATGTCGTCTTCGCAGATTTCTGATTTTACAATAATATCTGCTGGTTTGCGGTCATCTGCATACTGCAAAATTGCCTTTCCGATTGGGTCGCCCCCTAATTTTTCTGTCATCTAATAATCAAATTCTTCGTAACTTCCGTAATCTTCTTCGTCAAATCCGTCCTCCATATCGTCGAAACCGAATTCATCGTCTTCTTCCATTTCCTCGCCTTCAAAAAGGTCTTCGCTTACTGCTTTTGAATCTTCTAAGGGAGCTTCACCAATGGCAAGAATTATAGCTGGTTCAGCAGGACTTTCTTTTTCGTATCCAATTAATTCAATGAGGAAAATCCACATCCGCAAAAAGTCGTAGACCAAAATAAATTTTTGATCTGGCTCCTCAATGAATTCGCTCAATTTGGCTTTTGCCATAACGGTTGGCAATTGATCAGTGTCGTCTTTTTCGTCATAACTCATATCCAACCAGCTGATTTCATGTCCTTTGTCCCAATCTTCATTGGAAACATAGAATGAAGCCATTTCCTGGCCAGTAAAGTTGAATGACTTTAAAATAGTTTGATAGAATACTTCAAATGAAGCATCTGCATCAATAAAAATATCGCGAAATACTTCTTGATTTTTGTCGCTGTCGAGAAGGATTCTAAATTTTAAGCCTGCCATATTGAACGGGTAATTTCCTTTTTTGGGGATGCAAAGTTACGAAATAAAATTCTGCTTATTTGGCTTGTGATGAAGCAGTTTTGTGTACCAAACCAATTTCTTGCCCTAATTTTAACATTAATTCGAAAGCAGCTTCGTAATCGTTGGGGATTTTACCTTCTAATATGGCTTCTTTGATCTGTGATTTGATATTTCCGATATGTGCACATGGTCCTAAATCGAAGGTGGTCATAATGAGTTCTCCACTTATCGGCGGTTGAAAATTACGCACATGGTCTTTTTGCTCGATATCTTTCAATTTTTGTAAGACTTCGTCGAAATTCTTTTTGAATTTTTTGACTTTCATCTCATTTTTTGACGTAATATCCGCATTGCAAAGCGTCATCAAATCATCGATATCATCACCTGCTTCAAACAACAATCTTCTAACGGCTGAATCGCTTACATGATCTTTCACCAAAGCAATCGGTCGCAAATGGAGTCTGACCAATTTCTGCACATATTTCATTTTGTGGTCCAAGGGCAATTTCATTCGTTTGAACAATTTTGGTGTCATACGAGCGCCCATTTCTTCGTGTCCATGAAAAGTCCAACCTATTTCTTTGTCGAATCGTTTGGTAGGTGTTTTCGCGATATCGTGTAAGATCGCTGCCCAACGCAACCACAGATTGTTGGTGTTTTCAGAAATATTATCCAATACTTCTAAAGTATGATAGAAATTGTCTTTGTGTGTTTTTCCGTCGATGGTTTCTACACCTTGCAAGGCAACCAATTCCGGAAAAAATTGAATTAACAATTCAGTGGAATACAACAATTTGAAACCGCGAGATGGAGTAGGACTTAAGATGATTTTATTCAATTCATCCATAATCCGTTCCATAGAAATAATTTCCAAACGGTTGGAATGGTCTTTGATGGCCTGAAGACTTTTATTTTCAATTTTAAAATCCAATTGGGTGGCGAAACGAATGGCACGCATCATGCGCAAAGGATCATCGCTGTAGGTTTTTTCGGGCTCCAAAGGAGTACGCAAAATTCCTTTTTCCAAATCTTCCAATCCATTGAAAGGGTCGATTAATTCACCAAAATTATCTTTGTGAAGAGACAATGCCATTGCGTTTATGGTGAAATCGCGTCGGTTTTGGTCATCAGCCAAAGTGCCATCTTCCACAATGGGTTTTCTTGAATCTCTTTGGTAGGATTCCTTCCGGGCTCCAACAAACTCTACATCCAAATCTTTGTAGCGAAACTGAGCCGTACCGTATTTCTTAAAAAGCGATACTTTTTTCACGCGCAAAGTGGCCGCACATTTTTCAGCCAATTCCAATCCATTGCCTACCACTACAATGTCAATGTCTTTGGAAGGACGATCTAAAAGCAGGTCGCGCACGAAGCCACCAATCACATACGCTTCCAGATTGTTTTCAGTAACAACTTGGGAAGCGACTTTAAAAACGGGGTGCTGAAGATATTGTGCGTAATTCATTTTCGGGTGCAAAGATAAGGACTTCAGCGGACGAAACAAATTCTACAGATTTCGAACTTAAGAACGGATGATCGTGACGCGACCGTCTAGGTCGATTTTTATGATTTGTGAAGCTTTTTCTAATTTTTCTGTAGTCCGCGCTTGAACAATGAAATCCACTTTGTTTTTGATTAACGGATCAATAGAAGTCAAATCTTTTCCGAAGGGCTGGTTGGTTAAATTGGCCGAGGTGCTGACCAAAGGTTTGTGCATTCCTTTTATCAGTTTTAGGCAGATTGGATCTTTAGTAATTCGAATTCCAACTGAACCATCTTCTGCGAGAACGAGTGGCGATAAATCTCTCGCATTGGGGTAAATAATGGTTAAAGGTTCTACCGCTAAATCCACTAAATCATATACAACGTTGGCAAAATCTGGAATGTAGCGTTCTACCATGTGAAAAGAGTCCGCAAGCAAAACAAAACTTTTGTTTTCAGGTCGTTGTTTGATGTCTAGTATTTTCTGGCAAGCTGCATCGTTGGTTGCATCGCATCCGAGTCCCCATATGGTGTCTGTCGGATAAAGGATGGTTCCTCCATTTTTCAAGGTTTCTACCGCTTGTTGGATTGTATCGTTGTTCATTTGGCTAGGATAGTCGTTATTTCAATAAATCTGGACGTCTTTGTTGTGTTCGTTCCAACGCTTTTTCTTCTCGCCAAGCTTCAATTTTGTTGAAGTCGCCGGAAAGAAGTACTTCTGGAACTTTCCATCCGTTGTATTCGGGTGGACGTGTGTATACAGGTGGCGAAAGCAAATTGTCTTGAAAACTATCGGTCAGTGCTGAAGTTTCGTCGTTCAAAACACCTGGAATCAATCGAACAATAGAATCGACCACCACTGCAGCAGCCAATTCACCGCCCGACAAAACATACGAACCAATTGAAATCTCTTTGGTAATGTAATGCTCACGAATTCTTTCGTCGACCCCTTTGTAATGGCCGCAAAGAATCATGATGTTGTTCTTTAGCGATAAATCATTGCAAATGGATTGCTCCAAAACAACTCCGTCAGGCGTCATGTACATGATCTCGTCATACTCCCGTTCGGCTTTCAATTTTTCGATAATAGCAACAATGGGTTCAATGCTCATCACCATTCCAGCTCCACCACCATATTGGTAGTCATCCACATTTTTATGCTTGTTGGTGGAGTAATCTCGGATATTGTGCAAATGAATTTCCAAATGACCTTTGTCTTGGGCGCGTTGCATTATGGACGCCGAAAAAGGTCCGTCCAGCAATTGAGGTAAAATCGTGAGTATATCGAAACGCATGTGCAAATTTACATGCAAATTCTAAGATTCGCTACTTTTCTATTTCTGACCTTTCAAAATTGAAACACCCGAACCGAAAACGTTGCCTTCACCGTAGGGAGATCCAACACCATCCCATTTTTCCCATTTTTTCAATTCGATGTATTGAGGATTTTGAGAAATTTGTTTGGCTTCCAAGGAGATCGCTTCAGCATTAAAACGAGCAGAAATAACCAAAGAGGAATCACCTCGCGCTTTTTCAATTCGGGCATTGGCCAAATATTCTTGTTCTTTTTGTTTCTCTTTTGCCGTTAAGTTTCTTTGTTTTTGGGTTTCCTTGTTGGTAATTTCACCAGCAATGTTCGGTGGTAAATTAACGTCGGCAATTTCCACATAATTCAACTTGATGAAGTTACCTTTGAAATCACTTTGTAAGATGCTTTCAATTTCACCTTCTAGCGCCTCCCTTTTTGAACTGTATACTTGTTCGTAGGTGTATCGTCCAATAACATCTTTTATAGCCCCTTTTGCTTTGTCGTCAATGAACGTGATGTAATCAGGACCATGTTTCAAGTGTAGGTTGGCAATTTTTCCAGCGGCTGCGGAATAATTGACAGCGACCATCACGTTGATGTCTGTACCATTGATGTCCATTACTTCTGAAGAGTAATTTTTGGACTGTTGCCGGGTGTTGTACGTGATCATTTCATTCCACGGTGCGATAAAAATAGTGCCTTCGCCATAGGTGGTTTGTTTTTCAACACCACCGCCATAAGGACGATAAATAAATCCTTCTTCACCTGGGTTAATGTCTGTCCATGACATGAGAAAAACGATAAAAGCAATTAGTGCAATGACACCTACGCCTACATATTTTGCTATTTTTTTTGGGTCCATTTCTTGAAATTGTCTTTGAAAATCACTCATTTTAGTTTCCATTATTTTTTTTCTTTAAAAAATCTATTACCAAATAGGTAACTGCTACAGTTAATCCGATGACGGCCACTTTTAAGAATGGCGGTCCTTTCATTAGGTATTTAAATGACAAGAAAATAACACCACAGATGATGACAACGCCAAAAATTAGGCGATACATAAATTGCGCATGTTTATCCATATATTATTCGGTTTTTCTAAAGATATCAATTTCATTGCATTTGAGAGTGGTTTTAAGAATTTTTCGCAAACCAAAGTTTCGTTACTTTTGGTTTTTCCAACAGATAAACTATGAAATTTCGGATCTTTTTTCTCCTAGTATTTTTTTTTCCACTATTGTCGATAGCTCAATGGAATGGTAACGAAACGCCTACTTATCCGAGATTAATTCAGGAATGCAAAGCATTGGCCAATTCGCATTCGGAAATTCAGCTGTTTAAAATGGGCGAATCAGATTATGGTTTACCGATTTATTTGTTTGTGGTGAATGGTGGAAAAGATTCTATATCGACTTTTGAAAAAGCAAGAAAAGGAACTACGTTGTTGGTAAACAATGCGATTCATCCAGGCGAACCGGATGGAATTAATGCTATGTTGCTTTGGGCGAATGAATGGATTGAAAAAGGAAAACCGACCAAAGATATGCCGGTTGTTGCTTTTATTCCAGCCTACAACATTGGCGGAATGATGAATCGATCGGCTACGAGTCGCGCCAATCAAGATGGTCCGGCAGAATATGGTTTTAGAGGAAATGCGAAGAATTTGGATTTGAACCGAGATTGCATCAAAATGGATTCCAAAAATGCTTTCACCTTTGCTAAGATTTTTCATGCCTTGGATCCCGATGTGTTTATTGATAATCATGTTACCAACGGAGCGGATTATCAATATGTGCTGACGTTGATTTCCTCGTTGAAAGAACGTTTGGCGCCAAGCATGGAAGATGCAACGTATTGCAAAATGATTCCCGCTTTGAAAAAACAATTGGTAAAAAGAGAAATAGACTTGATTCCTTATATTGATTTGGTGAAAGAAATTCCGGATAGCGGATTGGTGACTTTTGACGATTTGCCGCGCTATGCGATGGGGTACGCGTCACTTTTTAACACCTTTTCTTTTACGGTAGAAACGCACATGCTAAAACCTTTTCCGCAGCGCGTGCAGGCTACGAAAGCCTTCCTAGAGGAAATGTTGATTTACATGAAAGAGAATGTTGATTTGATTGAAAAAGCACGATTGGAAGCAAATAATTTTCAGCAAAATGAAGCCTATTTCTTTCACCACTACGAATTGAATACCGAAAAGAAAGATAGTTTGTTGTTCAAAGGGTTTGAAGCCAAATACAAGCCAAGCGAAGTGACCGGTTTGACTCGGATGTACTATGATCGGAAGGCACCGTTCGAGAAAATGGTACCGTATTGGAATGCGCATGAAGCAACCGATTCTGTCAAAGTTCCGCGTTTTTATATTGTTGGCGGTCAGGAAAAAGAAGTGCTCGATCGATTAAAAGCGAATGGAATAAAAATGCATCGAATAACCAAAGATTCCACCGTTAAAGTCGTTTGCCAGAAAATTGTTGATTTTAAAACGGGTACAAATCCATACGAACAGCATTACTTACACAGTAAGGTCAAAGTAGAATATGTTGAAATGGATTATCATTTGAAACCTGGTGATTATCGGGTTCCAGCCCGTCAGGAGAAAGCTTTTTTCTTGCAATCGGTTTTGATGGCACAAGCGGAGGACAGTTATTTTTCGTGGAATTTTTTCGATAGTTATATGGATGAAAAGGAATATTTCTCTTCCTATGTTTTTGAGGATATTGCTGCCAAATTGTTGAACGATAATCCCGATTTACGTGCCGAATTGGAAGCCAAAAAGGCCTCAGATGTCGAATTCGCTAAAAGTCAATGGCAACAATTGTATTTTGTTTATCAACGAAGCCCTTATTTTGAGCCAACCTTTCGAATCATTCCCGTCTATTTGGTGTATTAGTTTTGTATTTTTGTACCCGAATTAAACGAATAGCATGACATACGATATTGCAATTGTTGGTGGAGGAATAGTAGGAGCAGCCACGTTTTACAAACTTCAAAAGAAATACCCGGCGCTTCAGTTGGCACTTTTTGAAAAAGAAAATTTGTTGGCCGATCATCAAACAGGGCATAATTCAGGCGTAATTCACTCTGGATTGTATTACAAACCAGGTTCCTTGAAAGCCCGGAATTGCATCGACGGTCGTCATGAATTGGTGGCGTTTGCGAAAGAACACAACATTGACCACGATATCTGTGGTAAGATTGTGGTCGCTACTGAAGAGAAAGAACTAAAAGACTTGGAAAGAATCTACCAAATTGGTTTGGAAAATGAAATCGAAGGATTGCGAAAAATAGGACCGGAAGAAATCAAAGAAATTGAACCGTTTTGCGAAGGTATCGCTGGTTTGCATGTGCCTTGTACAGGAATTATTGATTTCCGAGGAGCAACAGCGAAGATGGTGGAATTGGCATTGGCCATCAATCTGAAAAGCGAATTGCATTTGAATACAGAAGTTACCGATATCAAAAAAGGTTCGAATGAATCTACTTTGGTTACCAATAAAGGAGAATTCAAAGCGAAATATTTGGTTTTCTGCGCAGGTCTACAAGCCGATCGAATGGCGAAGAAAGATGGCGTTGATTTGAAAGAAAAAGTAGTTGGTTTCCGAGGTGATTACTATGAATTGACCGAAGAAGGACATCATAAAATCAAACATTTGATTTACCCAGTTCCCAATCCTGATTTTCCATTTTTGGGTGTTCACTTTACCCGTATGACTGATGGAGAAATTGAATGCGGACCGAATGCCGTGTTTACGTTCAAAAGAGAAGGCTATGGCAAAACGGATTTCTCTATGCGCGATACATGGGATGCTTTGACTTACAAAGGAACTTGGAAATTGTTTTTTAGCAATATGGCTTTCGGGATCAATGAATACCGCCGTGCTTTTTCGAAAAAATTGTTTTTGAAAACATTGCAACGCATGGTTCCATCTTTGACCATGGATGATTTAAAACCCGGTCGTTCTGGCGTGCGTGCTTTGTTGTTGCGTCAAGATGGCGATACACGTGATGATTTTAAGATCATGCACGAAGGTAATTCCATTCACGTTTTGAATGCGCCAAGTCCTGCAGCTACAGCTTCTTTGTCGATTGGAAACTACATTGTAAAAGAAGTCGAAGAAAAATTCGGATTGTAAGCGAAGTATTTGATTTTTTATACTATTCGGTATTATACCAATAAGTATAAAATAGTAAAAATTTATTTTATTTATACCAAAAAGTATAATACCTTTGGGTATAAAAAATGACGTATGAGTCAATCGCCTTTCATTTATGGATTTACAGTAAGTGAGCAACACTTCACCAACCGGGAGGAGGAGGTCATCAAGCTGAAGCAGAATTTGTTGCAAGGCATCAATACCACCATTATTTCGCCGCGCCGATGGGGAAAGTCATCACTTGTGGAAAAGGTCATTGAAGTCATCAACAAAGAAGAGAAAGCGGTTAAAACCGTAATGCTGGATTTGTTCTCTTATGCCTGTGAAGAAGAGTTTTTGGAGGCGTTTGCACGAGAAGTAATCAAAGCGTCTTCCAACAAATGGGAAGATTGGCTCACTTTAGCGAAAGAAACCTTTAAACAATTGATACCAAAAATCACGATTGGCGTTGATCCAGGTACTGATTTCAATTTAGGTTTTCAGTGGGATGATTTGAAAAAACACCGAGATGAAATTCTCAATTTACCGGAAATTATCGCGCAGAAGAAAAATATCCGCTTCGTAATTTGCTTGGATGAATTTCAGAATGTTGCGAGTTTTCCAGCCTTCGAAACCTTCGAAAAGCAATTGCGTGCCATTTGGCAACGGCATAAAAAGGTAGCCTATTGTTTGTACGGCAGCAAGCGCCACATGATGGTGGATATATTCAATAACTCATCCAAGCCATTTTACCGTTTTGGCGATATCTTGTTGTTGCCCAAAATAAAAGAAGAAAAATGGGTAAAGTTTATCCTGGAAAGTTTTAAAAGGTCAGGAAAAGAAATTTCAGTAAAATTGGCCGAGAAAATTCCGCAATTGATGAAAAATCACTCTTGGTATGTGCAACAATTGTCGCACTATACGTGGCAGAAAACTAATAAAAAAGTGAGTCTGTCCGATTTGAATGCTGCTTTGGATGAATTGGTTCATGCCAATACGCCATTTTATCAAAGAGAAATTGAAGGCTTGAGCAACACGCAAGTGAACCTTATAAAAGCCATTGTTATGGGAGAAAACAAACTCACAAGCAGCCGAGTGATGCAGGAATACAAGCTCGGAACGCCAAGGAATGTTAGCAAAAACCGAGACGCGTTGATTGCTGACGACTTGCTCAACAAAGAAGACAAGAATTTTGAATTATTGGATCCAGCTTTTGAATTGTGGTTCAAAAAAATGTACTTTAAAATCGAATATATCGCATGACGAAAACAAGATTACACCCCAGAAATAAACACGTAGACCGATACGATTTTAAGGAATTGTTTACCGTTTGTCCTGAATTGGCAGCACAAGTTTCGACCAATATTCATGGCAGTGAAACCATTGATTTTGCCAATCCAGTATCGGTTCGCTTGTTGAACACGGCCTTGCTAAAACGGTATTACGACATTGCTTTTTGGGACTTTCCTGAGGAAAATCTGTGTCCGCCCATTCCGGGAAGAGCCGATTACATTCACCATGCGGCAGATTTGTTGTCGAGTTTTTATTTTGGAAAGGCACCCAAAGGACCTGAAGTACGCGTTCTGGACATTGGCAGTGGCGCGAGTTGCATTTACCCGATAATTGGACAACGAGAATACCAATGGTCGTTTGTAGGATCTGAAATGGATGAGAATTCCATCGAATCAGCCAATCAAATCATTGAACGGAACGAAGGTTTAAAAGACGCGATTGAAATTCGAAAACAGGTCAATTCCAGAGATATTTTCAACGGAATCATTCAACCTGGCGAGAAATATCAGTTGAGTGTTTGCAATCCGCCTTTCCATTCTTCATCGGAAGAAGCAGCGAAAGGTTCGCAACGAAAAGCAAACAATTTGGGGCGCAAACGCGTCAACGAAGTGACACTAAATTTTAGCGGAAAAAGCAATGAATTGTGGTACGATGGCGGAGAAAAGAAATTCGTCGAAAACATGATTCATCAAAGTTTCAGACACCGACATGCGGTGGAATGGTTTACGACTTTGGTTTCAAAAGAAGCGTATTTGAAAAGTTTTACGGCTTTGTTGGATCGGTTGGGAGCAGAACAAGTGCGTATTATCCCTATGGGAACCGGCAATAAAGTTTCACGTGTTTTGGGTTGGACTTTTCAAACCAAAAAGGTGGTGAAGAAAAAGGTTGAAAAGGAGGATTGAAAATACGGTTCAAAAATTCAACAGTTTTCCAATTAAAATAGTCAATAGAATTTGGGAATTTGGGAATTTGGGAATTTGGGAATTCCCAAATTTACGAACAAGGTAACTAGATCTTGGCTTTTTTGACCAGAATCCATTCATTTTTGATCTAAAAATTCCAAAAATCAATAAAAATCTTACGTTTTCCGCTTTTTCTTTTTCGCCGCTGGAAACAAAATGTTGTTCAAAATCAAGCGATAGCCGGGAGAATTTGGGTGTAAATTCAAATCTGTTGGAGGATCCATAACACGGTGTTCGTAATCTTCCGGATCGTGTCCACCATAGAAAGTCCAAGTTCCTTGTCCCATTTCTCCATGAATGTAACGAGCGGTTCCTAGCGCTTCATCTTCACCCAAAATCAACACGTTGGGTTTGATCAATTCTTTTCTAAAATCGGTTGTTTGTCCCATGAAACCGGGGATAATATCGGTGTGACATTGCGTCAACATAGTAGGCACCACATCCCATTTTGCCGAAAATTCAAACAAAGTGAAATTGTCCAACGCTTCATTGCGTTTGTGCAAATCCGTTCCATCGATATTGGAATATTCATACACCATCGGATTACGTTCCAACTTGAAATCCTTGAAGGCAAATGTATTACCGTAATCCAGTTTTTGTTGACAAGCAGGATCGGATGGGTCTCCGTCAAACATACTTTCGCAAATATCTGTGTTAGCCGCTGCTAAAGCAATATCAAAACTATCGGTTCCGCTACACATGGTAAACAAGAATCCACCACCAAAGACAAATTCTTTGATCCGGTTGGCAACGGCAAGTTTTAGTTGAGAAACCTTTTCAAATCCAAGCATTTTAGCATCTGCTTCTGCATCGGCAACCTGCTGTTGATACCAAGGATAACTTCGGTAATTGGCGTAGAATTTACCGTATTGCCCCGTGAAATCTTCGTGGTGCAAATGCAACCAATCGTATTTCGGTAAAATTCCCATGACAATCGCTGAATCATAAATTTTATCGTAGGGAATTTCGGCATATTCCAACACCAAGGTCACAGCGTCGTCCCAAGGTTGTTTGCCATTGGGCGTGTACACCGCAATTTTTGGGGCTTTTTCCAATTGGACCACTTCCATGTTGGTTTCCGGGTTCCCGATTTCTTTTTTGATGGCATTGACTTGTCCGTCGGCTAAAACTTCGTATTTCACACCACGAATAACCAATTCATCCTCAATGGATTTTAAATGAGGAAAAAGAAAAGAACCACCACGGTAGTTGAGTAACCATTCCATCACCACATCATTTTCCAATACCCAAAAAGAAACGCCATACGCTTTTAAATGATCGGTTTGCGAATCGTCCATGGGAACGAGCAACTGCGAAGCGGAAACTTGTAGCGAAGCAAAAAGCAAAGCAAAAAACAGAACTATTTTCTTCATTTTATAAAATCGTTTGTAGTGATAACGCAAAAATCTTGCCTTTCATTAAAATCCAGGATCTAAATCACCACCTCGGTCAAAATCTTCGCCTTCAAAATCGTTGGTACTGTTGATTTTACTTGGTAGTATGAATTCATTTCCAGCTGATTCAAATCCTTTGTTGCTGTTCATAGCTGAAGAAAAAGAAGTTTCCAACTGACCAGGATCTACCGAGTCCAAATTCTCAAAACGAGCATATTGCCCTACAAATTTCAATCGAACATTCGCCAATGCACCATTTCTGTGTTTGGCAATGATAATTTCACCAACCCCTAAATTGGAATTTCCTTCGGCGTCTTGCGTTAAACCATAGTATTCTGGTCGATAAATGAATGAAACGATATCGGCATCTTGCTCAATCGCTCCAGATTCACGAAGGTCGGAGAGTACGGGTCTTTTTTCACCACCACGTTGTTCCACGGAACGACTCAATTGAGACAAGGCGATAATTGGAACATTCAATTCTTTTGCAATTTCTTTGATGGAGCGAGAAATCAAGGAAATTTCTTGTTCACGGTTTCCTCCACCTTTGGTTCCACCAGCGGTCATCAATTGCAAGTAATCGATGATTACCAGTTCAATATTGTATTGCAATTTCAAACGACGACATTTTGCCCGTAAATCGAAAATGGAAATACCGGGTGTGTCATCAATATAAATCGGTGCTTGCGCTAATTTCGTAATTCGGCTGTGCAATTGTTGAAACTCATGATCTGCCAAATCACCTTTTCGTAATTTTTCGGCTGCAATTCTACTTTCACTTGAAATCAAACGTTTTACCAATTGAACGGACGACATCTCCAAAGAGAAGAACGCCACTCCCATGTTGTAATCTACCGCACAATTTCGCGCCATAGAAAGTACGAAAGCCGTTTTCCCCATCGCAGGTCGAGCGGCCAATACAATCATATCTGAACGTTGCCAACCCGCTGTAATTTTGTCCAGTTCAAAGAATCCGGTTGGAACTCCTGAAATACCATCTTTGTTAAGACTTGCTTTTTCTATTTCATCAATGGCTTCGCGAACGACATTTTTCATGATGTCGACTTGTTTGCCCATGTTGTTTTCCGAAATTTTGAATAAATCTTCCTCCGCTTTGTTCAATACATCGAAAACATCATTCGTGTCTTCATAGGCCATTTTCAAAACGTCGGAACTCATGCGAATCAATTCTCGTTTGATGAATTTCTCTGAAATGATTCGGGCATGGTATTCTACGTGAGCGGAAGAGGCAACACGAGACGTCAATTGAGAAACATAGGCCGGACCGCCACTGGCTTCCAAGGTGCCTTCTTTTTTCAATTGATTGATTACAGTTAAGATATCAATGGGCGTAGAAGAGGCGAACAATTCCCGTATTGCCGTATAAATGTAAACGTGTTTTGGGTCGTAAAAACAGGCAGGTGTAAGCAGGTCAATCGTATCCGTAACTGCATTTTTTTCTAGCATCAAGGCGCCCAGAACAGCTTGTTCAATGTCAACGGCTTGTGGTGGAACTTTTCCCAATTCCATTGCCAAAGGGCTTATATTCTTTAGTCGTGTTGCGGGTTTTCGATTGTTTTCGACCTTGTTATCCATACGAACAAAGATAGAGTTTTGATGGCGCTAATCCCACAATTGTTTCTGATAAAATCTAAAAAAGATATAAAGAAACGTTATTAACAATTGTTGAAACCGTCTACCTTTGAACCATGCAACGAAAAGTAGTTACAACAGCCGACGGTTCCCGCACCATTCACCTCGAGGAATGGAATGAAAATTACCATTCGCATCACGGTGCTTTGCAAGAAGCGAAACATGTTTTCATCGAAAAAGTACGCGAGCGTATGGCTGGACGAAAGGAAATCTCCATTTTGGAAATGGGTTTCGGAACAGGACTCAATGCGATGCTCACCATGGAATTGGCTTTGGAATTGGACGTGAAAATCAATTATTTGACCTTGGAGGCCTTTCCCGTTTCTGCTGAGGAAATTGAAGAATTGGAGTATGCCGAAATTTGGAAAGAAGGTGCTGGGTTTTACAAAGACATGCACGTAACTTCTTGGGGACAGCCCCATGAAATCCATCCGCTTTTTGCCTTGACGAAAATTCAAACACAGTTGGAGGATTGGGAAGCGACCAATCAAACGATCGACTTCATTTACTACGATGCTTTTGGTCCACGCGTTCAATCCCATCTTTGGTCGATTCCGATTTTTGAAAAAATGTATAATTCGGCTAAAAAAGGTGCTTTTTTCTTGACCTATTGTGCGAAAGGACAAGTTCGCCGCGATTTAGAAAGCGTAGGTTGGAAAATGACACGTTTGCCAGGACCTCCAGGAAAAAGAGAAATGTTGGTGGGGGAGAAGTGAGAAATTTTCTCTTTTAATAGAAAAATTTACCACTATTAAAATCTTGTTTTCAGAATGCAGTAATGAGTAAATCAAAAACCTACTTCATCAACTGAATATCCGCAATACGAATAATGCGATTACCAAATAGTTGCCAAAAAAATCAAAACGCTGTTGAATTCAGTTTTCAAGTACATTTTAATAAGTGAAACTTACCGTTTAGATTTTTTTTAGAAATTAAAAGACAAAATGCTTTAGTTTTAAGGGAACCTATAAAACCAGTATTCATGAAAGCCATTTTATTCTTTTTCTTTTTGCCTTGTCATTTATTTAGTCAAGCGAGTTTTGTATTGAATTCTGATGAATCTATTTATAGTTCACCCGATTCAACTTTTTTCGTGACCAAACTAGGCGATTCTACCCATCTTGTTTTCCGAGAATTAAAGCACGATGGCACCGTTTTGAATGCTGACACCTTATTTTTTCAATACAACAGACTAATTGAAAGGTATAACATTATTCGCTTTAAGAATTCCGAAAAGTATTTATTTACTTTGTTTAATTCGAATAATTTAGGAGTTCAAGAAGGCTATAAATATCTGCATTATGCATTATATGATCGTTCAACTCATCAATTTACTTTGCATAAAATCGACAGTATTTACATGCAATATGCCTTCAATAATACTGAATACAACGATACATCCGTTTTACTATTAAGTCAACGCCAAATAACAACAACAACTTCCTGGTATTATACGCTTGATGTGAATTCAATTAATTTGAATTTGGATAAATACTTAGTCTCAACCCCAGATTCAATTAATGATTATTACGGGGTGAACAAAAAATTCAAAATGATTGATGATACCTTATTTTGGGAAACGAGTTTTACAGATTTAATGGTTATAGGAAATGCAGGAAATAGTTTTCAAAGTGCCAATTCTACGTTTTATACTGTCCCAAATAGTTACAATACTCAAATTGATATGTACAACGGGTTTTATGATGGTCAATCCATTGGTAAGTTCATGAAGCTTTACAATGACCCAAGTTTAATCGGTAAATGGAATTTTTCGCGCTTTGATAAATATGGCAACTTATTGGGGGCATTTGAAATTTCACCTTTAAATCATCCAGTGTCTGGTAATCAAATCTATATTACCAACGCTATCGTTTACCAAGATACGATCATAGTGGTTGGAGAAACAACAAATCAAAATTTCGAACAAGAACGTTACGTAATATTTCTTGACTTTCAATTAAATGAACTTTGTCGAGTTCAATTTGATTTTGGATTGTCAGGTATAACTGCAACAAATTCTGCCTTCGTGACCATGATTAATGGTATTCCTTACGTTGCAGTGACCAATGCAACTACAAAATCGTATTTTGAAGTGGCAAGTTGCTCCGTTATTTCTCTCGTGGTAGCAGAAAATAAAATTATCAATAGAAGTGTTGTGTGCAGTCCGAATCCTTTTGATAACGTTTTAAATGTAAATTTCGACGATGAATTTTTAGGTATGGGATTTGAAATAGTTGACGTGACTGGCAAAACAGTAATTTCGGGCATCGCAGATGTTCCCAAGATAAATATAGACACAGAAGTATTGCAGAAAGGAATTTATTTCATTCGCTTAAATGGAATTTCGAAAGGTAAATTGGTTAAAAATTAATGATTCACTTCATCAACTGAATATCCGCAATACTTTTAATCCGATTTCTTTCCAAGAATGCATCGATGGTTTCGAAATGTTCGATGACGCGTTGGTCTTTGAATTCGAACACTTTTTCTGAAAGTCCTTGCAAGAAATCCCGGTCGTGGGAAACGAGTATTAAAGTTCCATCGAAATTTTTCAAGGCTTCTTTCAACACATCTTTTGATTTCAAATCCAAGTGATTGGTCGGCTCATCGAGAATCAATAAGTTAACAGGTTCCAACAACAATTTCACCATGGCCAAACGCGTTTTTTCTCCACCGGAAAGCACACTAACTTTTTTGTCAATTTCGTCGCCATGAAACATGAATCCACCAAGAATAGATTTGATTTGTGTCCGGATTTCTCCCTCGGCCACCTCATCCACCGTTTGAAAAATGGTCAAATTTGGATCGAGCAACGATGCTTGATTCTGCGCGAAATAGCCAACTTTCACATTGTGACCCAGATGACAGGTTCCGTTCACATCAATTTCGCCCATGATGGCCTTGATCATCGTTGATTTTCCTTCTCCATTTCGACCCACAAACGAAACTTTTTCGCCTCGCGAAATAGATAGGTTGGCATCTTTGAAAACGACTTGTTCACCGTACGATTTGGAAACGTCTTTTACGGTTACAGGATAATCGCCTGCGCGTGGAGCAGGAGGGAAGCGCAATTTTAAAGCGGAAGTATCGATTTCATCGATTTCAATGATTTCCAATTTCTCCAACATACGTTCGCGGGAAGAAACTTGGTTGGTTTTGGAAAAAGTACCTCTGAATCGCTCGATAAACTGCATGTTATCGGCGATGAATCTTTGTTGTTCTTGGTAGGCTTTCACTTGGTGCGAACGACGATCCTCGCGCAATTGCAAGTAATGAGAATAATTGGCTTTGTAGTCGTAAATTCGACCCATTGTTACTTCAATTGTCCGATTCGTAATGTTGTCAATAAACGCTCTATCGTGGGAAATCACCATGACGGCGTTGGCTTTGTTTACCAAGAAATCTTCCAACCAAATTACAGATTCGATGTCGATGTGATTGGTTGGCTCATCCAATAAAATCAAATCGGGTTTTTGCAATAATATTTTCGCTAGTTCAATGCGCATTCTCCATCCACCACTGAATTCTTTGGTTTGACGGTGGAAATCTTCCGGTTTAAAACCGAGTCCTTTCAATGCTTTTTCCACTTCAGCATCGTAGTTGACTTCTTCTAACGCATAATATTTTTCACCCAAATCCGTCACTCGTTCGATAATGGACATGTATTCGTCGCTTTCGTAGTCCGTTCGGGTTTCCAAAGCATGATTCAATTTTGCCATTTCGTCGCGCATTTCAAAAACTTGTTTGAATGCTTTGGCGGCTTCTTCAAAAACGGTGCAATTGTCTTCGGTCAACAAATGTTGAGGCAAATAAGCAATCACGGCATCTTTCGGTGCGCGAACATGTCCACGAGACGGTTTTGTTTCGCCTGCAACGATTTTCATCATGGTCGATTTTCCGGCCCCATTTTTCCCCATCAAGGCAATTTTGTCTGTTGGGTTGATGACGAAAGAAACGTCATTAAAAAGGGTGGATCCACTAAAATCTACACCTAAATTGTCGATTGAAATCATGTTTAGCTTTTTTTGAAGGTGCAAAGGTACGAGTAAGCTCGGCAGAAAAAAGAACCTGGATACTTTTTTTTACAGCACCCTTTTTTATTTTACTTTTAACAACATAATTTATTGATCATGAATGAGACTCCTTTTCTGGAAATCGGGCGAATTTACTTGGCTCAAAAGGCTTACTTTGATACCAATGATACCAAAAATGTTCAATTTAGATTGATTCAACTTCAAAAATTCAAGACACTCATTGAACGCTATCAAAACGAGATCGAAGCAGCCTTGTGGATTGATTTGCACAAATCCAAGGAAGAGGCTTTTTTGACGGAGATCAGCATTGTTCTCATGGAAGTCAAATACCACATTGCTCATTTAAAAAAATGGTCGGCATCGAAAAGAGTTCGAACGCCTTTTCATTTATTACCGTCTAGTTCCAAAATCGTTTATGAACCCTTGGGCCTTTCTCTGATTATAGCGCCCTGGAATTATCCGTTTCAGTTGCTCATGAACTCTTTGGTCGGCGCAATTTCTTCCGGTTGTTGTGCAATTTTGAAACCTTCACCCGACACACCAACCATTGCCAAGTTGATGCAGAAAATGATTCAGGAAACATTTGATGAAAATTACATTGCTGTGGTTCAAGGAGGAAAAGAAACCAATACGCTTTTACTTCAGAAGCGTTTTGATGTTATTTTCTTTACGGGAAGTTCCAGAGTTGGCAAAATAGTCATGAAAGCGGCAGCAGAAAATCTGACACCAGTTGTTTTAGAATTGGGAGGAAAAAGTCCTTGTATTGTTGGTCAGGATGCTAATATTACCATTGCGGCTCGAAGAATCATTTGGGGGAAATTGATCAATGCGGGTCAAACTTGTATTGCACCTGATTATGTTTTTGTGCACAATTCTGTAAAGGATGAATTGCTCAAATCGATGGTGAAGGAAATGAAAAGCATGTATGGGGAAGATTTTAAAGCAAGTCGATTTTATCCTAGAATTGTAAACGATGCGGCCATGGAGCGACTTACGAATCTCTTGCAAAACGTTGAAATCTACTTTGGTGGGCAAGTCGACAAAACGGAAAGATACATTTCACCGACCATTTTAGACAATGTGAAACCTGAAGATGAAATCATGAAAGGAGAAATATTTGGTCCCATCTTGCCCATTTTAACCTTCAAAAAAATCGACGAAGCCCTCAAACATGTTGCAAAAAATGAAAAACCATTGGCATTTTACTATTTTGGAAAGAGTAAGCACGCGAAAGAGATTCTCTTCAATTCAACGTCTGGTGGTGCCTGTATTAACGATACTCTTATGCACATTGTTAATCACAATCTACCGTTTGGAGGTGTTGGCAACAGTGGGATGGGAAAATACCACGGAAAAGAAAGTTTCTTAGCTTTTAGCAATCAAAGAGGGGTCATTGCATCATCGACATGGCTGGATTTACCTTTTAAATACGTGCCTTTTAAAGGGTTTTCTTTTGTGAAGCGGTTGTTTTGATTTCCGTTTTTTTAAATTATAAAAATGTCTCAAATCATCACACATACTTTCGGGAAAGTCTTTCCAGCCAATGTCACGTTTGTTGGTTATTTACTTTTTGGCTTATCTTTTTTCATTTTCACCACGAGTATTTTAGGAGGTATATTCGTTTTACTACTGGCCTTTTTTATTGCTTTCACCGATTACGGTACAGCCTTAAACTTGAGAACGAAAACAATTCGGGAATTCACGAAATATTTCGGATTCATTCCGCTTGGCAAAGACAAAAGCTACAGTGGGCATCGATTCATAACTGCTATTCCATCCAAGCAAAGTATTCGAATGTATTCCCGCGCAACAACCGGTACAATTGTGACGGATTATTTTTACTTGGTGTGCGTCTATAATGAGAAATACCAAGCAAGAATTGAGGTGGCGAAGTTCGATTCTAGAGAAGAAGCGATTGAAGTAGCGAAAAAAATGGCACCCCAAATGGAGTTAGAATATTTTGATTACGATCCGCGAAATATGCGAGATCGGTTAATGGGATTGACGTAGAAATGCCAATTTCACCGGGAGATAACAATCCATCAATAGGCTCGTAACAAAACCCTAACAAATATTTCTTGCAGATAAAAATAATAAGCGTATCTTTGCACCGTCAAAATCCTAAAGTAGGATGGCGGCTACATAAAAATCATTAAACTAATATTGGCATGTATTTAGCACCAGAAAAAAAAGCAGAGATTTTCGCGAAACACGGCGGATCTGAAACAAACACGGGATCAACAGAGGGACAAATCGCTTTGTTTACTTACCGAATTTCACACTTGACAGAGCATTTGAAGAAAAATCGTAAAGATTATGGAACGCAAAGAGCACTTCAATTGTTGGTAGGTAAAAGAAGAAGTTTCTTGGATTATTTGAAGAAAAAAGATATCGAAAGATACCGTGCAATTGTTAAAGAATTAGGCTTACGTCGTTAATCTTAGCATACAATATTCAAAATGGGGCAATCGGAGTTATTCGACTGCCCTTTTTTTTGAAAAAAATGTCCAAATAGTGCATTGAGCATAAGCGAAGTGAACGGATTGGGCAACTTAAATTAGTAAATTATATATATGAACATAGGAATAAAAAAGTCCATCATTACTGGAGGGAAAGAAATTTCCATCGAGACTGGAAAGCTTGCTAAACAAGCTGACGGCGCAGTTGTGTTACGAATGGGCGACACAATGATGCTCGCAACGGTTGTTGCAGCTCAAGAAGCAAAAGAAGGAGTAGATTTCCTTCCGTTAACAGTTGATTACCGTGAAAAGTATGCAGCAGCAGGAAGAATCCCAGGAGGATTTTTCAGAAGAGAGGCTCGTCCGTCAGAAGGAGAAATCTTGATGATGCGTATCGTGGATCGCGCTATGCGTCCATTGTTTCCAGACGATTACCACGCAGAAGTGCAGTTGATGGTTCAATTGTTGTCGTATGACGGTGTAAATCATCCAGATGCTTTAATCGGCTTTGCTGCATCTTGTGCAGTGGCTGTTTCTGATATCCCGTTCAACGGACCGATGTCGGAAGTGAAAGTAGGAAGAGTGAACGGTCAATTGATTTTGAACCCGACTGTGGAGGAATTGAAAAATTCTGATTTGGATATCATTGTTGCTGGTACAGCAAAAGATGTAAACATGGTAGAAGGTGAAATGAAAGAAATTTCAGAAGAAGAGATGGTGGAAGTCATCAAATTCGCACACGCAGCTATCCAAGAACAATGTAAATTTCAAGAAGATTTAGCGAAAGAAATTCCTAATGCCTTCCCGAAAAGAGAATACAATCACGAAACACACGATGAGGCATTAAAAGCGAAAGTGTATGCTGAGTGTTTTGAAAAATGCAAAGCAGTAGCACGTCAAGGAAATGCAAACAAATCCATGCGTTCGGAGTTGTTCGGTGCAGTAAAAGAAGAATTCGCTGCTCAATTCTCTGAAGAAGAATTGGCGGAGAAAAAAGGATTCATCTCAATTTACTTCAAAGAAACGATGAAAAAAGCGGTTCGTGATGTGATGTTGAATGAAAAAATCCGTTTGGATGGTCGTCAATTCAACGAAATTCGTCCAATCTGGTCAGAAGTTGATTACTTGCCAATGGTGCACGGTTCTGCTGTCTTCACACGTGGAGAAACACAAGCCTTGATGACATTGACTTTAGGTGGTAAAATGGACGAGCAGATGATCGACGGCGTTACCGAAAAAGGATTTGAAAAATTCATGTTGCACTACAATTTCCCTCCATTCTCAACGGGTGAGGCGCGTCCACTTCGTGGAACTTCTCGTCGTGAGATCGGTCACGGAAACTTGGCATTGAGAGCATTGAAACAAGTACTTCCTGATGACAATCCTTACACAATCCGTTTGGTTTCTGAGATATTGGAATCCAATGGTTCATCTTCCATGGCAACCGTTTGTTCAGGAACGTTGGCATTGATGGACGGAGGTGTTCAAATCAAAGCGCCAGTTTCTGGAATCGCAATGGGATTGGTTACCGAAGGTGGTAAATTTGCTGTATTGTCTGATATCTTAGGTGATGAAGATCACTTGGGTGACATGGACTTTAAAGTATGTGGTACCGCAAAAGGAATCACAGCTTGTCAAATGGACATCAAAGTAGACGGTTTGTCATACGAAGTATTGACGCAAGCGTTGATGCAAGCGAAAGAAGGTCGTATGCACATTTTGGGTAAGATTTTGGAAACACTTCCTGCACCAAATAAAGAAATGAAACCGCAAACTCCACGTATCGAAGCATTTAACGTGCCAAATGATATGATTGGAGCGATTATCGGACCTGGAGGAAAAATCATCCAAGGAATTCAAAAAGACACAAACACAACCGTTACAATTGAAGAATTGGAAACAGGTGAAGGTCGTGTTCAAATCATGTCAAACAATGCAGATGACATGAATGCAGCAGTAAGAATCGTTCGTGGAATTGCTTTCCCTCCAATCGTAGAAGAAGGAGCAACCTACACAGGAAAAATCAAATCGGTACAAGCTTACGGTTGTTTCGTGGAGATTTTGCCAGGAACAGACGGTTTGATCCACATTTCAGAGTTCTCTTGGGAGAAAGTTGACAAAATGGAAGATGTTTGTAAAGAAGGTGATATGGTAACGTTTAAAGTCGTTTCACGCGATGAGAAAACGAAAAAATGGAAACTTTCTCGTCGAATCTTGTTGCCAAGACCAGAAAAGAAAGAAGCGGAAGCATAAGCTGAAACTTTATCATACAGAACGCTCTATCGAAAGATAGGGCGTTTTTTTGTACTGTAAATTTTAGAAATGTTGGTTTGAAAATTTTGAAACAGTGGGCGTTCTTGTTCGAGTTGTTTCGAAAAGTTGTCTTCGGTTTTTTGTAAAGAGGGTTTGATTTATTTTATTCTCTATTTAACGAATTAAATGGATATAAAAAAATAAAATTCCCGAATTCCCAAATTCCCAAATTTGCGAACGAGATTTGATTATCAATGAATTGCGATGTTTTCATTCCGTAATTTGAGATAGATTGAAATGAGATTTTTAATGTAAAATACCAACCAATTTATTCAATAAAAGGTTAAGCAAGACCACCCTTAATAATAGGCAATCCTACGTTCCACAATATAAAAGCGAGAATTGTTGATAGACGTTGTTTTTCGAATCCAATTGTGGTCGCTGTCAAAAACATAGGTATTCACTTCATGGTCGTGAATTTGACGTTTTGAATTTACATCCAATACCGAAATGGCGTTACCATATTCGTCGAATTCAGATTTCGTCGAAGTTTCAACTTTGTTTTTGTTGATTCCTTCCCAGAATTCAGATACCAACTTCCCATTCAAATAAGCATAGCTGGTTCTTTCCATTAATCCGACTTGCGCGTCATACCATTCTTTTTTCAGTAGCTGGTTTAAGGTATCATACCTGTATTGAATGTATTCTTTGCCATCTTGGTATTCAAATGTTTCTTTTGACAAAAAACCTTGGGTATTGTACTCATTGATTTGATGACTGACATGTCCTCCATTGAAATCAAATTCCCATACCTCTGTTAACTGATTCTTCTCATTATAAGCGAAGCGATGTTTTAGCTTCATGGCCAGCGAATCTGAATTGGGAGCGACTAATTCAGCTACTATTTTCCCTGTGGAATCATAGAGGTAGCTGAAAATAAAAGAAAGGTGACTTTTTGATTGAAGAAGTGAGTCACTGAAAACAAATTCTTCTGAATGAATATAATTTCTTGCGTCATCATAAAACGTTCGCTTAATTAAATGACCACGCTTGTCGAATTCCATTTTGTTATCATTCATCCAAGAAACTTGTCGGTTTTTACCAATTTTTGAATAGGTAACACCATCAAAATCAGCTTCAAAACTTTCTTCGAAGATAAATTTCACTTTGCCAAAAATGGGTGCCGTCATTTCTTCTTGTCCAAAACTGAGGAAAGTGTTACAGAGAGCAAAGAGTAGCATAAGTCGAGTCACAAATGGCAACATTTTTTCTTGGCGTAGTTTTTTATCAATTGCGAATTTACAAAAGCATCGGCTATGTTCCTCTTCTCGAATTGGGATTGTTTCGACAGTGAAATGTGAGCAAACTATTGCACCACTTTCTGCTTCAGCAAATGAATCGGTTTTTCATCCAACTGAAAAGCAATGCCTTGGAGTGACGTTTCTGTCTCGGGTAAAATTTCATTGGAATCCCAAATGCCGGTCAACAAGGTTCGAGCATATTCTTGCGGCAATTTACTTTCTCGCATGCGCGCACTGGGTTCGTGTGTATCGTATTCCAAGGTACGATGACAAATGATGATTTCCGTTTCGTATTCTTCCAAGGTCATGAACCAAACACGATCCGTTCCGTCATTTGCAGGCATGCCAACAACGCCAGAATTCAACCACGCTTTGCATTTCTCAAGATCAGAAAAAGGCAAACCGCAATGTCCTGCCAACATGATTTCTACCCCCATTTTATCCAGTTGCGCTTCTTTTAAATGCCAATCCGACGATTTGAAAAGATAACCAGCCGTTTCGTCAAACGTACCGTGGACCGTGCCGAATGAATAGCCACCAAAATTGAATTTTAAAAAATCGGGCAATTTCTCCATCCAACGAAGGGTTTCTTCGTTGCATTTTTCTTTGGCAAAAGGATACCATTGGCGCGAGAATATATCGCAACGCGAATCTCCTTCAAAATTACAACCGCAATCATCCGCACCGGTTGCCAATTGAATCTCGACATTTCCTGCAATGCAGTGAACACCCCAATTTCGAATCAAATCGACGCATTCTTGAGGTTGTGCGCAATAGGCAACCACGTCGCCCGTACAAATGGTATTTTCTGGAGTAAAACCTTCCGCCATCGCCAGTTCATACAAAGCTTCTAAAGCTTGCAAATTGCTGTAAACACCTCCAAAAACAAGGAGTTTACCCGAAAGATCAGGCAGTATTGTTATTTTTTTATCCATTTGTATAGGTAACTTGAGCCTAAAAATAGGGTGAAACAGGCAATCGAACCAATCGTATTGACCCATAATAAATCGTTGTATTTTCCACTGGTCCAAAACCAATGTTCTGGAAACCAGTTGAAAATCAAAGCAAATCCAAAGAAAATACCAGAGAAAACGGAAAGAAAGAAGGCAATGGGTGGCACTTCTTTTTTCCAGAAAATAAAAATGGGCGCTAATCCGATGACCATGGTTCCACTAATCGTGGTGGCAGAAATAATATCAGCCCCGAAGAAAATAGGCAACGTTCCAAAAACAGTAATGAAAATCATGGCCAATCTTCCTTTTGAAAGCGTGATTTGTGTTTCTTTTAAAATATCCATAACCCATAATTTTGAAAAGCTGGTAAAGGTTGAATCCAACGTTGAGGTGGCGGAGGTGATCATAATGAAATTCATGACCAACATCATCGGCACACCAAGCGTTTTTCCAATGGACATCACCGGATCGCCTTTCAATTCATAGATTCTAGTGTAAACGCCGACTAGACTGAATAGTAAAATACAAATGAATCCAATCAAGCCGGCCCAAAGAAAGCTTTTCAGTGTTGTTTTGGCGTTCGAAACAAAACCTCTGTCCGTCATGACCGGATCATGAAAAGGGTAGGAGAAAATTTGCAAAAGTGCCACCAACAAGAGATTCACACCATTTGAAAAAGTAAATTCTCCGTAAAACAGTGTTCCATTCATTTTCCCCGAAAAACCAGGCAAAAGAAAGCCCAGAATCACCACCAACAAGAGGGCGAAAAGGAGCATTTGGACCAAGTCAGTAATCAATGAAGAGCGCAAACCACCTTTGATGACATAGGCCAATGTTAACACTGTAAATACAACAACGGCCCAATTGTATTGAGAAGTGTTGGTTTCCCCGAAAAAAGAACCGACGACCATGGTGTTGGACCAAACTTCATTGAACAAGCGAAAGGCAATCAACAAAGAAAACAGGCGCATCGCATTGCTACCAAATTTTGATTGGATAAAGTCATGAATAGATTTCCAATTGCCGACTGTCCGCATTTTGTAAATAACAATTCCTGCCACAATAAACGAAAGATAATAGCACGCATAGGCCAATCCTCCAACCCAACCAAAACTTTGTCCCAATGAAGCGGAAACAGAGATGGACTTAGCGAAAATCCAAGAAATGACAAGACTGCTCGTAAGAACGACAAATTTAGGTTGTTGTCCATTGGGTTTCGTCGCTTTGAAAAAGTCGTCCGTCGATTTGGCCCAGGGAGAAATCAAGTACATCGCCAAACTGGAAAGTACCACCAAAACCCATTGCCAACCTATTACTGTCATCGTATTTTTTTATGGAAGCGCAAGATACAATTCTCTCGCACTTCGGTATTTCTTGTATTAAAATTTATCCCACCAAACTTTGGTATTGAATCCGTTGCCCCCCGTTGCGGCAAAAGCATTCGATGCATTTGGATTCAAAGCAGCTTCATCCGTTGGATAAGGCATTCGAACGGGATACAATCCGCCATTCAAACTGGCGGCAACAGGCAATAATTGTGGGAATCCTGTTCGACGGTATTCGATCCAACTTTCGTAGCCATTGATCGTATTTGCGAGCCATTTTTGGGTAAGAATTTGTTCGATGGGATCACCTGATGAAAAGGCCGCATTTCCAACGGTTAAATAGGCAGAAGGCATGGCAACATTCCAGAAGTCAAACGCATTCGCAACGCCACTTTCATAAAAAGTTTGCGCAGAACCAGCGATGTATCCTTTTTGTGCGGCTTCAGCCAAAAAAAATTGCGTTTCCCAAGCGGTCATGAAGTTGCATTTCAACGCACCCGTGTTTTCTCTGAAAATCGTTCCCGCCAAGGAGTAGTTTCCTAGCGTGATAGAAGTGGTGGAAGCATTGATTCCGTTGATCAATCCATTGTATTGGCTTGCATTGTTTCCTGTTGGTCGAAAGAAAATTTCACGACGCGGATCGTTAAATTTTTGCAGGAGTGTATCGCTGGTTTGCGACATAACATACAAATTGAAATCGCCGGCACGCAATTTTTGCATACGGAAACTGTTGGGCTGAATGGATGAAAATTGGAAATAAGCATTGTCGCTGTTGGAATTGATGAAGTTTCCATCGTTCAAAACGTTTTGCAATTCTTGCGCAACATCCAAAGCAATTTCGTTATCCCGGTCTGAAATGCGCATCAACGCTTTGATTTTTATCGAATTGGCTAGTTTTTTCCATTTTTGTAAATTCCCTGCATAGAGAATATCTCCTTGCAAGGTTTGAACACCCGTATAACCATCAATTGCCGCAATCGCTTTGTTCAGCTGATCAAGAATACCATCTGTTCCGGTGTAAATTTGCTCTTGCTTATCGTATTTCGGCGTCACATTTCCCGATAATCCCTGCAAGGCTTCTGAATACGGAACATCTCCATAGATATCGGTCAAAACCTGCGTAATTAGTGCTTTTAAAATTCTGGATGGACCTTCATAAACCTTGTAAATGGCTTCCGATTGCGATTTGGCTAAAATGACATCGTTGTCGCGCAGATTTTTGTACAGAATTGGCCAAGGGTTTCCACCCAATTGCGGTTGCGTCAGTCCGTGGCGATCAAATAAATTGAAATCCACCATGGTCATGTATTGTCCCAATAGATTTCCAGCCACAAAACCTTCGTAGGACATTTGTTCGCCATAATCGTAAATTACTTGCCGAAGCAACAAATTGGGTTCCACCTCGATGGGGAAATTGGGATTGGTATTGATCAATTCAAAATCTTTCTTGCAAGCAAAAAAGGTCAATGCAATCAGTAAAATGGATATAGCGTGTAAATTTTTCATAATCAATTTCTTAAAAGTTGTAACCTACTTTAAAACCAATGCTTCTGGTGGACGCATAAGACATATCTTCTACACCACTGACAAACTTTTGACCTTGTGTAGCCATTTGTTCTGGATCGAAATGTGGAATGTGAGAAAGGGCGAACAAATTGCGTCCAATGATGGAAACTTTCAAGGTTCTATTTTCGGTAATGAAACCCTTGGTTTTTTCATTTTTGAAAGTATATCCAATAGAAAATTGACGCAATTTTAAGCAGGAGGCATTGTAGGTATTGTTTTCCTCGTGATTTCTATCGTAGTATTGTCGGTAATAACTTTCTGCGGAAATAGCAGTCGTATTCGCAACCCAAATTGGATTTTCATCTGTTCCCGTATTAACCACTCCGTCGGCTACGATTCCTTCGATTGGTCGGTTTTCCGTTTCTTTCAATTGACCGCCTACTGCGGCTAACGCTAACGTTCTCGAAACCAAAATACCACCATGTCGCCAATCAATCAAGAAACTCAAATCGAAATTTTTATAAGTCAAATTGTTCGACCAGCCCAGCATGAAATTCGGGTTGTAGTTGCCTAATTTCTTTAAATTGTTATCAGAAATGTAGTTTCCTTTGGAATCGATAATGAAATCACCATTTTCGTTTTTCTTGTAGCCAGTACCGTACATATCACCGATTCTGCCACCTTCTTCCACTTGAAACCAAACAGTTTGGTTCACATTGTCATAAATGCGCGAATAAGCCAACGTAATTTTGTCTACACCCGATGGAAGCGATTCCACGGTTGAAACATTTCGGGTAAAATTGAAGCCTGTTTTCCAAGAAAATTTTGTTTTTTGCACAACGGCGATGGAAGCGAAAATTTCCCAACCTTGGGAACGAACAGCTCCGCCATTCACAACTTGTTGCGTATACCCAGAAGAAGCCACAATCGGTAACGACAAAATCTGATTTTTCGTCAATGCATTGTAATAAGTGATATCAAACGTCAATCGATCTTTGAAAAAACGAATATCTCCCCCCAATTCGTAGCTGCTCGTTCTTTCTGGCAACAAATTGGAATTGGCAAGGGTAGATTGACTGCTAAAAGTCGGTTGACCGTTGTACGTAACTTGCGGTAAAAATGAGCCAGTGGTTTGAAATGGGTCGGTATCGTTACCAACTTGAGCGAGGCCCGTACGAATTTTCAAAAATGAAAATGCTTTCGGTAGTGTGACCACATTAGAAACAATGAAACTCAAAGAAGAGGAAGGATAGAAGAAGGAAACATTTTTTGTAGAAGTAGGAGTGGCCAAGGCACTGGACCAATCGTTTCGTCCGGTGATATCCAAATACAAGAAATTTTTATACCCAAATTTTGCCAACCCATACAAACTGTTGATTCTTTTCTGCGTTTGATATTCAATAATTTCCAAAGGAGTTGCTGAATTGGACAAGCGATAAATTCCAGGTTGAGCGAGGCTCGAAGCCGTAATTTGTGAATAGGAGGTAGTTTGATCCATTCGGTTTCCGCCAGCAGAAATGTCCCACGTAAAATTGCCCGATTTGTCATGGTAATTCAGCAAGAAATCCGTGTTGTTTTCTCTGAAGCCCACATTGTTCTCAGCATAAGCACCTTTGATAAATCGATTGGAGCTATACGCTCGACGCATTTCTCTTTTTTCCGTCGAAAAGTCCATTCCACTGCGAACAGTCAAATTAATTTTCTCTGTGAAATCGTATTTCGCCACCAAATTTCCAATCACACGGTCTCGGTTGAATGAATTTCGATTTTCGTACAGCATGAAATACGGATTGTCGAAATAGGTATAGTTGTAGGAAAATTGCTGCAATCCTTCCAATCCGGGTTGCCAATACTCTTTCAATGAATTCATATCCAACGAGCGCGGCAACCAAGCAACCAATCCATAGTTCAAATTCTCGCTACCGTAACCCGCACCTGGACGATTGTCCGAATTGGAATTGATATAGGTAATGTTGGAAGTTATTTTTAAACGAGCAATCGGGTTGAAATTCATTTTCCCAGAAACGGTTTTTCGTTTCAAATCTACGCCTGGGATGATCGACTGGCTGTTCAAGTCGGTAAACGACAAACGATAATCGCCTTTTTCAAATCCATTGGAAATGGCCAGATTGTTCACCAAAGTATACCCCGTTTGGTAAAAATCTTTCAAATTGTTGGGGTGCGATTTGAATTCTGTTGGCGTGATTGGCGCTCCTCCATGAACCGCGACATCTCCACCGCGAACAACGGTTCCGTCGGGCAAAGTAACGGGGCTATCGAATTGAGCGATGAGTGTTCCTTGGTCTAATTTTGGTCCCCAAGAATACGTAATCGCATCGTTCACGCCGCCACCCAATCCATCTTTGAAGGCAAATTGTCCGCTGTTTCCTTGTCCGTACGTATTTTGAAATTCAGGCAATTTAAAAGCTTGATCCATGTAGGTTGTGCTGTTGAAACTAATGCCCAAACCTTTTTGTTTGCTGCCACTTTTGGTGGTAATGATGATTACGCCATTGGATGCACGTGTTCCGTACAAGGCCGCAGCGCTCGGTCCTTTCAAAACCGTCACAGAAGCCACATCGTCGGCATTGATTTCCATTCCACCGTTTCCGAAATCAATTTCTTGAAATCCAGCGGCCGCATCGGTGGTTGGGTTAAGGACGGTATTGTTATTGATTATGATTCCGTCCACCACAAAAAGAGGATTGTTATTGGTAAAGGAAGATTCTCCTCGAATGGTGATTTTGGTCGATGAACCAACCCCAGTTCCCCCCGAAGTGATGGTAACACCCGCCACTTTTCCAGCCAAGCCGTCTAGGAAATTAGGAGATTTCACTTCTGAAACATCTTTGGTATTTAAACTTTGAACCGTATAACCGAGCTCTTTGTTTTTTCGCTCCAATCCCAAGGCGGTGACAATAATTTCACCAAATTCTTGTGCTTTGGAAGTAAGAGAAAAAGTAACATGAACCAGTCCGTTCAGTGGAATTTCCAGGTCTTCATAACCGAAATAGCTGGCTATCAACGTAGGATTTTGGTTAGAAGTTGTTAAAGTGAAAAGACCATTTTCGTCCGACAAAGTTTTGTTAGAAGTTCCTTTTTCTCGGAGGATGGCGCCGGGAATTCCCTCGCCCGTTTGTTGATCCTTCACCAATCCGGAGATTTGTGAAAAAGCAATAGATTTCATGAGACACAACAGTGTCAAGAGTAGGATTTTATTCATGTAAAATTGTAAATGAGTTTGTACTTAATTTATCGTTAAACTGAAAATTTGGCAGTCGGAGGACCGCGAAGTACAAGCATTTCTCTGCAAAATGAAGAGAGAATTGAAAAGTATGAAGTTTGAAAAAAGCGCGTTAAAAACAGGATCAACTGAAGAAGCAGTTTTTTAAAATAACCGCTGATTTTTCCTTTGCGAATGAATCTTTTTACATCATTAAAATTGTCCAAATCAATCAATTCAGACAAGAGGAGAATACTTTGGTTGGCGATTTCAGTTTGCCGAATAAATTCGCTTAGCAAACCTTTCTTTTGCCAAGGTAAATTTGAAAAATCCTCGAAAGAAAATCCTTTTTTGCTCAATCCGATGAGGTACATTCCCTCATCTTTGGAAGGACCAACAACGACTTGTTTTCGTTGGAGTTCAGCAATGGTTTTCTTGAGTGTTTCGGCCGTTAAATCCGGACAATCATTCCCGATGGCAATTACTTTTTCAAATCCTTGATCAAATAGTATTTGAAAGGAATTGGCAAATTTCTCACCAAATGTTTCACCGATTTGTTGTGTTTCATCGATGGTAAAAACAGGAGAGAGTGTTTTGCTCGCAGTGCAAACGGTTTGTTGAATAAGAGTTCGAACAATTTTCGTATTTGATTTTGAACTGCCACCATCAATGAAATTTTTATGCCGAATTTCTGCCTCGGCAGTTCGCGTAAAAATCAATATGGCCGTTGCGTATTTCAATTTTTTATTCGATGGTTAAAAGTAATAAATTGTTGGTCAAAGGTCCAGATTTAATTTGCCCAACGTTAATTACGATACAATTTAAATTCTGGATTTAACTGAGAGGGTGGAGAATGGTTTTCCTTACAAAAGAAAGTCAAAAATGTAAAATTACCGTTAGTTATTCATTACTTTTTCAGAGAAGAGTTTCGTTCCATTTTTATAGAATTCCAAAACAATTATTCCTGTATACTCGATTTCAACGTTGATTGAATTTTGACCATTTTTCAAACGTATTTCTTTTAAAAGTTGACCATTAGTCGTGTAAAGTTTAAGGACATCAGCGTTAAAATTTTGGGGTGTTTGTATGGTAAATTTTCCATTTGCAGGAATTGGGTAGATTGAAACATCAACCGGGTTGAATTCTTCTACTCCAGCCAAACTATTACTGGAAGAAAAGACATAATGATTGAAATTAAACAAAACCTCGTTGGCTTGTAAAAAATCGCCATGTACAATTAATCCCGTTGAAATATCAATGTTTTCAAGTGCTCGGTTGTAGTCGGCATTGATGTTGATCTCAAATGCACCATTGTAAAGGGAACCTTCCGAAAGGACAGTAGTTTCCGTGTAATTATCATCGCCAAAGGAATGCAACTCGGTTAATTGATTCATAGCTGGACTCGTCAAACCTTCAAGCGCGACAAATTGGTATCCTGCAATCCATCCCCAATGCATGGATGGAGCTTGGTAGGCAAGTGGTGAACCATTTGGTTGCAAGGCAGGATCGAGGTGATTGTAATTCTTTGGAACACCAACGTAAAATTTAACTCCTTCAATAGTGTTTAAGGTATGATTACCCAAATAAATAGCAGTTGATGGACCCGCTTTCACGAGTGCAATCACACTATCAGGAATAGTTGTGATTTGACCACCGTCATGAATAATCCTAAAATTTGTCAAGTAATATTCCATCCTTGATAATTTGAAATTACCATCTGGGGTGTTATTTTGGGATGGTAAATAATAGGCGAATTCAGAAGTGCCCAATTTATGAAAGATGTTCAAATTAACCGCTGTTTGTGAGGAACACATGACAGGCACTATTAGAACAAGAAAACAAACTAAATTTTTCACAGGATGCTTTTATAGGTTAAAGGTATTAAAAAAACGTATCCAATTTGCGTTTGCATAGCTGAAATTGAAGAAAATAGAACAATAAGTCGCTGTTATTTTTTTACTTTTGATTGAATTGTAACGAATGAAAATAAATTGGTATTTATTGATTTTTCTACTAAGCTTGAGCTTAGGGTTTTTGTCTATTCAAAAAGCTGCTCGAATAACACATTTGCCGGATTATTTTCCAAAAATGATTGTTCCTGCTGGCAATGAAATGAACAAGACTAGAATTCAGCTAGGCAAACTTTTGTTTTTCGATAAACGACTCTCCATTGATGAAAGTATATCGTGTTCCTCTTGCCACAAGCCAGAGTTGGCTTTTGCCGATAATTTACCAGTTACGCCAGGCGTGGAAGGAAGATTGGGAAACAGGAACGCTCCGACTTTGACAAATGTAGGTTATAATCCTGTTTACTTATTCGATGGCTTTCTTGAAACACTTGAGAAACAAGCTGTTGTGCCAATTGAAGAGCATGCTGAAATGGCTTTTAACATAGTTGAAATAACCAAAAGATTTGCTTCCAATAAACAGTATCAAAAGCTAGCTCAAAAAGCCTATAATCGAAATTTAGACCCTTTCGTTATTACGCGTGCCTTGGCAACTTTTCAGCGAAGTTTAATCAGTTATCAATCAAAATATGATCAGGTTCTACTCGGAAAGGATAAGTTTTCGGAGACAGAAAAAAAGGGAATGGATTTGTTTTTCAATCAATTGAAATGTACCGAATGTCACGCTGGATTCAATTTTACAAATTTCAGCACGCAAAATAATGGTCTGTATGAAAATTATATCGATTCAGGTAGAATGCGGGTTACAAAAAATGAAATGGATCGGGATTTGTTCAAGGTGCCTACCCTAAGAAATGTTGCGTTAACAGCACCTTATATGCACGATGGTAGTATTTCTACTTTAGAAGACGTTATTAAACACTATGAAAAAGGCGGTCTGCCAAATAAAAATAAAAGTATTCATGTACAGCCTTTTATCATTTCAAATGAAGACCGGGACAATTTAATTCAATTCTTGAACACGCTAACCGATGACAAGTTTGTCAAAAGACATTCCAATTAGTGAGGATTCGAAAACCTTTGGTCCGTCAAAAAGGAATTGTCTGTTAACGTTTTTAGAAAATTCACAAGGTCTGCTTTATCCTGAGAAGTAAGCATCAATCCAGTACTCTGTGTAGCCATGAGGGCTGGGTCGGCTGTACTGGACGTCCGTATATCCGAATTGTAATGATCAATTACCTGCTCTAAGGTTGTAAACCGGCCGTCGTGCATATAAGGAAATGTAACAGCTATGTTCCGCAGTGTTGGAACTTTAAATTTGCCTTTATCGGAAGCATTTGAAGTAACATTCATGTGACCAAAGTCAAGGATGTCAGATTCAAGATCCAACGCATTGTTCATGTACAGGTTATTTTCGAAATTGCTCCCAGAATGACAATGAGCGCAATCCGCACCGGATAAATTGGGAAATCCTGGGTTGTACTCTGCAAAAAACAACTTACGACCATTTTCTTCACTAGTATTTAATGTAGCCTGACCAGCCAGGTATTGGTCGTATTTAGAATGACCACTTACCATTGTTAACATAAAAGCCTCTAAGGCTAAACTTATTTTTTCAGAAGTCACGGACGTTGATCCGAATGCTTTTTTAAATTGGTCTTTGTACATGGGTTTAGACGCTAATTCGTCGACTGCATTCGAAAGCGTTTCGTGCATCTCCAAAACATCTTGAATCGGCATTAAACTTTGTTGACGAAGTGTACTGGCTCTTCCATCCCAAAAATATCCAGCACTATTCCAAGCCATATTCATGATGGCCATGGCTTGTCGTTTACCGGGTAAGCCATCTATCCCAATTGAAAATTGGCTCACATCTGAAAATGCATTTTCTTGTTTGTGACAAGTGGCGCATGCCATTGTGTTGTCGCCTGAAAGTGATTTTTCGTAAAACAGCATACGTCCAAGTTGCACTTTTGCTTTTGTCAAGGGATTATCCATTGGCAAGTTGGGTGCAGGTAAAGTGGTGCCGTATTCTAAAATATAAGGTTCATTTTCAATGTTTACAGCATCCGCGCCGTTGGTGGCTTTTTTGCATGAATAAATTACCGTAATCAATACAAAACCAATCAACAACGCTCGATTCAACATACTTATTTAATTAAGATGGTTTTAGAGAATAATCTGATGTCATCTTGATAGAATTCAAGAAGTATTATTCCTTTTTCGGCTACTTCAATTTCGGTTTTTAATTGATCTTGCTGCATTTCAACAACATCAATTAATTGACCAGAAGTCGAAAACAATTTCACTTTATTTGACTCAAAATAAGCCGGCGTTTCAATGGTGAATTTCCCTGTTGATGGTATTGGAAAAATAGTCACGGAAGTTTCCATTTCCTCATCCACTTTCGCCAAACTGTTGCTAGACGAAAAAACATAGTTTTGAAAGTTTTGTATCATCGTTGCTGCTTGCTGTCCCTCACTATGCACAACCAAACCTGCTGAAATATCAATGTTTTCTAATGCCCGGTTATAGTCCGCATTGATATTAATTTCAAATTCGCCATTGTACAAAGAACCCAATGCGCTAACGTTTGTTTCTAAATAATTGATGTCACCCAAACCATGTAATTCCAAAGTTTGATTCATAGCTGGACTGGATTTACCTTCAAGTGCAATAAAGCGGTACCCAGATGACCATCCCCAATGCATGGAAGGTGATTGGTAGGACAAAGGCGATCCAGCCGGCTGCAATCCTGGATCATCATGATTGATTGGTGTGTGAACTCCCACGTGAAATTTAATTCCTTCAATATTGGTCAAATTGAAACTTCCCAAAGAAATATGGGTAGATTGATCTGCACTAACCAAGGCAATTACTGTGTCAGAGGCGCTAGTCATTTGTCCGCCATCATGAATAATCGTGAATTTTGTCAAGTAATATTCCATGCGAATTAAGTTGAACTCACCATTTGGTGTGTTATTCGCAGACGCTTGATTGAACGCAAAATTAGTCGTTCCCAACTTGTGAAATATATTCAGATTCACAGGTGTTTGACTGATTGCTTGGCAGGCAATTGAAATTGCAATAACGGTTAAAATTCTTCTCATTTCTATTTTTTTTTTGATGTTTTAAAGTTAATTTAATTAATTGAAATGGACAATTTGGTTTCTTTCATTCTTTGATTCCTATGTGAATTCGAGATGTTCTTGTTTGATTGAATATTTATAAAAATGGAGTTTTCACTTTGATTTAGGCTGTATTTTGATGTATTTCTTTCATAGGTTTCTAGAAATACAGCATTTCTTCAGAAAAAAAACAGATTTCCTTCTTACCTTCACTCCATGAAATTTTTGATCGTTGAAGACGAAAGGGATTTGAATCAATTGTTAACCGATTTTTTCGTGAAATCAGGTGAACAAGTGGTTACTACATTCAACAAATTTCAGGCAGAGGATGAATTATTGATGCATCAATTTGATGTCGTTCTACTCGATATCACTTTGCCAGATGGCAGTGGTTTGTCTTTAATTCCAATTATAAAATCAACGCAGACCAACGCTGGACTGCTCATTATCTCCGCAAAAAATTCTTTGGACGACAAAATTAAGGGACTCGATTTGGGTGCTGATGACTACATTACAAAACCTTTTCATTTGGCCGAATTGAATGCCCGTGTCAATGCCTTGTTGTGACGAAAAATATTTCGTCACAACAGGATGGAAAAACAAATTAGTAAATTATATATATGAACATAGGAATAAAAAAGTCCATCATTACTGTGGATATTCCGACCAAACTGAACCACCTATTCCGCGTGAAAGTGAACAGGGTAAGTTGAACTCTTTTTTTGTTTGATTATTGACCATTGAATGGACTAATTTACTTATTATTTTCTTGATTA
>JBAYVD010000019.1:0-30070 GCA_041674745.1 Crocinitomicaceae bacterium
CCATTCCGAACAGAGAAGTTAAGCCTGATAGCGCTGATGGTACTGCCCTTTTAAGGGTGGGAGAGTAAGTCGACGCCGCTTTTAAGAACCCTCTTCGAGTAATCGTAGAGGGTTTTTTTGTGCCTAATTTTTTTCTTATTCTACTGATATTTTAAAATAGGGAGAGCATTCCGATGGCAATCGGAACTGCCTGTCGGCTGACAGAAATGCTAATTTTATGAACCCTCTTCGTTTATTCGTAGAGGGTTTTATTTGCTAAAAAGTTTTTGAAATGACCAGAATTTTTAATGTTCAATATCCTTTTTTTTTAAGCGTTCATGAAATCTGAATGTCTATTTGTATTGAAATTACAGTCATTTGAAAGCTCAGAAATGAATGTGGAATGTCATATCCTTAATGACTTGTAAGAATAAGGACTTAATGGTTAAATAATGATTGTAAAATTCTACAATTAATTACCACAGGTTGAATTGAGATTTAAATGTTAAATCAAGGATTATTATCCAAAAGTTAGTTGTTCAGTTTATTCTATAGGTAAAATCGCCAATGAATCTATTGCTAATAGCGAATTGTATTCAACTTTAATCAAGCTTGGCCAATTGCTGCTTGGAAATCCTGATATTTAAACAGGAAACATTTTACTTTGGGACGGAATAGAAGATTAACCCATTTTGTGGTGAATTATAAGCATCACATTACTTATATGAAATATACTCTGTGTATACAGTTTTCAAATCACTGATTATATTTCTTCAAAGATCTAACTTGCCTTAATTGCTTGAAAGAATTTTTTGCTTGGATATAGGGGAAATAAAAATATGGTGTCGATTTAACTTTTCTTTAAAGTAAAACCAAATGTGCTACCCACATTGATGGTGCTGCGAACATAAATGTTTTCACCATGTGATTCGATAATGTGTTTTACGATTGACAAACCCAATCCCGATCCACCTTCATGCCGATTTCGGCTTTTTTCAACTCGGTAAAAGCGTTCAAATAATCTCGGAAATTGAGATTCTTCAATGCCGGGTCCATCGTCTGAAACTTCAATTGTTATCACATTGTCCAATTCATAAATACGGAATTGTGTGGTGCCGTATTTTTTACCGTAATTGATACTGTTGTTGATTAAATTGGTGAGAACTTGTGAAATTTTACTTCTATCCGCATCCACATAGGTAGGTGAATAGGTTTTGTCAAATTTCAAGGAAATTCGTTTTTCTCCAGCATGAATTTCAAGTGTTTCAATCGTTTCTTGAATCAATTGCACGATGTCGAAGGAGTGAATTTCCATTTTTATCACATCGGCTTCTAACTTGGTAATCTGATCCAAATCTTCGATTATACTCACCATTCTATCGGTTGCATTGGAAGCCCGTTCTAAA
Organism: Crocinitomicaceae bacterium; assembly: GCA_041674745.1. Classification (GTDB taxonomy): domain Bacteria; phylum Bacteroidota; class Bacteroidia; order Flavobacteriales_D; family Crocinitomicaceae; genus UBA2040. Next base: position 1,386 of record JBAYVD010000019.1, read on the forward strand.
AAACGACGATTCACATTTTCATCTTCCAAACCTCCGTCCAACAAAGTTAAAATATATCCTTGGATAGCGAAAATGGGGGTTTTTAATTCATGTGCAAGATTTCCAAGAAATTCTCTCCGAAACTCTTCTTGTTCGCGCAATTTTGAAATTTCTTTGTTGCGTTCTTCACTCCACACATTTACGTTTTTTTCCGCTTCGGTGATGATATCGTTGGAAATATTCAAGTTGGTTTTTTCTATTCCCGTGAATTTACCTTTGCGAATGGTGTTGTAAAGTATTTTTAATCTATCGGAAATGAAACGCTTTACGAGGTAATAGAAAATAGCGTAACTAAATACAAATGTGCAAATCCAAATGGTAATGACAACCCCAACGGTCATTTCATCACGGTAGTAATTTGCAATAAAAAGTAATAGCAATATCAGCACACTCACCAAGGTGCTTCCTATTAAAATAATATGGATGGGTTTTAGAGTTTTCAATTGTCATTAAATGTATATCCGACACCTTTCATGGTACGAATATACGCATCTCCAAGCTTTTCTCTTAATTTTCTGATATGAACATCAATGGTTCTTTCGCCAACAATGGTTTCATCTCCCCAAACGCTTGACATAATTTGGTCACGTGTAAATACTTTTCCTGGACGTGAAACCAATAATTCCAAAAGTTCAAATTCTTTTTTAGGCAAATGAATTACTTTTCCATCCAACTCTGCAACGAATTTATCACGATTGATTACAACCGATGAGCTCTTTAAGTCATTCCCTACCGATAATCGATCTACTCTTCTAAACAAAGCGTTAATTTTCGCAACCAACAGTCTCGGACGAATAGGTTTGCTCACATAATCATCTGCACCGGCTTCTAGGCAAGCAACTTGCGAATAATCTTCCGCTCGCGAGGTTAAGAATACAATGATGGTTTCGTTCAAATTGGTTTCTTTTCGAATCAATTGACAAGCTTCGATACCATCCATTTTCGGCATCATTAAATCCAAAAGAATCAAGGCCGGCTGAACATTTTTTGCTTTTTCAATCGCCTCAACACCGTTAGATGCAGTATGTATAATAAATCCTTCTTTTTTCAAATTGTACGTCAAAAATTCTAAAATATCATTTTCGTCGTCAACTAATAAAATGGTGTTGTTTGTAAAGGAAGCCATAGTATGTTTTTTGGCAAAGTTACTTTCACAATGTAGCTTTTGGCTTAACCCTAATTTACGACTACGTTAACAATTCAAAGGTGAATGTTAACTAGATATTAATAAACATTAATGTAACATTAAGAGCGAAAAAAGAAATAAAAAATAGACCTACCGTACTTTTGTACTGAAATTTTTAAACACATATAATGAAGTATTTAATTCTTTTTGCAATTGGTTTTCTGACATTAACGGTAGCTGCACAAAACGCAACAGTTTCTGGAACCTTAGTGAAATTGGAAGCCGGGAAAGAAGTTCCTGTAGAATTTGCAAAAGTCCTATTGTTAAACCCTGATAGTACTGTATTTAGAGGTACTACAACCGATTTCGACGGTAAATTCAAGATCATTGGAAAACCCGGAAAGACGTTAATGGCTTTTCGTCAAAGTGGATTGAAGGAAATAATCCTATCGATAGACCTTGTTGCTGGTGAAAATGAAGCGCTTCGTATTCAAATGGAAGAACCGATGGTTGAAATTGGAACCGTTCAGATTGTTGCTTACAAAAAAGCACCAAGTTCTATTGCAGGAGATGATGCTCGAAGAAAAGAAGCGGCAAATTCGACAGATGGAATGACGAAAGAACAAATGAAAGCAACCGGGGATGCAACCGCTGGAGATGCAGTTTCGAGAGTTCCAGGAGTGTCCGTTGAAGGAGGTAAATATGTTTTTGTTCGTGGATTGGGAGATAGATATATCAAAACAACCTTGAATAATGTTGAGATACCAGGTTTGGATCCAGACAGAAACTCTGTACAATTGGATATCTTTCCAACGGCCTTGATTGATAATATTACGGTTTACAAAACTTTTACACCCGATTTGTCTGGAGATTTTGCTGGCGGTTTGTTGAACGTAATTACCAAAGAATTTCCAAGTGAAAAAGAAGTAAATGTAAATTTTGGATTGGGATACAATTCTCAAGCTACTTTTAATTCCAACTTCATTGGCTACAAAGGAGGTAAGTTGGATTATTTAGGAATGGATGATGGTACAAGAGCTTTGCCTTTGAATCCTTTTGCAAAAACAATGGATCCATCTTTGCAAAGTGCACAAACAACTTCTGACACAAAAGCATTTAATCCAACAATGGGTTTCTCGCCAACAAAAGCCTTACCCAATCATAATTTTGGTATCTCAGTTGGGAATCAAATTAAAAACATTTTTAAATCAACCAACAAAGATTACGGGTACATCTTTGCGTTGAATTATAGAAATAACAATACATTCAACGATCTTGCCAGTTTTGGAAACTACTTTAGAAGTCAAGATACTACCAAAACAGAATTGGAAGCGTATAGAGTTTCTAGTGGAATTGTTGCTCAAAACGAAGTCTTGTGGACAGCCGTTTTGAATCAATCCATGAATTTGAATAGAAACAATAAAATCTCTTTGGGATTTTTTCACACACAAAACGGTATTAAATCTGCTTCCTCCATTCGTGAGAATAACATAGAAGGAAATCAAGGTGTATTGGTTAAACAAAGTATCCAGTACACACAGCGCCAAGTAACCAATTTGGATTTCAAAGGATCGCATACCATGACCAAATGGAAAATCAATTGGATGGTGGCTCCAACCTACTCAAAAATTTCAGATCCTGATTTGCGTTCAACTGTTTTAGAAGAAGTTCATACCATTAATGCCAGTGGAGATTCTACCATTACCTATGAGTTAAATCCGGCAGTTGGTTCACAAATCCGAAGAATTTTTAGAGATATGAACGAAAAAAGTATCAACACAAAATTGAACTTCTTGTATGATTTTAACTTGAAAGATTCTTTGAAATCAACGATTACTTTTGGTTTAGCGAATATCTACAAGAAAAGAGATTTCTCTGTATATGATTATTATTTCGACTTGAAAAATTCGGAAGAAACAAGTTTAGACCCAAATTATTATTTCCAATCAAACAATATTTGGACACCAGAAACCAATTCAGGACTTTATGTAAAAGGACAATTGGAGCCTGCGAACCAATATGTAGGAACTCAAATGGTTTCAGCTGCTTACGTGATGAACGAATTACCCGTTAATTCAAAAATGAAAATTACGTATGGGGTTCGTGCTGAAAAGGCTGACAATATTTACACGGGACAAAACAATGCAGGAACGGTTAAATACAAAAACGAAAAAGTTTTGGATGAATTGGATATCCTTCCCTCTTTGAATTTCTTGTACAAATTGAAAAACAAAAAAGGAGGCACGAACAATCAAACCAATTTTAGAGGTTCCTTCTCTAAAACAGTTGCTCGCCCATCTTTCCGTGAAAAATCGATTGCTCAAATTTATGATCCAATCTTAGGGCGTACGTTCAACGGGAATATCGATTTGTTAGAATCAAAAATATACAATGCAGATTTCCGATGGGAGAAATTCTTTGGACGAACTGAGTTGGTTTCAGCCAGTGTGTTCTATAAAAAATTCTATAACCCAATTGAAGTCGCTACCTATGAGCAAGCTCCAAATGAAGTGCACCCAGTGAACGCAGGTGAAGCGGAAGTATATGGTTTAGAATTGGAAGCTAGAAAATCCATCGGATTTAAAAAAGAAAGCCAACAACACATGAATTTTACGGTTGGTGCTAACTTCAATTATATCTTTTCGCGAATTGATATGTCGAAAGTCATGATCAACAAAGGGGATGCTATGGTGAGTGAATTGTCAATCCGTGAGGCAAACAAAAGAGGTGACGAAGTGGTAAGTCGATATCGACCAATGTTTGGACAATCTCCTTACTCCGTTAATGCCTTTGCAACATTCATCAATGCTGAAAAAGGATTTACAATGAATTTAAGTTACAATGTACAAGGGCCAAGATTGGCAGTTATTGGTGTTGGATTGATTCCAGATGTATATGAGCAACCGTTCAATAGTTTGAACTTAAAAGCTTCCAAGGTTTTGGATAAAAAAGAGTCCTGGATGTTGAGTGTACAAGGTCAAAATTTGATGAATAGTACAAGAAGACAATATTATGTAGCTCATCAAGCAGCTAATCAAGTGTACAATTCATTCAAACCAGGAATGACGCTTACAGCAACAATTAGCTATAAAATCAAATAACATTTGGGTAACAAAAGAATAAGTATAAGGTAATCTTAGTGTAATGTCTTGGTTAACTATATACCCCAACTTTGTACCAGAAAAATAACAAATAGAAAAACGATGAAAACAAGTTTGACAAAAGTAGGAATGATTGTAATGGCGGTTGCGATGACCACTGGATTTACATCATGTAAAAAAGAGGGTTGTACAGATTCAACAGCTAACAATTATGACTCGAAAGCGAAAAAAGACGATGGGTCTTGTACGTTTGATGCTGTTGTAGCCAACGAACAACTAGTAACAGGTAACATTACTGCCAATACAACTTGGACATCTGACAAAATCTGGATTTTGGAGGGTAAGGTAGTTGTAAACGGTGGAGCAACCTTGACAATCCAAGCAGGAACAATTATCAAAGGAAAAGAAGGTTCAGGAACATTGGCATCTGCTTTGATCATTGCTAAAGGAGCCAAAATCAATGCAGTTGGTACGGCTACAGCACCAATTATCTTTACATCCGTATTGGATAATATCAAGATTGGTGAAATTACAGGTACAAATTTAACAAACACTGACAAAGGTAAATGGGGTGGTCTTATCATCCTTGGAAATGCAAAAATTTCTGCTGCTTCAGGTGACGTAGTTTCTCAAATTGAAGGTATTCCTGCTTCTGATACTTATGGTTCATATGGTGGTGCTGATGATGCTGACAACTCTGGTGTATTGAAATTCGTTTCTATCCGTCACGGTGGTGCTTTGATCGGTGCTGGAAACGAAATCAATGGTTTGACATTGGGTGGTGTTGGAAGTGGAACAGTTATTTCTGATATCGAAATCGTTGCAAACGTAGACGATGGGGTTGAGTTCTTTGGCGGTACAGTTTCTGTTGACAGAATCATCTGTGCTTATGGTGGTGATGACGGTATCGATATCGACCAAAACTACGCTGGTACAATCACAAACTTCATGGTAATTGAAGATGCAGAATCTGACAAAGGTTTGGAAATCGATGGTACAGAAGGTACAACTTACTTGAATGGTATGTGGTCATTGACAAACGGTAAAGTTTATTCAAAAGACGGTGGTGGTCGTGCGACAGATTTCAAAGACAAAGCACAAGGAACACTTACAAATGTACTTTTCTCTGGATTTACAAACAACAAATTGAAAGTGCGTGCAAGTTACCAATCAGCTTGTGGAGCCGTGAAAACAGATGCTTGTAGCCATTTGATCATGTCTTCACCGAAATTGGTTATCACAGGATGTGAGGCTGCAGCAGGAATTGATGTGTACACAACGTCAACAGATGGAGCAACAACACCAACAACTTGTACGGTATTTGTAGCAGATCAAACGTCTGCTGATGCAGCTGTTTCTTTCACTACCACAACTGGAGGTGTTACAAATGCACTTTTCTCTTGGGGTTGGGTTCAAGCGAACAACAAATTCTAAGATACACAATAAGAATATTCAAAAGGTCACTGGAAACAGTGGCCTTTTTTTATGCCTCAGATTCGTCAACAAATTTATAACCGACGCCTTTGATGGTTTTGATATATTCCATGCCTATTTTTTCCCGGAGTTTTCGGATGTGCACATCAATTGTGCGATCACCAACAATGATTTCATTTCCCCACACTTTTTCCATGATGTAATCTCTCTCGAAGACATAATCAGGTTGAGACATGAGCAATGACAATAATTCGAATTCTTTTTTAGGTAAGTGGAAACTTACTTCACCTTTTTCAACAATGTATTTTTCTCGATTGATTTTAAGATCCCCATTTGGAATTTTTGCTTCAATTCTACTTCGTCTGAAAAACGCATTGATTCGAGAAAGTAGAATACGGGTTTTGATCGGTTTTGGTAAATAATCATCCGCACCCGCATCCAATCCTGCGATTTGACTGTAGTCTTCGCTGCGCGCTGTAAGGAAACAAATGAATGTGTTTTCAAATCCAGGCGTACTTCTCAATATTTCGCAAACTTCAATACCATCCATTTCAGGCATCATAACATCCAATAAAATCAGGTCTGGATGCATTTCTTTCGCGATTTCTATAGCTTCAACTCCATTTTTCGCGGTACGGGTTTGGTAACCTTCTTTGTTCAGATTGTATTCTAAGATCGTACGAATGTCTTTTTCATCATCTACAATCAGTATGGATTTGTTCATATCGGCCTTTTTTCAAAAATACAACATTAACTGAATATGCAGTCATGGACTGGGTGTCGAATTTTTTTTTCACTCTTTGTACCGTCTACTTGTTTTATAAAAATAAACGTGTATATTTGCCCTAGTAGTAGTAGGTTAGGTTGATTAGTGTAACAAGAGCTTTGGACGCCCGTCCAAAGCTCTTGTTTTTTTTGCAATGTAAACTTTATATTAAATCTGCTGATTTCTCCTTTTAAATTGAATTGTTGCCGTCATAATAATAGTACATTTGCCGAATCATTTCAAAAAAAGAAAAGTGAGTAAATTCAATTTTTCAAAAGGAGTTTTTCAAGCCATATTTATTCTTAGTGCGGTATTATTTGTAAATGTTTCAAGCACATTTGCTCAAGAAACTGCCAAATCAACAATCGATGTAAAAGACTATATCGAAAATGTGAATTCTGCCGTAGACATCACTTCGGCTAATATCACTTGGAATATTAAATACGACAAAGTTCCGTTGAAGGGGAAATTGGTCATTCGGTACTTGAAAGAGAATCTTACCAAGATGAATAACAATCCGAATTGGAAAATGACTCCTTTCTTGTCAACGGAAAAAACTTCTTATGAATTGAAGAATTTGCCTGTCAATGATAAAATTGCTTACGCAATTGGTGTTCAGTTGGAAAATGAAAAGGCAATTCTTTGGACAAAAACAAAAACATTTACGACGGAACGTGGTTGGACCTTGAAGACGGGTCTAATCATGCGAATATTGATGCTATTTGGATCGTTAGCCTTGTTTATTTATGGTATGAAAATCATGAGTGAAGGGATTCAAAAAGGAGCTGGACAAAAATTAAGACAAATTCTAGGTTCAATTACGAGTAACAAGTTTAAAGGAATCATGACAGGTTTTTTAACCACGTCTATTATCCAATCCTCTAGTGCAACAACTGTCATGGTGGTTGGTTTTGTCAATGCCGGTTTATTGAATTTAAAACAAAGTATCAGCGTCATCATGGGCGCTAATATTGGGACAACGGTTACGGCTTGGTTAGTAGCCTATTTGGGATTCTCAATTTCCATGTCGGATTATGCTTTGCCAATTTTCCTTATTGCTTTGCTCATGTTGTTTTCAAGCAACGGAAGTTTAAAAGCCTGGGGTGAAATGTTGGCTGGATTTGCCTTGCTTTTCATTGGTTTGGAAATGTTGAAAAACGGTGTGCCTGACATCAAAGGGAGTGTGGATTCTATGAAGTTCTTGAATGATTTGACAGGACACGGAATGTTTTCGGTTATCATTTTTGTTTTAATCGGAACCTTGGTCACGGTTGTTGTCCAATCCTCCTCTGCCGCAATGGCTGTAACCATCTTGTTGTGTGAACGAGGAATTATTCCTTTCGAAATGGCGGCAGGAATGGTTTTGGGTGAAAACATAGGAACAACCATTACCGCTAATTTAGCCGCGATTGTTGCCAATGTGCATGCAAAACGAGCAGCACGGGCCCATTTCATTTTCAATGTTTTTGGTGTGATTTGGATGGTGATTGTATTTCCGTACTACCTGGATTTAGTGGATACAGTTACAACGATGTTGAATTATCCAAGTCCCAAATTGGTGCAAGATTCTAGACCAATCGCGCTGGCAATTTTCCATACCGGTTTCAATATCATGAACGTATTAATCTTGGTTTGGTTTACCAATGGAATTGCCGCAACGGTGGTGAAAATGGTGCCTTCCAAAGTGGACGGTGATGAAGATTTTAGATTGGATTACATCGCTGGAGGCGTATTAAGTACACCGGAATTGTCTTTGTTAGAAGGTAAAAAAGAAATTTCAAAATTTGCCGATATTACGTCTCGTATGTCTGAAATGTTCAAGAATTTACTTTTCGAAAAAGAGAAAAAGAAAAAGAAAAAAATTATTGAACGAATCGAAAAATATGAAATCATCACCGATACCTTGCGTGAAGAAATCATGACGTATTTGAGTCGTTGCGCCGAAGACGAGTTGTCCAATGATTCTCAATTGAAAGTGCGTGCCTACATGGCGATCAACAACGATTTGGAAAGAATCGGAGACATCTATTATCAAATGTCGTTGGTGTATCAAAAGAAAGAGGAAGAGAAAATTTGGTTCTCTCCTGAGCAACGCAACAACATCAAAAGAATGTTGTTGGTTTTGGATGCCGCTTTTGATACCATGAAAATGAATTTGACGGTTCCAGAAAATAAAATCGATATCGAAAGAGCCATGATGAATGAAAAAGCCATCAATGCGCTTCGCGATGAATTGAGAACCGAAAATGACTTGTTATTGGACACAGAAGACTTCAACGTGAAAAGCAACGTCGTGTATACCGATTTGGTTTTCTCTTGCGAGCGTGTAGGTGATTTGATCATCAATGTTTCCAAAGAACTTTCCTACAAGAAATAAACGAAGCCAAAAAAAATAGTACCTTTCCGCGGTAAAAACGAATGGTAGTATGAACGCGAAAATTCTATTGGTTGAAGACGATACAAGTTTAGGTTTCGTTATTTCTGATCATTTAAAATCGGCTGGATATCAGGTTACACTTTGTTGTGACGGGGTTGAAGCCATGAAAATGTTTGGAGAGAAAAAATTTCACCTAGGAATTTTTGATGTCATGATGCCGAAAAAGGATGGTTTTACTTTGGCACAAGAAATTCGTAAAATCGACAAAGAAATCCCGATTCTTTTCCTTACAGCCAAATCCATGACAGAGGACAAGGTGGCTGGTTTCAAAGCAGGCGGGGATGATTATTTGACCAAACCTTTTAGCTTCGATGAGTTTGAACTAAGGATTCAATCACTTTTGAAACGCGTGAATATTCACGTCGTAGAAGATGAAAAAACGGAATTTGAATTGGGAAAATTTACCTTCAACAGTGAGGAGCATACCATCACAGGCGAATCAGAAGTGAAGACCTTGACCAAAAAAGAAAATCAAATTCTTAAGATTCTTTGTAAGCACCAAAATCAAGTGGTTGCAAGGGAAATTGTATTGACCGCAGTTTGGGGACAAGATGACTACTTTGTAGGCCGCAGTTTGGATGTCTTCATTACAAAATTGAGAAAATACCTCAAAGAAGACGAATCTGTTCAGATATTGAATATACACGGTGTTGGTTTTAAATTGGAATACAACCGAAAATAACCATGTCTCAAATTTACCTTTTACATCTTGAAACAAGCACCAAGGTTTGTTCGGTGGCACTTTCCCTAAACGGTGAATTGATTGCCTTGAAGGAAACCAACGAAGACGATTTTTCGCACGGGGAAAAGTTGACACTTTTTGTAGAGGAAGTTATGCAAAAAGGACACCTTTCCTTTCCAGACTTGGCGGGTATTTCCATTGCTTCTGGTCCAGGTTCTTATACCGGATTGCGGATTGGCACTTCGACTGCCAAAGGTTTTTGTTACGCTTTGAATATTCCCCTTTTGACGATTGATGCGTTAGAAAGTTTGGCGCAATTGGCGAGAAAGAAATACCCAGAATCCAATCTTTGTCCGATGATTGATGCGCGAAGAATGGAAGTCTATGCAGCCATTTATTCGTCTCAAATGACGATTCTCAAACCCATTTCTGCGGATATTCTTGAAGAAGATTCCTATGCAGAATTTGAGAACTTGGTTTGTTTTGGCGACGGAATGCCCAAAACGAAAGAATTGTGGGCGAATCGTGCTATCACTTTTGACGAGGAAATACTTTGCTCCGCCACTGGACAGGTGGAAAGGGTGTATGCGAAGTATTTGCAACAAGATTTCGAAGATGTCGCGTATTTCGAACCTTTTTACCTCAAGGATTTTATCGGGGCAGTGAAGAAAAATCCGCTGTAAGTTCTCGACTTTCTTTGTAACTTTATCCTACCTTTTTACATCAAAATCCATTTTGAATTGTTCTATAGTAAAGAGGAGGAAAGTGGGAGACATGAATTTACAACACGACATAAAAACAAGTTCAAAACCATTCGTCATTGCTGGACCTTGCAGTGTAGAAAACCCGGAACAAATCAAAAGTGTAGCACAGGATTTAGCCAATTCAGGCAGAATTCAACTATTGCGCGGAGGAATCTGGAAACCAAGAACTCGGCCAGATTCGTTTGAAGGAGTTGGAGCCATTGGTTTGCCCTGGTTAGTAGAAGCAGGAAAAGCCGCAAAATTGCCTGTTTGTATTGAAATAGCGAACAAACATCATGTTGAAGTGGCTTTGGAGGCAGGCGTAGACGTGCTGTGGATTGGCGCGCGTACGACGGTGAATCCATTTGCTGTGCAAGAAATTGCCGATGTTTTGAAAGGAACAAATGTTCCCGTGATGATCAAAAACCCGATCAATCCAGATTTAGAATTGTGGATTGGCGCTTTTGAACGATTGGAAAAAGCGGGCATAGCGGATTTGACGGCGATTCATCGAGGTTTTTCGGTATACAAACATCCAAAGTATCGAAATGTACCGAGCTGGGAAATTCCGATTGCTTTGCGCGAACGTTTGCCGCATATTCCTTTGATTTGCGATCCTAGTCATATTTCAGGAAGACGAGATTTGCTGTTGGAAGTGAGCCAAAAAGGCTTGGATTTGAATTTTGATGGATTGATGATCGAAACCCATCCCCATCCCGATTTGGCTTGGTCAGATGCGGCGCAGCAAGTAACGCCAGAAGCTTTGTTCCACTTGTTGGATCAGTTGGTCTTGCGGACGGCCGTTTTTAGCAAAGATGCCGAAAAGGAATTGGATGAAATCCGTCACAAAATTGCCAACTTGGATGATCGTGTCTTTGATATGCTGTCGGCTCGGATGCAAATGAGCGAAGATGCGGGCGAATTGAAACGAGAACACAACATCACCATCTTTCAGCAAGAGCATTGGGCGAAAATGAAAAACAAGCGTTTGGCGATGTCTGAAAATTATAAATTGACGCCTTTTTTCATCCAACAAATGATGGAAGCGATTCACCTCGAATCCATTCGCCACCAAACCAAAGTGATGAATCCGAATATTGACACGCCCAACAACGAATGATCGTTTATCCAGGGAAATACGAAGGAATCGTAGCCATTCCAGCTTCGAAAAGTGATAGTCAACGCGCTATTTTGGCAGCTGGATTAGCGGCGGGACATTCTGAATTATACAATGTTGGCCAGAGCGCTGACGAACTTTCCATGTTGAACAATATTGAAAGACTTGGAGCAAAAATAACCCGTCCGGAAGGTGCGGTGCATGTTACTGGAATTCAAGAATTTCCGACAAAATTGGCCTTGAATGTAGGCGAAAGCGGTTTGGGCGTTCGTTTGCTATCTTCTCTTTTGCTTACCCAAAAAGGAAAATTTGAAATCGTAGGCGAAGGAACCTTGATGAGTCGACCCTTGTCTTTTTTCAAAGAGAATTTTGAAGGAAAAGTCCCCAAAATAGAAGATCATTTGGGGTTTTTACCGCTGGAAATCGAAGGACCATTTTTGGGTGGTGAATTGACCGTGAGCGGAAAGCAAAGTTCACAATACATTTCCGGTTTGCTCATGGCTTTGCCGTTGGCAGAAAAAGATTCGGTTTTGCAGGTGGAAAAATTGAACAGCAAACCCTACGTTCAAATGACCTTGGAAACGCTTCGTGCCTTTGGGATCGAAATTTTGCACACGGATTTGAAAGAATTCATCATCCGAGGAAAACAGAAATATTTGTCGACGAGCTACAAAATCGAAAGCGATTGGAGTTCGGCTTCTTATTGGTTGGTCGCATCGGCACTCGGCCATAAAATTTCAGTAGAAGGATTGAGCCAATCTAGTTTTCAAGCGGATCGGGCTATTTTGAAAGCTTTCACAGCGGCGAATTGCACCGTTGAAAAACGAGAAAATCGATTGTTTGTTCGCGGAACGGAGCGAAAGGCTTTTGCATTTGATGCGACGGATTGTCCCGACTTGTTTCCAACCTTGGCAGCTTTTGCGGCACTCACACTCGGACGAAGCACACTTTTTGGCTTGAGTCGATTGGTGGACAAAGAAAGCAATCGAGCGCTGACCATTCAAACGGAATTTGAAAAACTGGGCATCAAAATTATATTGGACGAAACCCACAACGCGATGCACATTGAAGGCAAAACGAGCATTCACGGCGGTCGCGTCTTTTCCAACCACGATCACCGCATTGCGATGAGTTTGGCCATTCTAGGCCTTTCCGCTGACAATCCAGTCCAAATTGATTTCCCAGAAGCGGTAAAGAAAAGTTACCCCGGGTTTTGGGAAGATTTGGAAAGGTTGAAGAGCTAAGGCTACCAAGTACAGTATAAAAAATGAACGTTTCGACCCTACAAAGAGTTAAAGTAAATACCAATTAAAATTGAAACCATGTTTACAGTAGAACAAATCGAACAGGCACACGAAAAAGTGAAAACGGGCGCTGAATTCCCGAAGTATATTCAAGAAATTAAGGAAATGGGTGTTGCCGCATTTGAGACTTGGGTCTTGGACAGTCACACCGAATATTTTGGAAAAGACGGCTTTCAAACGGCATCAAAGCCCAAATATGCTCCTTTGAAAATTGCCGATTTTTCCAACCCGAGTCAGTTCGAACAGTACCTAAAAATCCACCAACAAGGAAAAACCGATTACGTCACCTTTTGCCACCATTGCGCCGAAACTGGCGTTGAAAAATGGCACGTGGATCTTTACAAAATGACCTGTACCTATTACGATCAAGCTGGAAATGAAGTTTTAGTGGAGAAGGTGCCAAGCGCTTGAAATTCAAGCATGAAACTGCAAAAGTGGAGATGACATAAAAAAAATCACCCACTTGCGCTCATTCAAGAGTTGACCCCTGTGTGATTTATAAAAAATTACTACATTGGCAGGAATAAAAACTAAATTACTAACGAAACAACTGAATCCTACTCATTCATGCCAAACTACGAACCACTCATTAGCACACGAATTTCAGGGGATTCTCATGTTAGGCTATGCGAAGGCTATTCGATGGGGAGTGGGGGTAGTAATGCGCAACCTGAGTTTCGGTTGGCACTCTGTTTTGGGGTGGATAAGCGAAACGAACAGGTGATTTATATCGCATATAAATAAGTTATGGTGCATAGACAAACTAGACCTAAAAAGATGAATAAGACACTGCAAATATTAATTTTACCTTTTCTATTAATTGTAGGCTGCAATCAATCAAATTCAGAAATTAATCTCAATTCTAAAAAGACAGAAAGCAAGATTGATTCAAATAAAACTGATAGTTCTAACATTGCAATTCTAAACAATGATTCAATTAGTTATAAAATCTTTAAGGAAGGTAAAACCACTGAATTAAGTCAAAAGAATTTGATTGAAATTGATAGCCTTTTGAGCGAATGTATTAATGAACATAATAAAAAACAAGAAATCATCTTTAATGAGAAGAAATCTAAATATCCCGATTTCCCATTTAAAAAGAAAAACTTCATAATTGAATTAAAGAATTACCAACGACAATATGTTGCAGTTAAAAATGTACGTGGTGAAAAAGAAGTTTGGGTAAATTGTTTTTGCGCTACCTTCGATGATAGCTGGAAATCTGATATATACATGGTTAGTGATGGTGGGAATTGTTTCTTCGAATTAAAAATTAACATCGACAAAAAGAAATATTATGATTTCATGGTAAATGGAGATGCTTAGTTGATAAAATGAACGCACCATAACAGCTGTCTAGCGCCAACCCTCCAATCTTGCTTCGGAACAACAAACAATTTGAAACAAAATAATCTTAACTTCGGTGAAACGATTTATTTAAAGAGTCGGGCCGATCGCCAGGCAGCAAACCGTTATGCACAATGAGGAAGACACTAGCAATAATAATATCAATCTTAGGATTTAATTTGACCTTGTTTGCGCAAATTGATTTCCAAAATCCTCCTTGGGAAACAGGATGTGACTCATTAACATCTCAATTAGAAATGAATATCTGCAGTTACGAAAAGTATTCAATTGCTGATAGTATACTGAATGATCAATATGACACATTACTGAAATATATTGATAATCAATATCAAAAGGAGTTCGAGATGTTTATTGATTCTAATGATATTATTCAGAAAGACTATTTACAAAATTTAAAAGTTCAGAAAGAGTCAATTATTAAATCAAGAGAAGACTTTAAAGTTTTTTTAGAAAGCACAGTAGAAATACTTAACGCTCAATACCAAGGTGGCTCAATGAGACCAATGGTTGTGAATATGTACTCACTGGAATTAACAATCAACCAAATTAAAATACTGGAGAATATTATTGATGAAATAGTAAATAGATAATGTGCATAACATCCACTAAAAGCCACGGGCTGAACAACAACATCCAAGAAGCCCGCGTCTCCTGTTGAGAAACGTTATGTGGGATTGCCCATACCCGAAAAATACCCAAGATATATTTTTAAATAATACCAATATTTGGTATTTTTGCTAAAATTAGTTGTTATGAGTAAAAACACATCCATTACTTTGGGTACTTATTTTGATCAATTTATTCAAAGTATTTTAAGAGAAGGACGGTACAAAAATGCAAGCGAGGCAGTTCGCGCTGGATTGAGACTACTTGAAGAAGAGGAACAGAAAATTATTGCTTTGCGTCATGCAATTGATGAAGGTGTAAATAGTGGTTTAGCCGAAGATTTTGATCCTGAAGAGCATTTAAAAATGATGAAAGCAAAACGAAAATAAATGGCAAAGTTTAAGTTTACAAACAATGCTGTTAAGGATTTATCTGACATTTGGAATTACACTGTTGAGACTTGGTCTGAAAGCCAAGCGGACAAATATTATAAACTAATAATTAGTGCTTGTTCAACAATCGCTAAGAAACCACAAATTGGCAAAGCATATCCGGAAATATATAAAGATTTGAAGGGAAAACTTACCTCAAAGCATATAATTTTCTATCGTGTATTGGAAGATCAAACGATTGAAATAACGAGAATCCTACACGATCGAATGGATTTGAAGAATAAATTAAAAAAATGAACCCCACATAACACACAGTAAGCAAATTGGTGCACGTACATATTCGAGAGAAAGCGCCACTGCACCTACTGCGAAAACGTTAAAAAAACAGCACCGCCCAAAAACGATGCTGTCAATCCTGGATCCTTTCGGAATCATCCCACCAATTCCCCTGCCATCCTTTCCTCCAACAACAAAACGTCATGTTTATCCACTTCCTCGATCAAAACAAAAGACACAGACGGCAGCGAATAGTCTTGGATTTTAGAGAGACTTTCCAAGGAAATAATACCAATGGTATACCCATTTTGGCCGTTGGAGAAGGTTTCTTCGATGGAGAGGAACTCTTGGGTGAGATCCAGTTTTAGATACAATTTGTAACGCAAGAAGATCTTTAAATAGACATCGGCCGTACTTTTTAATTGTGTGCTGTTTCCTTTTTTCTTGTAGGAATACCGGTAATCGTAACTCAAGGCAGAAATATCAGACAAAACAGCCGAAGCGGTTGGGAAAGCACCCGCGCCTTTTCCGAGGAAAAACTGCAAATCACTGAAACTCGATTTGGTTTGTACGGCGTTGAACACATCGTTGACATCAAACAGTTTTTCAGAAGGATGAATAAATTTCGGGGCAACGAAAGCGGTAATTTCGCCTTCCGATGATTTTTTTGCAATGGCCACCAGTTTTATTTTTAATCCTTTTTCGCGGGCGTAATTCAATTCCAGTTCACTGAGTTTGTCAATGCCCGCGTTGAACAAATCATCGGGTAGCACCACCAAACCGAATGCATGCGCAAGGAGAATCAGTAATTTGTATTTGGCGTCGAAACCGCCTGTGTCCAAGATTGGATTCGTTTCTGCGAATCCTTTTTCTTGTGCATCTTTCAAGGCCACTTCGAAACTGAGATTTTCCTCTACAATTTTGGTCAAAATGTAGTTGGTGGAACCGTTCACAATCCCTTCAATGGATTCCAGCAAGTCGTTGTCGAAGTATTCTTCCAAATTGCGGATGATGGGAATACTGGCACAACACGCCGCTTCGTACAAAAGCGGAACTTGATGTTCAATTTGCAACTGGTACAATTCTTCGAAGTGCTCAGCAATCATTTTTTTGTTGGCGGTTACCACGGCTTTTCCTTTCGACAAGGCTTCTTTCACAATCGCAAACGCTTCGTCGGCATCGTCAATCAATTCAACAATGGTGTTGATGGAAGGATCGTTGAGCAAATCGTGTTTATCGAACGTGAAATTTTCTGCTGCGATGGCTCTTTTTTTGCTTTGATCTTTCACACAAATTCGGGCAATCTTGGCGTTTAAACCAGGCGTTTTTTCTAAAACTTCATACAAGCCAAAACCGACGCAACCAAAGCCAAAAAGGCCGATGTTTATTGTTTTTTGAGACATGATTAAAGGGTTTTAGCGTTCAACAAAAGTGATTTAGAAATGGATGAAAACGCTACTTTTAAGTCAGCAATTAAATCCTCCGCATCTTCCAATCCAACCGAAAGTCGGATCAAACTATCGGTTACACCAGCGGCGTATCGAACCTCTTTCGGCGTGGCTTTGTGCGTCATTTCGCAGGGCAAACAAATCAAACTTTTCACGCCACCCAAACTTTCGGCCAATTTGAAAAACTGCGTGCTTTGGACAAATTTGGAGGCAATTTCTTTGTCGTCGATGACCAAGTCAAAGGAAACGATTCCACCAAAGTATTTTTGCTGTTTGGCAGCGATCGCATGATTTTTGTGAGAAGGAAGTCCCGGAAAATAAACATTTTTCACCAAGCTCTGCGTTTGGAGAAATTCGGCAATTTGCTGCGCATTTTCAGAATGTTGTTTCACGCGAAGTGCCAACGTTTCAATGCCGCGGATCACCAACCAACTGTCGAAAGGAGCGAGAATGCCGCCCGAAGCATTTTGGATAAACTTGATTTTTGTGCCCAATTCTTCTGTTTTGGTTACGACCAATCCAGCAATCAAATCACTATGTCCTGCCAAATATTTGGTCGCCGAATGCAAGACGATATCCGCACCCAATTCGATTGGCTTTTGTGATACCGGGGAAGCGAAGGTATTGTCGACACAAAGCAAGGCTTGATTGGCATGAGCAATTTTTGCTATTTCTGCAATGTCAGAGATTTTCAAAGTAGGATTGGTGGGCGATTCGATCCACACCAAAGCAGTTTTTGACGAAATGGCTTCTGCTACCTTGTTGAAATCGGTAGAATCTACATAGAGAACGGTGATGCCAAATTTTTCAAAAATGTGGGTGAACAAGCGAAAAGCGCCACCGTAAATATCGTCAACGGCCACAATTTCATCGCCTGATTTCAGCAATTTGACCACGGCATCCACCGCTGCCAATCCGCTGGCAAAGGCCAAACCTTTTGCGCCACCTTCCAGTTTGGCAATCAAGTCTTCGAGGACTTTTCGGGTTGGGTTGTTGGAACGACTGTAATCAAATCCTTTGTTGACGCCGGGCGACTCTTGAACAAAGGTAGAAGTTTGATAAATCGGAGTAGAAATGGCTCCTGTCAATTCGTCTACGGGAATGCTGTGCAAAATTTGTGTTGTTTCTTTCATCTTTATTTTGAATGAGTTAATTAAAAAAGTAATCGTTTTTAACCAAATTAACCTATCCAAAAATGCAGTTGAATCCCAACTTATAGGAGCACAAAAAAAGCTCTCCTATAAGTTAGAAGAGCTTAAAATATATCGCGAATAATTTCGAAGCTTGTTTTTCTAACTTATCTGTCCCCGATTTCTCGTGGGGTTGAATGTGGCACCTTCTTGCATTTTCATACAAGGGTTGCCAAGACTTCATTGGGTCAATTCCCTCTGTCTTTCTGGATAAGAATAATGTGTAAAGAACGTCTACAAAGTTATGTAAACAAAAATGGAATAAACAAATTTATTTTGAAAATAAATTTTAAATAACTGATTGTTAGTTAGTTGATTTAGATTTTTTAATGATCCTATCCAATTGATGGAGAGCCAACTATATTTAATAACTTTATTGGGACAATCCAACCAATTTATGCGCTTGTTCTTTTTGTATATTTCCTTCCTTCCTTTTGGTTCTTTCGCACAAGATACTGTTAGCGTTTATTTCGAATTTGGGAGTTCAAAAGTTACAGAGACCTACAGTTCCATGCTCGGAGATCTTGCAACAAAATTTGACTTTTCAACGATCGATTCGATTCAGTATATCGGCTACACAGATTCCGTGGGACGCATCAAAGCCAATGAGCGATTGTCGCTAAAACGGGCGCAAAATGTTTTGAAAGCAAGTAAACGAAATTTCGATGCAAAAAGCGATTTCGTACAATCACTTTATGCGAAAGGCGAAGCGTCGGGAAATGACGATCGGCAAAATCGTCGGGTAGACATGGTGCTATTTTGGAACGCTTTGGAAAAGGAAGAAGCACTGGTCGAAGTGATTGAAAATGCGGATCCTAAATGTTTTTTTGTTGATATCGAGGCGCTCTCGTATTGCCATGTGCGCGAAGTGAAAGAAAAATCGAAAACTTTTGTGTTTATCGAGGCGTTGGACATGGATTATTTTGGGTCCGTAAAACACTATTTTGTAAAAAGCAACGCAGGTTCCAAAAGCACGTATCAGCGATTAAAATGGAAAAAACAAGTCACCGGAAAATTGTGGTGGAAGAAAGAACGATACGTTGCCAAATTGCCCAAATCCAGTTACGATCAATTCCAATTTTTCACTTTAGCGGACGCACCCTGTGATGGTTGTAAAGAAGATTTTTTGTTGGGAAAGGATACAATCATTTGGACGGTTACGGCCCCTTTTTTAGACGAGTTTTTAATGGCCAACTGGCAGGCGAAAATTGCTTTTTTTGGCCAGGGTAGGGCAAAAATTCGGGTGCCAAAAGAGTATGTGAATCGCGCCGAAACCTATTATTATACTTCAGGAGGGCAGATGAAACTAGCCGGTTACGAAGGTGTAAAATGGGAAACGGTTCAATGGCAGGAGAATAAATTGAAATCTCGACAACCGTATTATTACACCAAATTGAATTTAAACCGAAATCATTTCCCGCGTATTTATCGTCACAGAAGAACCACCATTTGCATGAATCCTGGTGAAGGAAAAGAAGGGATTCCCTTTCGTTGCCGAAATTTTGCTTATCCCGTCACCGAATTGCAACCCAACATGGAAGCGGGTATTTTTCGCCACAACGATTCTACAACTGCTTTTGTAGCTGGTGGCTTGTCGCACACGAGTAAATACCTGTATTTTCAAATCATGGGAGGTATCAATACCCATTTTGGGTTTTATGGCTACGCCAAAGGACAAGTGCACTTTTTTTCCTTTCCTTTTCGCGCGTTGAGTTTCCGGAATGTTTGGGCAACACCCACTACCGAATCCATCAACAAATACGGTCGATTGTATTTTGGGACGGAATTGCGCACAAGTTTCAACCAAAAGTATCAGTCCTTCTTGGAAGGAAATTTACATTTGGGTATAACGCGGGTCAATGTGGAAAAAGAGACTTTCTTTCCACGCATCTATCTGCACGGAGGCATTGCGCGCGATTTTTCAAACCGCATCAATGCGCACTATTATCCCTTTGTGCAAATGGGTGTTATCGTAAATTTGAAACCGATTTTTATTCGTCACTAGTTTTGGTGGCGTCCGTATTTTAGAATCATCGCCATTTGCCCTGCGTGGTATGCCGTGTGAGAAATGATTCTTCCCAGTGCTTCTGCTTTTGTTTTGGCCCCAAATTCTTTGGTTTCAATAACGGTTTCCCAATGTTCGTCGCTTTGTTTTTCGATAATCATTTTCAGTTGATCAAAAGATTGATTCACATACGCTTTTAATTCTTCCAAATCGGTCCAAACACCAGAGTCGTGCTGGTCGATCACTGTTTTTGCTGTGATGTGAATTTCCTTGGCCCCAAACACATTTTTAGCGAAGAGCAATTCCACGTCACCGATGTGACGAATCAAAAAGCCAACGCTATTCGGAGAAGTAGGTAGTTTCTTTTTTAAATCGGCAGCTTCGAGTTGATTCAGTTGATTCGAAAAGCGCGTTCTGGCTTCTTGCCAAAGCGGTAAAAGTGATTGAGTAAGTGACATGATTTTGCCTGAATTAGTTCTTTCTAAGTTACGAAAAATGTAACTTTTTTCCTAGGAAACGTTAAAGGAAAAAGATTAAATTCTCTACTTATGAATAGAATGGCTATAATTTCGCTTTTTGCAGTGATACTGATTGGATTAACTTCTTTAAATACGGACACCCAAAAATCTTTTGAAAAATTTTTAAATAAGAGCAGTTATGTGCTGATTCCTTCGGGAAAAACGTTAGTGGACGGGGCAGAGAAAACAGTGCAATCGTTTTATATTTCGAAAGGGGAAGTCACCAATTTTCAGTACCAAGAATTTTTAAACTATCTAAAAACACACAACGAAACGGAGAAATTGAAAATTTGCCAAATTGACACGGCGAATTGGTCAACCAAAGCTTGGATAAACAAAGGCTTCGAATCTTTTTATCATGCGCATCCTGCCTACCGTGATTATCCCGTGGTCAACATTTCACATGAAGCCGCAGAATTGTATTGTGCTTTCGTAAGCAAAGCGTTGTCAGATAATTTTCCAGAGGTTAAGGTACTCGTTCGACTCCCAACGTATGCAGAATATGTGCGGGCGGCCCGCGGCGACGACGCAAGTGTACGTTACGGATGGAGCTCCAATGAAACGCGCAACGAAAAAGGACAAATCTTAGGCAATTTTGCGCGCATTGGCGAAGAATGCATTACACGCAATGAGGAAACTGGAAAATTAGAAATCAATTTGGGTGGCATTTCTCCGGTTGCGGCGACTTCAACTTCCGATATTTTGGCGCCGAGCATATCCTATTGGCCGAATTCATTCGGTGTGTGTAACCTAAGCGGAAATGCTGCTGAAATGATAGACGAAAAAGGAATAGCGGTAGGAGGATCATGGAATAGTCCTGGCTACGATGTGCGCATTGATTCCAAAAAACCCTTTTCGGGAACAGACAAAACGGTTGGTTTTCGGGTTGTGTTTACTTATTTGGCTTCAAACTAAGCAAAAAAGCGTAAGTTTTTGTCTACTCAATCTTGTATCATGTAGCAAAACTGGAGTACTATAGAATTACAAATAACAGGGCTGTTTTTTTTAAAAGATACCAAATCCTAGCATGCTGCTATTTTCTCTAATTAAAGGTGTTGGCTACAAAACTTGTTGGTAACTCGCCGTTGCTTTTTTCAAATTCTCAGAAAGGGATTTTAACCAATTCAGCTGACTGGTGATGAGATAGGCCTCCTGCAAATGGTGCAAGGTTTCCGTGTTCATTTCCGTATTGCCTTGTTGGATGCTTTCATCACGTTCGTGTGATAAATCATGAAAGGCTTTCATCAAAGTTTCTTGCGCCGCCTCAATGGTTGCTGTGTCGGCCGGTAAGTTGGGCGAAACACCTTCCAATTCGGCACAGGCTTGCTGCAAGGTGTTGGCGATTTTTGTAATCAGGACGTCAAATTCTTTCGAAGCGGGCGTGGTTTGATGATTGAGAATAAAACTACCAATCGAAGCAATCGCGGAAACCATGGTTTGATTCAATGTGACCAGCTTGTAGACCAATTGAAATTCCTTTTGCTTGGATTTTGGATCTTGGGTCAAACGCTGGAAAGCAGCATTCAGGTTGCTGATGGCCATAAAGACTTCTTTCCGCGCGATTTTATACGCCAATTGCTTTTGGGTTTTGTCGTGGTATAAATCGTGGGTAGCTAAGAGATAATTTTTGTTTTTTTTCAGCGCGTTTAACAGCACATCTTTCAAATTGTAAATTTCCCATCTGGGCCACAAAAGGTAATTCGCGACTATGGCAATTGTAGCTCCAATCACCGTGTCGATTACGCGGTATTGAATTACTTCAAAGGCATTGGGGTTCATCAAAGAGTATATAAATATGATATTGATGGTGATGAAGGCGGCTGCTGATTTGTAGTTTTGCTGTAAGAGGGCAAAAGCAAGCGTTAAAGAGATAATCGCGAGCACTCCGTAAATGATTACGTTCTGTGTGAGCAATACAATTCCAATCGCTACTGTCGCTCCGATTAACGTTCCGATAATTCTGTCTTTGGTGCGCTCTTTTGTCAAGCCATAATTCGGTCGCATAATCACGACAATCGACAAGAGAATCCAATAGGCGTTTTGAATATCCAAATACATGCCGAGAACAAAAGCAAACAACATCGCCACGGTAAACCGAAGCGAATGGCGGAACATATTGGAACTAAAACTGAGGTTTTGGACCAGAATGCTGAAGTGGTATTCTTGCAAGGTGAGAAATTGGCTGGCATCTTGACGTTTTAGGGAAACTCGGGATGCTTCTTTCACATTCGCCATTACCCGTCGAATGGCGCGAACTTCTTCGACCAACAAGGCTTGGTAATCGTAGAGATTTCGCAAGAGCAGCGCTCCTTCTCTTGCTTTGGGCAATTGCACATCGTCGAAATACACCCGGATGGCATCTTCTGCGTTGGCCAAGGCTTTCATCAATTTTTCTTTGTTGGGAAGAGGTTGGTTTTGGATCAGCAATTCTGAGAGTTGGATGAGGTGATTGCCGAGTACTTTGTTCAGATTTTTTGACGCTTTTAGGTGCTGTTCTTTGCCTTGAAACAAACGGTCGATTTCGTGGTAATCGAGGTGTTTGGCTTCGATCAATTCAAAGATGTTGATGGAGGAAATCAACATCAACAATTGCTTTTCAGCGTAATGCGATCGGCCCGATCGTTTTCGGTCAATGAGAAGTACCTCGCGCAAGGTTTCATGCTTTTCATTGATTTGTGTTTGCAAGACCAAAGCTTGTTGCATGAGCGCTTCCCGTTCGTCAATTTTCGTCAACAAGCGCGCTCTGACTTTCAAATAATTCCCGATGAGTAGGAGCGTATCGGAGAGCAATTGGTTGTTGTCTTTTTTGGGAGCCAATTTCTGAAAAGCGAAGGAAACCAGCAAATACCAAAGTCCGCCAACGCCCATCAAACCAACGTGCGTGAAAATGGCTTCTGCGGTTTCTTTTTGAATAGCAAAAGCCAGTACCATCGACAACAAACCCGAAAACGACACCAAAGAAGCGCGGAAACCGTAGACGGAAATCAGCGAAATGAAAAAGGAAATAACCGCCATCGCGAGGAGCAAGAGGAAGAAATACGGTTTTAAAAAGAGAATGATGGTGGTGATGAGCATGGTGAATCCAATGCTGATCAAAATGGCGTTGAACTTCCGTTTTAAACTGCCGGGAATATCACCGGGCGCATTTAAAAAAGCGCCCACAATGATTGCGGGTGCATACTGCACAACGCCGAAAGCGTAGAGAACTGCCAAAGGTGTCACCACGGCAAAGGATAGCCGTAAACCTTTGTAAAAGTTGGAGCCTCTTAAAAATAGCTCAATGTTTTTAAGTTGTTCGCGGAGCATAAATTATCTGAAGACAAAGATAGCTTATTTGGGGGAGAGTGAGAGGGATGAGGTTATGAACTAAGTAAGATTTATTAGCGCTAAATCGCAGCTTCGATTGTTTTTTTCGGTAGCCATGTTTCATCCCTTGTTGCGAGGGAAACCGATATTATTCATAAATTGGCATACGACTTTTAATTTTTGATTTACGCTGAACACGACCGGTTTTTGCATCGATTTCCATTTTATACTGTATAAAAATTAGGCAGCCATTTGTATGGGCGCAATCGCCTTTGTGCGTGCTGCCTCCTCTTTTTGTGGAATGGATGATCCAGGTGTCTAAGTTGGCGTTCAATTCAACTTGGGGTTTGAAAATGTCGTCGTTATTTAAGTAATAACCTCTTCTTTTTGCGATTCGAATGGCCTTTCCTTTGGAAATGGGAACGGAATTTTCGCGATTTTCTTTTTGTTGATATCGATGGTCTAATTCAAGCATTTCAGCTTTCGTTAATAGGTAGGAGCTGTTGTATTCGCGCATGGGCAAAATCGTTTGGCCAGTCGAGTCGAGATAGCCCCACTTGCCGTCTCTGTTCGCTACGTAAAACAAACTCTTGAATCGTTTCATGTCGTCATAAACAAAAGGAATCACCGCTTTACCGGTTTTGTCCATGACGCCCCATTGGTCGTTTTTAACCGCCAGCGTTAGACCATTTGAAAAGGTGTTTGCTCCTAGTTTATCTTGGTATATCAACGGAATGAGGATGGTTCGGTTGGAGTCAATAAATCCGACTTGCTCATTGTATTGCACGGTGGCCATTCCATCCGAATACCGAAAACCATGAATTGCTACTGGATAAATGGAGTCCATCTTTCTCGCATAAGGGGATTCCCAATAAAACGAGTCTCGGATCAAAGAATTTTCATAGCTCCACTTGGCTCCAACTGAAAATTTGGCGGACTGGGCAGAACCGAAAAAGATGGAAAAGAGAAAAAGGATGGCAACGGACGTTTTCATTTGGTTTCACAGGGCTATTTCAAATACAATTCTCGGAAATGCTGAATTCGATAGCCAGGAATGATCATTTTCCATATTTCTTTTTTCCGAATAATCTGCTTTTCCACCAGTTTTTTTCCGTCTGTGAAGGTTCTGTAAATGAGTGCGTAAAATAACAGCAGTCCAATCGATAAGGTTGGGTGGATTAAGTCCGTTTGGCTGAGCCAAAGTAGCAAGGCCAGTGGAGCTAAAATCAGAAGGTAAAAGGGGAGTAGGTTTTTCATATTGGTTCTATTGTTTTTTAAAGGTCCCGAAAAAATGGTGTGTTATGTACATTTATGAAAGGAAGCTAACGTTTTCCAAATAGGCAAAGGCGCCTATCAAATATAGTACTTTTTGCGCTTTTGCTTATTTGGTGTTAGTGGTTGGTTCATTAATTCCGTCAATCGCTTGTTTAACATTGTTACCCCAAATTACAGCGTAGTTATTTGCAAAGTCATCTGTTTGTTTTGAGTTCGCCTTACTCCAAAAACGTTGATACATATGATCTACAGAATGACCAATTTCGTTTAGTAGCAATTTTTCCAAATAGTACTTCTTATAGCTTTCAGATGTCCATTGCAAATACCATCCGTTTTTGTCATGTTGTAAGTCAGTACAATATTGCTTGTAAAAACTCAATTGTTTAGTTGTCGGTTTAGTTTGTCCAAATATCATTCTGTTATCGTTCGGAACCGCATAAAGTTTTATGACGTAAACTTTGCTTCCACAAATGAATTCTGCCTGCAACGTTTCACCTTTATAATATTCTGACTTCTTCACTTTGTCTAGCCAAAAGTGAGTCAAATATTCCGTATGTTCTTTGGGAAGTTTTTTAAGCGTTTCCTTGATCTCATCAATTGTTACAGGAAAATAAAAATCTCTTGAAGCATTGGCTTGAATAAAAATTGGTGTTTCTTGTCCGAGTGTCGGAGGCAAAAGACTATGCTTTCTCTCAAAAATTCCATCAGTACATTTCAATCGCATTCGTCCACCGTGAATGTCTCCAAACTTTCTGTTCTTTTTCCAAGCTGTTTCTTTACGATTTTGTGTCATTGGGTTGTGTCGTTTTGCTTACCACTAACGATTGCGCTTTACACCGCGCAGTGGAGTATAGGGCGTGTTATAAGCCTTTATTTTAATTCCCATTGTCCTGAAAAAGCCTCACTTATTTTTTCCTCTTGTAAAGATTCCAAATCAATAATATAAATATCGCTTTGCCATGTGTCTAAATTGCCTTCTTTTTCGTTACGAGAAAATAAAATATATCTTTCATCTTTGGAAAATGTAGGATTATTAAAGTAACCAGTTTTTAAGATGTCAATTTTCATTGTTTTAATATTGACCTTTTGAAGGGATGGCTTTTCATTTGTTTCCCAAAGACTAGGGTAGTAACAGAAAATAACGTTTTCACTAGATGGTGCAATTTGTGGTTCAAAAAATCCACTTCCAGTTTTGGAATTAAAATTTCCCGGGTTTTTAGCTAATAATATTGTATCCAATTTGTCAACGTAGTAAATGCTCCCCCGATATGAAAAAACGGACTTAGTGCCTAGTGTTTGATTTGTATAAAATCGTGGTTTAAAATTATTATAAGTTGTTCCTTTATATGACCCTGATGAACCCTTATAAATCATTGTTGTGTCTGCGATTAAAGTTGAATTGTTATTACTAGAATATTGCAAAATTTTCACATTCAATTTAGAGTGGCCGATTACCTCGTAAACAACCTTTTTCGTTAACCAGTTTTTACCAGTTCGTAGGTCGACCGAATAATAATCATTAAAATACCTTTCACCTCCTGATTCTGTTGTTGAAGTCTGTAGAAATTCTCTTTCTCCTTTAATTCCAAATGTTAAGGTGTCATTAAATAAAGAATATGGCTCATCAAGAAATACTTGAGTATTTGAAGCTTTAAAAATAAGTTCTTCCTTTTTTGTCTCAGGGTTATATAAATAAATCCCGTTTTTGTCCTTAAACAAATATATCGATTGATTCAATTTATCATTTTGTCCTATACAATTACTGAAAAATACAGAATTTATGACAAGTATTATTATGCTCTTCATGAAATTTTAGGTTTCTATTTATCATGGCTTATAACGTTTTGCCGCCTGGCGCACGGCCCGACTCTTTAAATAAATTATAGTTTCGAAGTTAAACTTATTTTCCTTTAAATTTTCCGTTCTTTCGAAGTAAGAATAGGAGGGTTGGCGCTAGACGGCTGTTATAGGTATTTATTTCAAATTATCGTTCATAAGTAAACGGATGGATTCAAAATAACCTGTTTCAAAAGTGATTGATCGAATTTCTTCAAATGAAAAATCAAATTCATAGCTCTCAATGATTTCACCAGTCGAATCAATCATATTTATTGTAAAATCATCATCATCAATCTTATCGAATTTGCCGTAAAATAATTCATCGCCATCGTCATCTTGGAATTCAAATAATCCATATTTAGATTCTATTTGAGTTAAAATTTCTTGAGGACTATCTAGTTTAATATCGGGTATTTCAGAAGAAACTTTTTTCAGTTTTAAAACTCGTTCGATTAGCGCTTCCTTTTCTCCGCTGTTTCGACTTTCAACCCAATTTTTACGGTAAATTTTGAACCCATCAATTTGATAATCCACAGGAATATGTTTTACAAGAATCCAGTTGTCATTTTCAAACAACAACATTCCTGTTTCGTCATCTTCCCATCCATTTATTTTATATGTTTCAATCATGGTTTACACAGTTCGTCAGTTACCTATAACGGTTCTCATATTTGCGAAGGCGGGGAATTTTAGCACAAATGTTCATTTGAAAAACCGAACTTGAACCTAGCACTAAACTTTCATAGAAGCACAACCCCCCCGCTTTTGCAAATATGATGTTATGCCTAGGCTTTCTTTTCATTCATCTGTCAGCTTGTTGTGAAATATTCAATTAATAATTTGTTTCCTTGTCGCCACTTTATCCAGCCTGATTTTATTTTCGTTTTGCTATCTGTATAGCTCTCGTCACAATAGTCAGCCGTAAATATTTCAATCCATTCTCCTTTCATTGATTTTACTTGAAAACAGTCTTGTCCTTTATAAATTATTTCGTCCGAGTTGTCGGTTGGTGAAACTCTAATTTTTTGTTGTTGGTTTGGCAGTCTTGCAACTCCAAACATTTCTGTTAAATAGTTTTCCCAATTTTTAAAAGTTGTCAAATCACTTTTCTTAAGCCATAGCGTCTCTCCAGTTTCATTGTTTACAACAATGTTTAACCAACTGTCATTATTTGTCAAGCAACGAAAAACGAATTGGGAATAGTCAAGCCATAAAATCTCTGGTTTTAAC
Source organism: Crocinitomicaceae bacterium (assembly GCA_041674745.1). Classification (GTDB taxonomy): domain Bacteria; phylum Bacteroidota; class Bacteroidia; order Flavobacteriales_D; family Crocinitomicaceae; genus UBA2040. The sequence continues at coordinate 29,588 of JBAYVD010000019.1, forward strand.
CATTCTTTATGTTTGTCAAGGTCACGAATGTTCCAACTATTAATTGTCTTGTCGTTAAAAAACTGAATTGTTCTTATGGCCTTTTTGTCGTTAGGTGTCGAATAGAAGTTTAAAGTTGTTTTGTCGTCAAAGTTGATTGAAACGAGTCCAAGTCCGAGGTCTGTCTCTAACGAATCAAGTCTATTTGATTTGAATACTTTATCTTGGGTGTCTTTAATTTCAGTCGCAATAGAGTCAATAGACTTATTATATCTATTGTCCTGTCTCTGGTTACAAGCGGCCAAAACAGTCAAAATAGTTGTTAGTATTATGAAAATTATTCTCATTGTCGTTACTTGTTACGTGTCGTCATAAGCTTAGGCATAACGTATAGAAGTTTGACTCGATCAGAAATCTCAAGTTTAAAAGTAAACTGAATGAGTCAAACTTCGTGTTATGTCGAGTTATTTTTAAATTAAAGATAGAAAAAATAACGAAGTTGGG
>JBAYVD010000020.1:0-19517 GCA_041674745.1 Crocinitomicaceae bacterium
ATAATCAAGAAAATAATAAGTAAATTAGTCCATTCAATGGTCAATAATCAAACAAAAAAAGAGTTCAACTTACCCTGTTCACTTTCACGCGGAATAGGTGGTTCAGTTTGGTCGGAATATCCAGATCTCCACCATCTTATTCATCGGGATGACCGTTTTGAATAAATTTCCGCATGTATTTAATTATCCAACGGAGGTCACATCTGAAAATGCGTTGAAGCAATACACCAATGCCACCAGAATGATTCGTTATTTGAAAGCAATCATCGTTTTTATTTTTGGATTGATCGATTACAAAACCATTCAGCATGCGCTTGGACAAACCGTCGGGCTTGGAATTTGGTTTTTACCACTTACCTTGGGACTAATTTTTATTCCTTTGGGGTACTTTGTTTACAAATCGATGAAGGCAAAAGAATAAACTGAAATTGCCTTTAAAAAAAAAGCCCTCCGAAGAGGGCTTTTTTAATGCAAATAAAGAATATTAATGTAAATTTTCCCAAGTCGTTACTGACGCTGGATGGAAAACTTGGAAAGGTAAATCATTTGCGTTTATCACATTGTTAAAATACGCTGAACCACCTGCATAAGGCGTTCCATAGTAGGTGTAAAGTGCTCCTCCGCTATAAGTCATGGTGAGCTCCATATAGTAGGAGTTACCTGCTGTTAAGTTGAGGCCTGTAAATGTAAATACATGTGTGGTATTTCCATTATCCAAAGTACTTGTATTAGGAGATGTCGCTAATAAAGCTCCGCCATATCCGTCATATACCTTACAAGACGTAATCGTACCTGTCAAACCATTTCGATAAGTTGCATAAAACTCTATTTTCGTAACAGAAGCAGAATAAACCGCCGTAAATGTTTGTCCCATAGTTTGACCTGAAGCGATAAAGTTTACACCCGCAAAAGCTCCCCAAGTAGATTGATTCAAATTTGCGGCAGTGTTGGTAAAGGCGATTTGTGCTTTTTTAGCAGTTGTGTTGATGATCATACTTCCATCAGGTACAGATACTAATGCATCACGTTGAGCAGTTGTCATTCTAGGCGCTAAAAAGGTTCCTGTTGTTGAGTTTACATCCAAAGTCGCTCCTGCAGTTGCTGTGCTATTACCAACCACCATTGTTGTTGTAGCGGCGGTATTACCAGTAAAAGTTTTTGCTCCAGCGATTGTTTGAGCTCCAGTACTTACCGCACCTCTGGATGTAGCCCCTGCATTCGGAATATTGAAGGTGTGAACATCACTTACCGTTGAAATATTGAAATCTGTTCCACTTGTACCGACAGCATAAGTTTGGGTAGTTCCCGTTGCACCATTCAAGGATACAAATCCTGCTGGACCAGTTGCTCCATCCAAACCGTCATTTCCTGCTGGGCCTTGTGGTCCCATTGGGCCTGTTGCACCGTCTAATCCGTCATTTCCTGCTGGGCCTTGTGGTCCCATCGGTCCTGTAGCTCCGTCTAATCCGTCATTTCCTGCTGGGCCTTGAGGTCCCATTGGGCCTGTAGCTCCGTCTAAACCGTCATTTCCTGCTGGGCCTTGAGGTCCCATTGGTCCTGTAGCTCCGTCTAATCCGTCATTACCTGCTGGGCCTTGTGGTCCCATTGGGCCTGTTGCACCGTCTAATCCGTCATTTCCTGCTGGTCCCATCGGTCCCATCGGTCCTGTAGCTCCGTCTAATCCGTCATTACCTGCTGGTCCTTGAGGTCCCATTGGGCCTGTTGCACCGTCTAATCCGTCATTTCCTGCTGGGCCTTGAGGTCCCATTGGTCCTGTAGCTCCGTCTAATCCGTCATTTCCTGCTGGTCCTTGAGGTCCCATTGGGCCTGTTGCACCGTCTAATCCGTCATTTCCTGCTGGGCCTTGTGTTCCCATTGGGCCTGTTGCACCGTCTAATCCGTCATTTCCTGCTGGGCCTTGTGGTCCCATTGGGCCTGTAGCTCCGTCTAAACCGTCATTTCCTGCTGGGCCTTGAGGTCCCATTGGGCCGGTTGCTCCGTTGATTCCGTCGGCTCCGTTCAATCCTGCTGGTCCTTGTGGTCCCATTGGGCCGGTTGCTCCGTCTAAACCATCAACACCGTTGATTCCGTCTGCTCCGTTCAAACCTGCTGGACCTTGAGGTCCCATTGGGCCAGTTGCACCGTCCAAACCATTAACACCGTTAATTCCGTTGATTCCATCAGCTCCATTCAATCCTGCTGGACCTTGAGGTCCCATTGGGCCTGTTGCGCCGTCTAAACCGTTAGCACCCGCTGGACCTGTTGCGCCAGTTAATCCTTGGAGACCTGTTGCGCCATTCAAACCAGCTGGACCTTGTGGTCCAGTAGCACCTGTCATACCTTGTGGACCGGTAACTCCTTGAGGACCTGTTGCGCCTTGGGGACCCGTTGCACCAATTGGACCTGTAGCTCCTGTAGCTCCTTGAGGACCTGTAGCCCCCGTTAACCCTTGAGGACCGGCAGCACCGATTGCTCCTTGAGGACCTGTAGCACCGTCATTTCCAGCTGGACCTTGAGGTCCTGTAGGACCTGCTGGACCCGCTCCATTTCCAGATGTTTTTGCATACAAGGCATAAGGAACACTCATCAATTGGCTTGTGCCCATGGATGTATAAGACGTTCCTCCTGTTACGTCTACTGCTGTTTCGATATAAAAAGGACCATTCGCCCAATCAATTGTTGTGAAATCGTCAACAGAGGTTCCGTTTCCAATTTCCAAATTAACCAAACCGTAAGCATTCGTTGTGGAAGCAAATGTTTCTGTATAAACAGTTGCTCCACCAATGCTTCCTTGGTGAATACTTAGTTGTACGCCTATAGATTGGTTGTTTAAAATAAGATTACCAGCGTCTCGCACGACGGCTTGGTATTTAAATCCTTCTGGCGCTTGACCAAAAGAACTGAATGATAGCGCCATTGCGGCAACTATGGAAAGTACTATTCTTTTCATACTCTTCAGTTTAATGAGTTTTAATTAGTTTAAATGTTTTCAATGTTTGAGCTGCGCTATTCAATGTCAATGAATAACTACCAGGTGCAATGTGACTCACCTGAATGGGAGTTTCACTTCCCACAAGAATATTCTGCAGAACAAGTTTACCTGTTGCATCATAGAGTGAGTAAGTCACATTTTCAAAGATACTTGCTCGAATGTTCAAGATATCCTCGGTTGGATTGGGGAAAATGGTTGCAACATAACTCGGTGCAAAATCTTCCAAACCTAAAAAATTCCAGTTGGTTTGATGAAACCCTTGAGTGATGTAATTTTGACCATCTGTTCCCGTGTTGATAATCACTTCGCCTATCGTAAAGTCGACGTTACCGTTGGCATTAGAATACGAGCCACCTTGTGAGGAAACTACTTCCTGTGCAGAGACAGAAAATGAGGCAGTGGCGATTAATGAAAACAACACAATTTTCTCTTTTTTCATGATAAATTGGTTTTAGGTAGATTTGTAAAATCTGGACTCTTAAAGGTTGAGGGTCAGCAACAAATCCATTGTTTACATTAAAAATATATAAAAATTCAGAAAAAAATAAGGCCTCATTTTTGACCTTTTTACAAAAAACCACACCCGTCCATTGTAACAACTTTTCTATCAACAAATTAAAGGTTATTCGTAATTAATCTAAATTAGAATTTACTATTTATACATAATTGGTCTAAATTAAAATACTAGATTTCAGCCAACTATCAATAAAAAATAAGATACAAATGCCATCGGAACACCTATTTAAATCCCTAAAAAACCACCTTGTTTAATTGAATTTTACACGCCTGTTTTCATTTGCTCTCAAAACATTTTAACTTTGACACAGTTAGTGCCTCAGTAAATTAGCTCCATGAAAATCATCACACTTCAACTCCAAGACATTTTGCCGCTTACCTGTACGCGTGCGGGAACTTGTTGTCATGGAAATCGAGTAATGCTCAACCCATGGGAGTTGTTCTGTTTGGCGCAAGAAAAAAAGATCACCACCAAAGAATTTCGAGAACGATTTTGTGATTTGGGAGGCATTCAACTGCGGTTTAACGGACCAACCGATTCGAAAGGAAAATCGGCTTGTAGTCAATATATAGATGGTTTTGGCTGTGGCGTGCATGTCGGTAGACCGTTGGCTTGTCGTTTGTTTCCGCTTGGGCGCCAGATTCAGAACAATCAGACGCACTACATTCACGAAGGAAGCTCTTTTCCTTGTTTGGAAGGTTGTCCCGACGTTGCACAACTGCCCAATCTTCGGGTGGAGGATTATTTGAAAGGTCAAGCCACGAAGAATTTCGAAATCGCGCAAGATGACTATTTGGAATTGATGCAGAATCTGGCAGACTTGGCCTTTGAATTGTTATTGGAAACAGGCTTGGCCGCATCTGGTGATACCCAAACTTTGGCACTTTGGCGAAAAATGGGAAAGGAAGCGCCGGAGGATTTGACCAAACGTATCGGGCCAGCATGGTTGGACTATTTGATGATTCCGGAAATTTCGAGTAATGCACCTCGCATCTTTGTTCAAGAACACCATGATTTTCTTCAATTGAAAGCCCAAGAACAATTTGGACATTTGCAAACGAACCATGATTTTCATGAAGCCTCCGTTTTGCTCATGGCTTTGGCTTTGCAACTTGCCCGAAGCATTGGTGCAGATCCCACCACAATGGCCAATCATTGGTGCGAAACCGCGAAGAATTTTGGTGCGCTTGAAGCTTAGTTGAAACTACCGTAATCTGCATCTTTTACATATTTCCCATGGGCGTGCGTGTAGCTTTTCGTCCATCGCATTTTTTGCCGGAATTTTTGCTGGTACCGCATTGCACCAAAAGCAAAGCTAGACTTACTGTAAATAGACTGATTTTCATCACGCGTTTCATACTTCAAAAATTTAAAAGGTTCTATTTTCTATTCAACGCAGGAAAAACGAAAAAGTTGTATAAAATCTGGTGTAAAAATAAGGCAAAAGATACAACCGATTTTCTCCAAAAAACATGACACAGGTTCTATTTTGGACCTTTTTTTCTTTGGAAATTTAAAGTAGAAAAAGACGAAGGAAGTTCGTTTCAAAAAGCTAAATGATTGCACGGTGCAATCACCCGTTTTACTTTAAAAAATTCATTCAAGATGAAAAAAAGAACACCCATTTCCAAAATCATGTCAACCGACATCTTAACAGTAAATCTTACCCAAACATTAAAGGAAGTGAACGACATTCTGAAGACGAAACATGTTCGTCATGTACCCGTTGTTTCAGGAAAAAAAGTACTTGGGATGCTATCATCCACGGACATTCAAAAAATTAGTTTCATCAATACCGTTGACGGAGAAAACTTGACCACTGAAATGTTTGATGTATTGACGTTGGATCAAGTAATGTCGAAAAATCTAGAAACCATGCAAGAAGAGGATACCATTTACGACGCGGCCGTATTGTTGTCAACGAAAGATTTTCATGCGATTCCCGTTTTAAAAGGGGAAGACTTAGTAGGAATTGTAACCTCCACTGATTTGCTGAAATATTTGGTTGAGCAATTCTAGCCTTCCACCGACAACTCCTTGAACATCATCGTTTAAGGAGTTGTTTTTTTGTTTAAAAAACAATAAATTTGTTGGAGCATCGTTTTTAATCAAAATTTAAAACCATGAAACTACAAATCTCCCTCCTCTTTTTCTGCTTGAATTTTGTGGCTTTCGGCCAAGACAGCAGAACAGACAATCGATTAAAATTAGGAACCGAAATTTCGACAACCTTTTCTGGTTTAGGGCAAAATGGGCTTACTCCTTTCGTTACTTTAAAGAAAAACAAGGTGGCTTTTGCCATCGGCCCTCGTTTCGTTTATTCGAGTTTTGACGATTATGAAATTCGAAATAAAAACAACGAAGTTTTAACGGTGGATGCCAATTTTAGAATCTACGCATCGGCCAACCCGCATAACATTCAGCCATACATCCAGTTTTCGACAGAATACCAATACGGATTGCTACGCACCGAATCTTTTTACAATGCGGAAATCATCCCGGTTGGTTCACCCACATTCGATCACTCTTTTCAAATGGAAACTGAAGCGACCCGTCACAATTTAAATTTATACACTCATTTAGGGTTTGAAGTTTTGTTAGCCAAACATGTCTATTTCAACAATTCCTTCGGTTTGGGTTTGCAAACTATACAAAACACTACACGCTATACCAACTTGGATAATGGACAAATAGAATTGCGCACGGCAACGGATCTTAGCTCTACCCATAAATTGGGTTGGATTGTCAATCTTGGGTTGGGTTTCCGTTTTTAATCCAAACCAAAGCTAATTTGATTTTTAACTGAACTATTTTTTTACTCCTGAAAATTGTTTAGCTTTGACTTACACACAATTAAAATCACCAAGCTATGAACAGAAGAATTTCCCTGCGGTTTATTTTTTTTAGTTGTTTAATTCTCACTTCATTTGGAACGGAACAAACCGTTATTGAGCGAACCGTTTTAATCGACATTGGTCACGGTGGAAAAGACAAAGGAGCGCAAAGTGCAGGTTTGTCTGAAAAAGACATTCTCCAGGACATTGCCGAACAAATCACAATTGAAAGCAAAAAATTTCCTACAAAAATCATTTTTTTACGGGATGGCGATCAATTCATGAAATTAGAAACACGCGTAAAAAAAATCAATGAAATCAAACCCGATTTATTGATTTCCTTGCATATCAATAGTTCAGAAAACAAGGATGAAAATGGGATTACCGCTATTGTTTCCAAAGAGAACCCGTTTTACGAAGAGTCACACATGTACGCCATTAAATTATCCTACAATTTATCCCAATACACGTTGAACAATCGCGGAGCAAAAGATGGGAATTTATTTCTTTTAAACCATTCCAATTGTCCAACGGTATTGCTGGAAATGGGCTATTTGACCAACGAAGGGGACCGAAATTATCTTTCCAGTAAAAAAGGTCAAATGGAACTCGCCAAAGAAATATGTCAAACGGTAAATTAGCCTATTCTCACCCGACCGATTTGCTAATTAGAGCAAAGCATTCCCGCTTGCTTAAAAACGTTTTCCTCTCCTGCCCAAAATTCTCTACCTTTGCACAATGGTAAAATTTTTCTGGTTTTTGATGTTCCAATTGCTGACGTTTTCAGCCTTGGCAACGCACAACCGTTCTGGAGAAATTACGTACCGCCATTTGATGGGGAATACCTACGAATTTACTATTACCACGTGTACCAAATTATCCAGTGAGGCCAACCGTGACAAATTGGAAATCCGTTACGGAGACGGAAGTTTTGACACTTTAAATCTGGTACAATACTGGGATTACCCTTCCCCCGACACGAAGAAAAATGTGTATATCGGGAATCATACTTTTACGGGCCCAGGCACTTACCTAATTACTGTAGAGGATCCGAATAGAAATGCCAATGTTTTAAATATCAATAATTCGGTCGTTACCATTTTCTGTATTCAAACCCAATTGATCATTTCTCCCTTCTTGGGCACCCCAAACAATTCATTATTATTTGACGATTGTCCTTGCCCTGAAAATGCATGTACCAATCAACCTTGGCTTTACAATTTAGGTGCGTACGACCCAGATGGCGATAGCTTGAGCTACACCATCATTCCGTGCAAAGGAGAAGATTGTTTGGATATGCCTATTCCTTCCGTTTTTCAATACCCACAGGATGTTGGTGGCGGAAACATGGCAATCGACCCAATTATTGGAACTATTACTTGGGCTTCCCCAAGCATTCAAGGCGAATACAATGTCGCTATTCGTGTGAATGAATTTAGAAATGGCATTTTAATTGGCTACGTCATTCGCGACATGCAAATTACCGTGAAAGGCAGTTGCGGAAATGCGCCGCCTACCATGAGTTCCTTTTCAGACACCTGTGTCCAAGTAGACAGCACGGTTGTAAAACTTTTGACAGCCTCCGATAGTCCAGCTTCACCAGGCGATGTACCCATTTTATCGTGGGACTATTTTGGACAAGGATTCAATTTACAGATTTCCCCAGCCGTATTTATTTCTACTTCTGCTCCCGGCAACCCGATAACTGGACAATTCTCCTGGACCCCTTCTTGTGAGGCCGTGCGGGAAACGCCTTATCTTTTCACTTTCGAAGCATCCGACGATGGACCCAATGTTTCTTTGAAAGCGCTTCAATCCGTTCGGATTCGTGTAAACGGTCCGCCCATTCAAAATTTGCAAATTTCAGCGAATTTAAGTGAAGCCAACTTATCCTGGGACATGGCAGATTGTCCGCAAGTAATCGGTTATAATATCTACCGCAAAAACGACAGTTCTTATTCAGCGAATAACTGCTGTGGCGCAAAAGAACCCTTGAGTTTAGGCTACAAATTGATTGGGGAAAGCACCTCCAAAACCAACATAACTTTTACCGATTTTGGTCCTTTGGTAGCCGGAAATCGGTATTGTTACACCGTCACTGCAATTTATCCCGATGGAGCGGAAAGTTGCATGGTGCCACCGGTTTGTGTTGATTTGCCTTTTGACTTGCCCATCATTACTCACGTAACAGTAGACAGCACCGATTTTGATTTCGGCATTGACTCAATTCGTTGGACACATCCGAAAGAATTGGACACACTTTTGTATACCGGTCCGTATCAATATCGTTTGTACAGCGGAGAAGAATTTGCGAATCCAACAACTTTGGTTTACAGTTCAGCTGTTTCTCCTTCATTGTTTTCCTTGGACACCTTTTTTGTCGACAGCAACATCGAAACAACGGCTTTTCAATACAATTACCAAGTTGAATTGATGAACAATGGCGTTGCCGTAGGCCGCAGTGCAATCGCGCCTTCCATTTTCATCAAACCGAATCCTGTTGACAACGGCATGCAATTGAACTGGGACGATTTCACTCCGTGGAACAATTTTGCCTACGAAGTGTGGAAATCCAATGGAATTGGCGCGACCTATACCCTAATTGCCACCGTCGACACCAATTACTTTGCGGAATACAATTTGGTCAACGGGCAAGAACATTGTTACAAAGTGCGCAGTATCGGTCGCTATTCGTTGGCTTCCTTGCCCGACACCTTGTACAATTGGTCACAATACATTTGTGCCGCCGCTTATGATAATACGCCACCTTGCGCGCCTGGTTCCGTTGCTATCGTGCCCGATTGCGAATCGTTGACGAACCTCATCACGTGGTCCAACCCCAACAATTCTTGCTCTGACGATGTAGTTGCCTATCAAGTACACTATTCGCCAACGGAAGCAGGTCCTTTTGAGGTCATTGCCACCATTTCCTCCGATTTGGATACATTTTATCTGTTTCAATCGGATAATTCCATTGCGGGTTGCTATTACGTTACCGCTACGGATTCGGTGCAATACAACAATAGTAGTCTGGCTTCACAAACCGTTTGTGTCGACAATTGCGATCCTGTTTATGCTTTGCCAAATGTTTTCACACCCAACGGCGACGGACCCAACGATTTGTATCATCCCTTGTTGCCTTACAAATTCATCTCCAAGGTAGATTTCAGAGTTTTCAATCGTTGGGGAGAACAAGTTTTCTTCACAGAAGATCCGATGATTTCTTGGAATGGAATGGATCAGGAAACGAACAAAAAATTGACCGAAGGTGTTTACTTTTACACCTGCCGCGCGTTTGTCATCCAACTAAGCGGCGAGGAAACTTTTGATTTACAAGGATTTATTCATTTGATTTACGACAAATAATGTTTACAGGCATAGTTGAAGCACTCGGAACAATCGAAAACATCGTTCACGAACAAGAAAATATTCATTTTACAGTTAGTTCACCCATCACACATGAGTTGAAAATAGACCAAAGTGTAGCCCACAACGGTTGTTGTTTGACGGTTGTTTCACTTGAAAAGGATGCCTACACCGTTACCGCCATTCAAGAAACGCTGGACAAAACTAACTTGAGCGAATGGAAAGTAGGTACGCGGGTAAATTTAGAACGATGCATGGTGATGAATGGCCGTTTGGACGGACACATTGTGCAAGGCCACGTGGATACAACAGCGGTTTGCACCAACATTGAAGATCAAAATGGGAGTTGGAAATATACCTTTCAGTACGACGGAAGTTCACCAACGGTAGAAAAAGGTTCAATTACGGTCAATGGAACCAGTTTAACGGTAGTCGATTCCATGGACAATCAATTTTCGGTTTGCATCATTCCGTATACTTACGAACACACGAGTTTTCATCAATTAAAAATTGGCGACAAAATCAATTTGGAGTTTGATATTATTGGAAAATACGTGGCGAAGTTGATGAAATTGGCGTAGGTTTCGATGCTGATATGGCATTGGGAATTCCTTTTTTTGCCACAGATAGCACAGATGAAAAAGGATTTTTTATGTGAATGTACACATACTTGAACCATATTAATCCGCGAAAATCCTTGAAATCTGTGGGTAAAAATTACAATCCTTTTGTATGCCACAGATAGCACAGATGATAAGGATTTTTTATGTGAATGTACACATACTTGAACCATATTAATCCACGAAAATCCTTGAAATCTGTGGCTAAAATTTACAATCCTTTTGTATGCCACAGATGGCACAGATGATTAAGGATTACTCAAGGGAATAAACACCTACTCCAACCAAATAAATCCGCCAAAATTTGCGGAATCTGTGGCTACTTGAATACTTCAAACTTGTATGTGGCAAAACCTACCACTTTTTCGCCTTGCGCGCCAATTTCTTTTTCAAGCGTTTCAGCACTGTTTCTTTGGAGCTTACATTGCCACATCGAACCAAGGCTGTTTTCACCAAGACATCGTTGCGGTAAATAAAAAATTCAAATGTCACAGAAGTGGCTTCTTCTCGAAAAAGTGAGAACAAAGTACCATAATCCAAGGCCACGGGCATCGCATCATTTTTTTCGCTTTTTTTGAATCGACTGTCGTACCCTCGAACGGAAGCCAACATGTACGTATCCAATCCTTTTTCTTTCACCACTGCTCGCATGGAATCGGTTGCCAACAACGAAGGATCACTTCCTTGTTTCAAGATATTCAAAGAAGGTACTGCTTTCACGCCTTCGTTTGCGAAAAATTCTGTTAACGCAATTTCGAGCATAAATCGTTCATCTTCCTTGTCCATCAAACCCACAATTAAAGCATTGTTTAGCTGGAGTTTTTGCTTTTGCGCAAAAGACAATGAACTGATGAACAAAAAGGTGATTAAGGTTATCTTTTTCATATTAAAATATTTCTTTGGCAATGGTTTGCACTTGTGATGAATTCGACATGGTGTAATAATGAATACAAGGAACGCCTGCTTCTTTTAATTCTTTAGACTGCTGAATTCCCCATTCAATTCCCACTTGTTCCACTGAAGCATTGTCTTTGCATTTGAGCAATTCTTTGGATAAAGCTTCCGGAAAATCGATGTGGAAAAACTTCGGTAAAAAGGAAATGTGGTTCAACGTTTTAATCGGTTTCAACCCTGGAATGATGGGTACAGTAATGCCCGCAGCACGACAAGCCTTTACAAAATCGAAAAATTTCTGATTGTCGAAAAACATTTGGGTGGTGATGTATTCTGCGCCGGCTTCAACTTTTTGTTTCAAGTAATGCAAATCTGTCGACAAGTTCATAGCTTCAAAATGCTTCTCCGGGTAACCAGCGGTACCAATACAGAAATTGGTTGGTTCCAAATCCACATCATCGAGCATGTATTTTCCTTCATTCATGTCCGTAATTTGACGAATCAACTCTACGGCATATTGGTGGCCATCTTCGTGTGGACGAAAAATACTTTCCGTTTTGATGGAATCGCCGCGCAAAGCCAACACATTATCAATGCCTAAAAACTGCAAATCGATCAAGGCATTTTCGGTTTCTTCTTTGGAGAAACCACCACAAATCAAATGTGGCACAGCATCTACATCGTATTTATTCATGATCGCAGCACAAATTCCAACCGTTCCGGGTCGTTTGCGAATCGCGATTTTCTCCAACAATCCTTTTTCTCTTTCTTTGTAAACAAATTCTTCCCGATGGTAGGTCACGTTCACAAACTTGGGCTTGAATTCCATCATCGGATCAATTCCATCGAAAATAGATTGAATACTTTTCCCTTTCAAAGGAGGCAGTATTTCAAACGAGAAAAGTGTTTCCTTGGATTCTTGAATGTGCTGTGTAACTTTCATTTGTACTTAAAGACGTTAAATATAAGGCTATTTAGAACTTTGGGAATTGCTTTTGTGCTGTGCCCACCAAAATTCTGTTAAAAGAAGGTCATTTTCTGTGGTGATTTTCAAGTTTTCTTCATTGCCAGGAAAAAGGAAAAGTGGAAAACCTGCCTTTTCAAAAACGGAAGCATCGTCGGTAAAATTTTCCGAAAAATCCACCTCGTACGCTGTCAAAATTTGCTCTTTTCGGAAACATTGAGGCGTTTGAATTCGTTTGTAATCGCTTCTATTGACCGCTTTGTTTTCTCCTTCACCGACCCAACGCAAAGAATCCACCAATTCCACGGTAGGAATCGCGCCAGCATGATTCTCCAATGCTTGATAGCCATTGACCAACGTTTGATTTGACACCAATGGCCGAACACCATCGTGAATCATAATTTTTGCCGCTGTACATTTTTGCAAGGCATTTTTCACCGAATGAAACCGCTCTTTTCCTCCATCCACCATTTCATGAGGAAGGGCAAAATGATGTTCCAAACACAATTCGGCCCACATTTCTTTCCATTCTGCAGGCAACGTAAGAATCAATTGGGCTTGTGGTGCAAAATCATGGAAGACTTGGATTGTGTGCATCAAAACAGGTCGTTGGGCCAACAAACGAAACTGTTTAGGAAAATTCCCACCCATACGCTTTCCGATGCCTCCTGCGGTAATAATTACACTTAGATCCTTCATGGTACAATACAAAAAAAGGTCATTAGCCCTCAGACCAACAACCTTCAATTTCTTTTTTACGAGCTTAAAATAGTCTTCCTTCTTCTTTTGCTTTTTTGGTCATTTTCATTTGCAAATTCAACCAATAGAACAAACCAATAAAACCAAGAACAATCGCTCCATAATTAAAAATCATTTTGAACCAATCCCACTCGTAAGGCATGAAACCGTATTTACCCATGAAATCAGCGATTGCGTAAAAAATAGTTGAAGAACTCATCTGTATAAATTTTGTGTTACAAAGTAAATAAAAATAATTCAATGTGTCACCGCTAATGCCCAAATATCTTGCAGACTAGCGGCAAAATATAATGTTTGTGTTACGACAAACTTTTGATAAACTCAACAGTAATGGGTTTATCAATAAAACCTGCTACCTGACTAAATGCACCGGCTCGATCATGATCTCGCTTATCAAGTGAAGAAGTAACCATGTACACTTTGGGAGGATCATTCTTGGTATTTTCAATCAAATCGTATTGCTCCAAAAACTCAAAACCATTCATTCCCGGCATGTTCACGTCCAAAAATATATAATCGGGTGTGTCATTTGGATTCTCCTTCAAATATTCGATGGCCAAATTCGCCGCTTGAAAAACCGTAATTTTCGCCTTTTTATTTTCATGAGAAATAACATGAGTGTGGATAAAATTGAATATTTCATCATCATCAATTAGAAGAAAATGCTTCATAAGTTGATTATTGGGAGTTTAATTTGCACTGTTGTTCCTTTTTTGGGTTGCGATGAAAGCGTTATGCTGCCGTTTAGTTTTGTTGCTATTTCTTTACAAATATACAATCCAAGACCCGTTCCTTGACTCTGGCTGCTCGCACGATAGAACATGTCGAAGATCTTATCCAAGTGTTTTTCTTCAATTCCTTCACCATTGTCTTCAAAACTCAACTGGATTTCTTGGTCATTCATCGACATATTAAAACGAACAAATGGGTTTGAAATATCGTTTCGCTTGTATTTAAAAGCATTGCCCATTAAGTTTTTTACTAAAATTTCTATTCTCGATTTATCGGAAGTAATAATGGACGAACCGTTGAAATCGCAATCAAACCGAATAGAAGTGTCTGTGGAGAATTTTAAATCTTCGTACACTTGGCGAACAACCTCTTCCACATCAAATGACTGCAAAGTCATTTCCAATCGAGCATTTCTTGAATATTCCAATATTTCTTGAATCGTTTCATCCAATCGAATCACACTACTTTCCGCAAGTTTTAAATAGCTGATTGTCTCCTCCGTTAAGTTTCCTGAAAGAAATAGGAGCGATAAAATTCCCTTAATTGATAATAGCGGTGAACGCAAATCATGCGAAACACGGTAAACGAAATTATCTAGTTCCGCATTGATTTTCTTTAATTCATCATTTTTTTCAAGAATATCATCTTCAAAGCGTTTTATCTCTGTATTATCGGTCGCTGTTCCGATTAAACGAATCATCTTGCCATCTGGGTTACGTTCCGCTATGACGTGGCATTTTAAAATCCTTTCTTCTTGGTTGTCATAACGCCGAATACGGTAATCTTGCACCAAACTGTCAGTGATTTTATCTGAAATCAGGTCGTCAACTTCTGCAATAATTCGCTCACGATCTTCAGGATGCAAGGATGCTTTCCAAAAATCAAACAATTCCGGTTCAACATCTGATCGACGAACGCCATACATGTCGATAAGCACGTCATTCCAATGAATCGTTTTTTGAATGTCATCCCACTCCCAAATGCCAATATTTGTTTTTTGTGCAATTAATTCAAACCGTGAATTTATTTTAAGAATCTCTTGTTTGAATTTTGTTTCTTCTGTAATGTCTTTTTGCAGTGAAATAAAGTTGATCAATTCCTCATTTTCATCGAATATGGGTATTATTTCTAGCTGATTGTAATAGGCTTTTTTATCCTTTTTATAGTTTAGAATAGTTACTTCGACATTTTGTTTTTTCTTCAAGGAAGAAGAAATCTTTTGAATACTCTTTTCATCAGAAGACGGTCCCTGAAGAAATTCTTTTGGTTTTTTTCCAATAACTTCTTCCTTTTGGTAACCCGTCACTTCCTCAAATGCCTTGTTAACCCATTCAATATTTCCAAAACGATCTGATATTACGACACTATTTTTGGTCTTTGTCGCAATCATTGATAATTTCTTTAATTCGATGCGTGATTTTGAAATATCGAGCAGTTGTGCATTGATTTTTTCCTCTTTCAGCCGATTTTCAATATGCGATTTAACTTGATGCGCAAAAACTTCAAATATTGTCTCGTCACGTGTTTCAATTGGGTCGTATAAGGGAGCGTGCTTTTTAGTGACAAGCCCGATTAAATTTATGGAGTAATCATAAATATTGTTGGTAAAGACAAAAGCCACACCTTCGTGAAACGGAGTATACAACGATAAATTTGCGAATGATTCGACCGATATTTTGCTCGTCTTGTTGGACGCCAAATTTTCTACTAATTGCCTTGTTTGTTCTTCAAAAAGCAAGTTGTTTGCTGCTGGCAGGTTGAAGCCCTCAACGAGTAAATTCGTATAATTTTCCTGGTTTTGTGATTTGAAATAGACCACCGAACACTCCAATTCAAACAAATCAATGATGGCTTCGCTAACGAGTTTTAGAAAATCAACTTGTGCTATAACCTTGAATGAATCTGCATTAAACTGACTCAAGCGTTTGTAAATGTTCAACTCATCATCCAATTGATCGCGTATGTTGATCAATTCCTGCTCAACATTCGAAAAACGGGTGACACGCAATTGCAAATCTCTGTAAGATTCTACTAACTTATCGTATTCTGATTTTTTAATCATACCAACCGTTCGGTGCGAAGAAGCGCATTATCTGTAGAGTACATATAAAGCCGAGGTGTAATTGTGATACGTATTTCGACCGCCCAATTTCGCAAATTCACCAAATCCATACATACCCAACCAAGGTGGACATTCTCCATTTACGTAAAACGGATACTGCATACGATTCACGAGTTCTTCTTTTATGATTCGATTGAATAAAAATCGTCCCCGTGCCAAACAATCCGCATGAAAAACAGCAATAGGTTGTTTGTCTCCAGCTCTATTCACCATTTCTTTTCCGATTCTGTCCATTTCGTTGAAAATCAATTCTTCGTCGCGTTTGGTCAGCCACAATTTGGTACCAACCGCACATTCAGTAGCATAATAAATGTGTTCACCAACGTGTTTGGTTACGACTCTCAAAATATGCTTATTTCCATATTCTTTCGCCAATTCTGGTGAAAGTTCTTCGCCCAAGGCACCGATGGGAATTGAATCGCCGCAAGTAGATTCCTGTGCAAGCCCCAAATGTTTCAAATATTCGCTCCAAGCGGGTTTCCCATTCAATTCTTCAATAATGTGTCCTTCCGATTTGGTGACAACTAATGGTTCTCCAACCGCAACAAATCCATGGGTTGCTTGTGTTTCAATTGTAAGGGTTGGGTCATAAAATCCAACCGCAAACGCGCCATGCTCATATACCTCGTCATCAACAGCTTGATAATTGATATATCCTTTCATATTGTCGGAAGAGGTCGCCCCAAAAATGGTGATTTCCGGTCCAAAAACTTCTTCAAATGCTTTAATACATTGATCATTCGCGATATCAATTCCCGATCCCAAAAAATAAATCATATTGATTGTATCCGACTCCGATTTCAAATCCTTCGCCATCTGAAGAGATTTTTCGTACGAATTATGTCCATAAATTTCATTGGTAGAACTAATCGCAAAATCACGCCCTTTTATGGCCATAAGAGCAATGTCTTTCATGGACTCACTGACACCTTCTTTTCCAACAATTCCACAGCAGGAAGCAGCTAACACGCGAGCATTGGGAGAGTGAATTTTTGCTTGATCTATTAAATCCTCAAAATTATGACCTATGGATGCATGCAGAATCACTAAGTCACAATCGGTGTTATTTTCGCCCAAAGCTGCTTCCAAACATTCGGTTACACCTCTTCTTGTATTGACCATTCGAGTACTGGCAGAATAAAACTCTAACATGATAATTAAATTTATTAGTTAAATAGCTTGCTTTTAAAAGCACTATGAATTCCTAAATCAAGGAAAAAAATACGAGGATTATCTAAAATCGATTAACCGATGACAATATTAAAGGTAATTTAACAAAATTCAAAGTTCATCCTGAAATAGTTCATGAACTAACAGGTGTTAATTGCATGTCAAACAAGTAAATAAAAAATGATCCTTCCGGGTACGCATACTACCTTTTTCTTGCAAAATCAAGGTAGAATTGTACCTTTGAAATCCTCATTTTGACGATATGGTAAACTACAACCCGAAAAGTTGGTTCAAATTAATTTTCGCCATTCACAAAAGCGACACCTTGCGCATTTTGTGGAAAGAACTCATCTACATTGGTGTTTTCACCTTGTTCATTGACTACTTGGTAATGACCTTTTTTCCGAATGAAACCATCCTTGAAAAATTGGTAGCCGTTTATTCTTTGATTGGTTTTGTGATTTCTTTGTTGCTCGTATTTCGCACCAACACGGCTTACGATCGTTGGTGGGAAGGAAGACGAAAGTGGGGAGAAATGGTCAACGATTCTCGTAATTTTACTTCGAAAATTGCGGTTTTAGTGAAAAATGAAGAAGATCGAGACTTTTTCAAACGCATGATTCCCAATTTTACCCATGCCTGCAAAGAACATTTACGCAAAGGTGTGCATGTTGAAGACTTAAAATTGAATGCAGCTGAACTAGACTCAATACGTTCGAAAAACCACATTCCACTGGCCCTTTCAAATCTGATTTTTCAAAAATTGATTGCCTTGCGCGACAAAGGGATCCTTACTCCCGAGGACATTTTCATTTTAGACAAAAATCTGAACGCGCTCATGGACAGCATTGGTGCTTGCGAACGGATTAAAAACACACCCATCCCTTTTTCCTATTCGTTGTTTTTGAAGAAATTCATTTTCATCTACGTCACCACCTTGCCTTTGGCTTTCGTGACCATTTTTGGGTATTGGTCGGCATTGATTGCCACGTTTGTTTTCTATATTCTCGTCAGTATGGAAGTCTTGGCGGAAGAAATTGAAGATCCTTTTGGCACCGATGACAATGATTTACCAACGGATCAGTTGTGTGAACGCATTGAGGCGAATGTTTTGGAGGTTTTGGAGTGAACTTAAATTAACATATAACATTTTTATGAAAAAAATAATGCTTACTTCCATTTTACTTTTCATTTCAATTTTTGCCTTTCATAGTCAAAAAACAATTTATTTTGACAAAGATTGGAAGGTCACTAAAAAACAACTTGCCTCATATTACCGCGAAATAACGAAAGAAGGTAATAACATTTATGCTGTAAAAGATAACTATTTAAACGGCGTATTACAAATGAGCGGCTATTATCAAGACGCAAAATTAGAAGTCAAAAACGGGCAATTCAATTATTTTGATAGTACGGGCAACAAAAGCCTGATATCTCATTATTCCAATGGAAAATTGAATGGTGAGTTCATTCGTTATTATCCAGACGGTGCAGTTCGTCAAAACAAAATCTACTCCAACGGCAAATCAAATGGCGCCTATTTGGAATATTATAATTCTGGCAAGTTGCGCGCAGAAGGAAATTACACGAATGGCAAAATCCGTGGGGAATGGAAGCGATATTATGAGTCTGGCGCCATTCTTTGCACAAGTAAAATCGATGACCAAGGAAGTGGCTCCTTCAATAGTCTGTATCAAAATGGCTCTACTTGGGAAACTGGTGAATTTGTGAAAGATAGCAAAACTGGATTCTGGGCGGTTTATAATGAAAATGGACAAAAAATTGAAAATAAAGATTGTGGGCCAGAAACAATTGATAATTTAAAAATCAACGAAGTTTTATTCGATAAGGCCTATATTTTAGGCGATCTCAAGGATAACAATATTATTGAATATCCAGAAAAAGATGCGCGATTTATTGGTGGTTTGACAGCATTAAGTGATTACATCGTTAACAACTTAAATTATCCCGAAAAGGCGATTAAGAAAAATGTACAAGGCAAGGTTATCATTTCTTTCGTTGTAGAAACAGATGGAAGTATTTCTAACGTTGAGGTAATTGAAGGACATAAATTACTCCGTCAAGAATCGATTAGAATTGTTCAAAGCATGCCAAAATGGTATCCCGGAGAGTTTAATGATAGAAAGGCAAGAACTCGATGCAAACTCCCTCTTAATTTTACCCTGGATTGAGATAATACAACAAAAAACAATTTCGTGAACCTTTTGCTCTTCCATGATACCCTAAACGAACATCTAAATTGGTCGTAACCCCAATATAATAACGTTTCAACTGAGCAGAATGCAGTATATAAACCTGATATTTCATAATAGTAGGTACTTGCTAAAAAACAAAAAGGCCAATCTTACGATTGACCTATTTTGCTCTTCCTCTTGGGCTCGAATCCCAGAAACAAAAAGCCCAGCTTTATTGTTTCTGAGGACTCTCGAAAAAACACAACTTCACAGAAGTTGGTTTTATTCGGAGCCAAGGACCCTCTGATTAACTTTAATTATTTCCTGAAAACAAAAAAGTCCAGCATTTCTG
>JBAYVD010000021.1:0-8849 GCA_041674745.1 Crocinitomicaceae bacterium
CGCAGGAGTAAAAAAACATGTCAACCCGCATATGTTTCGCCATAGTTTCGCTACGCACCTATTGGAAGCTGGCACGGATTTGCGGTATATTCAAACCTTGTTGGGACACAAATCCAGTAAGACTACGGAAATATATACACATGTTGCCACAAATACTTTTGCAATTATAAAAAATCCACTAGATTAGTGCCTAATATACTAAGGGAATAATAGGAACGTTCCTATTAGCCAATTGTTACCAACAAATACAATTACACAACCCTACAATAGAAAATAAAATCGAACGACACTTCAATTCGTTAAAATCTCATTCTCTGAATTCTGACGGCATTTAATATGGCTAACAATGCAACACCGACATCAGCGAACACGGCTTCCCACATCGATGCTAAACCACCAGCTCCGAGGATAAGGACGATTAACTTCACGCTAAATGCAAAAATGATATTTTGCCATACGATCCGTTTCGTTGCTTTCGCGATTTTAATGGCTGTTGCAATTTTTGAAGGATGATCTGTTTGAATGATAATATCTGCAGTTTCTATCGCTGCGTCACTGCCTAAACCGCCCATTGCCATGCCAACATCTGCAAGTGCAATAACTGGCGCATCATTAATCCCGTCACCAATAAAGGCAATTAACCTGCCCTGATCTTTTAAAGCTTGTACCTCGTTCACTTTGTCTTCAGGTAATAAATTTCCTTTCGCAACTTCTACATTAAGCTGTCCAGCAACTTGATCAACCACAGATTGTTTATCTCCTGATAACATAATCACACGCTCAATTCCTTCTTTGTGAAGATTCGTTATAGCAATTTTGGCATCTTCTTTTAGGATGTCTGCAATTGTAAGATAACCAGCAAACTTCCCATTTATCGCCACAAAGATCGTCGTGTTGACAATATTCTTTAGCTCAGCGTCGTAAGCAATAGTGAATGTATCGAGCATTCGACTGTTACCCACCATTACTTCATATCCCCCTATGTTCCCTTTGAGACCATGACCAGCTATTTCCTCAATTTCAGTGCTTGAATGCAATGCTGAAGGATATTTGACGGAGTAAGCTACAATCGCATTTGCAATTGGATGACTCGAATTTTTCTCAAGTTCTGCGACCAATTGAACAAATAGTGATGCTTCAATTTCTAACGAGACAACTTTTTCAACTTCAAATACTCCTTTTGTGAGCGTACCCGTTTTATCCATTACGACTGTGTCAACTTTGGCGAGTAAATCCAAGTAATTTGATCCCTTCACAAGTATTCCGTGACGTGAAGCAGCGCCTAAACCGCCGAAATAACCAAGGGGAATAGATATGACCAATGCGCATGGACAAGAGATAACGAGGAATATCAGCGCGCGATACAACCACTCTGTGAAGACGTACTCAGAAGTGAAAAAATAAGGTAGAAATGTAAGCAATGTCGCGAGTGCAACAACGATGGGCGTGTACACCTTGGCAAACTTAGAAATGAATCGTTGAGTAGGTGCTTTTCTCCCTGTCGCGTCTTGTACAAGTTTTAGTATTTTGGAAAGTTTCGTGTTTTCGTAACTGGTCGTTACCCGAATTTGACAAGGTTCGTTCAAATTAACCATTCCAGCCAAAACTTTATCTTCCTTATTAATATCACTTGGAATTGATTCACCCGTTAATGCTGAGGTATTGAAAGTAGCTCTCTCAGAAACGAGTACACCATCCAACGCCACTTTATCTCCAGATCTAACAAGTATTGTATCACCTATCTGTACTTCTCTCGGATGGACCGTTCGTTTTTCATTGCCATTTATAACGATTACTTCTTCAATTTGTAATTTTAATAGCGCTTCTATCGACCTTCTAGCTTTTCTAACTGCTGCACCTTGAAATAACTCACCTACTGAATAAAAAAGCATTACAGCAACGCCTTCTGCATACTCCCCGATTGCAATGGCTCCAATTGTAGCAAGGCTCATTAGAAAGAATTCATTGAAAATATCCAGTCGTAAAATCAATTTTAATGACCTCCAAACAACCGGTAATCCAACAAAGGAATAGGCTATCAAATAAACTCCGATTAGAATAAATTCGTTAATAGGTATATTCGACCAAAACTCCAAATAGATTCCTACAAGTAGTAAAATTGCACTTAAAATAGAGAGTGCATATTCTCTCAAAACTTCTGATTCTATTGATTTACTCATGTATCATTTTTTTAATAAACGACTTTGCATCACCAACAGTGATAATACCTTCTGCTTCATCATCAGGGATTACAATCTTAAATGCAATTTCGAATTCAAGGATAATTTCTACCATATCAAGTGAGTCTGCGCCTAGGTCGCCTGTGAAGTGCGCGTCAGGCATAATAGCATCCTGACTGACGTTTAATTTGTCAATCAGGATGTTATTAAATAATTTATCAAAATTTGACATCTTACTAATGCCCATGTCCTCCTTCATCCTCCTTGTTTTTCAGCATAGCTAAAATCGAGAATGCTCCATTTGAAACATATTGAACTTTTGTAGCATCTATGTTTTCGACAAAACTGATCTCTGTATATCCCGATTCAGAAACGCCTTTAATAACCTCTTTCAGCTCAAAGTGGTGCATTTTCACTCCTTTCTCCATTTCAGTTCCTTCTGATAGGACAATGTAATCGTGCCCATCGAATGTTAAAACCGACGGCGTGTTCACCGCAAAAACATCATTGTTTTCAATCGAAATTGATCCATTAACGTACATTCCAGGAACCAAGTCTTTATTCTCCTTATCGAAATGAGCATGAATTTTCACTGACCGATCTTTGTTAATCGCTTTTCCAATTAGGTAGATCGATGCCATAACTTCCTCTCCTGAACTTCCCGGGATGTTTAAACGTACTTTTTGACCTATTTTCACTTTACCTAAATCTTTTTCAAAGACGGTTAGTTCGGCATGTAAATGTTCCGTGTCAATGAGCTCGATGAGGACATCCGTTGGGTTGCAATATTTTCCAATATTTACATTCATTATAGAAACAAAACCGCTTGTCGGTGCTTTAATCGTTACGCGCCTTGTGATGTTATTTTCAGTAAGTGAGGAAGAATTAATGCCGATGTACGCTAATTTTTCCTTTAACCCTGTTACTTGGGCTTTCATACTCTTGTATTGAGAAGAAATTTGTTGAAACGACTTTTCAGAATTGACATTTTCCGTTCTCAACTTTTCTTGACGTTTAAAATCCGACTCAAGGTACTCAAGTTGGCTTTTCTTGTCTAGAAAATCTTGTTGAAGTTGAATATAATCTTGGTGCTCAATTGTAAGTAATTTTTGTCCTTTTTTCACATACATTCCAGCGACCAAATCTGTGCTTACCACATAACCACCTAGTGGAGCAGAAACTGAAATTAAATTTTGAGGTGGAGCATCGACAAGGCCATTAATAATTAATAGGTCGCTCAAGTTTCGTTTTTCTATTTGTGCGATTTTGATTTCCGCATTGTTAAACTGTGCTTGTGTCATTTCCACAGTGTTTTCAGAGTGACCCTGTTCGTCACCAGCGTGCTCGTCATGTGACTCTTTCGCTTGTTCTCCGCAGCTACTAACTCCAAAAACCAGGAGCATAATTGTGATATTTATGATAGTTCTTTTCATGATTTTCTTATTGCTGAACACCTGTTAAGTATTCGATATGAATAATTGAGATTTTGTAATCCAATAAAGCTTGTAAGTAATTTAAGCGGATGTAAATTGTTTGATTCATTATTTGCGAGTGTTCAATTGTACTTATATCACCAGACTCTAACGATTTGTACGCGTTGTTGAGTAATTGTTCAACCTGATTCAATCCGTTTTCTTGGTAATAAAGAACGGTGTTTTGAGCCTGCACATAATGCGCTTTTGCGTTCAATAAATCCGCATTAATTTGTGATTCGACCAGTTCTGCATTTTGTGTGGACATCTGAATCTGTAAATCTGCCATGTTTACTTTCGCCAATTGAGGACGGATCCATATAGGAATAGCAACTCCAACAGAAAAGCCTTGGAATCGATCACGAGGACCGTAAGATTGATTCACGCCATTCACGGTTTGCTCGCCATTTAATGATTGATTAAAATAACCAATCGAAAGATCAGGAAACAACCTAGAACGCTCTAATTTGGCCAAACTTTCTTTGGTTTGAACATCAATTAACGACTCCTTGAGAACGGAATTGTTCTCAATGGAGAGATTATCCATTAATAGAGCTGAGGTCGCGGTGAAACTGTCATCATCCACTTGCAAAGTAGTTGAAGTCTCTAAATTTAAGAGCGTTTTTATGCTCGTTTCAATAATTGCCAAATCCGATGTACTCGAACGTAACTTATTCGAAATTTCTAGTGCGCTGGTTTCCATCATCAAATTGTCGAGTGCTGTGGAATTGCCAGCTTCAAAATTGATTCTAGCGACTTTCTTCAATTGCGCATAATTACTGTCCAACTCTTGAAATAAATTGACCTTTTCTTTCAAAAATAAATACTGGACATACCTGTTTTTAATTTCCGACTGAAGTTCGATCCGTTGCCGTTCAAATCTTATTTCGCCAGATTCTATGCCGTTTTTGGCCACTTTACTTTGATTTATATAAACCGTTGGAAAGGCGAAACTCTGACTCACATCAAAGTAATTGTCACTGGAATTAACACTGTTATATTGTCCATGCTGCCACCCGACTTGTGTTTTACCCAGATCAAAAGACGTTTTTAGGTTCTCTTGATTGATTTTTTGTTGGGTCGAAGCAGCCTTCAATAAAAGACTTCGCTCATTGGCAATCGTAATGGCGTCATCAACAGAGTTCAAAACCACGGTACTATCTTGCGCAGAAAGAAACTGTGGTAGCAGTAACAGCATTAATATTAGCGTACTATTTTTCATTCGTTTTAATTTGATTTTGTTGTTTTCGAAATAGTAATAGAGAATCGGTAGGACAATCAACGTTAAGAATGTCGCAGTGATTAATCCGCCAATTACTACGGTTGCCAAAGGGCGTTGAACTTCTGCTCCAGATGAACTAGAAATTGCCATTGGTAAGAAGCCACATGACGCAACGAGAGCAGTCATGAGCACTGGTCGTAATCGAACCATCGTGCCTTGGACAATCCGATCTTTTATTTCCAAACCTTCAATTTTCAATCGGTTAAATTCTCCGATTAGTACAATTCCATTCAATACCGCAACACCAAAGAGTGCAATAAATCCAACGCCTGCCGAAATACTAAACGGCATATCTCGAAGGTAAAGCGCGAAGATTCCACCGATTGCCGACAAAGGTATTGCTGTGAAAATCAGAAGTGATTGCTTCATTGATCTGAAGGTGAAGAAGAGCAAGATGAAAATTAAGAGCAATGCAACAGGCACAGCTATCATTAATCTAGACCGCGCCTCTATCAGGTTTTTAAATTGCCCTCCATACGTTGGATAATAACCAGAAGCGAAGGTGACATTTTTCTCAACTTTCTCCTGAATCTCCTGCACAATACTTTCTACATCTCGGTTCCGAACATTGAACCCAATCGTGATTCTTCTTTTGGTGTCATCCCGTTGGATTTGACTTGGGCCTTCTTTAAAAGAAACTTCTGCCAATTGATTGAGTGGTATTTGGTCGCCGTTCGCTGTGTGAATGAACAAATTAGCAACATCGGAAATTCCTGATCTATTTTGTTCATCTAGTCTAACAACTAAATCAAACCTTCTTTCACCTTCGTAAACAATTCCGGCTGTTTTTCCTGCAAATGCCGTTTCGATGGTTTGGTTGATTTCGGCGATACTAAGTCCGTATTTGGCAATTTCATCTCGATTGAAAATAATCTGTATTTGGGGTAATCCTGTGATTTCTTCCACGTACAAATCTTCCGCTCCTTCAACAGTTTTCACCAGTTTCCCAATTTGATTTGCGTAATCCGTAAGCATTTCCAAATCATCTCCATAGACTTTGATCACTACGTCTTGCCGTGCTCCTGTCATTAACTCGTTGAAGCGCATTTGAATTGGTTGTTGAAAACCAAATGTAACACCTGGAATATCTTCTAGTGCTTTGCCCATTTTTTCGGCTAATTCATCCTTTGTTTTGGCACTTGTCCATTCACTTTTATCTTTTAAAATAATCATGAGGTCACAAGCTTCAACGGGCATAGGATCCGTTGGGATTTCACCAGAACCGATTTTCCCGACTACTTGTTCAATTTCTGGAAATCGTTCCATGAGGAGTTTTGATGCCTTATTGGACGCGTCGATTGTTTCAGACAAGGAACTTCCAGACATTACTCTGGTTTCAACCGCGAAATCACCTTCATCCAAACTTGGAATAAATTCGCCTCCAAGGCCATTAAAGACAAGCAGAGAGAAAAGAAATAATGCAACGGTTGACACAAGTAGAATCAATTTTCGCTTTAAGGCAAATCCTAATAGTGGAGCATATAACTTCTGAAAGAATTTCATCATCCTATCAGAAAAATTTTCCTTGTGTGTCGTTTTTTTACTCAGCACCAGAGCGGACATCATCGGCACATACGTGAGGGATAACAAAAAGGCTCCAAGAATTGCAAACGATACAGTTTGCGCCATTGGACCAAACATTTTGCCTTCAATCCCAACCAACACCAATATTGGTAGATAAACGATTAGGATGATAATTTCTCCAAATGCAGCCGTGCTCCGAATTTTAGATGAAGCTTCGTAAACTTCTTCATCCATCTGTGTCTGCGAGAGCATTTTAATATGACTCAGCTTCTTTTTATTCATGACAATGCGATGTAGAATACTTTCAACTATAATGACCGCACCATCCACGATTAAACCAAAATCAATTGCTCCTAAACTCATTAAGTTTCCTGAAACGCCAAACAAATGCATCATGCTGATTGCAAAGAGCATGGCAAGTGGAATAACAGATGCAACAATGAGGCCTGCTCGAAAATTTCCAAGGAAAAGAATTAGAATGAAAATAACAATTAATGCGCCTTCAATTAAGTTTTTTGTAACTGTCCCAATTGCACTATCGACTAATTTGGATCGGTCTAAAAATGGTTCAATCGTTACTCCTTCGGGAAGCGTTTTCTTAATTTGTTCTATTCGCTCTTTGATATTTGCAATCACTTCATTCGAGTTTTCACCCTTCAGCATCATTACAATTGCACTAACAACTTCTCCTTCACCATTTCGGACTGTAGCACCATATCTCGTTGCTTCGCCAAACTCAACTTTTGCGAGATCTCGAATGAGTACAGGGCTTCCGTCCAGCGTATTTTTCACCACAATTTTCTTTATATCCTCAAGCGATGCAATCATTCCTTCGCTTCGTATGAAATAAGCATTTGGCTTTTTATCAATATATGCCCCACCTGTGTTTTGATTGTTCTGTTCAAGTGCAACATAAATTTCGCCAATACTCACATCCATTGCTTTCAGTTGATTCGGATCAACAGCAATTTGATATTGTTTGAGGTAACCTCCGAAACTACTAACATCTGCCACTCCTGGCGTTCCCAAAAGTTGTCGTTTGATGATCCAGTCTTGAATCGTTCGGAGTTCCATTGGTGAATACTTATCCTCGTAGCCCGGCTCGGTATGAACTACATATTGATAAATTTCTCCTAGACCTGTTGTGACTGGAGCCATTTCTGGTGTCCCAATGTTGTTGGGGATTTTGCCTTTTGCTTCAACCAATCGTTCACTTACCTGTTGTCGTGCCCAGTAAACATCGACATTGTCTTTAAAAACAATCGTTACCGCCGAAAGTCCGAACCGCGAAAAAGAGCGAATTTCTTCTACCTCAGGTATGGTAGCCATTGTTGTTTCAATAGGAAACGAAATCAATCTTTCGACTTCCTGCGCAGCGATGGAAGGCGCAATTGTAATAATTTGCACCTGGTTGTTTGTGATGTCAGGTACGGCATCAATTGGAAGTTGCTTAAGCGAATAACTTCCCCATGCAATTAATCCAAGTACAAATAGACCAATAACAAGCTTATTGTTAATGGAAAACTTAATAAGTTTATCTATCATGATTTAATATTTTCTTGTCAATAAAAAGAAGTACTGAATAGTTGCTAGAACCAAACAGTATCCACATGCGCCCACTACGCATTTAAAAGATCAAGAAAATTTTGGGGGACCTCGTCTGCTCTGAATTTCAGATCGCTCCATCCAATGAGCTGTGCAAGGTTTAGAAATTACTTTTGAGGATTTTTGATAGGGGACGTGAATCTTCTCATTAAGGCTAATCAATGAGATGTAATCTGCCGAGATAAATTTATCGATTGAAAGGTCAACGCCCTGATGAACAAATTCGACATTATCATGCGCAGAATGGTCGGCATGACTTACAATACACACCAAGTAATCCAAAAAACCATCATCCAAGTGATCGTTATGGGATATGTCATCCAAATCTCGATCTTCTGGAGCCACGTGGTGGTGAAATTCCGAGTTTTTCACAATGAAGAAACCGTCTTCCGCGTGATAATGAGGAATAAGTTCGTGTGCAAATCCAATGGAATAAGCAAAGATTAAAAGAAACGATATGAGCGAAGTACGCATTTTCATTCTCTGCGAATGTAACAAAAAAATCGTTACATTTCGGTTATAGACTCAAAATAGGCAGCTGGTATAGATGAGCATCGATTCAACTCAATTCGAAGTTGTTGATTGATAGAAATGTTGGTAACACCAGCTAAAAAAACAGAGCCGCCCCTTCGGGGACGGCTCCGTTTCTTAGCTGCATTCCATGATAACTTCCAAATTTTTTCTTGTTTTTTTAAGCTGCAAATTTGTTTAATTCCACATAGGGTGTCCCTCTTTTGACAGTCGAAAATATTCTTGACACTATTTTGTTTCGAATTATATTAATCA